>CP082844.1:4800000-5439440 GCA_019930625.1 Nocardia asteroides
CCAGCCGATCGGTGAGTCCGTGCAGGTAGGCCTCGATCTCCTCGGGAGGACGGTGCCCGCGCCCGAGGGCGCGCTGGGCGCCGATCGAGCGCCGCCGCTTGCCGGTTTCGACGCGGCGCGGGTCACGCGCCCAGGACAGGGCGTACAGGTGGCGGGCCGCTGCGGGGCCGAGTATCGCCCGCAGCGGGCGCTCACCCAGCTCGGCCAGCTGCCCGACCCGGGTGATGTTGTGCTCGTGCAACGTGCGCGCGGTGACATCGCCGACGCCCCATAGTCTTTCGACCGGCAGCGGATGCAGGAATTCCAGTTCGCCCTCCGGCGCGACCAGCCGCAATCCGTCGGGCTTGGCGACCGCGCTGGCCACCTTGGCGAGGAACTTGGTGCGGGCGATCCCCACCGAGATGGGCAGACCGACCCGATCGCGCACCTGTGCGCGCAGCCGTGTCGCGATGGCGACGGGCTCACCGGAGATCCGGCGCAAGCCGCCGACATCGAGAAACGCCTCATCGATGGAGATGCCCTCCACCACGGGCGTGGTGTCGCGGAAGACGTCGAAGACGGCTTTGCTCGCCTCGGCATAGGCCGACATGCGCGGCGGCACCACGATCGCGTGCGGGCACAACCGGCGCGCCTGCCCGCCGTTCATCGGCGTGCGCACTCCGAACGCCTTCGCCTCGTAGCTGGCCGCCAGGACCACGCCGCCGCCCACGATCACCGGCTTGCCGCGCAGCCGGGGGTCGTCGCGCTGCTCGACCGAGGCATAGAACGAGTCGAGGTCGGCATGCAGGATCGATGCCTCCGCCCGCGCGAGTATCCGGGGGCGGCCGGATCGGGAGACGGGCGCATCGGACACGAACATATGTTCGCACAGGCCGCCGACAAGGGGCATCGGCGCAGGCGATCTACTGGTTGCCTCCGTAGTAACCGGTCTCTGCCGGTAACCTGTTCCCACGACGGGGTACAGCTCGGATGAGGGAGTCGGTACGGTGCGTGGATTCGGGGATCTGGAGGCGGTGATCATGGACCGCATCTGGGATCAGGACGCAGAGGACACAACGGTGCGCGAGATCTTCGACGAACTGTCGGCTCAGCGGGACATCGCTTATACGACGGTGATGTCGACCATGGACAACCTGCATCGCAAAGGCTGGCTGGCCCGCGAACGCGCCGGCAAGGCCTATCGATATTGGCCGACCCTCACCAGGGAGGAGCACAGCGCCCGGCTCATGCTGGAGGCGCTCGGCTCCGGCGGACGTTCGGACCTGGTACTCAGCCATTTCGTCGATCGGATCAGCGCCGAGGAGTCGGCCGGGTTGCGTGCCGCGCTGCGCAGACTGGCGGCGCGCAAGTCACCAGAAGTGCCGTGAGCCTTGCCATAGCTCTGATGCTGTACGGCAGCGTCGTGGCGACCTTCGGTCCGCCCGTGCTTCGCGGTCTGACCCATCGCGGCATCGCGCCCCGGCTGGGTGTGATCGCCTGGGTGGTCGCGATCGTCGGCGCGCTGAGCGCCTGGGGGATCGCGGCGACATTGGTCACCATCGAGTTCGCCACCTACTGGGGACATCCGAAGGACGCGCTGCGCGCCTGCGTCTCGTTCCTGTGGACCCCGATGCACGTACACGGCGCCGCGGCCACCCGGGCGGCCACTTTCGCGGTGGCGGCGCTGGTCGCCACCGGCACGGTCGCGCTGGTGGCGCGCGCGGTCGGTGTCGTGCTGAACATGCGCAGGCGCACCGACGCCCATGCCAGGGCGGTCCGGCTGGTCGGCAGGCCGGTGGCGGGCATCGGGGCGGTCGTGCTCGATTCGCCGCAGCGCCAGGTGTATTGCGTGCCGGGGCGGCCCGACACCATCGTCGTCACCTCCGCCGCGCTGGACGCGCTGGACGACGATCAACTGGCCGCGGTGCTCGCGCACGAACGCGCGCACCTGTCCGGCAGGCACGCTGCGCTGACCGCGGTGCTGCGCGCGGTGGCCACCACGCTTCCCGGCTTGCGATTGTTCACCGCCGGAGCGGCCGAGACCGCCCGGCTGCTCGAGATGTGCGCCGACGACAAGGCCGCCGACGAGCACGGTTCGCTGCCGCTGCTCGGCGGGCTGCTGGCGATCGTCGGCATCACCGAGCCCGCGCCGCCGGGCGCGCTGGCCGCTGCGGGTACCGCGGTGCTGGCCCGCGCCGAGCGGCTGGCCGACCCGGTCGGCGCGATCCGGCGCGCCACCACCCGCACCGCCCTGCTCGGCGTGATCGCGATGACGGTGGCCGGGTCGGCACTGGCGGCCGCGACGGTCGCCGGTCTCGGCACGCTGCTGAGCTGAGCAGGAGGAGGAGCTCGAGTGCGAGTCACCTGGGATCAAGTCTTCGCTTGGCGGCTGTGTCGTCAGCATGTCCTGTCCCGCGCGGACGAGGGCGCGGTAGCGATCGCCGAGCGTTTGTGCGGCGTGCAGGCCCAGGTCACTTCGGCGGCGGAACTGGCGGTCGCGCTGCGCAGCACGAAGCCGGACCCGGGTGGGCTGGTCCGTGCGCTGGCCGACGGCACGCTGATGAAGACCTGGGCGATGCGCGGCACCCTGCACGCGCTGACTCCGAACCTGGCCGCCGCGAACCTTTCGCTCGTCGCCTCCGCGCGCACCTGGGAGAAGCCCGCCTGGCAGCGGACCTTCGGGGCCTCTCCCACGGAGGTCGCGGCACTGGCGGAGGCGGTCGCGGAGGTGCTCGCCGCCGCGGTGCTCACCCGAGAGGAACTGGTCGAAGCCCTCGTGTCCGCGCCGCAATTCCATCGGCTCGGTGCGGAATTGCGCTCCGGCTGGGGTGCGCTGCTCAAGCCGCTGGCCTGGCAAGGGGCGTTGTGCCACGGCCCGGCGCGCGGAACCAAAGTAACGTTCACCAGCCCCGCGCACCTGGTACGCGACTGGTCCGGCCTGCCCGAACCGGATGACGCGGCGCCGACGGCGATCCTCGCCTATCTCGGCGCGTACGGCCCGGCGACACCGGAGACATTCGACGCCTGGCTCACCCGCAACAGCCTGCGCAAGACCACGGTGCGGCGCTGGTTCGCCGACCTGGGTGAACTGCTCACCGAAGTGGACGTGGAGGGTCGGCGCGCCTTCCTGCCGACCGATCAGGCCGCCGCCTTGGCCGCCGCCGCGCCGAGCGCGGCGGTCCACCTGCTCGGAGCCTTCGACCAGTACGTGCTGGGGCCCGGTACCGGCGACACCGTCCTGCTGCCCGCCGCCCACCGCGCGAAGGTGAGCCGGACCGCGGGCTGGATCTCGCCCATCGTCGTTGTGAACGGACGCATCGCGGGCGTCTGGGAGCTCGCCGAGGACGCCGTGGAGATCACCATGTTCGACGACGCGCCGTTACCGAAGCAGGGGCTGGACGCTGCGGTCGCGCACGTCGCGCTGGCGACAGGGCGCGAGACCCTCACGGTGCGGGCTGCGTAGCGCTGTCGCGATGAGCCACATAGTGTTCCAAGCCGTCGAGGATGCGCTGTAGCCCGAAACCGAAGTGGTCGAAGTCCGGGCCGAACGCGTCGTCCGAGAGCCCGGCCATGACCGGATAGCGGCCGCTGGCCATCGCCTTCTCCAGCATGGGACTCTGCGCCTGCCAGAATTCCGCGTCGGTCATGCCCGAATCGCGTTCGGCCTCTTGCTCGTACAGTTGCGTGCGGGCCGCGCCGAGAACGTAGCCGGAGATCATGATCACCACCGAGACGAGTTCGCGGTCCGGCAATCCCATCTGCCGGATCGCGCCGAGCACCTTTTCCATGCCCTCGACCGCGCCGGGGCCAAGGACCGGGCGTGAGTTGTTCACTCCGATCAGCCACGGGTGCCGCCGGTACATGGCGAGCGACTCGTAGGCGAGGGTTTCCAGCGCGCCGCGCCATCCGCCGATGTGTTCGCCGAGATCGTCGCGGGGGCGTTGCACCCGGTCGAGCATCAGGTCCAATAGTTCGGCCTTGCCGGGCAGGTATCGATACAGCGACATGGTGCCGGTGCCGAGTTCGGTCGCGACCCGGCGCATGGTGACCGCGGCGAGGCCCTCGTCGTCGGCTACCGCGATCGCGGCGTCGACGATCCGGTCCAGCGACAGGCCGGGTTTCGGGCCGCGGCTCGGCCGGGGGCTCGCGCCCCACAGCAGGTCTAGGGTGCGGGCGATGTCGCCGCTGCCGCTGGTCTCGGTGCCGCTCATGAAAGCCAGCCTATCCGCTTGGCAGACAACTGGGTACGTTGTACCCTAATTCGAGTACAGCGTACCCAGTTTCGGGGTATGTCACGGGGAAGGTGAGCAGTGAACGATTTCGCGGTCCTTGCCGAAGGACTGGAGAAGAGATACGGGGACAAGCGTGCCCTGGACGGATTCGACCTGACCGTGCGGCGCGGCACGGTGCACGGCCTGCTCGGGCCCAACGGCGCGGGCAAGACCACCGCGGTGCGCATTCTCTCGACGCTGATCCGGCTGGACGGCGGCCGCGCCGAAGTGGCCGGTCTGGATGTCGCTCGCGATCCGCGCGAGGTGCGCGCCCGCATCGGGCTGACCGGCCAGTACGCGGCCGTGGACGAAGTGCTCACCGGACGCCAGAACCTGGAGATGTTCGGCAGGTTGTTCCATCTCGGTGGCCGGCGCGCCGAACAGCGGGCCACCGAACTGCTGGAGCGCTTCGACCTGACCGAGGCCGGTGACCGAGGCGTCGGCAAGTACAGCGGCGGCATGCGCCGCAGGCTCGATCTGGCGGCCTCGATGATCCTGGCGCCGGACGTGCTGTTCCTCGACGAGCCCACGACCGGACTCGACCCGCGCAGTCGCGGCGAGGTCTGGGCGTCGGTGCGCGCGTTGGTCGCCGATGGCACCACGGTCCTGCTGACGACGCAGTATCTGGAGGAGGCGGACAAGCTCGCCTCCCGCATCACCGTCATCGATCAGGGACGCGCCATCGCCGACGACACCCCGGACGGGTTGAAGAGCACCGTGGGCGGAGACCGGATCGAGGTCGTTGCCGCGGACGTCGCCGACCTGCCCGCGGTCGCCAAAGTGGTGGCCCGGGTGTGCGACGGCGAGCCGGACATCGACGACGTCGAACGGCGGGTCTCGGCGGCGGTCACCGATCGTGTCGCCGCGCTCACCGAGGTCGCGCGCACCCTGCAGGACGAAGGCGTCGACGTGGAGGACATCGGTCTGCGCAGACCGAGCCTCGACGACGTCTTCCTGCAGTTGACCGGACACCGCACCACCGCAGAGGAGGCGGCCTGATGGGCACCACGGACCTCACCCCGAGCCGCTCGCGTTCTCGCGCGTACTGGGCGATCTCCGACTGCTGGAATGTGGTGCGCCGCGGCCTGACCCATTATCAGCGCCAGCCGATCAACATCGCCTGGCAACTCGGCTTCCCGATTCTGTCGGTCCTGCTCTACGGCTACGTGTTCGGCAGCGCGATGAGCGTGCCCGGCGGCGGTGACTATCGCAGCTTCCTGATGCCGGGCATGTTCGCGATGACGATGGCGTTCGGCTTCGTCAACACCGCGACGGTGGTCGTCTACGACGTGACCAACGGCGTGATCGATCGTTTCCGCTCGATGCCGATGGCCTCCTCGGCGGTGGTGTCCGGTCGGGGGGTGACCGATCTGATCGTGGCGTGCGCCGAGTTGACCATCCTGATGTCGACCGCCCTGCTCATCGGCTGGCGGCCCGACGGCGGCGTACTGCGCGGCGTCGCGGCGTTCGGTTTGCTGCTGTTGCTGCGGTTCGCGTTGATCTGGGTGGGTGTATGGCTCGGGTTGCTGGTGCCGAACCCGGAGGCCGCGGGCGGATTGTTCGCGGTCGCCTTCCCGCTCACCATGATCTCCAGCATCTTCGTCGCGCCTCAGTTGATGCCGGACTGGCTGGGCGTCATCGCGGCCTGGAATCCGATTTCCTCCACGGTGGCGGCGACTCGCGAGCTGTTCGGTACGCCGGTCGGCAGCGGCGATTCCTGGGTGGAACAGCACTCCTTGCTGATGGCAGTGGTGTGGCCGCTGATCATCACCGCGATCTTCCTGCCGCTCGCGGTGCGGCGATTCCAGCGCCTGAGCCGCTGAGTCTTACCATCCGCCCGTCGTCTCCGTTCAGCCGAGCACGCGGCGGGTCTGGCGTGCCGAGGCGAGCAGCACGCCGCCGCGGTCCCAGATCGAGGTGTCGTCCACCGACCAGCCGCCGCCGGTCGACGCGTTCACCGTGCGTACCAGTACCGGCAGGCTGCCGGTGGGTTCGGCGTGCAGATGCATCGACAGCGTCACGGTGGGGATCGCGACGGGTGCGCGCAAGGTGGGAAAGACGGCGGGCGGCAACGCGTCGGCGAGGATGGCCAGCGCCGCCGCGTCCGCGGGCACGTCGGGGACGAGTGCGATCCAGGCGCACATCATCCGTTCGTCCGCACCGCTCAGCGGCAGCGGTCCGGCGGCGGGGCGGATGTCGAAGTGGGCTCCCACCGGCACGATTTCGGGTGGGAGGGCGAACGGCGCACAAGATTCGGGATCGGGCACCGGCGGTGCGGGCGTGCCCGTATAACCCTCGATGCCCGTCTCCACAGTGCGGCCCAGCGTGATCGCCGCCGCGGCGATCGGGGTGCCGTCCTGCTCGGCGCGTACCTCGAGCGCGACGGTGCTGCGGCCGACTGCGTGCTCGGTCGCGCGGAAGGCCAGCACACCTTCTGTGGGGCGGCCCAGGAAACGGAGATCCAGGGCGCGCACCGGAAGGGGTTCGGCGGCCGCCGCACGTGCCACCTCGATCAGCAGGGCCGCGATCACGCCGCCGTGCGGCCCGGTCCAACCGCGCCAGGACCGGCCGACCCGCGCCTGCCACCCGTCGGCAGCGGTCCCGGAAAGCGCGAACTCCTCGGCGAGAGTCCGCGTAGTGAGTTGCTTCATGCAACGCACGATAGGTCAGTGGGTTCTGTGAAGCAACTGACTATGCTGACGGATATGCGCAGGACGAGCTTCGGGGACATGAACTGCTCGCTGGCCCAGTGCCTCGAGGTGGTCGGGGAGTGGTGGACGCTGCTGATCGTGCGTGACGCCCTGTTCGGGGTGACGCGCTTCGACGACTTCCGCGCCCGCCTCGGTATCGCCCGCAATGTGCTCACCCAGCGTCTCGAGCACCTGGTCGAGCACGGCGTGCTGACCAGGGAGCCCTATCAGGACAATCCGGTTCGCTACGACTACCGGTTGACCGCGAAAGGCCGCTCGCTGTGGCTGGTCGTCACCGCGATGCGTCAGTGGGGCGACGAATGGGCCGCCCCGGACGGCCCTCCGGTGCAGACGAGGCACGCCATGTGCGGGAACCTCGCGACCGTCGAGCCGGTGTGCTCGGAGTGCGGCGAGCGCATCGCCCCGCGTGACCTCCGTTCGGTTCTCGGCCCCGGCGCCAAGGATCCTTCCCTGCTGCCGTCCGGCTGAGGCGAGAGCGACGCCCGCTCCGCCTCGGGCGCCGTGTCGCGTTAGGCTGCGGCGGTGGCGGACGGGCAAGGGCGGCAGCTGATCGACACGGTGGCATGGGTGCGCATCGAGGACGGACGGATCCTCTGCGCCAGACCGCGCGGCAAGGACGTCTTCTACATCCCGGGCGGCAAGCGCGAAGGCGGCGAGACCGATCTGCAGACCCTGCTGCGCGAGATCGAGGAGGAACTCACCGTGGCCCTGCTGCCGGAGACCGCCGCGCACGTCGGCACCTACGAGGCGCTGCACGGCCCAGCCGACGCGGTGGTGGTCCGGATGAGTTGCTACACCGCGGATTACCGTGGAACGCTCGTCGCGAGCAGTGAGATCGAAGAGGTCGCGTGGTTCGGCTACGCCGACCGCGCACTCGTTCCCCCGGTCGACCAGTTGTTGTTCGACGATCTGGTGCACGCGGGCCTGCTGCGGTGAATCGCGGGCCGAACAGCGCTACCGTCGGCGGTATGTCGTGGATTCGGACACTCCTGCGTTATGCCGCGTACGCGCTGCGGGCACTGCCGCTGGCGGTGCGGCGGATCCCGACCCGGCTGCGCGTGCCGCGACGGATGCTCGGCGAATCGGTTCTGCCGCATAAATTCTCCGCCACCCGGTCGGTGACGCATTCGGTGCTCAGCGGCGCGGTCGGCCTGCTGGCCCTGTTTCTGGCGTTCCTGGCGGGCATCGCCGCGTTCCGGGGGATCTGCTATCCGCTCGTGGCCGGCGACGATCTCGAAAGTTCTTGGGGCGGCCCCACCTTGGCGGGCGCATGGGCAACGCACGCGGCGCTCGGGATCGGCCTGCTGCCGATCTGGCTGCTGATCCTGGCCGGGCTCGGCGCGTTCCAATTACGGCTCACCCGCGGTTTGCTCGGCCGGAACGGGCCGTGGTGGCCGGCTCCGGTCGCGGTAGCGCTGGCCGCGAGCGGCGCGCTGCTGTTCCTGGCCTGGTTGCGGCAGGTCTGAGGACGCAGCGCCGCCGTGGCGGCAGCCCACCGCGAGCGGACGCGCCGCGGAGCCGGAGTGCGCTCAGGCGGTGGCGTGAGCGCGCTGTGCCCGCTGGATCAGATGCTCGACGAGGGTGAGCAACACGTCCTTGCATGATCCGCGGTCGCGGGCGTCGCAGAGCATGACGGGAGTGACCGAGTCGAGGTCGAGGGCGTCGCGTACCTCATCGATGGTGTAGCGCGGCGCGCCGTCGAAGCAGTTGACGCCCACCATGAACGGCAGCCTGCGCCGCTCGAAGAAGTCCACGGCCGCGAAGGAGTTGCCCAGCCTGCGGGTATCGGCGAGAACGACGGCGCCGAGCGCGCCGCGCGCCAGTTCGTCCCACAGGAACCAGAACCGGTCCTGGCCGGGCGTGCCGAACAGGTAGAGCACCAGGTCGCGGTCGATGGTGAGTCTGCCGAAGTCGAGCGCGACCGTGGTTGTGGTCTTCTGCTCGACACCCGACAGATCGTCGATGCCGGTGCTCACCTCGGTGATCAGTTCCTCGGTGCGCAGGGGCGCGACCTCGCTGATCGCCGAGACCATGGTGGTCTTGCCGACGCCGAACCCGCCGGCGACGAGGATCTTGACCGACGCGGCCAGCTGCGGTGTACCGCTCGGGTCAAAGTTTTCGGATTCCATCCAGTACCGCTCGCAATATGTTGAGGTCATCGGGTCCGGCCTCCGTCGGAACGGGAGCGCGGAAGATCAATTGCCCATCGCCGATCAGATCACCGACGAGGATCTTCGTCACCGCCAGCGGCAAATGCAACTGGGCGGAGAGTTCGGCGACGGTCTGCGAAACACGGCACAGCCGAAGAATATCGGTGTACTCGGGTTCGGTGCGTCGCAGTGCGGTCGCGGAGGGGTCCGCGACCACGGTGGTGAGCATATCCAGTTCGGGTCCATCGAAGCTGGTACGCCCGCGCGTGAGCGCGTACGGACGCACCAGCGGGCCGGCCGCTTCATCGAACCAGGGCTCACGCGGGCGGGTCATGGCCGGTTCTGCTCGACGTGTCCGACGAGGTCTTGGCGGGCAGTGGTGGACAGGTAGCTGCCGACGCGCTGGACGGTCAGGTTCATCTCGTAGGCCACCATGCCGAGATTGGCGGACTCGGCGGCTTGCAGTGCCAGGCAGGCGTTGTCGCCCGCTGAGGTCACGAACAGCACCGCGCGGTCGAGTTCGATGACCGCCTGGCGGACGCCGCCACCGTCGAATCGGTTGCCCGCGCTGCGCGCCAGCCCGTAGAGCGCGGAGGACATCGCACCGAAGTGTTCGGCGTCCTCCCGGCTCATTCCGCTGGAGCGGCCGAGTAGTAGCCCGTCGGTGGACAGCACCACCGCGTGGCGCACGCCGGCCAGCCGATCGACGAGATCGTCGAGCAGCCAATTCAGATCACCTGCGGGAGAAGCGGACACCCCTAGCCTTCCTGTTCGTCGGGGATGGTGGCGCGACGGCCCTGCCTGGTCCCGTTCTCGATGGCGGACATCAGATCGCGGGCCTGTTCGGCGGAGCGTGCGGGCTGCGCGGAGACGGCTTGCTCCGGAGCCGAATGCGCCAGTTGCGGTGCGAGATTGGTCTGTCGGTTGCGCCGGGGCAGCGCCGGGCGGCCGTCCGGACCCGGCTGCGGCGGCGCCTCGGTGTACGGTCGGGGTGCGTAACGCGGAGGCGCGGCGGATTCGACCGCGAGCGTCGCGACCGAGGACGCGGCGGTCTGCGTGGAGTCGCTCGCCTCCGCCGCTACGACGGGCCCGGCGATGAGTCTGCGGCGGCTGCCGGGATCGGTGAGTTCCGCCGGTGTCTGCGGCGCGCCCGATTCGCCCGCGACGAGCGCGGACGGAATGAGCACGATGGCTTTGATGCCGCCGTAGTCGGACTCCGACAGCCGCACCGAGATGCCGTGGCGCGTGGCCAGCTGGGCGACGACGAACAGGCCCAGCCGCGAATCGGCCGACAGCGCCGCCACGCCGAAATCCGGTGGCTCGCGCAGCATCTCGTTCATCTTGGACAGCTCGGCCTCGGACATGCCCATGCCCTGGTCGCCGATCTCGACCACGACGCCTTTGCCGACCACGTTGCCGGTCACCTCGACACGCGACTGTGGCGGCGAGAAGGAGGTCGCGTTGTCCACCAGTTCGGCGAGCAGATGGATCAGGTCGGCGACCACCGTGCCGAGGACGTGGACTTCGGGCAGCCTGGCCACCCGCACCCGGGCGTAGTCGAGGGTCTCGCCGACGGCGCTGCGCACCAGATCCACCAGCGGGACGGGATTGCGCCACTGCCTGCCCGGCTTGCCTCCGCCGAGAATGGTGAGGTTCTCGGCGTTGCGCCGCTCTCGGGTGGCGAGGTGGTCGAGCCGGAACAGGGTGTCGAGCAGGACCGGGTCTTCCTGGCGCTGCTCGGCTTCGTCGAGGATTTCCAGCTGCCGGTGCACCACGATCTGGCTGCGGTGCGCGATGTTCAGGAACACCGCTTTCACGCCCTCGCGGGTGCGGGCTTCGGCCACCGCCGCGGCGACGGCCGCGGAGTGCGCGTGCTGGAACGCCTTGGCCACCTGGCCGATCTCGTCGCTGCCGTAGTTCAGGTTCGGTGATTCGGCGGCGGGATCGACGACTTCGCCGTCGCGCAGCCTGCGCAGCATGTCGGGCAGCCGCTCGTCGGCCAGCGCCAGCGTTTCGCCCCGCAGCCGCTTCAACCGGCGGATGACGCGGTTGGCCAGGACAACCGCGACGACGAGCACCAGAATGCCGACCAGGAGCATGCCGCCACCCGTGACGGCGGAGCGGGTCGCCGCGGCGGCGGCTTTGTCTTCGGCGGCCTTCTGCACGTCCCGGTTGTACACCGACCAGGCATCGAGCATCCCGCGGCTGACCTCGGCGGCGGCACGACGCCATTCGTCGATGCTCAACGGCAGCGCGGGCAAGGTCGGTTGCCGTGTGCTCGCATTCGGATTCGCCGAGGCGGGCGACGATGTGGTCGCCGCGACGCCGCGCTGGACGATGGCGTTCTCCATCGCGGTGAGCTTTTGCCAGGCTGTGCCGGTGGTCAGCGCCTGCAGGCGAGCTTTGATCGGCCCGTCCAGTTCGGCAATGAGCGTGGCGATTTCGGTGTGGTAGAAGCCGGTCTGCCGGGTGTACTCATCGATCGGGATCGGCGGGGGAGCCGCGCCGTTGACGTAGACCGCACCGAGGGCGTCGCTGCGCGCCATGGCCTCGTTCGCGTAGAACAAGCGGACGCCGGCCACGGTGCCCACGGCGATGTCGCTGTCCGGAGCGGTCTGCACCGTGGACTTGGTGCCCGCCGGGATCGGGTCGAGCAGCCGGTTGTAGAACATGTACGCGTCCGGGATCGGCAGTGCGCCCGCGTCGGCGGCGGCGCGCACCGTGGTCAGGCTCTGCGTCAGCATGACGAGGTCGGCGTCTTCCTCGGTGATCTTCGACGCGTCGACGTCGCGCAGGTCGGCGGAGGCCGCGAGCAGGCGCCGCACCGCCGCGTCCACGCGCACGCGAGCGGTGCCGAGCGCGGCCGCGAGGGTGTCGTCGCCGGATAGCTGGGCGAGGGTGAGGTGGCGTTCCTGCTGGACCGCGTCCATGACCTCGCTGGTCACCGGGATGGCGTTCTGGCTCTCCGCGGCCCAGTCCTTGGCTTTGGTTCCTTCGGCTACCAGGTAGCCCGCGGCGCCCAGACCGGCCAACAGCAGAGTCAGACTCGGTATGAGCGCGATAGCCAGAATCCGGGTGCGGACCCCGAGCCTCGCTCTGAACATCGGCATAACGTAAACCACGAACCCGGCCATCCGGACAGCCGGTCCCGGTGAGTGGGACTCGATTTGACTCGAGTGAACGAACTGTGAACTGCCGATGACCATCGGTGGACCCGGCGCGCGAACCATGAGGTATTCGACGCGGCGGCGGCCACGGACGGCCCTGGTACGCATTGCGTGCAGCGGGTTCATCGCGAGCGATAAGGGGCGTAGATTGTGTGTATCTCGAAGTTACTCACAAGTAGGAGGCAACGATGCCCGCGCCGGAAGCCGATGTATTCGACCGCCTCAGCGCGCTGGCCGCGATCGCGGCGCCCGCGGACCGGCAGAGCAGGACGATCGCCGAGACGTTCACCGGGAATCCGCTGGGTACCGTGCCGGTGGGCACCGCGGACGACGTCGCGGCGGCCTTCGACAAGGCGCGCGCCGCGCAGGAACACTGGGCCGCCCGGCCGGTGGCCGAGCGCGCCGCGGTGCTGAATCGTTACCGCGCGCTGGTGGTGGAGCACCGCGAGTTCCTGATGGACGTGGTGCAGGCCGAGACCGGCAAGGCGCGCTGGGCGGCCCAGGAAGAAATCATGGGCCTGATGTTCGCGGCCCGCTACTTCGCCGAGATCGCCCCCGGACTGTTGGGCGGACATCGGGTTCCGGGCGCTTTTCCCGTGCTCAACCGCGCCTCGGTCCGGTATCAGCCCAAAGGCGTGGTCGGTGTCATCGCTCCGTGGAACTACCCGCTGCTGTTGTCGATCGGCGATTCCATCCCCGCGCTGCTGGCGGGCAATGCCGTGGTGGTCAAGCCCGACAGCCAGACCCCGTTCTCGACGCTGGCCGGCGCGGAGTTGCTGTACCGGGCGGGCCTGCCGCGTGAGCTGCTCGCGGTGGTCCCCGGCCCCGGCGGCGTGGTCGGCACCGCCATAGTGGAGGCGTGTGACTACCTGATGTTCACCGGTTCCTCGGCGACCGGGCGCACCCTGGCCGAACAGTGCGGCCGCAGGCTGATCGGATTCTCCGCCGAACTCGGCGGCAAGAACCCGATGATCGTCACCGCGGGCGCCGATCTGGACGCCGCCGCCAAGGCGGCCGTGCGCGCCTGCTTCTCCAATGCCGGGCAACTGTGCATCTCGATCGAGCGACTGTATGTCGAGCGGCAGGTCGCCGCGGCGTTCACCGCGAAATTCGTCGCCGCCGTCGACGCCGCGAAACTCGGTGCCGCCTACGACTATTCGGCCGATATCGGCAGCCTCATCTCCGAAGCGCAACTGGAGACGGTGTCCAAGCATGTCGCGGACGCCACCTCGAAGGGAGCACAGGTGCTGACCGGCGGCAAGGCCCGCCCGGATCTGGGGCCGCTGTTCTTCGAGCCGACCGTGTTGAGCGAGGTGACCGACGAGATGGAATGCGGTCGCAACGAAACCTTCGGCCCGCTGGTGTCTATCTACCCCGTCGACAGCGTCGAGGAGGCCGTGCGCCTGGCCAACGACACGGACTACGGCTTGAATGCCTCGGTCTGGGCGGCGAGCAAGTCCGACGGCGAGCGGATCGCGGCGCGGTTGCACGCGGGCACGGTCTGTGTGGACGAGGGGTACGCGCCCGCCTGGGGCACCACCGCGGCCCCGATGGGGGGCATGGGCATCTCCGGTGTGGGGCGCCGCCACGGACCGGACGGCCTGCTCAAGTTCACCGAACCGCAGTCGATCGTGGTCACCCGGTTCATGAATCTGGACGCGCCCAAGCTGTTCCCGAAGGACAAGTGGCAGCCGTTCCTGATGAGCGTCGCCCGCAGCCTGCGCTTCCTGCCCGGACGCTGACGCGCGAGGCCCGCCCGGGTGGTCGTGCCCACCCGGGCGGACGATCCGCCGGTTCACTCGTGCAGGGTCACGCCAACCGGTCGGCTCCGGTGCGCGGCGGCCCCCCTGCCGCCAGCGCCGCTGCTTCTTCGTCGGTGAGCAGCCGCGATCTGATGACGAAACGCGAATCCTCGAGAGCATCCGAAGCGCTGCCGCCGGGGCCCTCGGCCACGTCCACGGTCAGGTGGGTGTGCTTCCAGTGCTCGTATTGCTCCGCGCTGATCCACAATTCGGTGTGCCAGGGCAGGGTTCCCAGGAGGACATCCGCGCCGTCGATCCGGGATTCCCGGATGGGCAGGCACCTGGGCGTGCCGCTGTCGAGGCGCCCGCCGGACTGGTGGAGCAGGACCGCCCCGTGCTGGTCGATCATGCGTCGTAGGACCGCCCTGGCGCGCTCGGTGATGTCCACCCGGCGCGTTCGGTGCGGTATCGCCGCGCGGTTCGGCCGACGTGGATGACGTGGCCGGAGTGCGTCGGGTAGTCGACGGTGCCGGAGACCCGCCCCCGGTCTGGTGTAGCTCATGGTTCCTCGCAGATATCTCGGACCGGGTCCACTATCGTCCGCCGAGGTTGGTGCGAGGTTGGTGGGAAAACCTCAGTCGCGCAACGCCGTATGGAGACGGGCCGCGACCACCGCGCGACGGACGTCGTCAGCAGGCAGCAAGCGCAACGCGTGCTCGTGGACCGCGATATCGCGCGGCGCGCGTTCGCCGAACGCCACCGCGTGCTCGGCTCGGTCGCCTGCGAGCACGGCGGTCCGCACACCGACGTCGAGGTGATCGCGCCACTGCAGCACGCCGGGCGCCTCGGACCCGGGCAGCAATGGCCCGCGATACAGCCACACCGCGGAGGTGGTGTCGCCCGCTGTGACGGCGGCGAGCAGGTCGACGGCGTCGCAAGATACCGGCCCGGTCAGAACGTAATGGCGATTGGTGATCTCGCCGCCGATCGCGCGGCGCAGATGCGAGACGTCCGCCTTGAGCGTGCTGGCGGACACGCCGCGATCGCCGTACAGCGCGGCATGCAACTGCTCCGGTGTGAAACCGTCCGGCTGCAGCGCCAGCAGTGCGAGGATCTCCAGTTGCCGGGGCGGCAGGGGTACCGGCACGGCATCGCGCAGCAGACGTGCCGCACCGAGACATTCCAGCCGGATTCCCGGTGCCGGTGCGGGCGTGGCGGTGCGCAACATCGTCTCCACCGCCGTCACCAGCGCGCGGACCGAGGTGAGCACCGCGGGATGGGAGCGGTCCCAGGAACTGGACAGGTCCAACGCCCCGACCAGTCTGCCGTCGGGTCCGTGGATCGGCGCGGAATAGCAGACCCAGCCGTGTAGGGCGGCGACCAGATGCTCGGCGGAGAACACCGCGGCGGGCCGGTCGGTGTGCAACGCCAGGGCCACACCGTTGGTACCCATGTGGCTTTCGTCCCAGCATCCGCCGGGCGCGAGGTTGACCTGCTCCGCCTGCCTGCGCAGCGTTCGGTCGCCGCAGGACCACAGGACGGTGCCCGCGTGGTCGGTGACCACGGCCAGGTAACCGGAGTCCTCGGTGACGGCGCGCAGTTCACCCGCCAGCGCCGTGACCGGTTCACGTAGTGGGGAGGCGGCCCAACGGTCGCCGATGTCGTCGACGCCGGGCGCGATCGTGGTCGCGGGATCGACGGTGTGCAACGACCGCCGCCAGGATTGTGCTACTTCGCTGCGCAGGACGGTGTTCCGGGACCTGGCGGTCGCCAGGGGAGTCGTCGCCCAACGCTCCCATTCTCTTTCCAGTTCGACCCGCTGCTGTATGAGGGTGTGGGACTGCGCCACGTGGATGACCCATCGTCGTGTGAGCTCGTCTTCGCTTTCTCATTCTGGCGTACGCAGGACGAGGAGGCGAGTGACGCCGCGGTCACTTCCGGATGAAAAAGCCTGCGACGTCGGCATTCTTGATCGGGGTTTCGGCGTTTGCCTGCGCGCCGCAGAGCAGGTCGACCGACACCATCGTCGCGTCCACCACCGTTCCCGCCGGCTCGCGGTCGTCGCGGCTCTGTTCCTTGACGAACTTGGTGATCGTCGTGCGCTTGGTGTCCTGGTCCTGCTTGATGTACTCGTTGCACGGCGTGTCGCCGCCGCGGTTGAGGGCGCGTTCGATGTCGGTGCAGCCCGCGAGCGCCATGGCGACCATCGCGATCCCGAGGCCGGTCCGGCCGGTCCGTGACAGCGTGGTGTTCATGGGCTCCTCCTGAAGGTCCGCGCACGGCGATGCCCGCCGCGATCGGACTCCAGACTAGAGCCATCGCGGGCGAGTGTTCGCCGACCGGCGAACGCTAGGCCCGGAAGACGCAGAGCGGGACGTTCATCTCCGCCGGTGTGAGCGAACCGTGGTGGCCGACCAGCCGGGACTGCAATGGTTCGGCGCCGGTGCGGATGACGCCACGCCGCCCACCGGCGACCACGACCAGATCGCCGATGCGTTGAACGATCGCGGGATCGACCCTGGGGCCGAACCAGCCTCGGCCCACGGCTTCCTCCTTGCCGAGCACCTCGAAGTCCGTGCCGAGTGCGGCCCGCCAGGCCGCCGCGACGTCGGATTCGGCGCCGGGCACGGTGTAGACGTGGCGGGCGCGTGGCTCACCGCCCAGCGCGCGGACGCCCTCTTGCAACGCGGCGGTGGTGTCGAAATCGATGCGGTCGTCCAGCTCGACCATGCCGTGATCGGCGGTGACCAGCAGGGTCGCGCCGGAGGGCAGCTCGTCGGCGAGCGCGGTGGCGAGTCGGTCGGCGTTGGCGAGCTCGAGTTCCCAGGCGCGCGACGCGGGGCCGCGTACGTGTCCGGTCAGGTCCAGATCGCCGTGGTAGGTGTAGACCAGGGAACGCGACCCGGCGCGCAACGCCTCGCCCACCTCGGCGACGAGGTCACCGAAGGACAGCTGGGGGCGGAACTGGCAACCGCGCAGCACCGCCTTGGTCAGTCCCGACCCCGCCTGATCGCGCGGTGACACCTGGGCGACGGTGATGCCGTCGGCGGCGGCGCGCTCGAACACCGTTGTGCGAGGCTGGAATTCCTCTGGAACGAGTTCGTCGCGCAGATCGGATTTCGGCGCGCCGTGCAGCCGCCAGGACAGCGGGGTGAACAGCCGGTCGTAGCCGGGGATATGGAACAGATAGCCGACGATTCCGTGCTCGCCGGGCGGAACGCCCACCCCGAGCGAAGTGAGGCTGGTGGCCGTCGTGGTCGGGAAACCGGCCGTCAGCCCGATCGGCGCGAGACCGGTCAGGAACGGAGCGGCAGCGGGATTCGCCACCAGGTGCTCGTAGCCGAGCCCGTCCACCAACAGGACGCAGACCCGGTCGGCGTTCAGCCCGAGTCCGAGCCGGTCCTCCTCGCCGGGTACGCCGAGACCGGCGAGGACGGAGGGGAACAGATCGGCCAGGGAACCGGTACCGTAACGCGGCGCGACGAACACGAAGGTCAGGATGTCAACGTCGGCGGGTGCATGGCAAGGGTATTCAGGCCTGTCCGGTCTCGAAACGGGTCACCTTGCCGTCGCGCAGGACGAAACGCCACGTGGTCCGCATCGACCCCCAGCGTGAATTGGTATATTCGGCAACCAGTTCCGTGCCGTCGTCGCCGACGGACTCGATCCGCATGCGTGCGTTGCTGTCGAAGATCTCCGCTTCGGTCCACTGGGCGAGATCGCGCTCCACACCGTCGTCGGACATGGTGGCATCGTCGGTGAGAACGGCGTAGAAACGGTCCTGATCATTGGCGTTGAGCGCGTCGACGAACTCCTGCACCGTCGGATCCAGCTGCGCGGTCATCCGTGTGATCTCCTCGGATCGGTGTGAGAAGCAATCGGTGTGAGAAGCATTGGACAGCAAACGTCTGGCGTCCACTCTAGGTCAGCGACGGCCCGCTCGGCTCGATCAATGTCGCGAAGGTCCGCATGACGTCGTCCACCAGTGCCGTGCCGGTGGTGCCGAACTGTCCCGCCCGTTTCTCCAGCTGTCCATCCAGCCACAGTGAGGCCAGCCCGTGGCCGAGTCCCCAGAACGTGACCGCCAGTGTGTCGGCCTTGTCGGCGGGCAGCTCCCCGGCGCGAACACACTCGGCGATCGCGTCGGCCAGGACTCCGAAAGCCGCGTCGCCCGCCGCCATGGTGTCGGGGTGCTTGTCGGGCTGGGAGAGCTCAGGCCGGAACATCAAGCGGAAGTAGGCCGGTTGCTCGCGGGAGAACCGCACGTAGGCGTTCGCCAGTGCGGTCAGGGCGGCCATGGGCGTCGGAGCCTCGGCGCGGGCGGCCGACAGTCGCGCGCCGAGCAGCTGGAAACCCTGCGTGGACAGCGTCGCGAGCAGGGCGGCGCGGTCGGGGAAGTGGTGGTACGGCGCGGCGGTGCTCACGCCTGCCTCGCGCGCCACCCGGCGCAGGCTGACCGCCGCGAGCCCCTCGGTCTCGATCAAACGCAGGCAGGCGGCCAGCAGCGCGTCGCGCAGGGCGCCGTGATGGTAACTGGTCCGCGTCACCGTCCGAGCGTATGCGACGCGGCCTGGACAACCTAACTGTGCGGTGCTTAGATTATCTGAGCGGCGCTCAGATGAGTGCCGGGTAGCCACTCCACGAGACGGGTGAAGAAATGGGCACACAGGTATCGGTCACCGGCGCAACGGGATTCGTCGCCGGTCACGTTATCGCCGAACTTCTGGAGCACGGCTACGCCGTGCGCGCGACGGTTCGCGATCTCGCCGCCACCGGTAAACGGGCACACCTGGTCGAGCTGGCCCGGCGAACCGGGGGCGAGCTGGAGTTCGCGCAAGCCGATTTGAACGGCGAGGACGGCTGGGTGTCCGCCGTCGCGGGCAGCGCGGGCGTCCTGCACGTCGCGTCGCCGTTTCCCACCACGCCGCCGGACGACGAGCGCGAACTCGTCGACACCGCGGTCGAAGGAACCCTGCGCGTGCTGCGCGCCTGCGCCGCCGCGGGCACGGTTCGCCGGGTGGTGCTGACCTCCTCGATCGCCGCGATCGCCTACGGGCACACCGAGGACGCGCTGCGCACCGAGGCCGATTGGACGGTGGTCGAGCGCAGCCCGGCCTATCAGAAGAGCAAGACGCTGGCCGAGCGGGCGGCCTGGAATTTCGTCGCGAAGCTCCCGTCCCGCGAGCGATTCGAACTGGTCGTCGTCAATCCCGGCATGGTTCTCGGACCGCTGCTGTCGACGGACACGAGCACCTCGCACGAGCCCGTGCGCAGGTTGCTCGACCGGGACGTCCCCGGCGCGCCCCAGGTCGGCTGGGCGCCGGTGGACGTGCGCGATCTCGCCGTCGCGCACCGGCTCGCGCTGGAGACGCCCGAGGCCGCGGGCAACCGCTACATCTGCGCGGGTGAGCATCTGTGGATGGCGGAGATGGCGCGCATCCTCGCCGAGGAATACGCGCCGCGCGGGTTCCGGGTGCCGACCACGCAGCTGCCGAACTGGGTGGTGCGTTCGGTCGCCCTCTTCGACAAGGGCGTCCGGCTGACGCTGCCGACGCTGGGACGCACCGAATCGCTCAGCGCCGAGAAGGCCCGGCGCGAGCTGGGCTGGACCATGCGGCCGGTGCGGGAGACGCTGGTGGACACCGCCGAAAGCCTGCTGCGGCACGGAATTGTCACACCGCCCCGGCGCAAGTCCGCACCCCGGGCTGCCGCACCGCGCGCCGCGAGCGTCTGAGGGTTGTCGTCATGCTGATCGCGACACTGATCATCACCACGACTGCCGTGGTGCGGCGCTGGTTCGCACGTAGGTCCCCGGGCGGAGACTTCGCCGGGCGGACGGCGTCCGGACCGGTCCGCCGGGCACTGCACCGCCCGGCGCCGGTTGCCGCCGCCCTCGTGGCGCTGCTGGGCATCGCGGTCGCGGCGGGCACGCTCAGCCAGTGCTGAACCGGCCCCGACGTGCACGGCCGCGGCCCGGTTCGCTAGACAGGACCCGTGACTGCGCAGCTCCCCTTTCGGTTCGGTGTCAACATGGTGGTGCCCGAGAACCGGTCGAACTGGATCGGAAAGTGCCGTCGGGCAGAGGAACTCGGTTTCGACGTGGTCGGCGTCGCCGACCATCTCGGCTTGCCCGCGCCGTTCCCCGCGATGATCCTGGCCGCCGAGGCAACCGAGCGGGTGCGGCTGAACACCTTCGTGCTCAACACCGGGTTCTACAACCCGGTGCTGCTGGCCCGCGACGTGGCAGGCGCCGATCAATTCACCGACGGGCGGATCGAACTAGGGCTCGGCGCGGGCTATGTCCAGGCGGAATTCGAGGCGGCGGGCATCCCGTTCCAAAGCGGGAGCAAGCGCGTCGAGCACTTGGAACAGACGGTTATCACGCTGCGCCGGCTGTTCGCCGAGCCGGAATATCAGCCGCAACCCGCGCAGCCGACGGGTCCGCCCGTGCTCATCGGTGGCTGGGGTGACCGGTTGCTCGCTGTCGCCGCGCGGCACGCCGACATCATCGCCTTCACCGGCGCCGCGGCCTCGCGCAACGGTGGGCCGCTGCAGATGGCCGGGCTCGCCGAAACCGAGGAGCGCGTCGCCTACGTCCGGGAGCTGCTCGGTCCACGGCTGGACAAGGTCGAGTTCAACATCCTCGTGCAGCGGGTGGTCCCGCCGGCCGAACGCGCGAGCGTCCTGGAGGTCTTCGGCCCGGCGCTGCCGCCGGACGTCGCCGACTCCCCGGAAGATCACCCGATCCTGCTCATGGGTACGCCCGAGGAGATGGCCGACCGGCTGCGCGATCGGCGCGAGCGTTACGGCATCAGTTACATCACGGTCCTCGAGGACAGCATGGAGAAGTTCGCCCCGGTCATCGAGTTGCTGCGCTGATCCCCAGGCCCGAATTCACGGCAGCGGGTCGATGATGACGCGCGGATCGATCTGCCGGAGTTCTCTCGGTCGGCTGGTCAGGCAGGGCCACGCGCGGGCCACCGCCTCCCGGGTGACGTGGCCCGCGGCGAACAGGGCGTCGGCGGTCGGTCCCGCACCGTGCCGGATCGCCGGCGGCGGGGTGATGGTGTGGTCGAACGACGGAACCACAGTGTGCGGCAGGCCGACCAGCACAGCCAGGATGTCGAGCCGGTCGGCGGGGATATGCGTGCGCGCCGCGGCGAGGACGGTGCTCGGTACGACGATGGTGTTGCCCGCGTCGACCGTCGCCCAGACGACCGCTTGGGCATAGTTGGCGCGATTGGCGAACGCTACGACCGCCGCGGCGTCGAAGACGACGCCGCCCAGCCTCGCCGGGGATCTCACGCTACGCCGGCGTGCGCGTCCACCTCCCCGCCCGGTAGTAGCGGTGGAGCGGGCAGGGGAAGCGTTCGTTGCTCCGCTACACCACTCCCCAGCGGCCGGGCGACGAGGTCGTCGGGCAGCGTGCGGGTGGCCATTCGCGGTCTGTGCTCCCGAGGCGACGGCATGCCACGACTCTAGCCGCGCGATCCGCCTCGGGCAGGATGCTCACGCGGGCTTGTGCCACAGCAGCGTGTAGCGCCACATGAGCCGTCGCCGCATCCGCGCCCCGGGGAGGAGTTCTCTTGCGGCCGAACGTATGTCGGCGTAATCGTCCACGGGATCGCGCATTTGCGCATTCGGGCCGCCGCGCCGGTGCAGGGCGTCCGTCGCCCAGACGAGTGGCGCCACGGGGAAGTAGTGGAAGTCCTTGCGCGGAGTCATGTTCCAGAGCCCGACGACGGCGAGGACACCGCCCGGCGCGACCAGGCGGCGCAGTGCGGTGATGCCCTCCCGCAGCGGAACGTGGTGCAGGGTCGCCACCGTGGTCACGACATCGAAAGAGCCTGTGTATTCGAGGAAGTCGGCCCGTTCGAGGGATATGCCCGCCATCGCGGGGACGCGGGTGAGGATGTCCGCGTCGATGTCGATGCCGGTGACCGCCAGCCCGTGGCGGGCCAGCTTGCCCGCCAATAGTCCGTCACCGCAGCCGATGTCGAGCGCTGTGCGGGCCGAGCGCGGCACCTGCTTCAGCAGCCAAGGGTGGTAGCGGGTGTTGTGATTCCAATAGGGATCGTCGCGCACTTCAGCCACTGTAGGGACGGCTCGGGCCCGCACGCGATCGCGGTCGTCTCGGAGTACACATTTATGTGATTTACATCACATTTGCTGGAGCATTTTGTCGGTCTCGGATGGCAAGGTGTGCGGTATGCCTTCCCCCGCATCGCTCGATGCCATCCGAGTGCTCGGAGCCAACGAGCACAACCTGCGCGACGTGTCGCTGGAGATCCCGAAGGACAAGATCACCGTCTTCACCGGTGTCTCCGGTTCGGGCAAGTCGTCGATCGTCTTCGACACCATCGCGGTCGAATCGCAGCGCCAGCTCTACGCGACCTTCCCGGCCTTCATCCTCAACTTCCTGCCCCGCTACGAACGCCCGCACGCCGAGGCCATCGAGAACCTCACCGCACCGGTCATCATCGATCAGCAGCCGGTCGGCGGCGGTCCGCGCTCCACGGTCGGCACGATGACCGACATCTTCTCGATGGTGCGGGCCATGTTCGCCCGATTCGGTTCGCCCTCGGCGGGGTTCGTCTACAACTACTCCTTCAACGTCCCGCAGGGCATGTGCCCGGACTGCGACGGTCTCGGCGTCACCGTCCGGGCCGACCCCAACCGGCTGGTCGACCGGACCAAGTCGCTGAACGAAGGGGCGATTCTCCTGCCCGGATACGGCGTGGGCGGCGGAGAGTGGCAGATGTACGGCACCTCCGGCCGCTTCGACCCGGACAAGAAGCTGGCCGACTACACCGACGAAGAGTTCCACGACCTGCTCTACGGCACCGGCGGCAAGGTCGAGCTGACCTTCAGCAAAGGCACGTGGAAAGCGAACTACGAAGGCATCGCCACCAAATTCACGCGCACCCGGCTGCAACGCGACACCTCCACGTTGAGCGAGAAGACCCGTGAGCAGATGCGGCAATTCCTCACCGAAGGTGTGTGCGGCACCTGCGCGGGCGCCCGATTGAACGAGGCGGCGCTGGCCACGAAGATCGACGGGCGCAATATCGCGGACTGGGCGCGGTTGCAGATCACCGACCTGATGGAGGTCCTCGACGAGATCACCGACCCGGCCGCGGTCGGCCTGGCCGGGGCCATCCGCACCGCGCTGCGGCGCGTCGCCGATATCGGGTTGGGTTATCTGAGCCTGGATCGGCCGACCTCGACTCTGTCCGGGGGCGAGGGCCAGCGGCTGAAGATGATCAAGCATCTGTCCAGCACGCTGATCGGTCTGACCTACATTTTCGACGAACCGAGCGTAGGGCTGCACCCGCGGGACGTCGGTCGGCTGAACGACCTGCTGAAGGCCTTGCGGGACAAGGGAAACACCGTGATCGTAGTGGAGCACGATCCGGATGTCATCCAGATCGCCGACCATGTGGTCGACGTCGGACCGCGCGCGGGCGTGCACGGCGGACAGGTGGTCTTCCAGGGCAGTTTCGCCGATCTCCGGGCGGCCGACACCCCGACCGGCGCCGGTCTGCGCCGGCCGTTCCGGGTGAAGGACTCCTTCCGGACCGGCACGGGCGAACTGCTCATCGAGAACGCGACGGTGCACAACCTGAAGAACGTGACCGTCGGCATCCCCACCGGCATCCTGACCGCCATCACCGGCGTCGCGGGCTCGGGCAAG
The DNA here is from genome assembly GCA_019930625.1 of Nocardia asteroides. Lineage (NCBI taxonomy): Bacteria > Bacillati > Actinomycetota > Actinomycetes > Mycobacteriales > Nocardiaceae > Nocardia > Nocardia asteroides. The sequence continues at coordinate 4,823,715 of CP082844.1, forward strand.
AGCAGCCTGATCCGGGACGTGTTCGTGCGCGAGCACCCCGGGGCGATCTTCGTCGACCAGTCGCCCATCGCCGCGTCGTCCCGATCCACGCCCGCGACCTACCTCGGGCTGATGGACCCTATCCGCAAACTGTTCGCCAAGGCCACGGGGGAGTCCGCGGGCCTGTTCAGTTTCAATTCGGCCGGTGCGTGCAAGCAGTGCGAGGGCCGTGGCGTGATCATCACCGAGATCGCGTATATGGATCCGGTGACCACCCACTGCGACGCCTGCGACGGACGGCGCTTCTCCGATGACGTGCTCGCCCTGATGTTGCGCGGCAAATCCATCGCCGACGTGCTGGAGATGTCGGCAGAGGAAGCGCTCGGATTCTTCGCCGAGAAGGCGCTGCACACCAAGCTGCGCACCATGAACGAGGTGGGCTTGGACTATCTCAGCCTGGGCCAGGCGATGAGCACGCTGTCCGGCGGCGAGCGCCAGCGGATCAAGCTGGCGACCCAGTTGCAGAACACCGGAAGCGTCTACGTGCTCGACGAGCCGACCACGGGGCTGCACATGTCCGACGTGGACACACTGCTCGCACTGATGGACCGCCTGGTCGACCGGGGCAACACCGTCGTGGTGATCGAGCACAACCTCGATGTGGTGGCCCATTCGGATTGGGTGATCGATCTCGGACCGGACGGCGGCAAGCACGGCGGCGAGATCGTCTTCACCGGGCCGCCCGCCGACCTGCTCGCGCACCCGTCCTCGCTGACCGGCGAATACCTGCGCCGATACAAAGCAGGTAGCTAGCCGGAGGGTTTCGTCACCGTGAATCGCTGAGTTCCGGTCACCCGCAGCAGCTCCAGCGCCGAGGCTTCCCGGCTGCCGGGCGGCGCCGAGTACACCACGACGGCTTGGTCGGTGTCCGGAACCAGCAAGGTATCGCAGTCCAGACGCAGCATTCCGAGGTCGGGATGCTCGATCGTTTTGGTCGCGCTGCGCCACTGCCCGGACCGCCGCGCGTTCCACAGTTGCTCGAATCGTGCGCTGCGCGAACGGAGTTCGGAGACCAAGCGCAGGAGGCCGGGATCGTCGGGGTAGCGCGCGCGGGCGCTGCGCAGAGCGGAGACCGACAACGACGCGGCGTTGTCGGCTTCCGCGGGCGTCATCGCGACTCGTCCGGGCTCGGTGCCGAGGAAACGCTGCCAGATGATGTTGCGCCGGGCGGGCGGCCACGCGGAGAAATCACCGAGCAGCGCGACCGCCATCGGATTCCAAGCCAGCACGTCGGCCTTGGCCGACAGCACCAGCGCGGGCAGATCGGCCATCCGGTCCAGCAGACGCAGTACGCTCGGCCGCACCACCATGTCGATGCTGCCCTCCTGCGGCGGCGCCGCGCCCGCGAACTGGAACAGCAGGGTGCGGTCCTCGTCGTTGAGCCGCAGTGCGCGGGCCAGCGCGGCGAGCACCGAGCTGGAGGGACGGGGGCCGCGCCCCTGTTCCAGGCGCACCACGTAGTCGACGCTGACACCGGCGAGCTGGGCGACCTCCTCGCGGCGCAACCCCGGGACCTGTCTGCGCTGGCCCGCAGGTAGCCCCACATCGCCCGGGCGCACGTGGTCACGCGCCTGCCTGAGCAACGCGGCCAGCTCGGTTCGATCCACATATCGATCATGCCGCAGCCGACCGTCGTGGAGGTGGGATGGCTACTCCCCGTAGGCGGCGCATGCGCTGTCGGGCGCGCGCAGCGCGTTCCGACGCCGCGCCGCGAGGTGGGGCACTAGCCGGTGGTGACCGCGCCGAACTCCGTCTCGAGCCAGGCGGGGAACTCGGTCAGATCCGTGAGCACCACGTCGGCGCCTGCCGCGCGCAGTTCGGCGGCCGTGCACGGTCCGGTGCTCACGCCGACCGCGAGGACGCCCGCGGCCCGTGCGCCGTTCATGTCGCCGACGTGGTCGCCGACGAAGAGATGCGCGCCCTGTTCGCGCAGGGTCGCCGCCTTGCCCGCCGACCACAGGTCGCCCGCGAGATGGTCGATCCGCCAACCGAGTTCGACGATGTGCAGCCGCGCCAGCGGGGCGTGTTTGCCGGTGACCACCAGCACCCGTCCGTTGCGGGCCTCGATGGCCGCCAGGGCCGCCTGCGCGCCCGGCATCGGGGGAATGGTCGATACGAGCGTCGGGTACAGCGCTCGGTAGCGGGTCACCAGAGCCGGAACGAGTTCCTCGGGCGCGCCCGCTTCGACGAGCAGGGTGGCCAGCGGCGGGCCGAGCCGATCGGCGAACGTCGTCCCGCACAGCGGCAGATCGAACTCGACGCCGAGCATGTCGATGGCTCGCGCGACGCCCGGCCGCGAGTCGATCAGCGTCATGTCGAGGTCGAAGCCCACGGTCCAGGTCACCTGCTCGACCCTAATCGCCGGCGCTGGGGTCCGCCGGTCCGGCTGGTGTGATTCACAACTCCGATGCACGGCGGGTGGGATGCCGCAGCGTCGGCGAGGCCGGCTGTGGCTGGCGTGATTCACGTGGAACCTCCGGTGCAGTCGATGTCACGAAAGCGCTTGTGGCCCCGAACCATTCGGCATCGAGTGCAAATCTGCGTCAGGTGCGCCTCGGTGGCGCGGTGCGTTTGGCGTAACCGCTGATCGGACTGACCTCCATTCGATCGATGCCGCTCAACGTCCCGACACGCTCGGTGGCGTAGCCGAACAGGGCGTCCGCGTCCCGGCAGACGACGCACACCAGCAGATTGTGCGGTCCGGTGATGGCGCCGACGAACGCCGCCTCCGGATCGGCGGCCAGCGCGGTCGCGACGGCGACGAGCCGTGCGGGGGCGACTGTGAGCCACAGCAGGCTCTGCACGGTGAACCCGAACAGCGCCGGATCGACTTCGACGTCGAATCCGAGCACCTGGGCGCCGCGCAGTTCCTCGACCCGCCGCCGCACCGCGGATTCCGACCACCCGACGACCCGCGAGAGTTGCGGATACGCCGCCCGCCCGTCGGCGGCCAGCGCGGGCAGCAGGCGCTGATCCAATTCGCTCGGCGTCACTTTCGCGGGTGGAGCCGGCTCGGGCGCGCGCAGGGCCGCGCTCTGCTCGGTCGACAGCGCGGACATCCGTCCCCGCCAGCGGCGTTGCATGACGTGCCGCAGCACTCGCTGGGCGTCGATGAACCCGACGGCCGGATGGCGGGCCAGCTCGGGCAGGGGAGCGTCGCCGGGGACGCGGAACAGGCAGGTCAGCTCGGCTCCGCCGGCGATGACCGTCACCCACGCGGTGTCGGTGCGGCGGGCCAGCTCGCGGGCGACCGCGGCGGTGGCATCCGGCCGTACCCGCAGGCGCACCAGCCACTCGGCATGGTCCACGCGGCCGGTGCGGGCTACACCGGTGACTCGCAGCCCTCCGGTGTCGAGCAGCCGCCGGTACCGGCGCGCCAACGTGCGCTCGGAGACCTCCAGCACCGGTGCGAGCCTGCTGAACGGCGCACGGCCGTCGAGTTGCAGAGCGTGCAGCAATCTCCGGTCGACGTCGTCCAAGATGACCGAATCCACCTCGTCAGGGTAGGGCAGTGCCGGAAACCGGCGAATCCACCGTGGTGACGGGCGCCGCGGCGCAGGAGGGACGAGCATCGTCGCCGTGCAGAAACCGATCGACGCCATCCACCACACCGGAATCCTCACCCGCGACCTCGACGGACTGGAACGCCGCTACCTCGACCTCGGGTTCGCTCTGAGTCCCCGTTCGCGGCACCTGCTGAGCGCACAACCGGGTGAGCCGCCCATACCCGGATGCACGGCCAACCGCTGCGCGCTGTTCGGTGGCTCCTACCTCGAACTGCTCGGCATCGTCGACGAGTCCGCGCCGGACCCGTGGCACACCAAGGCGATGGCCGACGAGTACGAAGGCTTCCGTCTGCTCAACCTGGAGACCGGCGATGCCGAGGCGGCGCGACGACAGCTCGCGGCGGCGGGCGTGCGCGCCTCCGGCGTGCTCGACCTGGAACGCGACGTCGAGACCGAGAACGGCATCCGCACGGTGCGGGCGCGGGCCGTGCACGTGGATCCGAGCGCGACGCCGGAGGCGCTGCTCGGTGTCGCCCAGCATCTCACCCGCGAATACGTGCACCAGCCGCGTTATTTGTCGCACCCGAACGGCGCCCGCGCCATCGCCGCCGTGCTGATCGTCGCGGCCGATGGTGAGTTCGACGCTGTCGTCGAACGCTACGGCCGCATCTTGGACGTGCCCGCGGTGCGCAAAGGACCGCTGACCGTGCTGGAGATGGGCTCGGGGCGGCTGGAGCTGGTGCGCACGTCACAGGCCGCCGCGGTGCTGCCCGGCGAAGCCGCGCCCGCATCGTCGTACCTGGCCGCCATGACCATCGACGTGCGCGATCCGACGGTCGCGCGCGACCTCGTCACGAACGCGGGCGTGCCGATACGGGAGACGGACGAGGGGTTCTTCGTCTCCGCCCGTGATGCCTACGGCGCCGGTCTGTTCTTCGTGGCGGGCTGAGTCGGTATACCTTCCGGCGGTCGGCCGATGTCGGTTGCCGCCAGGATGAGGCCCGGCCTGGCGGCGCGACGAGCGACGGTTCAGTTCGTTCCCGTGGGCTGCGGTGCGGCGAGCGTGGAGCGCTTGCGCCCGTATCCGAGGTAGACCGCGATGCCGACCAGTACCCACACACCGAATCGCACCCAGGTCAGCGCCTCGAGGGTGGTCGCGAGCAGCACGCAACCGATCAGCGCGAGCAGCGGAACCAGCGGTACCAGCGGGGTGCGGAACGGGCGTTCGCGCTCGGGCTCGGCCCGGCGCAGCACCAGCACGCCCACGCACACCACCGCGAACGCCGACAGCGCGCCGATATTGACCAATTCCACCACGATGTCGATCGGCAGCAGTCCCGCGATGACGGCGCCGACCACGCCCAGCAGCAAAGTCAGCCGCACCGGAGTGGAGCGTTTCCCGGTGGCCGCCAGCCGGTAGGGCAGCAGCCGGTCGCGGCACATCGCGAACATCAACCGCACCTGGGCGTACACGATCAGCAGCAGGCCCTTCGTGAGCGCGATGATCGAGGCGATCACGATGACGTCGCCGATCCACCCGATGCGCACCGCGCCGAACGCCGTCGCGATCGGCGCGCTGTTGTTCAGCGTCTCGAACGGCACCATACCGGTGAGCACAGCGCTGACCAGCGCGTAGAGCACGGTGGCGATGAGCACCGTGCCGATGATGGCGAACGGAATGTCGCGGCGCGGGTTGCGGGCCTCCTCCGCCGACGCGGCGACCACGTCGAAACCGAGAAAGGCGAAGAACGCGATCGCGGCGCCGCCGATGACGCCGCCGATCCCGAACGGGGCGAACGGTGTCCAGTTGTCCATGGCCGCGTGCGGCGCGCCGACGGCGATCACCAGGACGAGCACGCCGATGGTCACCCCGACCAGCACCTTGGTGACCCGTGCGGTGAAGCTCACCTCGCCGACCAGCACCGCGACGACGGCGGCGACGATCAGTACGGCGGGCAGGTTCACCACGCCGCCTTCGGCGGGCCCGGCGGTGAGAGTGTGCGGGACGGTGATGCCGAACAGCGAATCCAGCGCGGACACAGTGGTCCCGGACCAGCCGATCGCCACCGCGGCGCCCGCGATGACGAACTCGAGCAGCAGGTTCCAGCCGACCAGGAACGCCGGTCCTTCCCCGAGGGTCGCGTAGGTGTAGGTGTAGGCGCTGCCGGAGACCGGCGCCATCGCCGCGAGTTCGCTATAGCACAGCGCCACCAGTACGCACACCGCTCCGGCCAGGGCGAACGACAGCACGATGGCGGGCCCGGCCTTCTCCGCGGCGGCCACCCCGGTGATGACGAAGATCCCGGCGCCGACGATGGTGCCCACGCCCATGGCGGTGAGATCGAGTCGTCCGAGTCTGCGCGCCAGCGTGGGCGCGCCCGCCTCGGTCGCGGTGTCGGGCAGGCGGCGGCGCCATCGCCGGGCTGATTCGGTGGTCATGACTCCCTTACGAGAACGGTCGGCCGGTCCGGCCCGGTGGACCGGACCGATGGACCATTCTCGCCGCGCACGGCGACACGCGGATAACTGGGGTGTTGCGACCGATGCGCGATGCACCGGCCGCGAGCCCTCAGCTACTGGCGGCCGCCGCGAAGGGCGTGGCGGCGGCGACGCGGGTGGGGCGGTTGGGATGCCGCCACAGCCCCTTGCGCTCCAGGATCGGCAACACCCCTTCGCCGAACCAGTACGCCTCTTCCAGATGCGGGTAGCCGGACAGGATGAAGTGGTCGATGCCCAGGCGGGCGTATTCGGTCAGCCGATCGGCGACTTCGGCGTGCGAGCCGACCAGCGCGGTGCCCGCGCCGCCGCGCACGAGGCCGACACCCGCCCACAGGTTGGGCGCGATCTCCAGCCGCTCGGTGCTGCCGCCGTGCAGCTCCGACATCCGTCGCTGACCTTCGGACTCGCTGCGCGCCAAGCTCGCCTGCACCCGCTCGATGTCGGCGGGGTCGATGCCTGCCAGCAGGCGATCGGCCTCGGCCCACGCCTGCTCGGAGGTGTCCCGGCTGATCACGTGGATGCGCAGGCCGTAGTCGAGGACGCGACCGTGGTCCACCGCGAGGCCGCGGATCCACTCCAGTTTCCCGCTCACCGCCGACAGCGGCTCGCCCCAGGTCAGGTAGGTATCGCTGTAGCGGGCCGCGATGGGACCCGCCGGTTCGGAGGAGCCGCCGAAGAACACCGGCGGCGCCGGGTCGGGCCGGTTGGCCAGCAATGCCTGATGTACCCGGATGTGCTCTCCCTCGAAAGTCACCGGCTCGGTGGAGGTCCACAGTTCCCGCACGACGTGCAGGAATTCGCCGGTGCGGGCGTAGCGCCGGGCCTTGTCCAGGAAGTCGCCGTAGGCCTGCTGCTCGTGTGGCTCGCCGCCGGTCACCACGTTGAGCAGCAACCTGCCCCCGGAATGCCGCTGGAAGGTGGCCGCCATCTGCGCCGCGAGCGTCGGGCTGACCAGGCCGGGGCGGAAGGCCACCAGGAACTTCAACGTCTCGGTGGTCTCGACCATCATCGCCGTGGTCAGCCAGGCGTCCTCGCACCATGCGCCGGTGGGAGTGAGCACAGCCTCGAAGCCGTTGTCCTCCGCCGCGGCGCCGATCTGGTTGAGATACCGCAGGGTGGCCGGACGGTCGCCGGACATGAAGGTGCCGTGCCCGCCCGCGACCAGTCCGCGGGAATCACCGTAGGTGGGCAGGAACCAGTGGAACGACAGACTCATGCTCGAGTCAACTCCCTTCCGGAGACCGCGGCGAGACCAGTAGCGGGACGGATCGGGCGGTGCGCCTGGTGACGCGCCGCGGTGATCCATGCTGGGCGCTCGACCGGCTCAGGTCACGGTTTGCAACCAGCCCGGTTTTTATTCGGATGTCCGTGCGTGTCACTATCCGGTCTAGACGTAACCATGAATAACACGTAATCTGGCCTCAGCACGCGCCCCATGGTGTGCGAGGCGGACGGACGAAACGAGTACCTCAATGACGCGGCATGTCGACGTATTGATCATCGGCGCTGGGCTGTCCGGAATCGGCATGGCCTGCCATCTCACCAAGGAGCAGACCGGGCGCAGTTACGCGATCCTGGAACGCAGGACCGCCATCGGCGGCACCTGGGACCTGTTCCGCTACCCCGGCATTCGTTCCGATTCCGACATGTACACCTTCGGCTACGGCTTCCGTCCGTGGAACGGCACCAAGGTACTCGCCGACGGCCCGAACATCCGCCGCTACATCGAGGAGACCGCGGCCGAGTACGGCGTCACCGAGCACATCCGGTTCGGTCGCAAAGTCACCACCGCGCGCTGGTCCAGCGAGACGGCCACCTGGACGGTCGAGGCGCTCGACGAACAGACCGGTGAGACGGAGGTCTACACCAGCGACTTCTTGGTCGGCTGCACCGGTTATTACGACTACGACAACGGTTACCGTCCCCGGTTCCCCGGCGAGGAGAACTTCGGCGGGCAGATCGTGCACCCCCAGCACTGGCCCGAGGGCCTGGACTACACCGGCAAGCGGGTAGTGGTGATCGGCTCCGGCGCCACCGCGATCACTCTCATCCCGGCCATGAGCGACAAGGCTGCGCACGTCACCATGCTGCAGCGCTCTCCGACGTACATCACCGCGCTGCCCGCCGACGACCCGGTCGCGGTCGGCCTGAAGCTGGCGAAGGTGCCCGCCGAGATCGCCTACCGGATGGGACGCGCCCGCAATATCGCGTTGCAGCGCGCGAGCTTCCAGCTTTCCCGCACGAACCCGGAGACTGCCAAAAAGCTGCTGCTCGCCGCCGTGCGGATGCAGATCGGCCCGGGCCTGGATATGCGCCATTTCACCCCGAGCTACAACCCGTGGGACCAGCGGCTGTGCGTGGTTCCCAACGGTGACCTGTTCAAGGTGCTGCGCAGCGGCAAGGCTTCCATCGTCACCGACCGCATCGAGACGTTCACCGAGACCGGCATCCGTGTGGCCTCCGGCGAGGAACTGCCCGCCGACGTGGTCATCAGCGCCACCGGCCTGAGTGTGCAGATGCTGGGCGGCATGAGCCTGGAAATCGACGGCGAGCCGGTGGTCACGCGCGACCGGGTGGTCTACAAGGGCGCCCTGCTCGACGGCGTGCCGAACGCGATGATGGTGCTCGGCTACACCAACGCGTCCTGGACCTTGAAGGCGGACCTGGCGGCCGAGTACTTCTGCCGCGTGCTCAACCACATGAAAAAGCACGGGTTCACCCGGGTCGAGGCCGTCGCCGCCGACGGCGACCGCGGCGCCGATTCGGTGATGGGCGGGGCGCTGACCTCCGGCTACATCCAGCGCGGCGACGCGGTGATGCCGCGGCAGGGCACCAACGGTCCGTGGCAGGTGATCAACAACTACTTCCGCGACCGCAAGCTGCTGCGTAAGGGCGCGCTCGAGGACGGGGTGCTGTCGTTCAGCCGGGCGCAGAAGGCGCCGACCGCGGGACGTCCCTTGGAAGGCACGCGCAGCGCCTGAGCGCCTTCCGGCGTCACACCGTGGCGGGCACGGACGCGTTGTCCGCCGTGATGCCGACCAAGTCGCGCGATACGACCGAAGACCTAACCCCCCACGGATCCGGGAACGTTTCGAGCGTCTTCGTCCACCAGGCCCAAGAGCGTTTCCGCGATCTTGCCCATGGCGTCGCGATATTCGGCGCGACCGGGTTCATCCGCCGTTCGGCGGGCGAGGACGCCCGCGGTGAGTGTGTAGCCGATGGTTTCCGCGATCACCCGCGGTGTGACCACCGGGGTGATGCGCCCGGCGTCGAGTTGGCGCTGGAGATACCGGGTGAAACGGCGAATCGGGCGTTCGGTGATCTCCTCGGCCAGCGCGGCCACCTTCGGGTCCACCGCACCGCGCTCGTGGATCAGGCGCAGCAGCGGTCCCGCCGTGGCGACCGCGGTGGCGAAGGACTCGATGGTGGCGCGCAACATCATTCGCGGATCGTCGTCCTGGATGCCCGGCTCCTGCGCGGCGAGGAACTCGTCGCGCACCCGCTCGGCAAGCGCCAGGAAGATCTCCTCTTTCGAGGCGAAGTAGACGTACATCGTGGCGCGGGAGACGCCCCCCGCCGCGGTGATCGCGGCGACGGTGGTGTTGTCGTAGCCGCGCTCGGCGAACACCCTGGCCGCGGCGTCGAGCAGGTCGCGGTGGCGGGAGGTGTGCGAACGCTCTCGGGCAGCGCGCACCGACCAGGTGGACTGGGTCACGCAGGCTATCGTGACGCAGGTTGACGTTGACGTCAATGTCAACAACACTGAGCGGCATGCACGTCGTCGTGGTGAACAGGGGAGAAGTAGCGGTTCGTGTGCTGCGCACCGCCCGGGAGCGGGATTGGCGGACCTCGACGGTGCACACCGCCGAGGAACGGGACGCGCTGCACGTCCGCTTGGCCGACGACAGCGTGCCGTTGCCTGGCATCGGAGCCGCCGCCTACCTCGACGTGGCGGCGGTCGTCGCGGCGGCCAGGAAGGCGGGGCCGGGCGCGCTGGTGCACCCGGGCTACGGATTTCTCAGCGAAAGCGCGGCATTCGCCTCCGCGTGCGCCGCCGCCGACCTCGTGTTCGTCGGCCCTTCTCCCGAGGCGCTCGAGATCTTCGGTGACAAGACCGCGGCCCGCGCGGCCGCCGAGCGCGCGGGGGTTCCGGTGATCCCGGCAACCCGGCGCTGCGCGGGCGTCGCCGAGGTCGAGGCTTTCCTTCTCGCGCATCCCGACGGGGTGATGGTGAAGGCCGCCGCGGGTGGCGGCGGACGCGGTACGCGGGCGGTGCGGGACGCGGCCTGCCTGCCGGAGGCGTTCGAGCGCTGCCGCGCGGAGGCGCTGGCTGGTTTCGGCGACGACGGGGTCTACGCCGAGGGCTGATCAGCGACGCGCGCCATATCGAAGTACAGATCGTCGCGGACGGGCGAGATGCGGCCGCCGTCGGCGATCGCGATTGCAGCGTGCAGCGCAGGCAGCAGAAAGTGCTCGAGGTGGCGCCCGCGCCTGCTCTCCCCGCGGCACTGCGGCAGCGGTTGCACCGTTGGGCGGTGCGGGTCGCCGAAACCGTCGGCTGTCGCGGTGTCCTCACCGTCGAGTTCCTGGTGCGCGGCGACGACGCGTTCTTCCTCGAGGTCAATCCGCGATTGCAGGTCGAGCACACCGTCACCGAAGCGGTCATGGGAATCGATCTGGTCGCGGTGCAATGCGATCTCGCCCGCGGCGCAATGCTGGCCGATCTCGCGCTACCCGACGCCACTGCCGCGCGCGGCTACGCGGTGCAGGCCCGCCTGAACGCCGAAACCGTCACCCCGGGTGGCGACGTACTCCCCAGCACGGGCACGCTGACCATGTTCGCGCCGCCGACCGGGGGCGGTCTGCGGGTCGACACCGCCGCGTTCACCGGGATGCGGCAGGACGCGCGTTTCGACTCCCTCCTGGCGAAGATCATCGCCTGCGCTCCGTCCTATCCGGCCGCGCTGCGCCGGTGCGCGGACGCGCTGGCCGAGACCGTCGTGACCGGCGTGGACACCAATGCCGGCGTGCTGCGCGCGATCCTGGCGGCGATGTCGGACGGCCGCGTCGTGCCGACCACGTGGTTCGAGCGGCATGTCGGCGAGTTGGTGGAGCGCGCGAGTGATTTCGCCGGGATCGCGCAACCTCCGTTCATCGAACAGAAGGCCGCCGCGTCCGAGATAGCCGGGACAGCTGGGATGGCCGGGATGACGCTGACCGGCGATGAGGAAGCGGTGCTGTCGCCGATGGGCGGCACGGTGGTCGCTCTCGCCGCGCCCGGCGCCGTCGTCGCGGCCGGTGGCGAGGTCGCGGTGCTGGAAGCCATGAAGATGCAGTACGTGGTCCGCGCCGAGCAGGATTTGCGGGTGTGCCGCCACGTCGCCGCGCCTGGTGCGGTCATCGACCCGCGTGCGCCGCTGCTGACCTTCGTCGCCGCCGAACACGACGGCGCGGTCGTGGATCACGGCGCGGTCGACCTGGACTCGGTGCGCGCCGATCTCGCCGAGGTCCGCGCTCGCCACCGCGCCGGCCGCGACGAAGCCAGGCCGGAGGCGGTCGCCAAACGCCATCGGCTCGGACGGCGCACCGCGCGGGAGAACATCAACGACCTGGTCGATGCGGACAGCTTCGTGGAGTACGGCGCGCTCGCGGTCGCCGCACAGCGCCTGCGCCGCAGTCCGGAGGACCTGATCGCCAACACCCCGGCCGACGGCCTGGTCGCGGGCGTCGCCACCATCGACGCCGAGCGATTCGGTCCCGATCGGTCCCGCGTGGTCGTGCTGTCCTACGACTACACGGTGCTGGCGGGCACGCAGGGGATGCGCAATCATGCCAAGACCGATCGCATGCTCGAACTCGCTCGCGAGCAACGACTTCCGGTCGTCTTCTTCACCGAGGGCGGCGGCGGCAGACCGGGCGACACCGACTATCCCGGCATCTCCGGCTTGGACGTCACCACCTTCCGCGCGATGGGTGCGCTCTCTGGCCGGGTTCCGCTGATCGGGATCGTGTCCGGACGCTGCTTCGCGGGCAACGCGGCACTGCTGGGCATGTGCGACGTCGTGATCGCCACCCCCGACGCGAATATCGGCATGGGTGGTCCCGCCATGATCGAGGGCGGCGGGCTGGGCGTGTACGCCCCGGAGGACATCGGCCCGATCGAGGTGCAGCGTCGCAACGGCGTCGTGCACGTCGTCGCCGCGGACGAGGCCGAGGCGGTCTCCATCGCCCGTCGCTACCTCGCCTACTTCCAAGGCGCGACCGAGGACTGGGCGGCGCCGGATCCGCGCCTGTCGCGGCACGTGGTTCCGGAGAATCGCCTGCGGGCCTTCGATATCCGTGCCGCCATCGACGCCGTCGCCGACGTCGGGTCGGTACTGGAGCTGCGGCGCGACTGGGCGGTCGGGATCGTCACCGCACTGATCCGGGTCGAAGGACGGCCGTTCGGCTTGATCGCCAACAACTGCCACCATCAAGGCGGGGCGATCGACGCTCCCGCCGCGGACAAGCTCAGCATGTTCCTGCGCCTGTGCGACGCGCACGGTCTCCCGATCGTCTCCTTCTGCGACACACCGGGCTTCATGGTGGGCCCCGCCGCGGAGAAGGACGGCACGGTGACGAAGTTCAGCCGCCTGTTCATCGACTCCGCCGCGCTCTCGGTGCCGCTCGGCACCGTCATCGTGCGCAAGGGCTACGGTCTCGGCGCACAGGCCATGGCGGCGGGCTCATTCCGCGCCCCCCGGTTCGTCGTCGCCTGGCCGACCGGGGAGATCGGCGGCATGGGCCTGGAAGGCGCGGTCCGCCTCGGATTCGCCAAAGAACTGGCCGCCATCGAGGATCCGGCCGAGCGACAGCAAGCGTTCGACAACCTGGTCCAGCTCGCCTACGACAACGGCAAGGCCCTCACCGCCGCCACCGTGCTGGAAGTCGACGACGTCATCGATCCCGCCGACACCCGCCGCTGGATCGCCACCTTGCGTTGACCGCCCCCCGCGGTCGGCGGCGGGCCGGTCGGTACGGTTGAGAAACGCGCGCCCCATCGTGCGCCGTGCCAGGACGGCCCGTCCTCACCACGGGATCGCGGACCGGCGAGCCGGGCAACGCCCGCGACACGTCCACGGCAGAGACCTGCCGGAACCATGACGATGTCGCTCGGGCCCGTGGCCGGGCTGAAGCTGGTGGACGCACTCGCGGACCGTCTCGCCGACGACCATCGGCTGCATGCCGTGCGTGGCCATTTGAGATGACCGGAGACGGCGTGGGCGCCCGCGCGGCGTATTCGACCGCGGCGGAGCTCACGACGAGCATTCCGCAGAAGCGCTACCTGCTGTCACGGGCCACCCGGCTGGCCGGCGCCGACCGATCACGCGATCGGTGAGGCGGACTTGTCATGGCGAACCGGAATACTCGGCGCCGACCGATCTTCGTGACGAATTGGAGGAGTGCATGGCGCGCGAACTCGATGACCTGCCCTACGCGCGGTACCTCACCGCCTTGGACGGCGATCTCGAGGCCGAAGGCGACTACGACTGCGTTCGGGTGGACGGCGGTGAACTCGACGACCTCGACGTGCGGCACGCGCGATTCAGCGAGTCGGTGTTCACGACGGTCACCTTCACCCGTGGGAGTCTGCGCTACAGCCGGTTCGCCGATGTCTGGCTGCGTCATGTCCGCTGGGTGGGCACCGAACTGGCGGACACCGGATGGCTCGACGGCGAAATGGTGTCGGGCGCGATGTCCGGCGTCGACTTCGCGGGCGCGACTCTGCGGCGGGTGCGGTTCGAAAGCTGCAAGTTCGACTCGGTCAACTTCCGCGGCGCCCAGTTGCGCGAGGTGTCCTTCGTCGACTGCGTGCTGCGCGATTGCGATTTCGCCGAGGCCGCGTTGACCGACGTGACGGTGCCCGGCTCGGCGCTGGTCCGGTTGTCGCTGCGCAGGGCACGGCTGGCGAAGGTCGACCTGCGCGGCGCGACGGCGCTCGACATCACCGACGGGCTCGACAGCATGCGTGGCGCGACGGTCACCGGTCTGCAACTGATGGACCTCGCGCCCGCCTTCGCGCGTTCGGTCGGCATCACCGTGCGGGATTGACAGCCTCCGGACCCGTGGGATCATCCGGATGCCGCCACATAGCCGGGCGAGTGCCGAAAGGCACTGTGCGGCAGCGAATACCGGAACGCCATTTCGCCGAACCGCCGATGCGCGCGACACCCGATTGATACATTGCGCCGATACCGCGCAGTACCGCTTTCATCGAGGACGCGAGCCATGGTCGACCGGGATTCCCTTCGCAGTGCCGCCGGCGTGCGCGCTCTCGTGCGCATCGCAGGCGAGCGAGGCATGGCGCCGGCCGAGTGCCTGGCCGGTACGGCGCTGGCGCCTGCCGAGCTGAGTGACCCGTGCGCCGAGCTCACCGCGCACGACGAACTGCGGATCGTGCACACGGTGCTCGGCCGCTTCGGTGACGAGCCCGGACTCGGCCTCGCGGCGGCGGTCTGTCACCACCTGCGCTCACGCGGGCCGTGGGGACTCGCGCTGCTGGGCAGCCGGACGCTGCGCGAGCTGATCGAGGTGGGGCTGCGCTGCGTCGGTCGCGCGGTGCCGTTCGGGCGGTTGACCGTCCAGGAAGCAGGCGGCGAAGCGCGGCTGGTGTACGAGGACGCGGACATTCCGGCCAGCATGCGGACATTCTTCGCGGAAGTGACCCTGGCGGGGCTGCCCGCCTTCGACCGTGAGCTGTTCTCCGTAGGCGTCCCGGTGCGGCGGGTCAGTTTCCGCCACGCTTGCCCACGCGACATCAAGCGGTATCGCGACATCTTCGGCGTCGTACCGGTTTTCGGGGCGCCGGTGAGCGCGGTGGTTTTCGATCGCGGTCTGCTGGACCGGCCGCTGCCACCGGCGAACGACGTCGCGCGGAACAACTGTGGCCGACTATGCCGCGACCTGCTCGACCGGCACCGGACGCGCACCGGCGTCGCCGCGGCGGTGCGCGACCGCTTGGTGCGCACGCCGGGGGAGATCCCCGACCAGGCGACGGTGGCGCTCGGGCTGTACATGAGCTCGCGCACCCTGTCGCGGAGGTTGCACGAGGAGGGGACCTCCTTCCGGGCGCTGCTGGACGAAGTGCGTCAGACCATGTCGGAGGCGCTGCTCACGCATACCGATATGACCACCGAACAGGTCGCCGCCCGGCTCGGTTACGCGGAGGCGGCCTCGTTCATCCGTGCCTTCCGCCGCTGGCAGGGCTGCCCGCCGCAAACGTTCCGCTCGCGTGGCAGGCGGCTGTGTCACGCACCCGAATCGGTCTGAGCGGCGCGGAGCACCGTCCAGCGAGCGGTCCGGCGCAGGACGCCGTCTCGCGATGAGGCGGCAGACCGTCGGCAATCGTGCTGCCCTGCAGCGGGCAGGGGCGATCCAGCACTGGGATCGGATGCCCGCCACGCTCCCGTACTATCGCCTTCGGAGTCGGCCTGCCGGGGAGATGAAGGAGGAGGGTGTGGAAGTTCGCACCAGCAACGAGCCGCTGTGGTTACGGTCGGGCCAACGACTTCCGGAGCATGCCGCGGGCGCCACGGCACGGTCGGGCGGGGGAACGGTCCGATGAGCGATGAGGGTGCCGATCTACGCTGCGCCGGATGCTCGGCTGTCGGGCTCGACAGCCGACGGTGCGCGTCCTGCGGTCTCGAACTCGGTTATCGCTACGTCGCCCTGCCCGGGCACGACCCGACGCCGTGCGCCGAGTGCGGGGCCGACCGATTCGACACCGACGGGCGCTGCGCGCAGTGTGGCCGTTCGCGGGCCGTGCCGGATCGCTTCGACACCGATCTCGGCGCGGTAGCGGTGCTCACCGATCGGGGCATCGTCCATGCGCGCAATGAGGACGCCGTCGCCGCCGGGGTGCTTCAAGGCGTGGCGCCCGAGGCGCCGTCGGCCGTCGTGATCGCGGTCAGCGACGGGGTGTCGACTTCGTCGCGGCCGCAGGTGGCTTCCGGTGCGGCGGTCCGGGCCGGTGTCGGCGCCACCGCCGCCGCGCTCGCCACGGGATCACCCGCCGCCGAGGCGATCATGGCCGGACTCGCCGCCGCGGCGCAGGCGGTCCGCGAAGTCGACGTTCCCGACGGTCCGGCGCCCTCGTGCACCTACGTGTCCGCGATCGTCGCGCACAACGGTGCTGGAACCGAGATCACCGTGGCCAACGTCGGGGACAGCAGGGCCTATTGGTTGCCCGCCGGTCCGGGCGGCGAACCCGCTCAACGGCTGAGTGTCGACGACTCGTGGGCTCAGGCGCTGGTCGACGCGGGCGCGATGGACGAGCGTGCGGCGATGGCCGACCCACGAGCACACACGCTTATCCGCTGGCTCGGCGCCGACAGCCCGCCGACACCATGGGCGGACAACTGCGTGCGGACGATGCGCACCTCGGGGCCCGGCATGCTGCTGCTGTGCTCCGACGGACTGTGGAACTACTCGCCTTCCCCGTCCGCGCTCGCCGAGCAGGTCGCTGGGGCGAGTCCCGCCCAGGCGGCGCGCATGCTCGCGGAGTTCGCGTTGCGCTGCGGCGGCGGCGACAACATCACCGTCGCGCTGGCGCCCATCCCCTGGGAGAGCGGTTCACCGGTTCCATAGACAGCGATGTTCATGGTTGCGTATGGTCGTCGACTATGACGAAGTTCGCCGGGAAAACCTGTCTGATCACCGGCGCGGCCAGTGGTCTCGGTCGCAGTACGGCACTCGCGGCGGCGGCCAAGGGCGCCGCGCTCGTGCTCACCGATATCGCGGCGGAGGGTTTGGCGCGCACCGCCGCCGACGCGCGCGACGCGGGTGCGACCGTCCACTTGGCCGAGGCCGCCGACGTCAGTGACTACGACCAGGTCGTCGCACTGGCGGCGGCGGCCCACGACGCGGTCGGCAGCGTCGACATCGTCATGAACGTCGCGGGCATCGCCACCTGGGGCACCGTCGACCGGCTGACGCACAGCCAGTGGCGGCGCACCATCGACATCGACCTCATGGGCCCGATCCACGTGATCGAAGCGTTCGTCCCGCCGATGATCGCGGCCGGACGCGGCGGCCATGTGGTGAACGTGTCCTCGGCGGCGGGCCTGTTCGGGTTGCCATGGCACGCGCCCTACAGCGCGAGCAAGTTCGGCCTGCGCGGGGTTTCGGAGGTGCTGCGTTTCGACTTGGCGCGCCACCGCATCGGCGTGAGCCTGGTGTGTCCCGGTGCGATGGCCACGCCCATGGTCGACAGCGTCGATATCGCGGGCGTCGACCGTACGGCCGAAGCGGTGCAGCGTGGCGTCGCGCTGTTCATGCGGCACGCGGTCACACCGGAGGCGGCGGCCCGATCCATCGTGCGCGGCGTCGAGCGCAACCGCTACCTGGTCTTCACCTCGCCCGACATTCGCGTGGGCTTCTGGGCGCAGAGGTACTTCCCGCCCGCCTACAACCTCGCCATGCGCGGGTTGAACTGGGCCATGAATCGCTATGTCGAGCAGCAGGCAGGCGCACCCGCGAACTGAGCGCACCGGGACCATCGAGCGGACCGAGCCGAGCGGCGGGAAAATTAGTCGACGGCGTCACCGCGGCTCGCCATGATCGTCTCCATGACATCGGCTGTCTACCTGATCACCGGTATCCAGGCCGCGGGCAAATCCACCGTCGCTCAGGCGCTAGCCGAACGGTTCCCGCGCTCGGCCCACGTGCGTGGGGACGTGTTCCGTCGATCAGTCGTGCGCGGTCGCGTGGAGATGAGCGCCGACCCGTCGCCGGAGGCGCTCGCTCAGCTGCGATTGCGGTACAGCCTGGCCGCCGCGACCGCCGACGCCTATGCGGGCTCCGGCTTCACGGCGGTCGTGCAAGATGTCGTACTCGGCGAATTCCTGCCCTGGATGGCGGGTCTGATCAGCACCCGGCCCCGCTATGTCGTCGTGCTGGCGCCGCGCCCCGAGGCGGTCGCCGCACGCGAGGCCGGGCGCGGCAAAGACGCCTACGACGAATTCACCGTCGCCGGTCTGGACAAACTGCTGCGCGAGACCACCCCGCGGATCGGGCTCTGGCTGGACACCTCGGATCTGACGGTCGAGCAGACGGTCGATCAAATACTCGACGAGGCCGGACCACTGGAGGACTGGTCGCCGGTCCGCGGGTGCCGGACGCTCAAGGAATGTCGCGCGGCACCTGCAGGGGAGTGAGCGAACTGGTGGCCGGACCCTCGAGCAGCGTGCCGTCGGCGGCGAAGCGCGAACCGTGCAACGGGCAGTCCCAAGTACGTTCGGCGTCGTTCCAGTTGACGATGCCGTACAGGTGCGGGCAGATCGCGGAGACCCGGTTGGTGACGCCGTCCACCGTGCACACGGCGGTCGGATGCAGGCCCTCGCGCAGCACCGTGCCACAGCCTTCGGCCGGCGCCGCGCCGTCGTGACGGGTCGCGACCCGCAACCAGCCCGCGGAAAGTCGGCCCGCCACAGCCCCGTTGGTCTTCGTGGCCGCGGGCAACGCCTTGAGTTCGTCCGGACGCCAGCTCGCGAGCGCGCCCGCCCACCGAGGTTGCGCTCCGGTGAGACGCCCGGCCAGCGCGATGGCCGCAGCCACACCATTGGTCAGACCCCATTTGGCGTAACCGGTGGCCAGCTGGATGTCGTGCTGTCCCGGCAGCACCGGGCCCACGTAAGGGAGTTCACCGACGGGGGAGTAGTCCTGGGCGGACCACCGGTGCGTCAACTCGGCGCTGGGGAACCAAGTCCGCGTCCAGCTCACGAGGTCATCGACTTTCTCGCGGGTCGACCCGCCGCGCCCGACGACGTGGCCGTTGCCACCGACCAGCAAGAGTTCACCGTCCGTTCCCTGCGCGCGACGCAGGGAACGGGTCGGGCTGCCCGCGCTGATGTACATATCGCGCGGGATCGGTTCGTCCAGTGCGAACGCCGCCAGATAGGAACGTTGCGCGGTGAGGCGAGCGAAGAACCCGCCCCGATCGAGGATCGGCGTCCCGGTGGCCAGCACCACCCGGCGCGCACCCAGATCGCCGTGCTCGGTATCGATGACCAGATCACCGCGCGCGCCGTGATGCACGCCGCGGACCAGAGTGGATTCGTAGATCGGTGCGCCGTGTGACTCCACGTCGGCGGCGAGCGCGGCCAACAGCGCCATGGGATCGAGTTGCGCCTGATCGGCCAAGCGGACCGCGCCGTGCGCCGGGAACGGGACATCCGGTTCGCCGAGCAGTTCGGTGGGCAGGCCCGCCTTCTGTGTCGCGGCGTATTCGGCGCGCACCGCCGACATTTCGTCCTCGCTCTGCGCGTAGGTCAGCGCGGCGACCCGATCGACCGCAACGCCGTGTGCGGCGCAGAAACGCAACAGCCATTCCTGCCCTTCGCGGTTGGCCTCCACGTAGTCGCGCAGGACGTCGTCGGAGTGGTGGCGGGCGATCTGCTGAGCGCGAGTCCCTTGCAGCAGGCTGACCTTCCCGGTGGTGGCGCCGGTCGTCCCGGCGCCGACGCGCCTGCCTTCGACCACGGCCACCTCGACGCCGTTCTCGACAAGCAGCAGTGCGGTCACCAGTCCGGTGAGCCCACCGCCGATCACCACCGTGTCGAAGCGCGATCCCGGCGTCAACCGCAACCGCGCCGGAACTTGCGCGCCGTGCAACCATAGGGACGTCATAAGCCCGGCATAGCCGGTCTCGGCGGGGTGAAACGCCCGCGCCGCTTCCTCATATCGACGCGTGCTCACTGAGCTGCCGGTCCGCGGCGGCGAGCACCTCGGCGGCGCTGATCATGCTCAACCCCGCCGCGGGCGTATCGGACAGCGGATCGCCGACATGTCCGGCCCACAGCGCGGTATGTGCCACTCGTTCCGGCGGCGGCCCCCAGATCGTGGGCGAATCGGGGCCGAAGATCAGCACCGACGGGGTGCCGAACGCTGTGGCCAGATGCCCGACGCCGGTGTCGCCGCTGAGCACCAGCGACGCGTCGGCCACCGCAACAGCCAGTTGCCGCAGCGTGAGTTGCCCTGCGAGCACGCTGGTTTCGGGCAATCCGGCCTGTTCGGCGACGGCGCGCGCGAGCGGACGATCCGCGGCGCTGCCGACGACGTGCACCGAGCATCCCCAGTCGCGCAGGCCGGCGGCCACCGCCGCGAACCGCTCGGCAGGCCAGCGCCGGGCAGGTGCACCACCTGGATAGACGACGATGGATCGGCGCTCGCCGGTGCTCTCCGGCGGCGGTGTGATGTCCAGGCGCGCCGGGTCGGCCGCGATACCGGCCCACTCCAGCAGCCGGCACCATCGCACGGTCTCGTGCAGGCCTGGTTCCCACAGCGGCCCCGGCACCAGCGGAAAACCCTTGTGGCGGTGCGTGATCGTCCGCTCCGGATCCGTCGCGAGCAGCGCGCGTATACTGTCGGCCCCGGCGTCGTGCAGATTGACCGCGAAGGTCGGCGGCGGCGCATTCCAGCGCAGTCCGCCCGCCATAGGGGTCGCATGCAGTTCATCGACGCAATCGGCCAGGTCCACGACCGGGCGTAGCCATCCCGGAGCGGCGAGGACGAGCCGGTGTCGCGGACGGGCATCGTGTAAGGCGCGCAGGGCGGGAACCGCGGTCAGCAGCTCCCGCAACCCGTGCGCGCGCAGCGCGAGCAGGACGGTCACGGAAAGCCTCCACTTCCGGCGCGAACGGCACGGACCCGCCGACCGGGTCGACGTCGTTGGCGACCCGGGGCGGGGTGTGCCGCAAAGCTTCGAGGAAACACGTCTCGAAGCCCGTCGGGCCGCGTGCGGTCCTCGACGCCGTTGTCGAGGGCTACGCACGGGTCCGGCGACTCCCGCCCGGTTCGGCGCCTGGATCACCCCGGCGGGAGTGGTATGGGCAGCGCTATTTCGGTACGAAGATGCCGGTGAGATCGGCCTTCCGGATCGGAGTGTCCGGATTGGCCTGTGCCGCGCACATCAGCTTGATCGCCGCGATCGCGGCGTCCACGGTCGTGGCGTCGGGCGTTCCCTCGCCTTCGCGTTCCTGCTCGAGGAACTTCTCCGTGGTGACGCGTTGCTTGTCGGCATCCTGGGCGACGTATTCGTTGCACGGGGTGTCGCCGCCCTTGTTCACGATCTTCTCCGGCTCGTCGCCGCACCCTGCCGCGCACACCGCCAGCGCGGCCGCGACGGCGATGCTCAGGCGGCCGGACCGGCGCACGGCGCTCATCGGCCGACTCCCGCCAGAGCCGAGGCGAGATCGGGCACGTCGAGCGCTCGCACGGCTTGTTCACGCACATCGGGGCAGTTCTGCGTGGTGATGGCGTCGATCGTGGCGCGGTCGGTGAGGACCACGTCGTTGAGGCCGCCGTTGCGGGCCGCCCAGTTGTGCACGGTGCCGTTGAATGTCACCTTGGCTACCGTGGCGCCCTGCCCCTGCCAGGTGTCGATGTCGGCGCGCATCATGTCGCACAACTGCCCCGCCGCCTCCGCGGTGATCTGGTCGGGATTCGGCACTTGCGCGCTGGTCGGGCCGGGCATGGTGATCGACACGGTCGCGGGCTCGGGCGTGTCCGCGGCCGGATCGCCGTCGTCACCCGAACATGCCGTGAGCACCGATCCCGCCGCCAGCGCGCCCACGAGCAGGACGACGCGGCCCAGGAGCCGGTTGGGCTGGTCTGTCATTGTTTCTCCTGTGTGTCGAGCCGCGTTCCACGGGCGGCTGCCTCGCGTGGGCTTCGGACGGATCCGGTCACGGCGCGATCAATGACCGGCGGCGTCCCGCAGCCGCTTGCCTTCTCGGGCTTTGACCCGGCGGTGCTCGGCGACGATCACGAGGATGCCCGCGATGATGCAGACGCCGCTGACGACCCCCGCGATCACCGCCCAGCCCTCGAATCCGTATCCGGCGGCGGTGAGCGTGAGCGCGATGGTCACGATCCCGATCCCGACGAGGATCATGCCCGGCCAGTTGCGGGTGTCCTCGATGGATTCTCCGGCGTGCGTACGGTTGGTGCGGGTGTCGTCGGGAAACGTGTGGCTCCGGGGTGGGTGCTGCTCTCCGGGGCCGGATCCTGCGGTCGGCTCGTTCGGTGCTGGCAGCATCGGAGCTCCTTTCTACTGAGCGACAACGATTTTCGATGCGCGGGCGGCCCCGGGCCCGGACGTTCGCGTCGGGCCGGCCGAGGCGGCCATACCGGTCGAATGCCCGCGTTAGCCCATCCGAAACGGGGGTACGACGTCAGCGAGTCGCCCGATTCTGGGCGCTCGTACTCGAGAGAAGTCCCAGGAGGACCCCGATGACAACAGCACGGGACATCATGACGCCGAACGTGGAATGCGTCCGGTCCAGCGACACGGTGGTAGCGGCCGCGCAGCGCATGGCGGAGTTGAATGTCGGCGCCTTGCCCATCTGCGGCGAAGACGACAAGCTGAAGGGAATGCTCACCGACCGCGACATCGTCGTCAAGGTGATCGCCCAGCGCAAGGACCCGCTCGGGGTCGACGCGGGCGAGCTCGGTGGGGAGCTGGTCACCGTGGACGCCGACGACGACGTGCGCAAGGTCATGTCGGTGATGTCGCAGCATCAGGTACGCCGCGTGCCGGTGCTGGAGCAGGGCCGGCTGGTCGGCATCATCTCGCAGGCCGACGTGGCCACCACCGTCGACAACGAGCAGTCCGGGAGCACGGTGGAGGCGATCTCCACCGACTTCTGAGCCCGATATGTCTCAGACCGCGGCCGGGTGCAGGTCGTAGACCGCGTACGCCGCTCGGATCACCGGCTGGGCGACATTGCGCACCCGGATGCCGCCCGGCGTCGTGCCGCGCTCGGCGCCTGCGTGCGCGTGACCGTGCAGCGCCAGATCGGCGCCGTGTTCATCGATCGCCTCGCCGAGCAGGTAGGAACCGAGGAACGGATAGATCTCCCTCGGCTCGCCGTGCAGCGTGTCGCTGATGGGGGAATAGTGCGTGAGCGCCACGGTGAAGTCGGTGTCCAACGCGGCGAGCGCGTCGCCGAGTGCGGCAGCCACGTCCACGGTGTGCGCGGCGAATTCGCGCATCAGGGGTTCGCCGAAGACGCTCGCGCATTTGCCCGCGAAGCCGCCGCCGAACCCCTTTGTGCCCGCCACCCCCAGCGTGCTGCCGTCTACGTTCAGCGTCACCGAAGTCCCTTCCAGGACCGTGATGCCACGGTCGGTCAGCACGGCGGTGATCTCGTGCTCGGCGTCGCCGTGATAGTCGTGATTGCCGAGGACGGCGACGACCGGCACGCCCAAGTCGGCGAACTCCGCCGCGACGACCCTCGCTTCGTCGACGGTGCCGTGGCGCGTCAGGTCGCCCGCCAGCAGCAGCACGTCGGCTCGCGCGGCGAGCCCGTCGAGGGCGGGCCGCCATTGCCCGCCCGAATCCACGCCCAGATGTACGTCGCCGACCGCGGCTATCCGCATGCCGCTCAACTCCTTTCGGATCCGTCCTGCTCCAGCGTCTCGGTGTCGACAGGCGCCGCGGGACGGGTGACATGGACGTCGTTGTGGATCCGCGCGTGCGGAAGCTGCTCTCGTACGACGGTTTCCATCTGCTGTTTGCGTTGTTCGCTGCTCACCTCGCCGCCGAGCACCACGACGTCGCCGCGAATGGTCACCTGCACACCGAGTTCCGCGGTGCGGGGGTCCTCGGCCAGCGCCCGGCGCAATCGTGCGACCAGGTATTGCGGCTGCTCCATCTACTCCACCTTTCCGGTGCGGGTGATGCCGAGATCGTCCAGCAGGCCGATGAACGCCCGCGCGTAGGGCGAGGCCTTGGTCTGCTCGCGCACCGCTTCCCAGTCCACTTGTTCCCGCAGGTCACGCGCGATGTGCAGGATCGGGCTCAGGTCCAGGCGGTGCGCGTCGAACACCAGCATCTTGTCCACCATGAGGTCGGTGCCGCTGATCACCGGCGCTTTGGCCGGCCCGATCCGCATCACCGTGGCGCGGTCGAGCAGTTCGTCGGTCACATCACGGTCGTTCGGGCGGTGGATCACGTCGACGAGGATGTCGTCGGCATAGACCTTGCGCAGCCAGTTCTCCGGTGGGTCGCACACTCGCAGGCCCGCCCGCGCCAGCGTGTGGATCGCCCGCGCACTGTCCTCCGGTTTGACGAATATGTCGACGTCGTGCTGGGAAGCCGGGCCGCCACGCGCGTAGACCGCACAGCCGCCTGCCACCGCGAACCGGATATCTGTCGCCGCCAAGGCGTTCACCGTGCGGGTGAGCGCATGCAGCAACTGGTCGGTGGTAACAGCCATGCAACGGTGGTACCCGGCAGACGCCGGGTTAATCGACGTTTCACCGGGTATGCGACCGGATATCCGAAGTGCCCGCACGCGTCGTCAGCACCGGGCTTTCGACCATCCTGCTCACGGCACCGGCTCCGGGACGGAAGGGAGCGGCACATGCCCAAGACCACAGCACGCGGCGACGTCGAGAAGTCCGAGTTGCCGAGCACTCTGCGGCGGTCGGAGGCCAAGGCGCAGCGCACCTTCGCCGCGGCGCACGATGCCGCGCTCGAGCAATACGACGGCGACGAGCAGCGCGCATACCGCGTCGCCTATGCCGCGCTGAAACACAGCTACGAGCGAGTCGGCGACCATTGGGAGCCCAAGCCGCACCGCGGTCCCTCGGACGAACGCGCGGAAAGTGGCGGTCCGGACGCGCGGGGTGAGACGGCCGAAGGCGTCGACGCCAACGCGTCGAAGGAGCATCTGCTGGAGATCGCCCGGCGGCTGAACATCCCGGGCCGCTCGCGCATGACCAAGGACGAACTCGTCGAGGCGATCATGAAACGCAATCGCCGGGAGGCAGCGCGTGCCCGGGAATGACGACGGTGACTGGGCACGCCGCGCGCGTGGCGAGACCGAACTCGAACGGCTCGATCGGAACTGGGCCAGCCTGATCCAGGAATTGCGCGTCGTGCAGACCGGTGTGCAATTCCTCTTCGGGGCATTGTTGGTGCTGCCGTTCCAGGCGGCCTTCGCCACCCTGTCGACGGGCATGCGGGCGCTGTACATCGTCACCCTGGCCGCCGCCGTCGGCGCGACGGTCTTCCTGATCGCGCCGGTGTCGTGGCATCGCATCCTGTTCAGGCGGCACCGCCTGGGCAACGTCGTCGCCGCGGCGCACCGCTACGCGATGGCAGGCGTCGCATTGCTCGGCGTCGCGTTGATCGGCGCGGTGATCCTCGTCGTGGACTACGTGACGGGGACTGCCGCGGCGGTAGCCACGGGCGTCGCCACCGTCATGCTGTTCCTGTGGACGTGGCTGGTGGCCCCGTGGCGTTGGCGTGCCGCGTCCGCGCAGGCCCGAGCCGACGACAGTTGATTCACCGGGCCCAGGAGACGACTTCGCCTGCCCGGGCCGGTGCGCCGCGGTGATAGGCGCTGAGCGTTTCGGCCGCGACCCGATCCCAGGAGTTGCGGCCCGCGGTTCGCTGATAGCCCGCGGCGCCCCAGGTGTCGCGCAGCGTCGAGTCCGTGAGCAGCGGTTGCACCGCCCGTACGATCGCGTCGGGTTCGGGTGGGGCGACGAATCGGCCGGTGACGCCGTCGACCACCGTGTCGAGCAGGCCACCGACTGGCGTGGCGACCACCGGCTTCCCGCACGCCATCGCTTCCAGCGCCACTCTGCCGAACGGCTCGTACCACGGGGTGCACAGCACGGCGTCGGCGGAGCGATACAGTCGCGGCAACATCGGCCGCCCCACCGGCCCGGCCAGCCGAAGTCGTTCTCGCACACCATGATCGGAAGCGAGGCGGCGCAGGCGGCGACCTTCGGCGTCGTCTTCGTCGTCGGCGGCGGGGCCGCCGACGATCACCAGTTCGGTGTCCGGGAGGTCCGGCAGCGCCTTGATGACCGGGTCGAATCCGCTGCGCCGCGCCAACTCTCCGGACGCGAGCAATCGGTGCGTGGCGTGCCGATCGGCGGTCGGGCCTTCCGGGGTGAACGTGGTGAGGTCCACACCGCACGGCACGATCGAGATCCGGAACCGGGGCACTCCCATCCTGGCCAGCTCCGCGACCTCGTCGGAGCACGTCGCCACCACGTGCGCCGCCCGCGTCGCGATGAGCCGCTCGAAACGGATGCGCGAACGGGGGCTCGGATCGGCGAGACCTTCGCAGCGCCGCTGGACGGTGCCGAGCCCGTGGAAGGTCAGCACCACCGGTATGCCGTGCGCGCGCGACGCCAACTCGGCGGCGAGCCCGGACTTCCAGTAGTGCGCGTGCGCGATGTCCGGTTGTTCGGCGGCCCAGTGCTTCCGCAGGAACGTGCCGAAGTCTCCCAGGTAAGGCAGTGTCCGATCGATCGGCAGCGGTGTGGGGGGTCCGGCCTCGACGTGCACCACCCGAAATCCGCCCGCGGCGACCAGCTCGGCGGGGGCACGCGCACTGGTGCGGCGGGTATAGACCGTCACCTCGTGCCCACGTCGCACGTACGCCGCCGAAAGTTCGGCTACGTACTGGCCGCGACCGCCCCCGTCGGCGGGACTCTTCTCGGCGAGGGGGCTGGCGTCTTCGGAAACCATGGCAATCTTCACCGGGTGCTCCGTTCTCGTCGTGGGCGTCATCCGGGACGCGCGAATGCGCGCGACTGCCCTACGACCGGCATCGCGTGACGTTCGGGGGATATGTTGGGGTATGCCCGGACGTGGCCCGATGAAACCCCACGTCAGCGGTCGCCTCGCCGGCCGGACGGTCGGTTAGTGCCGGTGAGGGGCGTTCTGGCGGGGTCACGTTCTCCTACCGAACGCTGTCGGGAACGGGGCGACCGTGCCACACTGTAGGAAGGTTGAGATCACAGCCGACCCCGGTTCGACGCTTTCGGCGCAGCCGGTCGATGGGACGGCACGGCAACCGATTCGCGTTCGCGCCGCCCTCGCCCCCAGCCGCCGCGGAGGACTGGATACCCCCTACTCGGGAGGTTCGACTTGTCTGCCATTTCTCTGCTACGGGAGCACGCCGAAGGTGTGCATCTCAATGGTTCGGGACCGGGACGTCGTCGGGACAACCGGTTGTGGGCGCAGCGGGTGGATCGCCGTCGCGAATGCGTCGTGGTCCGAGTCGAAGGCGAGTTGGACGCCGCCGTGTCGGCCGAGTTCTTCGAGACGGTCGACCGTGCGTTGCAGTCACCGTGCGACGCCGTGGTGATCGATCTGCGGGCGGCGAGGTTCATGAGTCTGCGCGCGGCCGCGCGGCTCGGCGCGCTG
Organism: Nocardia asteroides; assembly: GCA_019930625.1. Classification (NCBI taxonomy): domain Bacteria; kingdom Bacillati; phylum Actinomycetota; class Actinomycetes; order Mycobacteriales; family Nocardiaceae; genus Nocardia; species Nocardia asteroides. The sequence goes on from CP082844.1 coordinate 4,850,970, forward strand.
CGCGGAGACGGGCTGGGCCGTCCGGATCTACGCGTCGTCGCGGGCGGACCGGGAGTGGAGCGGGCACTCGAGGTGACCGGCGTGCGGTCGATGTTCCCGCGCTACACGTCCATGCGGGCGGCCCTGGACGCCTGAGCGGGCCGCCCGCGAGAGGTCCGTGCCGACCGGTGTGACCTGCCGGATCCGGTCACATCGGGCGCGCCGGCATCGGATACTTCAGCGGTGAGTGAGAGTAGGTCGGTTCAGCCCGAGGACGCCTTCGCGCTGGACGGGGTGATCGGTAGGGGAACGCCGCAGAATGTCGGCGGTTTCCGGTTCTGGTTCGCCGACCAGCGATGGGAATGGTCGGACGAGGTCGCGGCGATGCACGGTTACGCACCGGGAGCGGTGACGCCGACGACGGAGTTGCTGCTGACGCACAAACACCCCGACGATCGCGCCGCGGTGGCCAGCGCATTGGCGCGGTCGGTCGCGGACGCCGAGCCGTTCTCCAGCCGCCACCGCATCATCGACACCGCGGGCAGCGTGCACCATGTGATCCTGGTGGCCGATCGGATGGTCGACGAGGCGGGCCGGGCGGTCGGCACCTCCGGGTACTACATCGACGTCACCGACACCCTCGAGGAGCACCGGCAGGAGACGCTGGACGGCGCGCTCCCCGAGCTGTACGCCGCTCGCGCGGTCATCGAACAGGCCAAGGGCGCGCTCATGGTGATCTACGGGGTGGGGCCCGAGCAGGCGTTCCGGGTGCTGAGCTGGCGGTCGCAGGAAACCAATGTCAAATTGCGCAGGCTGGCCGCGCGCCTGGTCGCCGATCTGCCCGGCCTGGAGGGCGTCACGATAGGGCTGCGGACCGAATTCGACCATCTGTTGCTCACCGCACACGAGCGGCTCGACGCCGACTGATCCGCGTTTCGATCCGGCCTCGGCGGGTACGTCCTCCGACGAGGAACGCGGCGGTCTTTCTGGTCCACAGTCCGCGGCGCCTGCGGTGTTTCGGTGGCTGGAGGAGAACCCGCAGCGGTATCCAGGCCACAGTGGAGTGGCTGTGAGGACAAGGTGGTGATGGGCAATGGGGGAGTGGACTTCCCGATCCTTTACCGACACGACGACAGTCGGCGTACGGGTGCCCGCCCGACTGGAACAGCTGACCATGTTGCGCGCGCTCGCCGAGACCGTCGCCCTCATCGCCGACTTCGCCCTGGACGAGGTGACCGACATCCGGTTGGCGCTCGACGAGGTGGCGACCTCGCTCATTCTCGACGCGGCGCCCGGCTCGATGATCGACTGCGAGTTCACCTACGACACCGACAAGATGTTCGTGCACGTGTCCTCGGTCGCGGCGACCGAGTCGGTGGTCGGCCACGCCGGGTTCGGCTGGCACATCGTGCGGACGCTGACCGACTCGATCGCCGCCGCGCAGGGCTCCTACGACAGCGTGCTGGGCGGATACCCCACGGTGATCGACTTCAGCTGGGTGCGGGGTGCCCCGAATGGCGGGTGAGCCGAGGTCGCGGGGAGACTCCTACGACAACATCGAGCCGCTGTTCGAGAAGATCGCCGCTCTGGGTCCCGGCGATCCGCGCCGGGAGGCTCTGCGGCAGGAGTTGATCGAGCGATGCCTGCCGCTGGCCGAGCACATCGCCCGCAAGTTCTCCGGCCGCGGCGAGAACTTCGACGATCTGCTGCAGGTCGCGCGACTGGGGCTGGTGCAGGCCGCGGACCGTTTCGACGTTTCGCGCGGGTCGTCGTTCCTCTCCTTCGCGGTGCCCACCATCATGGGCGAGGTCCGGCGGCATTTCCGGGACAACACCTGGGCCGTTCGGGTGCCGCGCCGGACCAAGGAGATCCAGCTGAGCATCGGTCCGACCATCGAGACGCTGTCGCAGCGACTGGGCCGGATGCCGCGCGCGAGGGAGATCGCCACGGAGCTGGAGGTCGATCTGGTCGAGGTGACCCAGGCTCTGATCGCGGGCAACGCCTACCAGTCCTCGTCCATCGACGCGGTCGCGGGCGAGGACGCCGAGAGCGTCCCGCAGCCGCTGCTGGACAGCCTCGGCACCGAAGAGCCCTCCTATCACTTGGTCGAGGACGTCATGGCGGTGAAACCGCTGCTCGGCGAGCTGCCCGAACGCGAGCGCCAAGTGCTGATCATGCGGTTCTTCGAGTCGTTGACGCAGAACCAGATCGCCGAGCGGCTCGGGGTGTCGCAGATGCACGTCTCGCGCATTCTCTCCAGGACGTTGAACTCGTTGCGCGAGCAGGCGCTGCGGGACTGAACCGCCGCGGAACCGAACTGCTGCGGAATTGAAATCGGGCCTCCTACACCGGGTTCGGCGGGGCCGGGTCCGGCGACGGGCCTGGCAGTCCCGGGTCCGGCGCTGGGCGGCCGGGGTCGGGCAGCGGAGGGGCCGGCGACGGACCGGGCATCGGTGGACGCGGCGCCGGGCCGGGGACAGGTGGCATTGGATCGGGTTTCGGCGTAACGGGATTCGGATCCGGAACGGGGTCCGGCTCGGGGATCGGCGGCACCGGGTCCGGCTCGGGAATGGGCGGCACCGGGTCCGGCTCGGGTGTAGGCGGCACCGGTTCGGGCTCGGGCGTGGGCCGGACCGTCTGTGCCGCGTCGGCGCTGGGCATGCGAACTCCTCCTCTTTCGTCGATCGGCCTGCGCCGCGGCGAAGACGCCGCGATCCGGCCGGTCATCGGCGGGGTTACCCATCGTTCGCTTGCCGAACCGGGCCGGCGCTCACGCTGCCGGCGGTGCGGCCGGGCAGTTTGCGGAATATGCCCCACGGGTAGTCAGACAGGAGCCGGACAACAGATGCCGATGGCTCGAGGAGCTCGTCATGACCGACCAGCGCTGCCCAGGCACCCGTAATCCGTGGTTCGGATCGGGTGGCTCAGGGGCGCCGACCCAGACCGAGGGGATTTCCGTCACCAGGAATCACGACGTCATCCGCCGCTGGGCCGAACAGCGCGGCGCCCGGCCCGCGACCGTTCCGGGCAGCGAGTACGACGGACGGCTCGGCGTGCTGCGGTTCGACTTCCCCGGGTACGGGGGCGCCGTACTGCGCAGGGTCGGATGGGATGAGTGGTTCGCCACGTTCGATGCGCGGAGATTGCGCTTCTGGTATCAGGAGCGTGGCTCCGAAGGCCCGCCGAGCAACTTCAACCGTCTGGAGCCCCCGCGATAGCCGGTGATCCGCTGGAAACCGCGTGAGACCGATCACCGTTGAGTATCCGCGACCGGAGCATCCCTGATATGTGACGCACGGCACGGCAGCGTTGTGAGTTCGGTTATCGGTCCTTCGGTTCGCGCGGGCGGGGAAGCGTCCGATTGTGTCAACGAAAGACCATGTCGCTGAGCATTTTTCATGAGATGGATGCTGCCGGGCGCAATCTCTGCAATGCCGGAACACCGAGCAGCGCCGGTGCCCCGTTCCCTACCGAGCGACCGCGCCGTATAGCGTCGAGAGCCGAACCAAGGGGCCCGCAGCGGTCTGCCGAACGTTTACCGGCCCAGCGCCGCGGGTACTCGGAGCCGAGCAAGGTTGCTCGAAAAGCGGAAGGTCGCGTCGGTATGGGGATGCGGTTGTCCGCATCGTGACGCGCTTTCGCATGTCTGCAAGGGATAAGGTCTTGAGCGCAAACCTGATGATCGTGGAAGACGACGACCGGGTCCGTGGTGCGTTACGGCTGGCCATGGAGGACGAGGGATACGACGTCGACGAAGCGGAGGAAGCCGAGGACGCGCTCACCCATCTGCGTAGCAACGGTGTTCCCGACGTGATGATCGTCGATCTGATGCTCGGTGGCATGGACGGATTCGAATGTATCCGGGAGATCCGCCGCGACCACGACGTCCCGATCATCGTGGTCAGCGCCCGCGACGACACGCACGACGTGGTGGCCGCGCTGGAGGCCGGCGCCGACGATTTCGTCACCAAGCCGTTCGAGATCAAGGAGATCACCGCTCGCATGCGCGCGGTTCGCCGCCGTTCGCGGCTCACCGCCGAACGCGAGACGCCGCAGGAAGTGGTGCTCGAGGCCGATGACACGGCTCCGCTGGTGCTCGCTCGCGACAGTGGCGTAGTACGCCGCGGCGACGAGGAGATCCGGCTGACGCTCACCGAATTCCGTCTGCTGTGTGAACTCGCCGAGTCGCCGGGCCGGGTGCTCAGCCGCACGGTGCTGCTCGAACGTGTCTGGGACCGTGGGTTTTTCGGCGACGAGCGCATCGTGGACGTGCACATGCGGCGGTTGCGCACGAAGATCGAACGGGATCCGTCCGATCCACGCATCGTGGTGACGGTGCGCGGGCTCGGCTACCGCCTCGATGTCCGGCGCTGAGCGCTGGATCGACGCCGAACGCTGGAGTCCGAACGCTTGGAGCCTGCGCGCTCGGGTGACCGCCGCTTTCGCGACGATCGCCGCGCTGATGTCACTGGTGATGGTCGTCTCGGTGTTCGTGATCAGCCGCAGCTATCTGGAAGCGCAGCGACCGCACGCCGGCAGCGCGTCACCGGGAGATCTCAACGCCGATCTCGATCTGCTGCGCAACGTACTGATCGGCTGCGCCGTCGTGGTCACCCTGATCGGCGCGGCGGTCGGCTGGTGGGCGAGCAGGCGGGTGCTGACCCCGCTGCACCAGCTGGCGGGCACCGCCGCGCGGATCGCCTCCGGCGACCTCGGTCAGCGGTTGCCCGCGACCGGTGACCAGGACCTGGCCATCACCGTCGAGTCGTTCAACACGATGGTGGACTCGCTGCAACGGCGCATCGAGCGCGAACACCGGCTCTTCGGCGACGTCAGCCACGAGCTGCGCACGCCGCTGACCACCCTGATGGCCAGCGTCGACGTGCTCAACCGGCACCGCACCGACCTGCCGGAACGTTCACAGCGGGCGCTCGGCTTGGTCACCGCCGAGATCGAGCACCTGCGCAAGCTGCTCGATGATCTGCTCGCGCTCGCGCGGGTGGAAGCGGGCATGCACCACGGCGACGCCGAGCCGCTGTCGGTGCGCGACCTGCTGGTCCACACGCTGTCCGATCGTCGCTACCCGGGCGAGCTGCTCACGGTGCGCCAGGACGTCACCGTGCGCGGCCGCAAAGTGGAGTTGGAACGCGCGGTGGCCAACCTGCTGCACAACGCCGACCGGCACGGCGGCGGTGTGGTCGCGGTCACCGTGGACCGGGACGGCACCGAGGCGGTGCTCACCGTCGACGACGCGGGTCCCGGTGTCGCGCCCGCGGACCGGAGCCGGATCTTCGAGCGATTCGCGACCGCCCGCAGCGGTCGGCGCTCGCCCGGGGGCACGGGCATCGGCCTGGCGTTGGTCGCCGAGACGGTCGCCACCCACGGCGGCCGGGTGGACTGCACCGACCGACCGGGCGGGGGCGCGCGATTCGTCGTGCGGCTGCCCCGGCTCGGCGACATCAATCCGTAATACGACCGTAAAGAAGTCGACTGGTTCACCTCAAAGTCGCTTCGTAAGCCTGGATAAGTACTGCTGATCGACGAGGAGTTGTATGTCACTGCCAACCCTGTCCCCAGCGGAGATCGAGCGATCGCGCGTCGACAAGGCCGCGGCCGCCCTGGGAGCCACGCCGTCCCGGAAAGGCGCCGGACCAGCCGTGGTCCTGCGCACGCCTCGTTTGGGCGACGGCGCTCCGATGTGGCGAATCGCCAAGGATTCCGCGGTGCTCGACGTCAATTCGAGCTACGCGTACCTGCTGTGGTGCCGCGATTTCGCCGGCACCTCGGTGGTCGCCGAGTCGGACGGCCGCGTCGTGGGCTACGTGATCGGATTCGTCCGCCCGCAGGCGCCCGACACCGTCTTTGTCTGGCAGATCGCGGTGGACCGTTCGCAGCGCGGCCGCGGCATCGGCGCCGAGTTGCTGCACACCCTGCTCAACAGTGTGTCGGCCCAGGGTGTTTCGGTTCTCGAAACGACCATCTCGCCGGACAATGCCGGTTCCATCGCGCTGTTCACGTCGGTGGCGCGGGCGAGGGGAGCGGACATGACCAAGCGGCCTCTGTTCGACGCCGGTGTCTTCCCCGACAACCACGCACCCGAAGACCTGTATCGCATCGCCCCGACCGCCCGTACCACCGAGGAGGATCACCGATGATCAACGCCGACACCACCGTTTTCGAGAGCCTGGAGTCGAACGTGCGCGGTTATTGCCGCGCCTGGCCCACCGTGTTCACCACGGCGAAGGGCAGCTGGCTGCGCGATGAGGAAGGCAAGGACTACCTGGACTTCTTCGCGGGCGCCGGTGCGCTCAACTACGGCCACAACAACGACGTGCTCAAGCGCTCGCTGCTGGACTACATCGCCGGTGACGGCATCACCCACGGCCTGGACATGTCGACCGTGGCCAAGCGGGAACTGCTGGAGACGTTGCGCGACACCCTCTTCACCCCGCGCGGGATGGACTACAAGGTCCAGTTCCCCGGCCCGACCGGAGCCAACGCGGTCGAAGCCGCGCTCAAACTGGCGCGCAAAGTCACCGGTCGCGAGACCATCGTCAGTTTCACCAACGCTTTTCACGGCATGACCCTCGGCGCGCTGTCGGTCACCGGCAACGCGGCCAAGCGCGCGGGCGCGGGCGTGCCGCTGGTGCACGCCGCGCACATGCCCTACGACGGTTACTTCGACGGCACCACCGCCGACTTCCAGTGGATGGAGAAGGTGCTCGACGACACGTCCTCCGGCTTCGACCGCCCCGCCGCGGTGATCGTGGAGACCGTGCAGGGCGAGGGCGGCGTCAACGTCGCCCGCGCGGAGTGGCTGCGTCACCTCGCCGGTCTGTGCGCCGATCGGGAGATCCTGCTGATCGTCGACGACGTGCAGATGGGTTGCGGCCGTACCGGCCCGTTCTTCTCCTTCGAGATCGCGGGCATCACGCCCGACATCGTGACGTTGTCGAAGTCGATCGGCGGTTACGGCTTGCCGATGGCCCTGGTGCTGTTCAAGCCGGAACTGGACGAGTGGTCGCCGGGTGAGCACAACGGCACCTTCCGTGGCAACAACCCCGCTTTCGTCACGGCGACGACCGCGCTGCGCCACTACTGGTCCGATGACGCGTTGCAGACCGCGACCAAGGCCAAGGGCGAGAAGATCGCCCGTACCTTGAGTGAGCTGGCCGGATACTTCCCTGGCGTCTCGACCCGCGGCCGCGGCTTGGTGCAGGGCGTGGTGTTCGACGATCCCTCGCAGGCGGGCAAGGTGTGCCAGATCGCCTTCGAGCGCGGTTTGCTGGTGGAGACCTCCGGCTCCACCGACGAGGTGGTGAAGCTGCTGCCGCCGCTGACGGTCACCGAGCAGGAACTCGACCAGGGCCTGCACATCCTCAGCGGGGCGGTCGAGTCGGTGTGCGGCGGGATGGGGGCGATCGCATGATCGTGCGCACGACCGCGGAGATCACCGGCACCGAGCGTGACGTGGCAGGCGAGGGCTGGCGCAGCAAGCGCATCGTCCTCGGCGGCGACGGCGTCGGCTTCTCCTTCCACGAGACCACCATTGACGCGGGGACGGTGCACGAGTTCCACTATGTGCACCACGTGGAAGCGGTGTGGCTCATCGAAGGCACGGGCACGCTGACGGATCTGGACAACGGCGTCGAATACGAACTCGCTCCCGGCTCGATGTACCTGCTCGACGGACACGAACGTCATCGCCTGGAGGTGCGCACCACGATGCGGATGATGTGCGTGTTCAACCCGCCGGTCACCGGGCAGGAGGTTCACGACAGCAACGGCGTCTACCCGCTGGTCGCCGCCGCGACGATCGGAGGTTGAGAACACCAATGGTTCTGCAGCAGACCGAAGCCCCGCTCGAGACGGCTCGCTACGATCGCTACCCGACCCGTCTCGGTGCGGCCGCTCCGCACTTGGAGCGTGCCGACCCCGCGGTGTGGGGGGAGATCGAGAGCCCGGAACTCGCCTCGTTCGACGCCGACGGGTTCGCCATCCTGGACCAGCTGCTCACGCCCGACGAGGTGACCGAGTTCAGCGGTGAGATCAGCAGGCTCGCGAACGACCCGGACCTGCGCGACGACGACCGGGTGATCGTGGAGAAGTCGTCGAACCGGGTGCGCTCGGTCTTCGAAGTGCACAAGCTCAGCGCGGCGATCGACGAACTGGTGCGTCAGCCGCGGGTGCTCCGTTTGGCCGAGCAAGTGCTGGGATCGCAGGTGTACGTGCATCAGAGCCGGGTGAACTACATGCCCGGCTTCCGCGGCACCGGTTTCTACTGGCACTCCGATTTCGAGACCTGGCACGCCGAGGACGGTATGCCCGCTCCGCGCGCGGTGAGCCTGTCGATCGCGCTGACCGACAACTACCCGATCAACGGCAGCCTCATGGTGATGCCGGGCTCGCACCACACTTTCGTGCCGTGCCTGGGCAGCACACCGGCCGAGCACTATCGGGAGTCGTTGCAGGAGCAGGAGATCGGCGTGCCGACGACCGACGACATCACCGCGCTGGCGAACCGGTACGGGATCAGCCAGTTCACCGGCCGGGCGGGCTCGGCGCTGCTGTTCGACTCCAATTTGATGCACGGGTCGTCGAACAACATCACTCCGTTCCCCCGATCGAACATCTTCGTGGTGTTCAACAGCGTGCACAACACGCTGGTGGAGCCGTTCGCCGCGCCCGCGCCGCGACCGGCTTACATCGGCAGCCGCGACTTCACGCCGCTGTCGGCCTGATCGAGGGCCGCCGCCGCGAGCGTGTGACCCACCCGACCAGTGGGCGGGTCACACGCTCGTGGCGTTTCGCGGGACACGAGCGTCCGTAGGCGCGCCGGTCAGGCGAGCCGCCGGATCGCTTCCGGAGTCAGGTCGGCAATCGTGGGGTACCCGTCGACCGCCATGAGCAGATCCGCCTCGGCCAGCAGCGAACGAACCACGTGCACGAGGCCGTCGACGCCGCCGAGGGCGAGTCCGTACGGGTAGGGCCGCCCGATGCCGACGGCCGTCGCCCCGAGCGCCAGCGCTTTGACGATGTCGGCGCCGGTGCGGACGCCGGAGTCGAAAAGCACCGGCAGGCCGTCGGCCGCCGCCACCACCTCCGGGAGATGCTCGATCGCCGGGATGCCGCCGTTGGCCTGCCTGCCGCCGTGATTCGAGCAGTAGATGCCGTCGACGCCCGCGTCCTTGGCTCGCCGCGCGTCGTCGGGATGACAGATGCCCTCGAGGACCAGCGGCAGGTCCGTCAGCGAGCGTAGCCACGCCAGGTCATCCCACGTCAGCGCGTTGCCGAACAGGGAGATCCAAGTGAGGATGGCGGTTTTCGGGTCTTGTTCGGGCGGGCTGGGCAGCAGGGCGCGGAACACCGGATCACTGAAGTAATTGGCCAGGCAGTGTCCTCGCAGCTGCGGAAAGTTCGATACCGCCAGGTCACGGGGGCGCCAGCCGGGCACCCAGGTGTCCAAGGTGACCACGATGGCTCTGAAACCCGCGGCCTCGGCTCGCCGGACCAGGCTTTGTGCGAGGTCGCGGTTGGTCGGGGTATAGAGCTGGAACATCCCGGGGGTGTCGCCGAACTGCGCCGCCACGTCCTCCAGCGGATCGACGGTGAGGGTGGAGGCGACCATCGGGACACCGGTGCGCGCGGCGGCCTTCGCCGTGGCGATGTCACCGTGCCCGTCCTGAGCGCACAAGCCGATCACGCCGACCGGGGCGAGGAAGATCGGCGTCGGCAGCGTCATGCCGAACAGTTCGATGGAGAGGTCCCGTGTCTTGCTCGCGCGCAGCATGCGAGGGATGAGGCCCAGTTTCTCGAAAGCCGTGACGTTGGCGCGCTGGGTGAGCTCGTCGCCCGCCCCTCCCGCCACATACGACCAGATCGCCGGTGGCAGTGCCGCCCGGGCCTTCGCTTCCAGGTCGGCATACGTCATCGGCAGGTCGGGCAGGACACCTCCGAGGCCCTGGAAGTAGATCTCGTTCTGGTAGTCGCCGAAGTTGGTCACGGTGCTCCTGTCCTCGTCTTCGGTGCATGAATGTATCCGATACGTTTCTGTAGCGAGTTCGGTTTCCGGTCAGGCCCGCAGCGCGCGATACAGGGTCAGCCAGCGATCCGGGGAGACCAGTCCGACCGGTTGTTCGAGTGATACTCCGGCCTTATCGCAGGCGCGGCGTACGGCTCGGGAGGGGAATTCCCGCCGCAACGAGGCGGCCAGGCTGCCCCCGACTCCGGAGAAACCCAATTCGACCACGTTGCGGTACTCACCGATCTGCTCGCCCGGCAGCAGCGGATCGGGCCGGGTGCGCAACCGCAGGATGGCGGTGTCGACCTGCGGAACGGGGTGGAAGCTATGCCTGCCGACCTGTGCGCCGAGTCGGATCGCTGTCGTCGGCCAGTGGCCCACGGTGAGTTTGGTCCACCGGCCGTAGTAGCCGGAGTGCTTACGGGCGAACTCGAGCTGGGTGAGCAGGGTCGCGGAGGTGAGTCCTCGCGCGGCCAGACACCAGCGCACGATGTCGGTGGTGATGGCGAACGGCACGTTGGCAACGACCGCGAACGGCTCCCGTGGCGGGCGCGCTTCTCGGAAATCACCCTGGTACAACCGAATTCGCGGATCGTCCGCGTAGCGGCGGCGCAGCAGGGTCGCGTAGCGCGGATCCTTCTCGTAGGCATGGACCCGGCCGGCCGCAGCCAGCAATTGCCTGGTCAGCATGCCGTCGCCGGGGCCGATCTCGAGGACGAGATCGTCGGCGGTAACGCCCGAGGCGCGCACGATCAGCCGGGCGACGCCGGCATCGATGAGGAAGTTCTGCGACAGCCGTTTGCGGGTGGTCGCGGGGTGGCTGCCGCTGTCGCGGGCATGTGAAAGGGAACGATGGCGGGACATGGGTGTCCTCCGAACGGAGTGGTCGAATCAGGAAGGGTGATTCGCCCGGACCCATGCCAGGGCACGTGGAGACCGGCGACCGGTTACCGGCCGCCGTCGCGGATTGCGCTCAACGGATCAGGAGATCGGAGCGATACGGTGCGCCGGCAGAGCCCAGGCCTCCGTACGCAGCCGGATGTAATACGCGCCGACCGCGCACGCTCCGTTCGCACCAGGACTGCCGCACATGCCCCGCAACGTACGTCATCGGTCTATCCGTATGCCACTTGTTTTCCCGGTCGGGTCGGTTCCGGCGCTGTGCCGGACCCCCTCGCGCGTGGCTCAGCGGGAGGTCGGCTGATCCACCGCGTCCGCCTCGTGCTGCTCGGCGGCGTAGGCCCGCCAGGATTTGGCCTCCGCGTGCTTGCCCAGCTGGTCGAGCAGATCGGCGAGTTCGGCGATGGCGCGAGGTTCGCGGCGGTCGGCGGCGGTGCGCCACCAGGATTCGGCTCCGACGGGATCGCCACGCCGTAGTCGTACCATGCCGAGTTCGTATGCCGCCCCGGCATGTCCGGCTTCGGAGGCCTGCGCCCACAGTTCGCATGCTTGTTCTTCCTCGCCACGGCGGTACATCGCGACGCCGAGGTCGTAGAGCGCGCCGCGATAGCCGGGATCGCCCGACTGTCCCGGCTCGCTCGCTCGCGGCGATGCACCTACAGTCGAGGATCTTTCGGCGGGTCGCACCGGTTTGTCCAACGCCGATGCGGTGGTGTGAACCTGAATGCTCGACGCTGCGACCGGCGTACTCGGCATCGGAAGGGTCTGCGTGACCAGTGCGCTGGGATCGTCGGCAGGGTGCTCTGGGGGCGGTGAGTGCGGCGCCTGCGGAGCGGCGGGTGAGTTCGAGACCTCGGGGGCGGAGCGTGGCTGCGCTGGTGGTGGTCCGGAGTCGGGAAGCGAGGCTTCCGCCGGGGACCGGGTGGGGGTGCCGGTCGGGTCGAAAGCGCGAGATGCCTCCGGTGCGGTCCACGGGTTCGTGACCAGGGGCTCGCAATCGGTGGGCGAATTGTTCGCAGCGGCGGAGCCCGGGGAGTGCGGGGCGGGATGAGGTTGCGCTAGCGGAGAATCGGAGTCAGAGGACGAAGTCTCTGCCGGGGATTCGGTGTGGGTGCCGGTCGAGTCGAAAGCGTTGAACGCGTCCGGTGCGGTCCACGGGTTCGTGACCAGGGGGTCGGGATCGGTGCGCGGACCATTCGCGGCGGGCCGAGTGGTAGCGGGGGAAAGGAATTCCGGTGCGGGTGGCGTGTTGCCGATCAGCAGGCCGGAACCACGGCGCGCGGGGTCTTCGGGCGGATGCGTGTGCGCGACCGGAGGGCCGAAGGCGCCGTACGGGTCCGGCGCGGATCTTCCGTTCACAGCCCGGCGCTCGGGCGCCGAGCGTTGCGCGGATTGGCCGGTCTGCTCGTGCGGTAGCCGCGAGCCGGTCGAGGCGGACTCGCCGTCTGTTCCGGAGGCGGCGTCGGCGGCGAGTGAGTCGGGGCCGGTGTGCGTGACGTCGGCCGCGGGCTGTCCGACGAGTGGGCGCGGCAGCGGGTTCGGGTTGTCCGGTGTCGGCGAGCCGAGAGAAGCCTGCGAGGTTTCGGGGGTTGCTCGGGAGGACTGTAAGTTCACGAACAGACTGCCGGGGCGGCGGGGCGGGCCGCTCTGCATAGCTTGCCCGTTCACGCCGTTTCCGGCGGCGGGGGGATGGGCGGCAGGCTGCTCGACGGAAGCTGCCGGTTCGGTCGGAGCGGGTCCGGCGTCGATACGAGGGACCGGCATGGTCGGCGCGGTCGGCGGGCCCGCCGAAGAGGCCGGCGGCGGGGCGGGCGAACTCATGCTGGTCGGGGACGTCGCGGGTGGGGCCGGCGGTTCGGGTGCGACGGCCGTGGGAGCGGTGGACACCTCCACGACCAGGTTCGCGAAGTTCGGCGGTCCCTCGCCGATGCTGCACCACAGGACGATGCGACCGTTGGGCCGGTGCTCGACGACGATGCCGTAGTTACCCGTCCAGGACTTCTGCGTTCCGAATTCGTCCACCCAGACCGGAGTCAGGGTCACCAGAGTCGCCGGCGCGGTCGGCGTGACGTCGAAGCTGACGCCCGCGGCCAGCGCGTCGCTCCACGCGTCGACTCCGGCGAGGGACCGCCCGTGCAGGTCCAGGTAGCCGTCGATGACCGACAGCCCCATCCCGAGCCCGCGCAGTCCGGCGGGCGGCGCGGCGGAAATCATCGTCAAGGTGACGGTGGTAGGCGCTGGGCCGACTTGCTCGGTGTACATCGGGTAGACCATGCTGCCGTGCCAGACGATCGGGTCCGCGCTCTGGTAACGCGCGGCCAGCGGCAGCTCTTCGGGCGTATTCCGGGCAGCCCAGGACGAATACCGCTCGTTCACTGTCGCGCGCCCGCCTTCCACCCGATCCCGACCGCCGCCCCCGCGCCGGGCGGCCGGGTATACCGTACTAGCCGCGAACCAGAACTGCGCCGCAAACCCCTGGCCCTGGGTAATGCCCTGCGCGCAACGCTACCGGGGAGTTCGCACCTTTCCCAATGGTGCGCGGCGGGGCGCCCGACCTATCCGCGCACGCCGGCGTCACCGGTTCCCGGCGGCACGGCGTTCCAGGGTGGCCGAATCCTTTCCCAGCATCCGGAACAGCCGATACATCGGAATCGTGAGCGCCTTTCGCGGAATGCCAAAAGGCTGACCAAGCGCTTGCTACGCTCGATCGATGATCTCCACGGTGGTCTGGGGCACCGGCAATGTCGGCCGCGCGGCCATCCGGGCCGTCGACGCCCATCCGGCGCTGCGCCTGACCGGGGTGCTGGTGCACGATCGGGCGAAGGTCGGTCGCGACGCGGGCGACCTCGGCGGACTCGGTCGACAACTCGGTATCGCCGCCACCGGCGACATCGGCGGAGTTCTCGATGCGCGCCCGGACGCGGTCGTCTACGCGGCCTCCGGCGACATCCGTCCCGACGACGCGCTCGCCGACATCGTGCGCGCACTACGCGTGGGCGCCGTGGTGGTCACACCAGCGCTGTACGCGCTCTACGACCCGCGCAACGCCCCGCCGGAAGTACGCGATCCCGTCCTGGAGGCGATCGCCGCGGGCGGCGGATCGCTGTTCGTCTCCGGCATCGACCCCGGTTGGGGCAACGACGTGCTGCCCCTGCTGATCAGCGGGCTCGGCAGCACGGTCGAGACGATCCGCTGCCAGGAGATCTTCGACTATTCCACCTACGACCAGCCGGACTCGGTGCGCTACCTGGTCGGCATGGGCCAGCCGATGGACTATCAACCGCCGATGCTCGCGCCGTCGGTGCCCGCCATGGTGTGGGGCGGGCAGATCCGGCTGATGGCACGGGCGCTCGGCGTCGAACTCGACGAGATCCGCGAGACGCTGGACCGGCGGGCCCTGGACGCCACCGTCGCCACGGCGTCGATGGGGGAGTTCGCGGTGGGCACGCAGGGCGCCGTGCGTTTCGAGGTCCAAGGCATCGTCGAGGGTCAGCCGCGTCTGGTCATCGAGCATGTCACCCGCATCCATCCGTCCTGTGCCCCCGACTGGCCCGTGCCAGCCGACGGCGGCGCGGGCGCGCACCGGGTGATCATCGAGGGTCACCCGCGCATCGAAGTGACCGTCGAGGCGACCGACGAGGAAGGCAACCGTTCCTCAGGCGGGAACGCCACGGCGGTCGGCCGCCTGGTCGGTGCCATCGATTGGCTGGTCGCCGCGAAGCCCGGACTCTATGACGCACTGGAGGTCCCATTGCGCCCCGCGATCGGCAAACTCGGAAGGAAGCAGCCATGATCATCGACGTTCCCGAGGGGAAGGATCCGATCGGCTATGTGTGGGGTGAGATGGTTCCCGGGATCGGCGTCGCCGCTTCGAACTTCTCACTGTCGGTGTACTCGCACAGCACCCTCGGCCTCCGGGAATTCGAGGCGGCCAGGCTGCGCATCGCCCAGATCAACGGTTGCCTGTTCTGCATGGACTGGCGTACCGAGCGGGACGGGACGAAGGTCGAGCCCGAATTCGCCGAGGCCGTCACGCAGTGGCGGACCACCGACGCCTTCGACGAGCGCACCCGGCTCGCCGCCGAATACGCCGAACGCTACGCCACCGACCACCACAATCTCGACGAAGAGTTCTGGAGCCGGATGCTCGCCCGCTACAGCCAGGCGGAAGTGGTCGAGCTGAGCATGAGCATCGGCTCATGGCTCGCTTTCGGCCGGCTCAACCACGTCCTCGGCCTGGACGCGGTCTGCGTTCTGCCCGGTCATTCCACCGGCCGATGAAATCCGCGCGGGCGGGTCAGGCCGAGATCCTCGAAACCCACGCGGGTTGCCCGTCGACCAGGCCCAGCTCGAACTCCTCGGGAGCGTCGAGCACGGCGCCTAACCGGCACAGCGCTTGATCCGCCGAGATCTCCGCGGGAAAGCGAATGTATTCGAGTGTGGCGCCGGATATCCGGGCCCGGAATCGGTACCGGAATTCGACCTGACCCGCGTAGGTCAGCGCGATGCGGCCCTGCCAGTCGATGTCGTGCCTGCCGTCGGCGCGCCGGGTGAAGAACACTTCCTGGTCGGCGACCGAATCATGGCCGAGAAGATAGATGTTGAACGCCAGGCATTCGACGTCGTCGGCATGCGCCAAGGGGAGCGGATCGACCGTGAGGCGCTGCGGCTGCGGAGATCTCAGCAGGAAAGGACGGCCGGGCGCCGCGGCGCGCAGCCCCGTGGCGTCGTCCTCGCCCCAGTACGTGGACGACAGCGTGCAGCTGCGGTAGTTCTGCCAGACGATCGGCGACAGCCAGCTCTCGCCG
Source organism: Nocardia asteroides (assembly GCA_019930625.1). Taxonomy (NCBI): domain Bacteria; kingdom Bacillati; phylum Actinomycetota; class Actinomycetes; order Mycobacteriales; family Nocardiaceae; genus Nocardia; species Nocardia asteroides. Next base: position 4,866,678 of record CP082844.1, read on the forward strand.
TCCTCCTCGTCGTCATCGGGATCGCGTTCGGCGTTGTATGCCGCGGACCGCAGATGCAGATCGAACCACAGGCCGCCGGCCTGGTCCATGCGGCCGGTCCACGCGAACTCTTCGATCGCGTGCCCTTCCGGCCACGGATTTCCCGGGAACACAATTCTCCCGGCGGGCGAAATACGCACCAGGTCGGTCCTTTCCATGCCGACACACCCTAGCGACCGACGCCGACAAACTCGACACGCCAGAACCGGGAACCCGCCCCGGCCGGTTGGGCCTCAGGCGTTGGCAGGCGCCTGCTCCGGTTGGCCCGCGGGCGGCTCGTCCACGGTCCGCTTCGGCCCGGTGAACCAGGTCCGGGCCGACACCAGCCACCAGATGCCGATCGCACCCACCACGACGACCAGGGTGATCGGCGCGTAATTCACGGTATTCCAGGTGAAGTCGCCGTGCCACGGATATCCGCGGGCGTCGGTGGGCAGGATGAACAGGATGCTGATCAGCGTGATCCAGATCAGCGCGACCACACCGATGGGGCGGTACCACTTCCCCAGTTGCCATGGACCGGTGCGGAATCGAGCGCCGTGGCGTTGCCGCAACAGGATCGGAATGCCATAGGCGATGTAGAGCCCGATGGTCGCGACCGACGTGGCCGCGGCGTAGGCGGTCGGCGCGTTCGCGGCGGGTACCAGCATCGACGGAATCAGCAGAACGAAGGCGAAGAACGAGATGAACAGCACCGCGTGCACCGGTACCTTCCGCGCGGAAAGCCTCGACCAGAATTTCGAACCCGGCACCGCGCCGTCGCGCGCGAACGCGAACAGCATCCGGGAAGCCGAGGTCACGGAGGCGTACCCACAGAACAATTGCGCGACCGCCGCGATGATCAGCAGCAGACCCGACCAGAACCCGCTCAGGGAGTTCTCCAGGATGTAGATCACGGGGTACCCGCTGTTCTGCTCCGGATCCAGCGCGTCGTCGAGATCCGGAATGGCGAACGTCACCGCCATGATGAGCAGATAACCGGCGATCGCCGACACGATGATCGTGTTGATGATCCCTTTGGCCGCCATCCGGGACGCGTCGTGCGTCTCCTCCGACATGTGCGCCGAAGCGTCGTAACCGGTGAACGTGTACTGCGCGTGCAGCAGGCCGAGCAGGAAGCTGAACGCGACGCCGCCGAATCCGATCGCGCTGTTGTCGACTGTTTCGGTGAAGACCCATCCGGCGCTCTGATGGTGTTGCGCGCCGAACCCGAGTACGACGACGAAGATCGCCACACCCACGACGTGCCACCACGCGGACACGTTGTTGATCACCGCCGACAGATGCGGGCCGAGCACGTTCGATACCGCGTGCAAGACCAGAATGGCGGCGAAGACGAGAAAGATCGCGGTGCGGTCGGTGCCGATGTCGATGCCGACGACGTTCAGCACGACTGTGGTGAAGATGGCCGCGCCGTAGTCGATCGCCGCGGTGACCGCGATCTGTCCGATCAGGTTGAACCATCCGGTGAACCAGCCCCACACCGGTCCGCCCAGCTCGGACGCCCACCAGTACAGCCCGCCCGAGGTGGGGTACGCGGAGGCCAATTCCGCCATGGCGAGCCCCACGAACAGCACCATGATCGAGACCAATGGCCAACCCCAGGCCATGGTGATCGGGCCGCCGTTGGCCAAACCGATGCCGTAGCTGGCCAGTCCACCGGTGAGGATGGACACGATCGTGAAACTGATGGCGAAATTGGAGAAACCCGACCAGGATCTGGCCAGTTCTTGTTTGTAACCCAGTTCGGCGAGCCGGCGTTCGTCGTCGGAAGGGGATCGGGTTTCGGTCATGTGGTGCTCCCGGGTGAAAACGCTGCCCTCATACCGCGTTTGTCAGAAGAACAGTGTGGAGTACCGATCGGTCGGCCGCAGGGCAACCGGCAAAGTCGCGAAACGGCGGCCCCGGCACCCGCCCAGCGTGGGCCGAACGTAGCGTGATGACCATGAGCGAGCGACTGGTGGTCATCGGTGGCGACGCGACGGGGATGTCGGCCGCCTCGCAGGCGCGGCGGATGCGGGACGTGAGCGCGCTGGAGATCGTCGTTTTCGAACGCGGCGGGTTCACCTCCTACTCGGCCTGCGGCATTCCGTACTGGGTCGGCGGCCGAGTCGCCGAGCGCGACGCTCTGGTCGCCCGCACACCCGCGGAACACCGCGCCCGCGATATCGACCTGCGGCTGCACACCCCAGTCACCGAGATCGACCTCGACGCGACCAGAGTGCGCTATCGCGACCGAGAAACCGGCGACCAGGCATGGATGCCCTACGACCACTTGGTGATCGCCACCGGAGCTCGCCCGATCCGCCCACCGCTGCCGGGCATCGACGCTTACGGTGTGCACGGCGTGCAGACCCTCGACGACGGGCAGGCGCTGCTCGAGACGCTGGAGCGGGCGCGTGGCAAGCGCGCCGTCGTGGTCGGTGCGGGCTACATCGGCGTGGAGATGGCGGAAGCGCTGATCCGCCGCGGCTACGACGTCACGATGGTCAACCGCGGTCCCGAGCCGATGTCCACGCTCGACCCGGACATGGGCGCCCTGGTCCGCGACGCCATGTGCGGGATGGGCATCGAGGTGGTCGGCGACGCGGAGGTGTCCGAGCTGCGGACCGGTGACGACGGCCGGATCGCCGCGGTCGTCACCGACACCGCGGAATACCCGGCGGACGTCGTGGTGCTCGGCATCGGCGTGCGCCCGGAGACGGAGCTGGCGCGTGCCGCCGGTCTGCCGCTGGGGCAGCACGGCGGGCTGCGGACCGATCTCGCCATGCGGGTGCGCGGGCACGAGAACATCTGGGCGGGCGGCGATTGCGTCGAGGTGCTGGATCTGGTCTCGGGCCGCGAACGCCACATCCCGCTGGGCACCCACGCCAACAAGCACGGTCAGATCATCGGGGCGAACATCGGCGGGGGATACGCGGTGTTCCCGGGAGTTGTCGGCACGGCGGTGAGCAAGGTGTGCGAGCTGGAGGTGGCCCGAACGGGTCTGCGCGAGAAAGACGCTCGGTCAGCGGGCTTGCAATATGTGACCGTCACCGTCGAATCCACCAATCGCGCGGGTTACTACCCTGACGCGGAGCCGATGACGGTGAAGATGCTCGCCGAGCGTTTCACCGGCCGGCTACTCGGTGTCCAGATCGTGGGACGCGAGGGCGCGGGCAAACGCGTCGACATCGCGGCCGTCGCGCTGACCGCCCGGATGACCGTCGAGCAGATGATGATGCTCGACCTCGGGTACGCGCCACCGTTCTCTCCCGTGTGGGATCCGGTGCTGGTGGCCTCGCGCAAGGCCGTCACCGCCGTCCGCGAACGCGGGTAGGGGCCTCAGGCGCCGAAGAACCCCAGCAGCTCGGTCTTGCCGAACATGACGGCGGCCGCGCGGGCCGACGGGGTGCCCGCGTCCGGGTCGGCGCCCGCCGCGGCGAGCTGTTTCACGATCTCGGTCTCGCCCTTGAAAACCGCCCCCGCCAGCGGGGTTTGGCCTTTGTCGTTGGCGCGGTTCGGATCGGCCGAGCGCTCGAGTAGTGCTGTGACCGCATCGGCGTGCCCGTGGTAGGCGGCGAGCATGAGCAGGGTGTCTCCGGCGTCGTTGGTGAGGTTGACCGGTACGCCCGCGTCCACATAGGTGGCCAAGCTCGCGGCGTCTCCGGCCCGTGCAAAGTCGAACACCTTGGTGGCCAGCTCGAGCAGTTCCGGATCGATCTCGTCAGCGCTCATCCGCTCACTCCTATCATGGGCCGCGCGAGAGTCAGCGCGTGGCCGTGGACTTTCCCAGTTGTTTCCGCACTATGCGCAGATCGGCGACGAAGGCTTCGTAGGCCGCGGTGCGATCGGGCGCGCGCAGCACCGAGGACGGATGCACAGTGGCGATCACGCGGAACTTCTCCGCCTCGACGACCTCGCCGCGGCGTTCGCTGACCTTGAACGAAGGGCCCAGCACCGCCTGGGCGGCGATCGCGCCCAGACACACCACCAAACGCGGACGCAGCAGGCCGAGCTCGGCGTCCAGCCATGCCGAGCAGGCGACCACTTCGGTACGTCCGGGTTGTTTGTGGATTCGCCGCTTGCCGCGCTCGACGAACTTGAAGTGCTTCACCGCGTTCGTCAGGTAGGCCGCGTCGCGGTCGATGCCGACCTCCGCCAGCGCCCGGTCGAGCAAGTGTCCGGCGGGACCGACGAACGGCTGACCCACGACGTCCTCCTGATCGCCGGGCTGTTCACCGATCAGCACCACGTCCGCGTTCTCGGGTCCGGCGCCGAACACCGTCTGCGTGGCGCTGCGGTAGAGATCGCACCCGTGACAGTCACAGGCGGCCTGCCGCAACCGCGCCAGATCCGCGTCCTCGGGTACGAACCTCGCGGCGCCGGGCGCCTTCATCGGACCGAGCCTCCCGCCTCGCCTGGGGCTGCGACCGCCATTCGCCGACCTCCTTCGGCACTCGTGCTGGTGGCGGCTTACCCGTTTGCGGCGTCCTCACGCGACAGGCGCGAAACTCTCAACCACGTGGTGAACGAGCGGACATGGGTCGGTATAGTCGCCGCGGATGAGTAGTGTCACCGCCACCGCCGAAACGCCGATGTCCCAGAACCGTCGACTCGGGCGTGTATTGCGGCTGGCACCGGTTCTCTCGGTCGCCTTCTCCGCGTTCTGCCTCCTGAAACCGGTCTGGCCGTTCGAGAAGATCACCGGCGGGTTCATCGACCTGCAGGTGTATCGACTGGGTGTGGACGCTATGCGGCACGGCGCCGACATGTACGGTCAACTGCCGCAGACCACCATCGGTGCGGGCCTGCCGTTCATCTACCCGCCGTTCGCCGCGCTCGCGCTGGGTCCCTTCGCGATGCTGCCCTGGGACGTGGCGGCACTGAGTTTCTTCGTTTCCTCGGTAGCGGCGCTCGGCCTCACTCTCTATCTGGTCGCCAGGCGGGTATGGCCCGAGGAGTCGCAGCGGCGACTGGCGGTCTGGGCCACCGCGTGCGCGACTCCGTTGGGCCTGCTGCTGGAGCCGATCCACTCCACGTTGGATTTCGGTCAAGTCAACCTGCTGCTGATGGCCCTGGTCGCCGCCGATTGCCTCACCCACAAACCGCGGTGGCCCCGGGGCATGCTGATCGGCATAGCCGCCGCCATCAAGCTGACACCCGCGGCTTTCGTGCTCTACTTCCTGGTCCGCCGGGACTACCGCGCGGCCGCGACCGCGGCGGTCACCGGCGCGGCCGCGACGGCAGCGGGTTTCGCGATCCTGCCGAAGGAGTCCGTCAAGTATTGGTTCGGCGGACTCGGCAACGTCTCCGGGCTGAGCGGCTCCGCGTTCCATACCAACCAGTCGATTCAGGCGATGTTCGCCCGGTTCGAGGTGCCCGAGCCCGCGTTCACCGTGATCTGGCTGGTTCTCGGCGCTCTCCTGCTCGCGCTTGTCGTCACCGCGATGCGCAGGGCTGCCGACCTGCCCGCGCTGGCACTGGCCATCAACGCCGTCTTCACCCTGCTGGTGTCGCCCATCTCCTGGTCGCATCACTGGGTGTGGATCGCGCCCGCCTTGTTCGCCGTCGTGGGCCACGCGACCCGTCTGCCCGGCAGGCGGGCAATCGGTTGGTGGATGACGTTCGCGGCGACGGCGGCGGTGTTCGTCATCGGCCCGCACAACTGGTTGCCCGACGGTGAGCACCGCGAGTCCGCGTGGACGCCTTGGCAGCACTTCATCGGCAACACCTACGTCTGGTTCAGCGTGGTGCTGGTCGTGCTGTTCCTGATCACCAGCAGGAGGTCGGCCCCGCGGCAAGCCGATCAAGCGCACGAGCAGTCCGCCCGCGCCCCGGACCCAGCGACCTCAGCGCTGACCGCGCGCTGAAGCACGGCCGCGTGGCGGTGACATGCCGCCCCTTCACCCCATACCGGGTGCGGACGGTGCGGCGAAAAGGAAGCTCTTCTCCTCGACCCGCGTTTTGATACGCCACTGACCGTCTACACGGACGAACGTGTCCAGGTACCACAGGCCGCACAGCATCATCGTGGGCGGTCCGTCGCCGCCGGACACCACCATCGGGTTGTGGCACATCGTCCGCCCCGTAGCCGTGTCACCGTCGATCGTGATGGACGAGTTGCTGATCAGATGTTGGAACGCCGGGAAGTTCGGCAGGATGGCCGCGAGGAACTGCTTCGTCGCGGCGAGATCGCCCACCGAGCCACCCATGGCCGAGTAGTCGATGTGTGCGTCGGGTGTGAAAACCTCGTCCAGCAGGTCCCACTGCCGAGTGTCGACCGCGTGCGAATACCGCACCATCAGGTCTTCGATCTCGAGTCGATCCGAAATCTCCTGCAACGACAGCATGCCTGCCTCCGATGAGCGTCGATCCCCGGGGTAGATGCCACCAGGATTCGGCGTGCGAGGCAAGGTCCCTGCGGGTTATGCCCGATGCGGCAGAATGTTCAGTACCAGTGTGAGGCCCGCCACGATGCTCACACACGCCACCAGGGTGGTGAACACCGATTGCGTGATCGTGGCGATGCCGGTCGAAAACGCAAGGCACGTGGCTAAAGCGAGCGCGCCGGTTCCCGGTTCCACACCGGCGATGCGGGTTGGTCGGTAATCCGTCATAGCTATGTGATACCCAGCGCGGGCCGTTACGAAACCGTGATAGACAGTCGGTTTTCGCGTCCGGCGTGTTTGCAGGTCATCGAGCCGAACAAGGTCGGTTCGAGTCACGACTGTCACAGCGCGGATTCTTCTGGCCGAGGACGGCATGTGCTCGCCTGCGCCCTTTCCGCGCCGCCTGCCGTCTCTCGAATCTTCTTCTGGGCACGGGGGCAGGCGTACAGTACGTACGTACGGTTTGTTGCAGGTTTTCGGAGGGCATATGTGGGATCCCCAGCAGTACCTCGCGTTCGGCGACCACCGGTCCCGCCCATTCTTCGACCTCGTGGCCAGGGTCACGACGGCCGAGCCCCGGGTGGTGGTCGACTTGGGTTGCGGCCCCGGGCATCTCACCGCGGTCCTCGCGCGGCGCTGGCCCGGCGCGATCGTGCGCGCACTCGACTCCTCCCCGGAGATGGTCGCGGCCGCGCAGGAGCGCGGCATCGATGCGACGCTCGGGGCGGTGCAGGAATGGCGGCCGAGCGCGCAGACCGATGTCGTCGTCTGCAACGCCGTCCTCCACTGGGTGCCCGGGCACTCCGGCCTGCTCGCCGAGTGGATGCGGCAGCTCCCCGCGGGCGCGTTCCTGGCCGTGCAGGTGCCCGGGAACTTCGACGCGGCCTCCCATCGCGCGATCCGTCAAGTGGCCGCACGCGAGGAATGGCGCGACAGCCTCGAACGAGCGGGCATCCTCGATCCGGGTGCGATGCTCGATCCCGCGGGCTACGCGGACGTGCTCGCCGCGGCGGGTGGAGCCGTCGACGCCTGGGAGACGACCTACCTCCAGCGCTTGACCGGGGACGACCCGGTGCTCGAGTGGGTCACCGGCACCGCGCTGCGACCCGTGCGCGATGCGCTCGACGACGCGCAGTGGCGGGAGTTCACCGCGCAACTGGCCCCCCTGCTGCGCAGCGCCTATCCTCGGCGGCCCGACGGCGCCACCTGGCTGCCGTTCCGGCGAGTGTTCGCCGTGGCCCGCAAGCACTAGCGCTCGGTCGCCGGGCGGACAACGGCCGGACAACCAGGTGTCCGCCGCCGGGATTCGGACTGGTCGCCGCGGTGGCCGAGCGGAGGGAGCGGCTGGTGTCGCCGGCCGCTCGCCGAAGTGTCACAGGGGTCGCTCGTGCGCCGTCGCCAACAGCCGGTTGACGCGGCTGCGCAGTTCGCCGGTGACGGCGGGCACACCGATCGACGGGAGTTCAGCGGCCACCTTGGCGGCCAGAACTCGCAGCTTGGTGTTGGTTTCCTGGGATCGCACCCGCAGCATGGTGAATGCTTCGTCGGCATCGAGTCCATAGACCAGCATCACCGCGCCCTTGGCCTGCTCGATCACCGCCCGCGCGGCCACCGGGTCGAGATCGCCCGTCGCCGTGCCGTCGCCGTCGTAGCTCACACCCACGCACTACCCGTCCGTGGCGATCTGACACCGCATTCGCGGCGGAACGATTCGTGCAGCGCATGTCCTCGGCCGCGCAGGAGGGTTGACGCGAGCCGCCGAGATCGCGATACTTCGAACGTCATAGCGATTGCGTATAACTTGTCCTGCGGAAACGCGACGGAGACAGATCAATGACGATCCATACGGCAGTCGAAGCATTTCTCCTGGCTCAGGTGGAGGACCCCGTCCCCGAAGCTCCCCCGAACGCGGACAAAATACTCCAGCTGTTCCGATATTTCACCTGGTTCGTGATTCTCTCCGGCGTAGCCGGCATCACCTACGCGGGAGGGAAATTCGCGTGGGAGAAGTGGAACGGTGGGCCACTCGCCTCGGCGAAGATGGTCGCGGGCGGCATGCTCGGCGGTGTCATCGCCACCAGTGCGGGCACGATCATGAACGCGCTGATCGGTTGAGCCGCACGGCGGGCGTGGTGGAGCCGGACGTGGCCGTGCTTCGTCCGGGCTAGTCGCTGACCTCCAGTTCGACCAATTGAGCTGGTGTGAACGATTTCTCGCGCCGGTCGGTCTCCACGCCGAAGACCGCGACGACGAGGTCGCCGCCCGGCTGGACCACTCCCGCTTGCGTGAGCGTGCCGTAACCGACGACGGATTCGCCGATGTGATCGGCGAGTTCCGCAGCGGGTACTCGAATCGTCCTGCGCATAAGGCACCTCTATCGAGTCTCGGTGTCACGGTCTGCGGTGTCACTCTGGTAGGACTCGATCCTAGTCCGGGAGAACAGACGAAGTATCTCTCTCTTGTCGCCGGCCCCTCGCCCGGTGACCGGATCGCGGCGAACTCCGCCGTCGAAGCGGAATTTCCTGCGTCATAACGATTTACCGACCCCGGCTCGACCGGTTCGTGACCAGGGTGAGCGCGTGAGCGACCTTGGCCTGGAAGTGCGGGCAATCGCGGAAATCCTCAGCCGCGCAGTCGAGAGCGTGGGTGATGGTGTCCAGCGCCGCGGTGGCCTGGGCGATCCGGCGAACGAGCTGGTCGCGGTGCGCGCGCAGCAGATCGCGGCGAGCGGCCCGGTCGGATGCCTCGGCGAACAGGACGGCGAGATCCTCGAGCGACAAACCGACCTGCTTGCCGAGCAGGATCATCGCCACCGTCTCCGCGTCGTCGTCGCGATAACGCCGTCGGCCCGCGCTGTCCCGGCGCGGCGCGAGCAGTCCGACATCCTCCCAGTGCCGCAGCACGTGAGCGGCCAGGCCGAAGCGCGCCGCGAGCTCACCGATCGAGATGTCGCCGCCCGTCATGCTCGCACTCTAGGCGGGGGCGCGGGCGATGAGCCGCGCGTACAGCCCGATCGGATGACGCCGGGGACGCACTGGCTCCCGCCGCACCGTCGCCGCATCGAACGATCGGCGCAATGCGTCGAGAGCCGCGGCCGCGCGCACGAAGCGGAAGTCGTAGATCGCCACGACGCCGCCGGGACGCAGCACGCGCGCCAGCTCCGCGATCGCGCGGTCGGGCTCCGGCCACTCGTGCATGCTCAGGCTCGAGACGATCAGATCGAAACTGTCGTCGGGGTAGGGGAGCGCGCCTACGTCGCCGACCTGCAGCTCGGCCGCGCTTGCCGCCAGTGTCGCCTCGGCGAGATCGATCATGTGCGGTGACAGGTCCACGCCGTGAAGCCGCAGATCCGGTCGGCGATCGCGCACGTGGGCCAGTAACTTTCCCGGCCCGGTCCCGACGTCGAGCACCCACGCGCCCGGTCGCGCTGCCCCGTCGATGTCGGCGGCGATCCGGCGGTACAAACCCCCGAGCAGGCGTGTGGCCCGCTTGTCGTAGCCAAGGCTCTGCTTTTCTCCGAAGGCGGTCATGACTTCCTCTCCTCGTGGTGCGCTCAGCTTGCGAGTTGAGGTCGACCTGAAGTCAAGAGTTGTCTTCGCCGCTGTGGCGGGATCCTGGGCCGGGCACAGTTCGAAGCGGCCGCCGTCAGATCCGATTCGGGGCGACGGCCGCTCGAATAAGGTGGTCAGGGCTGTTTCGGGTACTTCTGGTCCAGCCACTGCGCGAACGTCGGACCGGCGATGATCGCATCGGGCCCAGCCAGGAGAGCGCCACCGGCTTGCAATTGGTGATCCGGGTCGGCGGTGTCGACGATCTCGTGCACACGAGCCGGTTCCCCCCGTCGCGCAGCCACTTCGGCGACGGCCGTGGCGAGCTCGAATTCTTCCGGCCCCGCGATGTCGACCGCCTCGGGCGCGTCCTCGGAAACGGCCAGTTCGGCCAGCCGTTCGGCGACCGTGCGGGCGGCGACGAGCTGAGCCCGGTACTTCGGCACGTATGCGGTGTCACCGCGCGTGGTCCAGTCGAGCATCATTTCGGTGAATTCGTGGAACTGAGCCGCGCGCAGGATTCGCACGGGTACCGGGCCTTCGCGGTAGGCGTTCTCCTGGGCCAGTTTCCCCGCGTAGTGCCCGGCGGTGAAACGATCTATGCCGATTATGGAGACCACAACGATCCGACGGACTCCGGCGGTAGCCGCCGAGTGCTGCACATTCCGCGCAACGGTGCGGAAGAAGTCGGTCACCACCTCGGTTTCGGTGGTCGTCGCGTTGACCGCGTCCACCACGACATGTACGCCGGCCAGCGCCTGGGCCAAACCGTCTCCGGTGTAGACGTCCACGCCTGCCGACCGGCTGATGGCCACGACATCGTGACCTTGGTTCTTCAGCACGTCGATCACGTCCCGGCCGATCCGCCCGCTTGCGCCGATCACTGCGATTCGCATCGCGACCTCCTCTATCTCACTGGTCCGGTGAGTAGACGAAGCGGCCACGTCCGGTGTGACACGACGAGTTCGCGTCACAGCTCCCGCCGCATCGGTCGATCCACGTTGCGGCGGCAACTGCTCGGCTCTGCTTCCCTACGTCGACCCGAGCGCGACTCGGCGGCATGCCCGGCACACCGCGGGCCGCCGGCACTCGGAGGGGGAATTCGAAGGACACGTGCGGCCGGCGTCAACGCGGTGCGGCCGCACAGCAGGTGTCAGATGCACCAGACGACACTTCCGAGGGGGAAGCACAGCACGGCCGAGCCGAACGAGCCGGTTACCGGCGTCGCCGCATCCGACGGCGTCGCTTCGGCGGAAGCGGCGGGAGCCGCGAGGAAGCCGAAGGACAGGGCCATCGCGCTCGCTGCGAAAATTTTGGTGAATTTGGTGGACATTGCGAATCCTTTGACTCGAGTGGAATTTAACTTTGACTCACGAATTTCATCGTTCACCCACAAGGCGGTGAGCGCCAGGCAAAGAAACGTTAAGTTCCCCGGTGTCGCATAACGGCAAGGTCACCACTGGTGCTTTTTTCGGGGCAGCGGCATCGAATTCAGCCGGAAAACATACCGGAAGAATTCCTAAGACCCGGGCAGTGTCCGTATTGCGCAGTTCATGAGCCGCTCGATGATCTTCGCACAATCGAGACCGGATTTTGCGCAGGACAGCGGCGTGCCACATAGGAACCGGCGACGGTCCCCTACGACGGCGCCGCCGGGCCCGCTCAGACGGACAAGTCGGCGGCGGTCTGTAACGGTGATCGTTACGCGGCGAGTCGCCTCCCGGATGCCTCGACTCTTCGATAGGCGCGGTGCCTCGCCCGAGTCTCGCGCGGGTGTGGTGCCTCTACGCTTCCCACTGGAGGTGAGTTCTCGCCGGAATTCGGGCACCAGCGCGACTTTAAACTGAGGCAATGGTGCAGCCAACGCCCTGGCAGTCGAACGAGACTGGGGACAGCCGGTCCACTCAGACGAACGGGGCGAAGAGCAGCGTCGTGCCGGCCAACTTGCGGTCGATTCAGGCCGCGCTGCGCGGCTATTGGGGCTACGTATGGGCCGCGGTCGGCAGCCTCGCCACGCTCATATTGCTGTTCCAGCCGTGGATGACCGCCGCGGGCGCTGACGGCAGGGTCAGCACGAACGCGTTCGGCCGGATGCAGATCACCACCCGGTTCTTGAACGTCTGGTCACAGTCCGCCCCGCCCGCCGCGAAGATCACGGGTTTCTGGGCACTACTGGCCTGTGCGGCTATCACGATTACGATCTTGGTGGTCGTGATCAATCTGCGCCTCCGCATCGATGCGCTCAGTCGGCTGGCGACGCTGTCCACGTTGGCAGCCGCGCTGTTGGTGGTGTTCACCGTGCTGTATGTCAACAGCAAGGGCGGTGAGCTGAAGGCGATGGTCGGACGCCGTTCGGACCTGGGTGGACACATCGGATCGTTGATGAACTGGGCGTTCGGCAACGGCAGACTCGTCGTGCCGGGTGTCGGGCAAGTCGCCTACACGTCCGCGGGTCTCACGCCTTGGGCGCTGCTGGCCGGCGTGACCTCGCTCGGTTCGGCCGTCGCCGCCCTCACCCAGTGGATCCGGAACAGATCGGGCAATCTCTTCCGCCTGTCGTGGCGCATCCAGGTGGTCGCGCCGAAGCGGCCTGCCGATCCCGACGACGCGGCCTGACCGTCGGACGCGGCGGAGTAGACTCGCCCGAATCATTGGATGAGTACGTGGTCCGAGGCGGTATCGCATGGTCGGCACGGAGGTACTCATAGTCGGCGCGGGTCCGGTCGGGCTGACCGCCGCGATCGAGTTGGCCCGGCGCGGTGTCGCCTGCCGAATAGTGGACGCGCTGCCCGAACCGCCCCGATACGCGAAGGCGGTGGGAATCCAGCCGCGAACGTTGGAAGTTTTCGAAGGCCTGGGCGTGTTGCGCCGGATACTCGACGCTTCGATCCAGTTGCACGGCCAGAGGGTGTACGTGAACGGCGACGAGGTGGCCAGGACAGAACTCGCGGTGCCCGCCGACGTGCCCTACGCGTTCATCGGGTTACCGCAATACGTGACCGAGCGAATTCTGCGGGAGCGCTTGGCGGAAACGGGCGTCCGGATCGAACGCGCCACCGAGCTCACGACCTTCCAACAGGACGACAGTGGCGTGCGTGTCGTACTCGCCACGGCGGACGGCGAGCGCACCGTCGACACGCAATTCCTCATCGGGTGCGACGGCGCACACAGCATCGTTCGCAAGACATTGGGCCTGTCGTTCGAGGGCGCGGCGTTCGCCGAGCAGTACATGCTCGGCGATGTCGAACTCGACTGGTCGCTGCCGCACGGCTACGGCATCCGGTCGACGCATCGGACCGAGGGCGTCACCGACGACCTGCTGGTGTGCATATCGCTGCCGGGACGCGGCCGGTATCGCGTGTCGATGCTGGTACCCGACGAACTCGCCATCGCGGCGACGACCGACCGGGATGGGCTCGGGCAACGTTTCGGAAGTGGGCCCGCCCCGCAGCTGCGACATATCCAAGCGGTTCTCGATCGCCTCGCCCCGGAGCCGGTCACCGCGTCGCGCCTGCGATGGTCGTCGGTCTTCCGCATCAGTCACCGGATAGTCGACTCGTATGCGCGCGGAAGAGTTTTCGTCGCAGGCGACGCCGCGCACATTCATCCGCCCACGGGGGCGCAAGGGATGAACACCGGTATCCAGGACGCACACAACCTCGCGTGGAAGCTGGCGCTGGCGGTCAGCGGCGACAGTGCGCCGCAGCTGCCCGCCAGTTACGACGCCGAACGCAGGCCGGTCGGCGAAGAGGTGGTCGGTAGAACCGTGCGCAGCGCCAGGGAGGGCATCGGGGCCGGGGAATCGGATCCGGATCTCGTCATCCGGCGTGAGGCGCAACTGCTGATCGACTACGGCGACAGCCCGATCGTCGTGCGTGCGGCCGACGGTTCGCAGGGCCCGCGAGCAGGAGTTCGCGCCCCTGATGCCACCGGCTTGACCCGCGGCGCGGTCACCTTTCCGATCCGCCTGTTCTCCTTGCTCGGGCGGACCGACCACACGCTCCTTCTCTATGCCGGCGACAGCACCCGGACCGAGATCGGGAGCATGGAGGAGCTTGCCGGGGCGGCACGCCGCAGGGCGCACCGGCAGCTGGATGTGTACCTCATCGCCGCGCCCGGCGCCCAGGTCGACGAGACGCTGTTGCCGGTTGTCCGCGACCGTGACGGCGCCTTCGCGAGGGGCTACGGCGCTACCGACGGAGCCGTCTACGTCGTGCGTCCCGACGGGTATCTCGGCTATGTGGGGCACGGGGCCGCGCCGGTGGATCTGACCAGGTATCTCAGCTCGACTTTTCGCTGACGACCGCCGCGTCCAGTGCGCGCCCGTGCGATCTCTCGCTCTTGCGCAGGACCGACCTGATCGGGTACCCCGGATACAGGAGGTGTTCGATGTCGTCCGCACCCCGGTCCTCGACGCGAACAGAGGAAGTCATCGTGCCGTCGGAACGCGCCCGACTGGCGGGGGTACTGGCTGTCCCACCGGAGCGCACCGCCTTGATCGCCTTCGCGCACGGCAGCGGCAGCGGCAGGCGCAGTCCGCGAAACCGGTTCGTCGCCGAGGTCCTGAACAGGGCGGGGTTCGCGACGATGCTGGTCGACCTGCTGACCGTCGATGAGGAGGGCGACCGCGCTCGCGTCTTCGACATTCCGCTGCTCGCAGGACGCCTTGTCGAGGTGACCCACTGGCTACGGACGCGGCCGGACCTCAGCGGCCTGCCCACCGGATACTTCGGGGCCAGCACCGGCGCGGGCGCCGCGCTGTGGGCGGCGACCGAACCGGGGACCGAGATCGCCGCGGTCGTCTCCCGCGGCGGGCGGCCGGACTTGGCGGGTCCGCGATTGGGATCGGTTCGCGCACCGACGCTGCTCATCGTGGGAGGTGACGACCGGTGGGTACTGGAAGTCAACCGAGAAGCCCAGTTGCGGATGCCCTGTCCGAGTGAACTCGACATCGTCCCTGGCGCGACCCATCTCTTCGAGGAGCCCGGTGCGCTCGGACAAGTCGCCGATCTGGCCACACAGTGGTTCCAGCGCCATCTCACCGTCGTGCGGCACTGAACACCACCGGCAGGTCGTCGGCTCGGGGAACGACGCGGGTGCCGAAGTCCCGGCTGATATCCGCGATCTTCTCGCACAGCCAGCGGGATTCGCTGCGCGGAGCCCATTCCAGGCGCATGTGCCGCACCCGCAGCGGGATCAGCCGGACCTCCGTCGAGCCGCGATCGATGGACACCAGATACAGCGGATGCAGATCGGCGTGGTACCGCTCGTGGCCGCGAATGCCTTCGTAGTCGTCGATGACGTCGCCGCATCCGTAGAGGACCGGTTTGCCGCGGTAGATCTCGATCGGACGCGGATGATGTGCGGAGTGCCCGTGCACCACGTCGATTCCGGCGTCGATCAAGCGATGCGCGAACTGCGTTTCGGTGCGCGCGACCGCATAGCCCCAGTTCGGCCCCCAGTGCACGGAAACGATGCCTATATCGTCGTCGCGCTTGTAGGCGGACACCTCGTTCGCGACTTCCTCGGCCGCCGCGACGCCCGGGGAATAACCCACACGCCACACTCCCGGCCGATGGCGCCGTGCCGACCACACTGCCGGAACCCCGCTCGAGCCGGCGGCGACCGAGACGATCACCGCGCGGCGCCCGTCGCCGAGTTCCACTATGGCGGGGGTGCGCGCGGCCTGCAGGTCGGCACCGGCGCCGGCTCGGCCGATGCCCGCGTTGTCGAGCGCTTCGAGGGTGTCGGCCATCCCGGGGATTCCGAAATCGAGTACGTGATTGTTCGCCAGCGCGCAGACGACCGGTGCGATCACGGTCAACGCGGGCATATTGTCCGGGTGCATCCGGTAGTGGATACCTTTCGCGGGAGCGAACGCACCGTCGGCGGTGATCGAAGTCTCCAAGTTGAGCAACCGCACCTCGGGGTCGATCTGGGCGAGGATGGGCAGCACATCACCCCACAGCTGCCGGAAATCGACCGGGTGGGCGAAGGCGCCGTACGCGCGTTCGGCCAGCTCGACGTAAGTCCGCGCATCGTGGACATATCGTTCGCGCAGCCTCGGATCGCCGGGATGCGGCAGGATCTGGTCCACGCCCCGACCCAGCATGACGTCGCCGCCCAGCAGCACCGTCGTCATATGACCATTGTCGGCCATCGCAGTGCCGATGTGAACGCGGTGGTCGTCGAGTTCCGGCGCACGGTTCGGTCGGGTCAGCGTGGCCGGGCGGCTGACCTGCTCGACATCGAGCGCAGTTGTTGCGGGTCGTCGGCGTAGACGGTGGCGATGATGTTCGCCCGCGCGGCGAGATCACGGGTGAGGTCGCGAATCTCGTCCGAGGCTTCCGGGTCGGCGGCGATCCCGGCCAGCAGATCGCGGGTGTGGATCGCCGTTGCCTGGGCGCAGCGCCGCAGGCGGGCTTTCGCCACGGTATCGAGCGCGGCCGGAGTGAGGTAGCGCTGCACGTGCTCGCCGCGGTCGGTGATCTGGTTGACTACCGATTCGGTCGCCGCGTCGGTGAGCCATCGTTCCGCGTCGGCCGTGATCTCGAAGACGAGATCGTGGTCGCGGATGTCGGTGGGGTTCGCGGAGGTGGTCAACAAGGCCATGCTCGCTCGCCCGATCGCGAGGAACCCGCTCATCGCATGGGCGAGCAGGACATTCGGGCTCGCTGTCGGCAACTGGTGTAGACGTTTCCCGACGACGGTGACCCAGCACGCGAGGTGTTCGGCAGCGGTGTCGATCGACGTCGCAGTCGGCATAGCGCGACCATACGCCGTTACTCCGGCGAGACATACGAAGAAACGCTGAAAGTTCGCCGGGTGTCGCGGATCATCGCCGTGGAGAGGTTGGGGCGCGGCTTGGAGCGCTTGTCGCGCCGCGGCCATGAGGTCGTATGCGCCATGTCCGGAGGGCGTCGCCCCGGCCGCGTCCACGGGGGGATGACATTCACCGCGCCGCTCGGGGGCGGTTAACTGCGATTGTGCTCGCAACCATCGCTCAGAAGGATCGGAGCCGCTGTCGCAAGAGCGCGTTGCACGTGCGTCGGGCACGAGTTCCGTCGGAGGGCGGCATCCGGCCACGCTTGCTGCGCCACGGAAGCGGGCGCGTGACTCCCTGTGGCAATTGGGAAGCCAGATGCTTGCTGCGAAGGCATCCTGCTGAGGCGCGGGGGCGAACGAATCGAAGGGCGAATGCTTCACTTATGACCAGCGCACTTCCCGCTATCCGGGACTCATCCTATGATTTTAAAGAGGATAGTAGTAATCTAAATTACCTACCTGCAGTTTCACTATATGGGATTCGCGCATCGTCGCCTCGATGATTCGAATCTATCCAGCGAGGGAGTGTCGCGTGCTGGAAATCGACCACTTCAGCCACGGGTGGCTGACACCTGTCATCGCCTACATCATGTCGTTCACCGGTTCATTGCTCGGACTCCGATGCATGGCCAGGTCCCGCACTGGTTCCGCGCGCGACGGCTGGCTGCTGGCCGCGGCGGTCGCCATCGGCGGCACCGGAATCTGGGTCATGCACTTCATCGCGATGCTCGGATTCGCCATCGACGGGGCATCGATCCGCTACGAGGTTCCCGTCACGCTGATCAGCGCGCTGATCGCCATCGCGGTGGTGTGGATCGGATTGCGGATCGCCCACCAGCGGTCACTCGGGCCGATGGCGCTGTTCGTCGGCGGAGCGGTCACCGGCTTGGGCGTCGGTGCGATGCACTACTCCGGCATGTACGCGATGAAATCCGACGCGACGATCGGCTACGACGGACGGATCGTCGCATTGTCCATGGTGATCGCCGTGGTCGCCGCGACCGCCGCGTTGTGGTTCACGCTGCACGTTCGTGGCACGCTCGTCACCATCGGCGCGGCGGTGGTGATGGGTGTCGCGGTGTCCGGCATGCACTACACGGGCATGTTCGCGATGCATGTGCACGAAGCGCAACACCTGCATCCGCCGTCCGGCGCCGGCGCGGAGCAGCTGTTGACTCCGCTGATCGTGAGCATCAGCTTGGTGACCGTACTGTTGCTGCTGCATCTGGGCATCACGGAGGTCGAGGACGAGAACGCCTATGTCCCGCGGGGCCGGCACGCCGCCAGTTACTGGCCGACCCGTGACTGAACGGACCCCGTAGCGTCCTCCCGCCGGAACTCGCATCGCACCCGGCTGACGTAATGGCCGCCGTGGAGGAGGCCCATGCGGCGCAGCGACGCGCGTTCGGTTTTCCGTGCCGGATGCCGGGTACGCGCGCCGAGAGCCGGTTTCGTGGGGAGACCGGCGCTTGCAGCCGAACCAGGAGGTGGCGATGCGTATCGGGTACAAACTGGCGGCCGAGGCATTCGGTCCGAACGAGCTTGTCCGCCAAGCGATCCGGGCCGAAGAGGCCGGATTCGATTTCGTCGAGATCAGCGATCACTTCCATCCCTGGCTGGACAACCAAGGGCATTCACCGTTCGCTTGGACCGTGCTCGGAACCATCGCGGCGAAGACCGAGCGCATCGAGCTCGCCACCGGCGTGACCTGCCCGATCCTGCGATACCACCCCGCCATCATCGCGCAGGCGGCGGCCACTCTCGCGATCCTGTCCGACAACCGCTTCACCCTCGGCGTCGGTTCGGGTGAACGCCTCAACGAGCATGTCGTCGGTCGCGAGTTCCCGCCTGTGCGCGTCCGGCAGCGAATGCTCCGCGAAGCCCTCGAGATCATTCGCCTGCTGTGGAGCGGCGGTTATCAGTCCTACGACGGCGAATTCCTGACCCTCTCCGAAGCTCGCGTCTTCGACCTGCCCGACCAGCTCCCGCCGATCGCGGTGGCCGGAGGCGGGCCCCAGGCGGCTCGCCTCGCCGCCGAACTCGGTGACGGTCTGTTCGCCACCGAACCGAAGTCCGAGCTCATCGATCGCTATCGCGCGGCGGGTGGGACAGGACCGCGCTACGCGGAGGTGGGCATGGCGTGGGCGCCCGACGAGGAAACGGCCGCGAAGGCGGTGCTCGACACGACGCGCTGGGCCGTCACGGGGTGGAAGGTGATGAGCGAGTTGCCGAACCCGGTCAACTTCGCCGCCGCGACCACCACGGTCCGTCTGGAGGACATCCTCGACAATTTCGCTTGTGGTCCGGACCCGGCCCGCTATCTCGACGCCGCGAAGCAGTACGCCGACGCGGGATTCGACCATCTCGTGATGCAGAACGCGGGCCCCGACCCCGATGGCTTCCTGGACTTCTACCGCCGCGAACTCGACGAGCCCCTGCGTGCCCTGACGCCGAGGGCGTGAGGGCGTTGCATCGGAGCGAGTGGTGAGGACGCGAGGTCAGGCCTGCCGGGCGGCGGGTCCGCGGATCGCGGTGAACAGGCGCAGGCAGCGTTCGGTCATGTCCTCGGGGGTGTGGCCGGGATGGTCGCTCCACCACGCGATGGTGGTGGACACGATGCTGAACCACAGTGCCAGCAGCAGCGAGTGATCGTCGGCATCGAAGACGTCGGCGTCGGCCAGCACCTGTGCGACACCTGCCGAGCCCATGCCGTTCAACGCATCCTGATACTCGCGGGCCACCGCGTAGGCCTCGCTCGGACGAGGCAGGGTGGCGTCGTAGATGATCTTCCAGTTCTGCGTGCGTCCGTCGAGGGCGTCGAAGATCCCGGCCAATGTCGCCAGCGCCCGGTCGTGGGCACCGGGCGCGGACTGCGCGGCCGCGACCGCATCGACCAGGCTCTTGCCCGCGCGGTGCACGCAAGCCGCGTGCAGACCGTCGCGGGAGCCGAAGTAGGCGTAGACGAGCGGCTTGGAAACCCCCGCGGCCGAGGCGATCCGGACGAGCGAAGCCTTCGCGTAGCCGTGATCGCCGAACTCGGCGGTGGCGACGTCGAGAATCTGCTCCTCCCGCCGCTCGCGCGGCACACCCTTGGTGCCCGGCTTGCTCACGGGGCATCACATACGGGCATGGGACTCCTCGGATATCGCGCAGATACGTCGAATTCGATATTCGCACGCTCCGTTCGGGCGACGGCGCTGTCCATCTCCTCCCGGTACGCCGGCGTCCTGCGGCATCACCTCGCTGCGGAGGGCAGCGGGTCGATCAGCACCCCGGGATTGAGGATGCCCGCCGGATCGAGTGCCGATTTGGCCGCCCGCAGCGCCGCTGCGAAAGTTTCGGGTCGCTGGCGGTCGTACCAGGGACGGTGGTCGCGGCCGACGGCGTGGTGGTGCGTGATGGTCGCACCGGAGATATGGAGTGCTTCCGATACGGCGGTCTTGATCTCGTCCCATTGCTCGACGGTCCGGCCCCAGCGGCCCGCGGCGTAGATGCCGAAGTAGGGCGCGGGTCCGTCCGGGTAGACGTGGGTGAATCGGCAAGTCACCACACCGGTCACACCGGCCGATCGGAACGCGGCGGTCGCCGCTGTCTGCACCGCGGCGCGGAGGTCTTCGAAACGGTCCCAGGTGCAGGCGGTTTCGAATGTCTCCACGATCATCGACTGGGCGGCGAGCGCGTCGCGCTGATACGGCATCCGGAGGAACGACGAGCGCCACGTGTCGGCCGCGCCCGGGCGCGCCGAGTCTTCCGCGGAGTCGGAGGTGCGCACCCCGTCGGGAATGGTGCCGCCGTGCTCACCGCAGATTCGTATCGCCCGGCGCATCGGTTCGTCCACGGGATGGTCGGCGGACTCGAATCCGAGCACCAGCACCCCGCCCGCCGTGCTGGTGCCCGCATTGACGAACGCTTCCACCGGATCCAGCAGCCGGCAGTTGGCCGGATGCAGCCCGGACTGGGCGATGGCCCGCGTCGCGGTCACGGCCGCGCCGTAGCGGTCGAAGAGCACCGACGCTCCGGAACGCCAGCGCGGACGATCCTGCAGGCGCATCCACGCTTCGGTGATCACGCCCAGTATGCCTTCGGACCCGAGGAACATCCGGTCGGGTGAGGGACCCGCACCGGAGGCGGGCAGCCTGCGCGATTCGCTGATCCCGGCCGGGGTGACCACCCGCATCGATTCGACCATGTCATCGATGTGGGTATGGACGGTCGCGTAGTGGCCACCGGCCCGCGTGGCCAGCCAGCCACCGAGCGTCGAGAACTCGAAGGACTGCGGAAAGTGCCGCAGTGTCAGACCATCCGGCCGCAATGCCGCTGCCAGGGCGGGGCCGAGCATGCCCGCTCGAATGCGCGCCGCGCGGCTGGTGCGGTCGAGCTCCACGAGCCCGGCCAAGCGGCTCATGTCCAGCGACACGGACCCGGTGTAGGCGTCCATGCCGCGCGGTTCGACACCGCCTACCACCGACGTTCCGCCGCCGAACGGCACGACGGCGATGCCCGTGCCCGCGCACCAGTCCAGGATGTCGACCACGTCCTGTTCGGTGCGCGGGCGCAACACCTGATCGGGTACATGGTCGACGCGGCCGAGCAGATTGCGCACCACGTCACGAAACGCCTGCCCGTTGCCGTGGGAGACGCGGTCACCGAGGCCTCCCGAGGCCAGGTGAGCCAGCGAATCCGGCGGCTGGACGCGCGGCGGAGGAACGGCCAGCGCTGTCAGGTCCGGCGCCTCGTGCACCGTCGGATCGGCGTCGGGGAGCAGGGCCGCCACCCGCTTCGTCAGCGCTTCGCGCTCGGGGCCGGTTACGGCGTCCTCTCGATTGCCCCATCCCCACCACGACCTCGTCGCCATCGCACGGCTCCCTTCGGAATGTAATTGACTCGATGGTAAATTACTTCGATGTCAATTGTCAGTGCCTTCCTGGCCGGACCGTGACGGCGGCCCGTGGGACCTATGTCGAGTGAGAACCGACCGAATAGCGAGAGTGATTTTTGCCATATCTCAGGGCGTGGTGGCTACGGTCCGAAACGGTTGTTCTTCACGTCACACGGTGTAATGGACCAACGGGTAGCTGGGTAACCCTAGGGACTTTCCCAACCTCGCCGCGCCGATCCGATCGGTGTTCGCTAAGGTCCGATCTGCACGCTCGGGTCATGGTTCACGCATTTGAGGCACCGCTTCTGGCTCCATCGCCAGAGCGGACACTGATCGACCAGAGAGTGAACTCGCCACCGCATGACCCCGACACGTCGTTCCGCACGTCGCGCCCACCATTCACGAGCACGTAATCTGCTGTTCCACCAACTGCTTTCCGCCGCGGTCGACACCTCGTTCGACTCCGCGGCGGTCCGGTACAATCCCACCGGCGATCCCGCCGATCAGCGGGAACTCAGCTATCGGGAGCTGGATGAGACCTCCTCGCGACTGGCCCGGTATCTGATCGGCTTCGGTCTGGGGCCGGGAGACTTCGTCGCGGTGGCCATCACGCGGTCGGTGGAGTCGGTGCTGGCGGTGTGGGCGGTCGCGAAAACCGGCGCCGCCTACGTGCCCGTCGATCCTTCCTATCCGGCCGATCGCATCGCGCACATGATCGCGGATTCCGGCGTCGTCGTCGGTCTCACCACCTCGGCACATCGAGCGGCGCTGCCCGCCACGGGGACCGATTGGATAGAACTCGACGCCCCGGCGCACCGCGAGCGGCTCGCCGCCCAGCCCGGTCATTCGATCTCCTACCTGGACCGGTCGCGCCCGCTGACCGAACAGCACCTCGCCTACGTGATCTACACCTCCGGCTCGACGGGCAAGCCGAAAGGCGTCGCCGTCACCCATGCCGGCCTTGCGGCCCTGGTCGAGCACGAGATCGCCGTGCGGGTGGTGACCCGGGAATCGCGCGTCACGCATCTGTGCACACCGAGCTTCGACTTCTCGGTGATCGAGATGCTGCTCGCCTTCTCGGCGGGAGCGACTCTGGTCGTCGCGCCGCCCGCGGTGTTCGGCGGCATGGAACTGGCCGATCTGCTGCGGCGGGAGCGGGTCACGCATCTGTGCATCACCCCGGGAGCCCTGGAGTCGATCGACCCGGCCGGACTCGACGACCTCCGGGCCATCCTGTGCGGCGGGGAGCGCGTGAGTCGCGAACTGGTGGCCCGGTGGGCGAACGCCGACCGGGCCTTCTACATCGTCTACGGCCCCACCGAGACAACCATCTTCGCCACCGGCACCGCGGCGCTGCGCGCGGGCGAGGCGACCCACATCGGGACTCCGGTCCCAGCGCTGGGCGTCCACGTGCTCGATGCCCGGCTACGGATGGTGCCCACGGGAGTGATCGGCGAACTGTATCTCTCCGGGCCGGCGCTGGCGCAGGGATATCTCGGGCGACCCGGGCTGACCGCCGACAGGTTCGTGGCCAATCCGTTCGCGACGGCGCCCGGCGCCCGCATGTATCGCACCGGCGATATGGTGCGGCGCACCTCGGCCGGGCTGATCGAATACCACGGCCGAGTGGATTTCCAGGTCAAGATCCGAGGGCTGCGAATCGAGCTCGACGAGATCGACAACGCACTGACCGCCCACCCCGACGTCGACTACGCCGTGACACTCGGCACGACGCTGCCATCCGGTGGCAGAGCGCTGGTGTCCTATGTGCTGCCGCGCGTGGCGTCCGCCCCTGGCGACTGCGGCCGGGTGACCCTGAACACCACGGAACTGATCGATTTCCTAGCCAAAACCCTTCCCGCATATATGATTCCGGCGTCGATCACGGTGCTCGACGAACTCCCGCTCACACCGGTCGGCAAACTGGATCGCGCGGCGCTACCGGAGCCGGCGCTCACCACCAGACGGTTCCGTGCGCCCGCTACGCCGACCGAGCGGGTGGTCGCCGACATCTTCGCCGCGTTGCTGCTGCCGCACCCCGGCGCAGGCCAGGTGGGGGCGAACGACGATTTCTTCGAACTCGGGGGCAACTCGCTGATCGCCACACAGGCCGCGGCGCGGCTCGGCACCGCGCTGGGTGTCCGTGTTCCGGTCGCGCTGCTGTTCGAGGCGCCGGCGGTGGCGAAACTGGCCGAACGCCTGGGGGACCTGACCCGGGCGTCGCATCCCGCGCCGCGACCGATGGCACGGCCCGAGCGGGTGCCGCTGTCGTACGCGCAGCGGCGGATGTGGTTTCTGAATCGGTTCGACCCGGCCGCGGCGAGCAACCACATTCCGCTGGCGGTGCGGTTGAGCGGGGAGCTGGACGTGGACGCGCTGCGCGCCGCGATCCGGGACCTGGTCGAGCGGCACGAGGTACTGCGGACCAGCTATCCGGATCACGACGGCACGGGCAGCCAATGTGTGCATCCCGTGTCGGATCCGAGGGCGGTACCCGAACTGCCGGTGCTCGACGTCATCGAGACCGAGATCCCGGAGCGCACCGTAGCCGCGGTGGTCGAGGGCTTCGACGTGACGGCGGCGCCGCCGATCCGGTTGCGTCTGCTGCGCTCGAACGAGACCGAGCATGTGCTCGTGGGCGCGATCCACCACATCGCCGCGGACGGCTCCTCCATCGGCCCGCTGACCGCCGACCTGATGACCGCCTATACGGCCAGGGCCGCAGGGCACGGTCCGATCTGGACGCCGCTGCCCCTGCAGTACGCGGACTACACGCTGTGGCAGCGTCGAATGCTGGGCGAGGAGAGCGATCCGGATTCGACACTCGCCCGCCAGATCGGATTCTGGCGAGAACGGCTGGCGGACCTGCCGGAAAGGCTGGACCTACCC
The DNA here is from genome assembly GCA_019930625.1 of Nocardia asteroides. Lineage (NCBI taxonomy): Bacteria > Bacillati > Actinomycetota > Actinomycetes > Mycobacteriales > Nocardiaceae > Nocardia > Nocardia asteroides. Next base: position 4,891,229 of record CP082844.1, read on the forward strand.
GCGGACCGGCCGCGCCCGGCGGTGTTCTCGGGTCGCGGCGCCACGCACGAATTCAAGATCGATGCGACGGTGCACGCGGCGCTGAACCGGCTGGCGCACCACCACGACGCGACGCTGTTCATGGTCGCGCACGCGGTATACGCCGTTCTGCTGGCCAGGCTGTCGAACACCCGCGACATCACAGTCGGCACACCGGTGGCCGGTCGCGGCGAAGCCGCGTTGGACGGCCTGATCGGCATGTTCGTCAACACCCTCGCGCTGCGTACCGAGATCGACCCCGGTCACACCTTCGCCGAACTGCTCGACCAGGTGCGCGGCCGGGATATCGAGGCGTTCGGATATGCCGACGTACCGTTCGAACGCTTGGTGGAATTGCTGGACCCGGTGCGGTCGAGCGCGCATCACCCGCTGTTCCAGACGATGCTGACCTTCCACAACTTCGCGCAGGCGACGCTGGAACTGCCCGCTCTCATCGTCTCCGCCCTCGACTTCGCGCTGCCACTGGCGAAGTTCGATCTCGAGCTGACCATGGTGCCGCACGAGGACGAGCGGACGCCGCTGGGAATCTCCGCCGCCTTCACGTATTCCACCGACCTGTTCGAGGAGGCGACGGTCGCGGGCTTCGCCCGGCGGCTGTGCGCGCTCCTCGCCGCCGTCGCCGACTCGGCGGATCGCCCGGTGGGCGAGCTGGACCTGCTCGACGCCGCGGAGCGCACCGCCATCCTGGCCCACTGGAACGACACCCGGCATCCCGTCCCCCCGGGGCTGGTGCTCGACGGCTACCGGCGTGCGGTAGCGCGGCACCCGGACGATGTCGCGATCGTCTGCGCGTGCCTGCGACTGACCTACCGGGAGTTCGACGAGCGGGTCAACCGGCTCGCGCGGGTGCTCATCGACCACGGCGTCGGCGCGGAATCGCTGGTGGGACTGGCGATCCGGCGTTCGGTCGACCTGGTGGCCGGGATGTACGCGATTCTCACCGCGGGCGGCGCGTACGTCCCGCTGGACCCGGATCATCCCGCCGAGCGGCTCGCGCATGTGCTCGAGGTCGCCCGGCCCGTCTGTGTGCTCACCACGACCGCCGACGCGGTGCCGATGCCCGATGACGTCGTCGTCCTGACTTCGGACACCCTCGAAGCCGACCGACGCTCGGGGGCACCGATCCGTTCGGATGAACTGCTGCGTACGGTGCTGCCGGAGCACCCGGCCTATGTGATCTTCACGTCCGGGTCGACCGGGCGCCCGAAAGGCGTGACAGTCTCGCACAAGGCGATCGACAACCAGATCGAGTGGATGCTCGCCCAGTACCCCATGGGGCCGGGAGAGGTGTACCTCCAGAAGACCGCGACCACCTTCGACGTTTCGTTGTGGGGCTACCTCATGCCGCTGCGGTCGGGCGCGAAGCTCGTCGTCGCCGATCACGACGGGCACCGCGACGCGGACTATCTCGCCGCGACCATCGCCGAACACGAGGTCACCATCACCGACTTCGTGCCTTCCATGTTGACGGTATTCGCCGCGCATGCGGCGCCAGGCAGCCTTGCCACACTGCGGCATCTGTTCGTCATCGGGGAGGCTTTGCCGCCGGAGACCGTGCGCGCGGTCCGGGCGGTCACCGAGGCGCAGGTGCACAACTTGTACGGGCCCACCGAGGCCGCGGTGTCGGTGACCTACTGGCCGGCGGGGACGGGTGAGGGATCGACGGTGCCGATCGGCCGGCCGCAGTGGAATACGCGGGTCTACGTGCTGGATTCGCGCTTGCGACCGGTGCCCGCCGGGGTACCCGGCGAGCTGTATCTGGCCGGGGACCAGCTCGCCCGCGGATATGTGCGGCAGGCTGCGCAGACGGCCGGTCGCTTCGTCGCGAACCCGTTCGACCGCGGAACCAGGATGTACCGCACCGGTGACCTGGCGGTCTGGCGGGCGCCCAGTGCGGACGAGCCCCAGCGACTGGAATATCTGGGGCGCACCGATTCTCAGGTGAAGTTCCGTGGCCAGCGGATCGAGCTCGGCGAGATCGAGGCCGCGCTGCTGGCGCAACCGTCGGTGAGTCAAGCGGTCGCGGCGGTGGCGCCCTCGCCGGTGAGCGATCGGCTGGTCGCCTATGTGGTTGCGCGGCCCGGGCATGTCATCGACGATCGAGAGCTCTTCGCCGGGATTTCGGCGGTGCTGCCCGCGTACATGATCCCCTGCGTGCTGGTCGAACTGCCCGCGCTGCCGCTGAACGTGAGCGGCAAACTCGACCGCAAGGCACTGCCCCGGCCGACGGTCACCCCCGGGAAGTTCCGGGCCGCTCGAAATCCCGTCGAACAGGCCGTCGCCGCGGTGTTCACCGACCTGCTCGGCATCGAGGGAGTGGGCATCGATGACGACTTCTTCGCCCTCGGCGGCAATTCGCTGCTCGCGACCCGTGCGGTCGCGAGGCTCAACGAGGCGCTGCGATCCCAGGTCACCGTGCGTGATCTGTTCGAGGCGCCCCGGGTCGCCGCACTCGCCGCGAGGGCGGTGTCCGACGGTACGGGCGCCGTCCGTCCGCCCTTGGTCCGGACGCGACGGACCGATCGCATCCCGCTCTCGCCGGCACAGCATCGGATGTGGTTGCTCAACCGCATCGAGCCGGACTCGCCCGCTTACAACATGCCCTTCGCCGTCCGGCTGACCGGCATCCTCGACGTGCCCGCGCTGCGCTACGCGGTCGCCGACGTGATCGAACGGCACGAGGTGCTGCGCACCCGCTACCCGGTCGACGCCGACGGGCAGCCGGGTCAGGAGATCTTGACGACCGCTGCGGTCCTCCCCGATGGTCTCGCCGTGGAGCACGACCTGACCGAGGTCGCGGACATGGTGAACGGGCTGATGTGCGCGGGCTTCGATGTGACCACGGCCGCGCCGGTACGGCTGCGACTGTTCACCTCGGGCCGCGATCATCTCCTCGTCATCGTGACGCACCACATCTCGGCGGATGGCGCGTCGCTCGCGCCGCTGGCCCGCGACCTGGCGACCGCCTACGTCTCCCGTTTGAACGGTTGTGCACCGGACTGGCCCCCGCTCCCGGTGCAGTATGCCGATTTCGCGATCTGGCAGCACGCTGTTCTCGGCCGCGACGACTGCGATCATTCCCTCGCCGCGCGGCAATTGTCTTACTGGCGCGATCAATTGGCCGGGCTGACCGCACCGCTGGAGCTGCCTGCCGATCGCCCTCGTCCGTCGAGGCCCGCCAACCGCGGCGCGTCGACCGGCTTCACCATCCCGGCGCCGGTACACCAACGACTGACCGCGATCGCGCGCGAGCACAACGCGACGTTGTTCATGGTGATCCACGCGGCGCTCGCCACGGTGATCGGACGCCTCTGCGGCACGACGGACGTCGTGATCGGCACCCCGGTCGCCGGACGCGGCGAACGCGCGCTGGACGATCTGATCGGCATGTTCGTCAACACGTTGGCTCTGCGGGTCGACGTCGATCCGGCCGCGACTTTCCACGACCTCGTGGATCGCTCCCGGGAAGCGGCTCTTTCGGCGTTCGCCAACGCCGACGTGCCTTTCGAGCGAGTGGTCGAGCAGGCCGCGCCCGCTCGAACCGGAACGCGGAACCCGCTGGTGCCGGTGATGCTGGCGTTCCAGAACATCGAGCAGCCCGCCCTGGAGCTGCCGGACCTGACGGTCACCGCTGTCGACAACGGCGCGATCACCGCGAAATTCGATCTCCAAGTCGTCGTCGAGCCACGACTAGGTGCCGACGGCCGGGCGGCGGGAATCGCCGTGACATTCACCTATGCCACCGAACTCTTCGACGAATCGACCGTCCGAGCCTTCGGGCGGCGATTCGAGCGCATCGTGGCGGCGGTGGCGCAAGAGCCCTCCGCGGCGGTATGGGACATCGGCATTCTCGACGAAAACGATGTCCTGCCCGCCGATGCGCGCGAGGCGTGTGCCGGGCCGTCCGATATCGCGGACGCGGCGGTGGCGACGCTGCCCGCGCTGGTCTGCGAGCAGGCGCAGCGCAGGCCGGACGCGTCGGCCGTCCGATTCGGCGCCGCCACGCTGAGCTTCGAGACGTTGTGCCGTCGCGCGAATCGAGTCGCCCGTGCGTTGATCGCGGCCGGCGCAGGTCCGGAATCCGTTGTGGCCGTCGCGGTCTCGCGGACGGAGGAACTGCCGGTTGCGCTGCTCGGGGTGCTTGCGGCCGGTGCGGCGTACCTGCCCGTCGATCTCGGCTACCCGGCGCAGCGGCTGGCCTTCGTGCTCGCCGACGCGGCGCCGGTCTGCGTGCTGACCACGGCTGCCGACCGCTCCGACATCCCGGACGCCGGACTACCCACCGTCCTGCTGGAACAGTCGGCGGAGTTCTGCGACGCTCCGATCACCGACGCCGACCGGCTGAGGCCGCTGCTTCCGGACAACCTCGCCTACGTCATCTACACCTCGGGCTCGACGGGCGTGCCGAAGGGCGTCGGCGTGACGCACCGCAACGTGGTGGAACTGTGCGCGAATGCGCGACCGCTGTTCGGATTCGGCGAGCGAGACGTCTGGACGGTGTTCCACTCCTTCGCATTCGACTTCTCGGTGTGGGAGCTGTGGTGCGGGCTCGTGACCGGCGGCACCGTCGTCGTGGTCGACTACGCGACATCGCGAACACCGGAACTGTTCCGGGAGTTGTTGATTCGTGAACAGGTGACGGTGCTGAACCAGACTCCGTCGGCGTTCTGTCAACTCGTCGAAGCCGACCGCGACGCCTGCGCCGCCTCCGGGGAATTCGCGCTGCGATACGTGATCTTCGGAGGCGAGGCGCTGGACCTGCGGCACCTGCGACGGTGGCGCGAGCGTCATCCGGGGGACGCGCCGCGATTGGTCAACATGTACGGCATCACCGAGACGACCGTGCACGTCTCCTTCCTGGAGATCGGCGCGCATCTGATGGACAGTCCGGAAAGCCTCGTCGGCCGAGCGCTGCCCGGTCTGGACACCCATGTCCTGGATCTCCGGCTGCGTCCGGCGCCGTTCGGTACACCCGGTGAGATCTACGTCGCGGGCAGCCAGCTGTCGCGCGGTTACTCGGGACGGCCCGGGCTCACCGCGACGCGGTTCGTCGCGAATCCGTTCGGGCCGCCGGGATCCCGGATGTACCGCTCGGGTGACCTGGCGCGCTGGACCCGGTTCGACGGCGACGCCGGGCTCGCCTATGCCGGTCGCGGCGACCAGCAAGTGCAATTACGCGGTTTCCGGATCGAGCTCGGGGAGATCGAAGCGGCGTTGCTGCGCTGTCCCGGCGTGAGCCAGGCCGTCGCGGTGGTCCGGGCCGATCCGGCACTCGGCGATCAGCTCGTCGGCTACGTGCTGCCCGAGCCGGATGCGCGGCTGGATCCGGCCGGACTGCGCACCCAGGTGGCCGAATACCTGACCGGATACATGGTGCCGGCCGCGATCGTGGTGATCGACGTCATTCCGTTGACCCCCAACGGCAAGCTCGACCGGCGTGCGCTACCCGCGCCCGCATTCCGCGGTCGTGAGTTCCGTGCGGCCGCCACGCCCGTCGAGTCCACCGTCGCCGCCGCCTTCGCCGAGGTGCTCGGCGCCGATCGCTTCGGCATGGACGACAACTTCTTCGAACACGGCGGAAACTCCCTGCTCGCCGCGAAGCTGACGCTTCGGCTGTCGTCCGCGCTCGGCACCCGGATTCCGGTGATGCGGGTGTTCACCGCGCCCACACCCGCGGAACTGGTCGCCGACCTGGCCAGCCGTGCGAGCGGAACGGTCGAGACCGAGGCGGCCTTCGACATGCTGCTACCGCTGCGCCCCCGCGGTTCGGCCGCGCCGCTGTTCTGCGTTCACCCGGTGTCGGGAATTTCCTGGTCGTACGCGGGTCTCGCCGCCTATCTCGACCCGGATCGACCCATCTACGGATTGCAGACGCCGGTGCTGGCGACCGAGGGGGCGATGCCGGGTTCGATCGAGGAATGGGCTGATCGCTACCTCGAGCTCATCCGCTCCGAGCAGCCGACAGGTCCGTACCACCTTCTCGGTTGGTCGTTCGGTGGCGTCATCGCACACGAGATCGCGGTGCAATTGCGGCGCGCGGGCGAGCGGGTCGCGCTGCTCGCGGTGATGGACAGTTATATGGCGGATCCGCCGGGCACCCCGCCTGGTGACGCGGGGCAAGTGCCGGTGGCCGAATTGATCGGCGGTCTGCTCGGTGAGCAAGCGGGCGACCTCGGCAATGTGGCGGATGTGGACTGGGCCGCGCTTCCGCAGAAGATGACCGAACTCCCCGAGCCGTTCGCGTCGTTCGGCGCCGACCGCGTCACCCGGATCCTCGACGCGGCGGTGCACTCGGTGGCGCTCCGCAGCGCCTACGACCCGCCCGTGTACCGGGGAGACGTCATCTATTTCACGGCCGCGCTCGACGATCCGACCGGCTGCGTCGGCGCGTCGATCTGGCAAGAGGTCGTCGACGGCCGAGTGCACAACTACGCCGTACCCACCACGCATTGGCGGATGACCGTCGCGTCGGGGCTCGCCCGGATCGCCGAGGTGCTGACCCGGGCGTGGCGCGGGGACGAGCCGGGCTCGGCATGCCCGGTCAACCGGTGAACCAGCGGCGCAGCCGGGCCTCGGCCGCGGCGGTCTTCTCCCGGGCGAGTTCTACCGAAGGCGGTGTGAACGGGGCGACCGGCGCGGGACCGGACAGGAAATCGGCGTCGACCTTGCCGACCAGCCCGTCCCCGAACTCGATATGGCACGTGCCGCGGCCGCGGTACCGCTGCGACGGCGCCGCTGCGCGCAGCTCGGCTTCGATGCCCGCGGCGACGGTGCGGGCGGCGTCCTCGGCGAACACCCCCGCACGCGGGACCGGTGCGTCGGCGCAGTCGCCGAGGGCGAAGACGCCGGGGTACGGCGTTCGCAGTGTGCGCGGATCGACGGCGATCCAGCCGTCGGCCCCGCCCTCGGTCAACCCGGAGGCCTCGACGACCGCGGGCACCCGGTGCTTCGGGATTCCGATGAACAGGTCGTAGGGAAGATCGCCGGTGCGGGTGACCGCCACGTGGCGGCTCGGATCGAGCGCGTGCACCACGCGCCCGGGTGAGTATTCGATTCCCCGGCGGGTCAGCGCTTCCACGATCGCGGCGGAGGTATCCGCGGACACCGGAATAGGGGAGTCCATCGGGGTCAGGAAGTGGATGCCGGTGCGCTCACGGACGCCACGCCGGGTCAGCTGCTCGTGCAGGAGCATGCCGCCTTCGTAAGGCGCGGGCGGGCACTTGAAGGGGACGCTCAGCACCGCGACGATCACGGCCCCGCCGTCGAAGTCGCCGAGGCGGTCGCGCAATCGCCGGGCGCCGTCCATCGAGTAGTACTCGTATCCGTCTTCGGCGAAGCCCGGGGTCGCGCCCGGGTCGTAGTCGGCGCCGAGCGCGACGACGAGGATGTCCGGTTCGTACTCCGAGCGGTCGGTGCGGACGCGCCGGGCCCGTGGGTCGATTTCGAGGACTTCCTCCTGCCGGAATTCGACGCGCGGATGGTCGAAGCGGGCGTAGGGCACGCGCACGGCCTCCGGCGGTACGTCTCGGAACAGGATGTCCAGTTTGGCGAAGCCGAGGGTGAAGGAGTCGTTGCGGTCGATGATGACGATGCGGAGCTCGTCGGCCGGCGAGCCCGACAGACGGGTGGCCAGCTCCAGTCCTCCGAACCCCGCACCGAGAATGAGTACGGTAGTCATAGCCTGATTCTTCTCCCGGTCACGCCGCCGGTCGAGCGGCTCCCTACCGGGGGAGGAGGCCGGCCGGAGGCGCGAGCGCCTTTCCCGCGACGAACCGGCGGGCAGCTTTCCCGGTCGGAGCCCACACCGCCGTGGCCGGAGTGCCCTGCATTCGGTGACCTTCGGCCATCATCTCCGCCGCCGGATCGCGCGATGCTGAAAGCGAACCGAGTAGATCGCGCAGTGATGGCACCCGCCATCGACCACCCGTAATGAGCATGCCCCATGACAGAACTACGGCCCCTCGATTCGGGCTTCATGGAACTAGAGGACGCCGACCGGCACATCAGTCTCGGAATCGGCGCGGTGGCGATCATTTCCGGTGCTCCGCCGAGCCGGGAGGAGTTCACCGGCCTACTCGCCAGGGGGGTGGGGCAGAACGCGCGCCTGCGCCAGAAGGTGCGGCGGGCGCCACTCGACCTCGCCGCGCCGGTCTGGGAGGACGACCCGAATTTCGATCTCGCACACCATATCCGGTGGACCGCGTTGCCCACGCCGGGCGACGAGCCCGTGCTGTGCGAACTGGTGGCGGCGGAACTGGAGGAGCGGCTCGATCGCGACCACCCGCTGTGGCAGTGCGTTGTCGTCGAGCATCTCTCCGGTGACCGCTGGGCCCTGGTCGTCAAAGCGCATCACAGCCTGGTGGACGGAGTGTCCGGCATCTCGGTGTTCCGGAACCTCTGCGATGCGGTATCGGCGGAACCGCAGGACGCCGCGACCGAGCCGCGGGCTCGTACCGAGGTGCGGTGGCTGGACGTGGTTCGCGACGTGGCACGGCTGCCCGTCGTCGCGCCCCGGACTGTGCTCGGCATGGTGCGCGGTCTTGCTCCGCTCGCCTCCGCCGTCGTGTCACCGGCCGCCGGAGGCTCGCTCAACGGCCCCATCGGACGGCAGCGCCGGTACGTCGTGGCGCGCGCCGCCCTGTCGGATGTCCATCACATCGGTGACGCGTTCGGCGTCACCGTCAACGACGTCGTACTGGCCTCGGTCGCCGCCGCATACCGCGACCTGCTGATCGGCCGGAACGAGCGACCCGCGCCGGACACACTGCGCATCCTCGTTCCGGTGTCGATGCGGTCCGAGAAGGCGAGACACGCGCTGGACAACCGGGTTTCGGCGATGCTGCCGTTGCTGCCGATCGATGTCGCCGACCCGGTCGAGCGGCTGGAGGCGCTTCGGGAGCGGATGGCCGAACACAAGGCGAGCGGCGAAGCACGAGCGGAGAACTCGGTGCTGGAGCTGGCCGACCGGCTGCCGTTCGCGCCCATCGCGTGGAGCCTCCGTCTGCTGACGCGAGTTCCGCAGCGAACCGTGGGCGCGCTGGTGACGAACGTGCCCGGGCCGCGCGACCAGTTGACCGTGGGCGGGCGCGAGGTCGTGGAACTGCTGCCCGCCATACCGATCGCGATGCGTGTACGTACCGCGATCGTGGTCCTGAGCTATGTGGGCCACCTGACCTTCGGCATTACCGGAGACTACGACACCGCACCCGATATCGCGGTGCTCGCCGAGGGTATCGAGCGCGAGATCCGGCGGCTGCGTGAGCGCGCCGGGATTCGGCGGCTGCCGCGGCCGGAGGTGAGCGGACCGTGACAGGCACCCGGACGGCGGCGGGTCGCCGGCCCCACGGCTTCGGCCGCCGGAAGATGACGGATCGGGGACTTTTTGCCCTGTCCGACAGCGCGACCCGGTGGTGGTATGGGAGGCCGCGGTGACGAGTGAAGACCGGAAAGCGAGGTCGTTGCCAGGTGGATTCGCGCGCAACGTGCCCCGGCACGAGATCATGATCGCGTCGAACGGTCGTATCGCCGACAGCGGCGTCACGAGCCGCGCGATGGTCGAGATCGACCGCGAGGAGGCGTTGCGGCTGCTGGCGAGTGTGGCCTACGGGCGCGTGGTGTTCACCCGCGACGCGCTGCCCGCGATCCGGCCGGTCAACCATTTCGTCGAGGACGGCGTGGTCGTCGTGCGTACGCGGGTCACGTCACGGCTCACGGACACGGTTCGTGCCGATCCCTGTGTCGTGGTGGCCTACGAGGCCGATGACATAGACCCGGTGACCCATGTCGGCTGGTCGGTTGTCGTGACCGGTCTCGCCCGTACGGTCACCGACCCGGAACGGGTCGTCCGCTACACCTCCCTGCTCCGGCCGTGGGCCGAGGGGGGCATGGATACGGTCGTCGCCATCGAACCAACGATAGTCACCGGCTTCCGGCTCGTCGAGGAACAGCGATAGGTGTAGCGCGCGGCGACGGACGAGACTTTCGGGTACGGAAAGCGACTGGATTGTTCTCACATCACGGGGGCGAGGGATTGTCCCGGGCAGCACGCTGTCGCGTGCGAACCACCTCGCCGAATATGCCGAACCATCGTCCCGAGAATCAGCGCGTATATATCCGGTGGGACCGGTGCTCGGGCTCGGCGGACGGCCGAGTTCCGCTGCGGATTACCACACTCCGTGGTGGGCGGTGCGTACTCGGAACGCCGGTGGTGCAGTTCGTTCCCGCCGCGGCGCCGGTCTTCCGCATGCTGTCGTCGGACCGCTCGACGGGGCGGATTCGCGGTCTGACCGGGCCGATACCCACTCGCCTCCGGCGCCGACAGCCACTCGACGTCGTTTCGCCCATCGAACCGAGCTGATCCCTGGCGCGGGAATGCCGATGGCTCGGCGACATGGTTTCGGTAATTGATGCGATACCGTCTATTGCGCTGAAAGAAATCTCGTAATGAAGTGAAAAATGATTCCAGCCGGAATGGAGTGCAATAAGGAACATCTTTATGGATGTATGTATTGCGATATGATCGCTACGGGAAGGGTGAATAAAACTAAATTCTCAGCGATCTCTGGCAGTTATCCGCTTGGGCGCAGAAATGAATAGTTGCCCATATATTGCTGCGAGCAGTTGAAATGCACTTGTTTTCGCTGTGGCCGCACAAGGATGGGCGGTGGGTTCCGCTGTCCTTCTCTTCGGTGGCGATGACTGTCCCGACTTGATCGCGGTCCCCATCCGGCATGTACCATGCCCGATCGGGGGTGTTCATCATCGGATGCACCCCTCGTTATCAGGTGCTTCGCAGTTGATGCGTGCGCGTGGTGATCGCATCGCGGCGAGGCGTGCCGCGGCCACATCGCTCGAAACGAGATTGGAAACGCCCGGCTTCCGTGCGGAGTCGAGAGCTTTGATGCCACTAGACTGACCCGGACTGCTGTCAGATAGCTTGTTCCGCCTGAGTGTCGATGCTTCACCCCAGATTCAAAAGTTCTGTTTTCAGATTCTGAACTACTGGAAATGCCGACAAACGGGAGGTGTGGAAGGCGCCGTTGATGTCACGCACGGATCCGATTCGGATACCTGGCGCTGACGGAACCAGCTACATGCGGTACCTGACCGGCGCGGCGAAGAGCAGGGGCAGCGCCGCCTCGGAGTAGACGAAGTGCATATAAAAGCCAGATTTCGGATGCGGTGGGCCGACGCCCTTCCGCCGTGCTGCGACGCGTCCGGGTATGAATGAGGGGTCATGCGATGAATCTGAAGTCAGACGGAACCGCCGACGGCGATCTGGGGCTGATTCCGCTCTCGAGTGCGCAGTACGGCATGTGGCTCGCGGACCACATGCCCGGCGGACCGGCTGTCAACATCGCACAGTACGTCGAGATCGAGGGCCCGGTGGACCTCGACGTGTTCAACCGGGCCGTGAACGCCGCCGGGCACGAAACCGAGTCCCTTCTCGTGCGCGTGGTCGAATCCGACGGCCGCCCATACCAGTACGTCGACCGCGGCATCATCCACGACGAGCCGCTGCTGGATTTCAGCGATGCGGAGGATCCGGTCGCGGCGGCGATGGAATGGATGCGTCGCGACTACAACACCAAGGTGGTCGACCTCGGCCGCGACCGGCTCACCGCGACCAGGCTCATCCGGGTCGGCGAAAACCACTACTTCTGGTACGGCCGCGCACACCATCTGGTGATCGATGGGTACGGCGCCTTCAACATGCTGACCCGGATGGCCGAGCATTACAACGCCCTGCTGGAGGGCAGGCCGCCGACGCGACTGGACGCGGCCAGCCTGCGCGAGATCGTCGAAGCGGAGCAGGCCTATCGCGCCAGCAGGCGGTACGAGACGGACAAGGCCTACTGGCTGAACAAGGTTTCCGATCTTCCGACGCCGGTGAGCCTGTCCGGCCGCACTGCCCGGGCAGGCAAATTGGACCGCGTGGCCGGGCTGCAGCTGCCCGCGCTCCTGTCCGACCGGCTCGATCGCTTCGCCGCGGAGGTGAACGCGTCCGCCGCGCAGGTGGTGATCGCCGCGTTCGCCGCCTTCCTCGCCCGGATGACGGGCACCGACGACGTCGCTCTGTCGATGCCGGTGACGGCGCGAGTGACCAAGCGCCTGCGCAACGCCGCCGCGATGCTGGCGAACATGGTGCCGATTCGCTTCGCTGTGCGGCACTCGACCACCGTGGAGGAGCTGGTACGCGCCTCGGTGTCCGAGCTCGTCTCGGCGATGCGCCACCAGCTGTACCGGTTCGAGGATCTGCGCCGCGACTCCGCCGCGCTCGACGCGTCGGCGAACTCCTTCGGACCGATCGTGAACATCCTGTTCTTCGACTCGGAGATCCGCCTCGGCTCGGCCGCGGGCCGTTACCGCGCGCTGACCTCCGGCGCGCTGGACGATCTGCAGTTGAACCTGTACCGCTCGGGGGCGGACGCGCCGCTGCTCATCGAGTTGCACGGTAACGCCAACCTCTACCGGCAGGGCGAACTCGAATCGCACGCGGATCGGTTCGTCGATTTCCTGCACCGGATGATGGAGTCGCCCCTGGACACCCGCATCGGCGACATCCAGCTCGTCGGGCCCGCCGAGGAACTGCGCATCGTGGAGGAGCTCGCGGGCCACGACGGCCGATCCCCCTCCGCGACACTGGTGGATCTGCTGGCCCGGCAGGCTGCGGCCACCCCGTCCGCGCCGGCCGTCACCTCGGACGACACCACCTTCACCTACCGCGAACTCGACGAACGTTCCAACCGGTTCGCCCGCAGGCTCATCGCGCTCGGCGCGGGACCGGAATCACTGGTGGCCATCGCGATGCCACGCGACGCCGATCTGATCGTCGCCGCGCTCGGTGTGCTGAAATCGGGCGCCGGGTACCTTCCGCTGGACACCGCCCACCCGGCCGAGCGGCTGGAATACGTGCTTGGCGACGCGAACCCGATCGCCGTGGTGACGAAGCCGGGCATGCGCGAGCAGGTGCCGGGTGATCCCGGCCGCGTCGTGCTGTTCGACGACGTTCTCGCCGCGGAGCAGGCCGCGGACCCGATCACCGATGCCGAACGGACCGGGCCGCTGCGTCCCGACCACCTCGCCTACGTCATCTACACCTCCGGATCGACCGGCCGGCCCAAGGGCGTCACGATCACCCACCGGGCCGTGTCCACCTACCTGGTGAACTCGTGCGCCGAGATCGGTATCCGGGCCGGCGACGTCTGGACGTTGTTCCATTCCTTCGCCTTCGACTACTCGGTGTGGGAGATCTTCGGCGCCCTGGTCACCGGAGGCCGGGTCGTCGTCGTGGACAGCCTCACCTCGCGCTCGCCCGATGACGTGGTGCGTCTCGCGGCGCGGGAGAAGGTCACGGTCTTCAGCCAGACGCCTTCGGCGTTCTACCAGTTCGCGGCCGCGCGTCAGCGGTACGCGCACGCCGGGGAGCCCGAAGGCGAGTTGTCGCTGCGGTTGGTCATCCTTTCGGGTGAAGCTCTCGATCCGGCCGCCCTGGCCGACTGGTACGAACACAATCCGAATCTGCCTGTGCTGGCCAATAGTTACGGGATCACCGAGACCACCGTCTTCGTCACCTACACCGGCCTCACCCCGGACATCGCCGTTCCGGGCGCACCGAGCACCGTGGGTCCGGCCCTGCCGGGCTTGCGCACGTATGTCCTCGACGAGCGGTTGCGTCCGTGCCCGCTCGGCGCCTGGGGCGAGATCTACGTAGCGGGCACGCAACTCGCGCGCGGCTATCTCGACCGACCGGCGCTGAGCGCGGGACGTTTCGTCGCGAATCCGTTCGGGCAGCCCGGCGAGCGCCTGTACCGGAGTGGCGATGTCGCGCGCTGGAATCACGAAGGCGAACTGGAATACCGCGGCCGTGCCGATCAGCAGGTGCAGTTGCGCGGATTCCGGATCGAGCTGGACGAGATCCGCAACGCCCTGCTCGGCCACAGCAGCGTCGCCGCGGCGGTCGTGGTCGTGCATCTGCCCGGCACGGAGGCGGCCCGGCTCGTCGGCTACGTCGTACCCGCCGTGGGCGCCGCCTGCGAGGCGGACGACCTGCGCACGCACGTCGGTGGGCTGCTGCCGGAATACATGGTGCCGTCGAGCATCGTCGTCATCGACGCGGTGCCGCTGACGGTGAACGGCAAGGTCGACTACCGGGCACTGCCCGAGCCGGTGTTCGATTCGGCCGCCGCGTACGTCGCGCCACGCACCGTCGTCGAGGAATCGATCGCGGACGTCTTCGCGGAGGTCCTCGGCACGGACCGGGTGGGCGTGCTGGACAGCTTCTTCGAACTCGGCGGCAACTCGATCACCGCGACCAGCGCGGCGGTGCGCATCGCGGAAGTGACTCGTTGCGACGTGTCGGTCCGTGATCTGTTCGTCAAACAGACCGTCGCCGAACTCGCCGCTCATCTCGAGGACGCTCGCCGCTCCGCCAGGCCCGTGCTGCGGGCGGCGGCCAGACCGGAGCCCATCCCGCTGGCACCCGCGCAGAATCGGATGTGGCTGGTCAACCAGACCGACCCGACGTCCGCGGCCTACAACATCCCGCTGATCGTGCAGCTGACCGGGCGGCTCAACGCCGCGGCGCTGCGTGCCGCGCTGACCGACGTGATCGACCGGCACGAATCGCTGCGCACCGTCTACCCCGCCGTCGACGGGGAAGGAACACAAGTCGTCCTGTCGGCCGACGAGGTCGTCGCCGGTCTCGACCTGACCCCGCAGCCGACCGATCCGGACGACATCGACCATCGGATTCGCGAGCTGGCATCGGTCGGGACGGATCTTCGCGAACGCGCGCCGATCCGGGTGGCGCTGCTCGCGACGGCCGACCGCAGGCGGCATGTCCTCGTCGTCGTCCTGCACCACATCTGCTGCGACGGCTCCTCCCTCCGGCCGCTCGCGGCCGACGTCGCCGTCGCCTACGAGGCACGGGCGGAGGGCAAGATCCCGGACTGGGAGCCTTTGATCGTCCAGTACGCCGACTACAGCATCTGGCATCGCAGCCTGCTCGGCGACCCGGACGATCCGGATTCTCGGTCCGCCCATCAATTGCGGTATTGGTCGCGGCAATTGGCGGGGATGCCGCCGGTGCTGGAACTGCCCGCGGACCGACCGCGTCCAGCCCGCCGATCCATGCTCGGCGACGTCGCCGACACCGTGATCCCGGCCGAGACCTTCGCCGGGATCGAACGTCTGGCGCGCGCGGCCAACGTCACCACGTTCATGGTCGTCCACGCCGCGCTGGCCGTGCTGCTGGCCCGGTTGTCGGGTTCGGCGGACATCACCATCGGCACGCCGGTCGCCGGACGCGGCGAACGCGCGCTCGAGCCACTCATCGGCATGTTCGTCAACACCGTGCCGCTGCGCACCGAGGTGTCCTCCGAGGAGTCGTTCACCGAGTTCCTGGCCCGTGTCAAGGACATCGATGTCGATGCCTTCGCCAACAGCGACGTGCCCTACGAGCGCGTCGTGGACGAACTGCATCCGAAACGGTCCATGGCGTACGCGCCGCTGTGCCAGGTGTATCTCGCATTCGAGAACATGGACCGGGCGAGCTTGGAGTTGTCCGAGCTCACCGTCGAACTCCTGGATCCGGGGCCCGAACCGGCGAAGGTGGACATCATCGTCACCGTCGCCGAGAACACCGCAGCGGGTGGGGATGTCGCACTGCGGATCAACTACGCGACCGACCTGTTCGACCGGGAGACCGTCGACGAGCTCGCCGAGCGGCTGAACCGGGTTCTCGACGCGTTCGTGTCGAATCCGCGGGCGCGGGTCGGTGACGTGGATCTGTTGTCCGGCGTCGAGCGACTGGGTTTGGTCCCGGCCTCCGGCGGTCGTGCCGAGACGCCCCGGGTTCTGGCCGACGTCCTGCTGGTCGGCGATCGCGGCACGCCCGCCGTGGTGTCGGGGGATCGGGTGCTCTCGTACGGGGAGTTGGACGAGTGGTCCAACCGCCTCGCGCGGGTGCTGATCGAATGGGGTGTGGGGCCGGGGGATCAGGTCGCACTGGCTATGGGGCGGTCGGTGGAGTTCGTCGTCGGTGTGTGGGCGGTGGCGCGGGCGGGCGCCGCGTTCGTGCCGATCGACCCGCGCTATCCCAGCGAGCGGGTCGCGCACATGGTCGCGGACGCGGAGGTGGAGGTCGCGCTCACGGTCGAGACTTCGTGCGCTCTGCTTCCCGGGCACGTGCGGCAGCTGGTGCTCGACCATCCGGGCACCGAAGCGTTCATCGCGGCACAGTCACCGGCCGCGGTGACCGACGCGGACCGCGTGCGCGCTTGCCGCGTGGCCGACGCGGCCTACGTGCTCTACACGTCGGGCTCCACCGGCAAGCCGAAGGGCGTGGCGGTCACCCACGAGGGCCTGGCGAATTTCGCGATCGAACAGCGCGAACGGTATCGCGTCGACCGCAGGTCACGGGTGCTGCAGGTGGCGGCCCCGGGTTTCGACGCGGTCATGCTGGAACTGCTGATGGCCCACGCGAACGGTGCGGTGCTGGTCGTGTCACCGCCGGAGGTGTTCGCCGGCGCGCAGCTGGCGGAGTTGATTCGCGCGCACGAGGTATCGCACGCGTTCGTGACCCCGAGCGTGCTGGCGACGATGTCGCCCGCCGGGCTCGATTCGCTGCAGGTGCTGGTGGCCGGCGGCGAAGCGGTGCCGGCCGAGACGGTCGCGGTGTGGGCGCCGGGACGGCGCCTGCACAACGGATACGGACCGACCGAGACCACGATCATGGTCGCGATCAGCGATCCGCTGTGCGTCGGCGACCCGGTCACCATCGGCGGCCCGATCCGCGGCATCGACGCGGTGGTATTGGACGACCGGTTGCGGCCCGTCCCCGTCGGGGTGACCGGACAGCTGTACGTCTCAGGTGTGCAGCTCTCGCGCGGATACCTCAATCGGCCCGCGTCCACGGCCGCCACTTTCGTCGCCAACCCGTACGGCCCCGCGGGTACCCGGATGTACGGCACCGGTGACCTCGCGCGCTGGACCACCGAGCACACTTTGGAATATCTGGGGCGCACCGACTTCCAGGTCAAGATTCGTGGCCAGCGCATCGAGCTCGGCGAAATCGAAGCCGTTCTCGCCGGACACCAGGCGGTCGCGGCCGCGGTCGTGGTAGGCGTGCCCACCGACGGCGGAACACGACTGGCGGCGTACGTGGTGCCCGCCGACGGCGCCGTCGATACCGCGGAGCTGACGAAGTACGCGGCCCAACGCCTGCCCTCGCACATGGTGCCGGACACGACCATGGTGCTCGACACCCTCCCGCTGTCGTCGGTGGGCAAGGTCGACCGCGCCGCGCTGCCGGAACCCGAGTTCGCCCCCGCCGTGGAATTCGTCGCACCGCGCAACGCGACCGAGCAGATCGTCGCCGACATCTGCGCGGGCGTGCTGGGCATCGAACGCGTCGGCGTGCTGGACAGCTTCTTCGATCTCGGCGGCAACTCGCTGTCGGCCACCCGCGCGGCAGCGCAGCTCAGCGGCGCGTTCGGCGTCGAGGTTCCCTTGCGCGCGATCTTCGAGACCCCGACCATCGGCGCGCTGGCGGAGCGCCTGCGCAGCGCGGACGCGGCGACGCGGGAGCCCCTGGTACCGCAGGAGCGTCCGGACCGGATCCCGTTGTCACCCGCCCAGGCCCGCATGTGGTTCCTCAATCAATTCGACACGAGCTCGCCGGTGTACAACATCCCGCTGGTCGTGCGGATGTCGGGCGACCTCGACGTGGCGGCGATGCACGCGGCGATCGCGGATGTGCTCGAGCGGCACGAGGCGCTGCGGACCGTCTATCCGGACAGTGACAGCGGACCGCATCAGGTGATCGTCCCCGTCGAGGCGGCGCTGCCGCCGCTGGCACCGGTGACGGTCGCGGCAGGCGAGGTCGAGGCGCGCGTCGTCGCGGAGGTGACGGTGGGCTTCGACGTCACCACCGAGGTTCCGTTCCGGGTGGCGCTGTTGCGCACCGCGCCCGACGAGCACTCCCTGGTGCTCGTCGTCCACCACATCAGCTTCGACGGGTCCTCGCTCGCGCCGCTGGCAGCGGACCTGATGACCGCGTACAAATCCCGTGTCCGGCGCCAGCCGCCGCAGTGGGCGCCGTTGCCCGTGCAGTACGCGGATTACGCGCTGTGGCAACGAAAACTGCTCGGCACGGAGGACGACCCGCACAGCCCGACCGTCGCCCAGACCCGATACTGGCTCGCGGCTCTCGCCGATCTGCCGGAAGTTCTCGACCTGCCCACCGACCGCGCGCGGCCTGCCAAGCAGTCCTTCCACGGTGGGACGGTCTCGGCGACGCTGCCCGCGGATCTCCACCGTGAGGTGGTCTCGCTGGCCCGCCGCCACGACGCGACGGTCTTCATGGTGATGCACGCGGCATACGCGGCGCTGCTGGCGCGGCTGTCCGGTACCGGGGACATCGCGGTGGGCACACCGATCGCCGGTCGTGGCGAGCAGGGACTCGACGGCCTGGTCGGCATGTTCGTCAACACGCTGGTGTTGCGGACCTACATCGAGCCCGGCGCGTCCTTCGTCCGGATCCTGGATCAGGTCCGGGCCACCGACCTGGCCGCCTTCGAGAACGCCGACATCCCGTTCGAGCGTCTCGTCGAGGTGCTGAATCCGCCCCGCTCGACGGCGCACGCGCCGCTGACGCAGGTGGGTTTCTCGTTCCAGAACATCGAGATCCCCACGGTGGAATTCGAGGGCCTGACGGTGTCGGCCCAGATGGCCGACCCGAGCGTGGCGAAGTACGACCTGCACCTGAATCTGGTCGACGCCTTGGAACCGGTCGGCGAACCGGGCGACATGGCAGTGGAATTCGGTTACGCCACGGATCTGTTCGACGAGGCGACGGTCACCGCGATGTTCGAGCGCTACCTGCTGTTGCTGCGCGCGATCGTCCTCGATCCCACCTGCCCCATCGGCGACATCGATCTGCTGACCGCGCAGGAGTCGAGCCGGCTCCGGATGCGGTCGGCCGGGGTGGCGACACCGCTGCCCGCGGTGACGATCGCGGATCTGTTCGCCGCGCAAGTGGCGGCCACGCCGGAGCATACGGCGGTGCTCGACGACGTGAGCGGCGCCCGTCTCGATTACCGGGACTTCGGCGCGCGGGTGAATTCGCTGGCCCGCGCGCTGATCCGCCGCGGCGTCGGCCCGGGGACCGTCGTGGCGGTGGCGATGCGGCGCTCGGTCGATCTGCTGGCCACGCTGTACGCCGTTCATGCCGCGGGCGCGGCCTACCTGCCGCTGGATCCGGATCACCCGGTCGACCGCGTGCGCGCCGTCCTCTCCGCCGCACGTCCGGTTGCGGTCCTGACCCGGCCCGACGACCAGGCGAGCTTGCCCGGTGACGTGCCGGTGTGGGCGCACGCGGAGCTCAAAGCCGAGCACGAGGACTCCTCCGCGGTGACCGACGCGGACCGGACCCGGCCACTGCGCCCGGAGGATCTGGCCTATGTCATCTACACCTCCGGCTCGACGGGTGTGCCCAAGGGCGTGGCGGTCCCGCACGCCGCGGTGGTGAACCAGCTGCGCTGGATGCACGATCACTACCGGCTCGACGGCGACGACGTCATGCTGTTGCGGACGCCGGTGACATTCGACCTGTCGGTCTGGGAGCTGTTCTCGGCGCCGACCTGTGGCGCGGCAGTGGTCGTCGCAGGCCCTGATGCCCACGGCGACCCGCGCGAGGTCGCTCGGCTGATGGCCGAACATCGGGTGACGACGGTGGATTTCGTGCCGTCACTGCTGTCGGCGTTCCTCGAGGTCGCTACTTCGCGTCGGTTCCCGGCGCTGCGCCGTGTGCTGTGCATCGGCGAGGCGCTTCCGACCGAAACCGTTCGGCGTTTCCGGGATTTCAGCGATGCGCGAATCGACAACCTGTACGGCCCGACGGAGGCCGCGGTCAGTGTCACGGCCCATCGGATCGACACTGTCGAGGGCGTGGCCGTGCCGATCGGCGTTCCGGAAGCGAACGTCACCGTTCATGTGCTGGACTCCCGGCTGCATCCCGTTCCGGTCGGCGTGACCGGTGAGTTGTACCTGGGCGGCGTACAGCTGGCTCGCGGATATCACGAACGACCCGGCCTGACCGCGGCGACGTTCGTCGCGGATCCCTTCGGCGCCGGGGGCGGGTCTCGGCTCTACTGCACCGGCGACCTCGTTCGCTGGGACGAAGCCGGCGAGCTGCGCTATGTCGGCCGCGCCGACACCCAGGTGAAAGTGCGCGGCCTGCGCATCGAGCTCGGCGACATCGAAGCCGCGCTGATCGCGCACGAGCAGGTGCACGCGGCCGTCGCGCAGGTATGCGCCGACGGGGGCGAGCAGCGGTTGGTCGCGTATGTCGTCGCGGACGCGACGCTCGACGTCAGGCAGGTGCGGAGCTTCCTGTCGGACCGGCTGCCCGCCTACATGGTGCCCTCGTCGGTGACCCGGATCGACTCCGTGCCGCTCAATGCGAACGGCAAGGTGGACTACCGGGCGTTGCCCGAGCCGGACCCGAGTGCCCAGGTGGCCGAGTTCCGTTCGCCGCAGGGCCTGGTCGAACAGGCGATCGCCACGGTCTTCGCCGAACTCTTCGACCGGCCCGAGATCGGCGCGGACGACAATTTCTTCGAGCTGGGCGGCAACTCCCTCGTCGCGACTCGCGCGCTGAGCCGCATCGGTGACGTCGTCGACGTGACGATCCCGGTCCGAGCGATCTTCGAGGCCCCGACCGTGGCCGGCTTGGCCGAGCGTGTCGCCCGGTTGCGCGCGGTTCCGAGCCTTCCCGCGCCCACCCGGGTCCCGCGGCCGGACCGGATCCCGCTGTCGCACGCGCAGACACGGATGTGGTTCCTCAACCAGTTCGATCCCGCCGCACCCGGATATGTCGTGCCGCTGGCGATCCGGCTGGACGGCGCGCTCGATCCGGCCGCCTTGGCGGCCGCTGTCGGCGATGTCGTGGAGCGGCACGAGAGTTTGCGCACCATGTATCCGGCCGTCGACGGCACACCCACCCAGGTCGTGCTCGACACCGAGGACGTCTTGGCCACCTGCGATCTCACCCCGCAGGCGGTCGGCGAGCGGGAACTGCCGCACCGGCTGGCCGAATTCTGCGGTATCGGATTCGACGTGGCGAAGGCCGTGCCGCTGCGCGTCGCGCTGTACCAGTTGTCGGACGCGGCGTGGACGATCGCGCTGGCTGCCCACCACATCAGTTGCGACGGATTCTCGGTGGCTCCGCTCGCCGCCGACCTGGTGGTGGCGTATCGGGCCCGTTCGGGCGGTGCCGCACCGGCCTGGGCGCCGCTGCCGGTGCAATTCGCCGACTACGCCCTGTGGCAGCGCGCGGTGCTCGGTTCGGCGGATGACCCGGACTCCTATGTGGCCCGCGACATCGCCTACTGGCGACAGCAGCTCGCGGGGGTGCCGGATCTGCTGGAATTGCCGACCGACCGGCCCAGGCCGCTCGAACAGTCCCAGCGCGGCGCGGTGCTGCACGTCGCCATCCCCGGCGAACTGCAGGGGCGGGTGGAGTCGCTGGCGCGGCGAGCCGGAGCCACCACGTTCATGGTGGTGCACACGGCGCTGGCGGTGCTGCTGTCCAGGCTCTCCGGCAGTGCCGATGTCACCGTCGGGGTGCCGCACGCGGGCCGTGGCGACCGGTCGCTGGACAACCTCGTCGGCATGTTCGTCAACAC
Organism: Nocardia asteroides; assembly: GCA_019930625.1. NCBI lineage: Bacteria > Bacillati > Actinomycetota > Actinomycetes > Mycobacteriales > Nocardiaceae > Nocardia > Nocardia asteroides. Next base: position 4,912,957 of record CP082844.1, read on the forward strand.
CTTGGTGATGCGCACCCGGATCACGCTCGATCAGACCTTCGCCGGTCTGCTGGAGGAGGTGCGGCGCACCGATATCGAGGCCTTCGACCATGCCACCGTGCCGTTCGAGCAACTGGTGGACGCGCTCAACCCGGTGCGATCCACCGCCCACACACCGTTGTTCCAGGTGCTGCTGGCCTACCAGAACATGACTCGAGCTCGCGTCGAGCTTCCGGGGCTCACCGTGGAGAACGTGGACCCGGGCGACAGCGCGGCGATCTACGACCTGTTGCTCATGATGAGCGAAGGCCACGGCACGCACAACGAGCCGACCGGCATGACCCTGCGCCTGACCTACGCCACGGACCTCTTCGACGAGGACACGGCACGGTGCTTCGCCGACCGATTCGTCCGTGTCCTCGACGCCGCGGCCCGCGACGCCGAGTGCACCGTCGGCGAGATCGAGCTTTTCGGCGCGGCGGAGCGGTCCGAGGTGCTGGAACGGTGGAACGACACCGGTGGCTCCGCAGCACCGGGCCGGACGCTCGTCGACATGTTCGACGAACAGGTCGCGCGCACCCCGGACAGTACGGCGATCCGGCTCTCGGATGGCACCGCGTGGACTTACCGGGACTTCGACGCCCGTGTCAACCGCCTCGCCCGATGGCTCATCGCGCGCGGCGCCGGGCCGGAAACGATTGTGGCGGTGGCCGTCCGTCGGTCGGCCGAACTCGTCACCGCTGTCTACGCGGTGGTCAAAGCGGGCGCCGCGTTCCTGCCGATCGACCCCGACCATCCGAGCGCGCGTATCGCGCACGTGCTGGACGCGGCCCGTCCGCTGGTGGTGCTCACGACCGCGGCCGACAGCGCGGATCTGCCGAGCGGATTCGAGTGCGTGCCCCTCGACCGGCTGGACGTGACGAACCTGTCCGCGGCCAGGGTCACGGATGCCCAGCGGCGCATGCCGCTGCGGCCCAACCACCTCGCCTACGTCCTGTTCACCTCCGGGTCCACCGGCGTCCCCAAGGGGGTGGCCCTGACCCATGCCGCCACCGTGAGCCAGTTGGCGTGGGCGCAGCGGCAGTGGCCGCACGACACCTCCGACGCGGTGCTCCACAAGACGCCGATCACGTTCGACATCGCCGTGTGGGAGTTGTTCTGGCCGTTGCAGACCGGTGCGCATATCGTCGTCGCCGAACCGGACGGACATCGCGACCCCGCTTACCTGGCAGACGTCATCGCCCGGCGCCGGATCACCACCGTGCACTTCGTCCCGTCGATGCTCGATGTCCTGCTCGAATCCGTGGGCGCGGCACGACTGCCTTCGATCCGGCGGGTCTTCGTCGCGGGTGAGGCGCTGGCGCAACGCACCGTCGACGACGCGGCGCAGGTCTTCGCGGGAGCCGAGCTGGTGAACTGGTACGGGCCCGCGGAGGCGGAGGTGGTCACGTCTGCGCGGTGCGCACCGCACGCGACGACCGCCACGACGGTGCCGATCGGAGCGCCCGCGGCAGGCATGAAGGTCTACGTGCTGGATTCGCGGCTGCGGCCGGTGCCGGTCGGGGTCGTCGGCGAACTGTACGTCTCCGGCATCCAATTGGCGCGCGGGTACCACGCGCGCGCCGACCTCACCTGCCGCGCCTTCGTCGCGAACCCGTTCGGTGTGGCGGGGGAGCGGCTGTATCGGACCGGTGACCTGGTCCGGTGGCGGAAGACGGGGGAGCTGGAGTACCTGGGCCGCAGCGACTTCCAGGTGAAGGTGCGCGGTCAGCGGGTGGAGCCCGGTGACATCGAAGCCGCGCTGCGTGCGGTGCCGCAGGTGGCGCGTGCGGTGGCCATCGTGACGACCGAGCGCATCGTCGGATACGTGACGCCGGTGCCGGGCGCGGTGCTCGACGGGCGCGCGATTCGCGAACAACTGACGCGCACCCTGCCCTCCTACCTGGTTCCGGACGGTGTGCAGGTGCTCGATGCGATGCCGCTCACCGCGAACGGCAAGCTCGACCGTTCGGCGCTGCCCCAACCGGTGTTCGACACCGGGGAAACCTTCGTATCGCCGCGCACCGAGGCCGAGGCCGTGCTGGCTCGCCTGGTCGCCGAACTCACCGGGGCCGACCGCGTGAGCGTGACGGCCAACGTCTTCGAAATCGGTGTGAACTCGCTGTCGGCTGCCCAGCTCGCGGCGCGTGCCCAGGCAGCCGTCGGTGTCGACGTCGGCATCAAGGACGTTTTCGACGCTCCGACGATCGCCGCACTCGCCCAACGTATTTCGACGCGCACCGGGTCCACCGTGGCGCCGCTGACGGCACGGCGACGCCACGGGGTCATCCCGTTGGCGGCGGCGCAACGGCGGATCTGGTTCCTCAACCAGATCGACACCGGCTCGGCGGCCTACAACATCTGCTTCGCGGCCCGCTTGACCGGCCCGCTGGACATCGATGCGCTGCGGGCCGCATTCCTCGACGTGGTGACCAGGCACGAGCCCTTGCGGACGGTGTTTCCGCTCATCGAGGGCGACCCCTGCCAGGTGGTGCGAGACGTCGCGTCCATCGCCGCCGATGTGACGTTCGAACCGGAGCCGGTCTCCGGAGAGACGGAACTGGGCGACCGGATCCGGGATGCCGTGGAGGCGGGCTTCGACATCGCCGACGCGGTGCCCGTGCGGGCGCGGCTGTATCGCACCGCCTCCGAGGAGCACGTCCTGGTGGTGGTGGTCCATCACATCGCGGCCGACGGCGCATCGATGGCTCCGCTCGCCCGCGACGTATTCGCCGCGTACGGGGCGCGGGTGAGCGGCCATGCGCCGCAATGGCAGCCGTTGGAGATCCAGTACGCCGACTACGCGCTGTGGCAGCGGGAGATGCTCGGCTCCGAGGACGAACCGACATCGCTGATCGCGCGTCAGATCGAGTACTGGACCGACGCGCTCGACGGCGCTCCGGAGCTGCTGGCCCTGCCGACCGACCGCCCGCGTCCCGCGACCGTTTCGATGGACGGCGGCAACATCCGGTTCGAGCTGCCCGCGCGGCTGCACGACGACATCGTGCGGCTGGCCCACCGCGAGGGCGTCACCATGTTCGTCGTCCTCCACGCGGCCTTGGCGATCCTGCTGGCGCGCACCGCGCACAGCGACGACATCTCGGTCGGCACCCCCGTCGCCGGTCGCGGCAGGCCGGAACTGGACGATCTGGTCGGCATGTTCGTCAACACGGTGGTGCTGCGGACGCGCATCGAGGACGACCGGTCGTTCCGGGAACTGCTGGCCCACGTGCGCGATGTCGACCTGGAAGCGCTCGCCCACGCCGATCTGCCCTACGAGCGGCTGGTCGAGGTCATCGGCCGTCCGCGTTCCACGGCGTACTCGCCGCTGTTCCAGGTGATGTTCGGGTTGCAGAACACCCGGGCTGCCCGGTTCGAGCTGCCCGGCATCGGTGTCGAAGTCCTCGATCCCGGTATCGCGCAGGCCAAGGCCGACCTCACCGTGCTGGTGACCGAACGCCGCGACGGCGACCAAGCCGCCGGGATCGACGGCGAGATCATCTATGCCACCGATCTCTTCGTCGAGTCGACAGCGCGTTCACTCGCCGAGAGGTTCGTCCGCGTGCTGGAAGCGGTCACCTGTGATCCGGCCCGTCCGATCGGCCGCATCGGCCTGTTGAGCGCCGCCGACACCGAACGATTGGTGCCCGCGCGGGGCGGCGAGGCCGCACGGCCTTGCTTGCTTCCGGATGTGCTGGACGCGGCCGTGGCCACCGACCCGGCGGCGGTGGCCCTGATCGGGGGCACCGGCACTCTCACCTACCGGGAGCTCGATCGCAGGGCCAACCAGCTCGCCCGCCGGCTGATCACACGAGGCGCGGGGCCGGGCGTGTTCATCGCGCTGGCCGTGCCACGGTCGGTCGACTATCACGTCGCCATGTGGGCCATCGCGAAGACCGGCGCCACATTCGTCCCGGTGGATCTGCGCTACCCGGTCGAGCGAATCGCGCACATGGTGCACGATTCCGGTGTCGAGATCGGGCTCACGCTCGCATCGGCACGCACGTCCCTGCCGGATGTCGTGCGCTGGCTGCTGCTCGACGATCCCCAAACGGCGGACGAGATCGCGGCACAGTCCGATCAGCCGGTGACGGATGCCGACCGCGGACGCGCACTGCGGCTCCAGGATGCCGCGTACCTGATCTACACGTCCGGGTCGACGGGCACCCCGAAGGGTGTCGTGGTCACCCATGCCGGGCTGGCGAGCTTCGCGGCCGAGCAGCGGGAACGCTACCGGGTCGACAGCACGTCCCGAGTGTTGCAAGTGGCGGCGCCCGCGTTCGACGCGGTGCTGCTCGAAGCGTTGATGGCACACGCGGCCGGTGCGTCGTTGGTCGTGTCACCGCCGGAGGTGTTCGGCGGACCCGATCTGGCGGAGCTGATCCGGACGCATCAGGTGTCGCATGCGTTCCTGACGCCGAGTGTGCTGGCGACCATGTCACCGGCCGGTCTGGAATCGCTGCGGATGCTCGCCGTAGGCGGTGAGATGGTGCCCGCGGAGTTGATCGCCACCTGGGCGCCCGGACGGCGACTGCACAACATCTACGGCCCGACCGAGACGACGATCGTGATCACGATGAGCGACCCGGTGCGGCCGGGCGATCCGATCGCGATCGGCGGCCCGATTCGTGGCGCGCAGGCGTTGGTGCTCGACGCGCGATTGCGTCCGGTGCCGGTGGGAGTGGCGGGGGAGCTGTACCTTTCGGGCGCACAACTGGCGCGCGGATACCTCAACCGGCGCACGGCCACGGCCGGTGCGTTCGTCGCCGATCCGCACGGTGAGCCGGGTGCACGGATGTACCGCACCGGTGACATCGTCCGGTGGACCGCGCAGCACACTCTGGAATACGTCGGCCGCAGCGATTTCCAGGTCAAGATTCGCGGTCAGCGCATCGAACTCGGTGAGATCGACGCCGCGCTGCTCACCCACCCGCAGGTGGCGGCCGCGGTCACCGTGAGCCGCACCGGCCCCGGCGGGCAGCCGCTGCTCGCCGCGTACATCGTCACCGAGACCGGAACGATCGTGGATCCGGCCACCGTGCTCGACCACGTCGCGTCGGTACTGCCCGCGCACATGGTGCCGTCGGCGCTGACCGTGCTCGACCGCATGCCGATCACCTCGACCGGCAAGGTGGATCGCAAAGCGCTGCCGGAACCGGTCTTCCGAGCCGCCGGAGACGACGCGGTGGCGGCGTCGACCGATCTGGAGCGCACCATCGCGGTCGCCTTCGCCGACGTCCTCGGCATCGCGTCGGTCGGTGTCACCACGTCGTTCTTCGCTCTCGGCGGCGATTCCATTCTGTCCATCCAGTTGGCTTCCCGTTTGAAGTCGGCGGGCGTCATCGTGACGGCGCGCGACATCTTCGAGCACAAGACCGTCCGCGGCCTGGCTCGGGTCGCCGCGGCCGCCGAACGGGTCTCGCTCCCGGAGCTGCCGGGTGGCGGCGTGGGCGAGATCCCGTTCACGCCCGTCGTTTCCTGGTTCACCGAGCGCCTCGGCGCCGCCCCGCGGTTCGCGCAGTCGATGCTGGTGCGCTTGCCGCGTGACGCGCGAGTCGGCGACGTGACCGCGACGGTGCGGGCCGTGCTCGAACAGCACGACATGCTGCGCGCGAGGCTGTGCGACCAGCGGTTGGAGGTGCCACCGGCAAGCGCCGCCGACGCAGAAGGCTCGGTGCGCACTCACACCTTCGGCGCCGACCGGGTTCCGGGCAGCGAAGGTTTCACCGCGGTGGCCGAAGCGGCGCTCGCCGAGGCCTCCGACCGCCTCGACCCGGCTGCGGGCCGGATGGTGCAGGTCGTGTGCCTGCTGCCCGAGCCGGGCGTCGACGCCGAAGCGCGCGCCCTCGTCGTCATCCATCACCTGGCGGTCGACGGTGTGTCGTGGCGGATCCTCATCCCGGACTTCGCGACCGCCTGGCAGCAGGTCACGCGAGGACGAGCGGTGGAGTTGCCCGCGCAGGGCACCTCCATGCGACGCTGGGCGCACGCGGTCGCCGACGCCGCCGCGGGCCGCGCCGAGGAATTCGAGCTGTGGCACCGGATGGCCGCGGCCCCCGATCCGCTGCTGGGCAGTGCGGTGCTGGATCCCGCCCTCGACACGCACTCGACGGTCCGGCATCTGACGGTGACCCTCCCGGTGGAGACCACCTCGGCCTTGCTGGACGCGGTCCCGAGGGCCGTGCACGGCAACGTCGACGACGCGTTGCTGGCCGGCCTGGCCGTGGCGACGACACGCTGGCGCCACCGGCGTGGAGTCGCGCACGCGGGCTTGAAAGTACTGCTGGAGGGCCATGGACGCGCCGAGCAGATCGCCGAGGGCGCGGATGTCTCACGCACGGTGGGGTGGTTCACCAACACCTATCCGGTGGCGCTCGACCTGAGCGGGGTCGAAGCGCGGGATCCGCGTGCCGCGGTGAAATCCGTGAAAGATCAGCTGCGCCGCATTCCGGACAAGGGAATCGGCTACGGCCTGTTGCGCTACCTGCACACGGACACGTCCGCGCGGCTCGCGGCACTGCCGGAGCCGCAGATCGGTTTCAACAATCTCGGCCGGGTCGGCGTCGATCTCACGACGCTGTCGGATCTCGCGTGGATCCCGACCGACGAGACGTTCGACCGGCGGTCGGCGTTCGATCCGGACATGCCCGCGGCGGCGGCCGTCACGATCGATGTGAACATCGTGGACACCCCGGCCGGACCGCGTCTGACAGCACACGTCGGCTACGCCTCCAGGCTGCTCGAACACGACGACGTAGCCGAACTCGTCGACGAATGGGTCGACGCGCTCACCGAGATCACCGCGGCGGCCCGTGCGGAGGAGGATTGGGGCTTCTCCCCGGCCGACGTTCCGCTCGTCGAGGTCACCCAGACCGACCTGGACGCCTTCGCCGGCCGCTACGGATCCCTCGCCGATGTCTGGTCGTTGGCGCCGTTGCAAGCCGGGTTGCTGTTCCACGCCGAGCTCGCGGCGGGTGATCTCGACGTCTACACCGCGCAATCGACACTCACCCTCGCCGGCGTGATCGATGAGCATCGGCTCGAGCGTGCCGCGGCCGCCCTGCTCGAGCGTCATCCCAACCTGCGAGCGGCCTTCGTCCGGACGGCGGACGGCATTCCGGCGCAGGTGATCCCAGCCGCTTCGGTCGGGCGCTGGCGGCGGGTCGACCTGCGGGACGGCACGACGACACCGGAGGAACTGATCGCGGCCGAGCGGGCGGTACCGTTCGATCCCGCCGATCCGCCGCTGCTGCGGTTCCTGCTCATCGCCGTGGCGCCGCAGGAGTTCCGCCTGGTGCTGACGGCCCACCACCTGCTGCTGGACGGCTGGTCGTTGCCGTTGCTGTGGCGCGAGCTGATCGGCCTGTACGCCGTGGGCGCGCGCGCGGAGCTGTTGCCCGCGGTGGCGTCCTACCGCGGCTACTTGGAATGGCTGGATCGGCGCGAACCGTCCGCCGGAATCCAAGTGTGGCGGGAGGTCTTGGGCGATTTCACCGAACCCACCGTGGTCGCCGACGCGCGGACGCACACGACGGTCGGCATCCCGGTCGACTCGGCCGTCGTGCTCGATCGCGCAGTCACCGCCGAGCTGGTGGAGTACGCCCGCGCTCGAGCGGTGACCATGGCGACGATCGTGCAGTTCGCCTGGGGCGTGGTGCTGGGTAACCTGCTCGGCGTCGAGCGCGTGGTGTTCGGTGGCACGGTCTCGGGACGCCCCGCCGAACTGCCGGGCGTGGAGTCGATGATCGGCCTGTTCATCAACACGATTCCGGTCGCCGTGCACGTCCCGCGGGCATCAACCATCGAGGAGGCGCTGCAGCGGTTGCAGGCGGACAACACCCGTCTGCTCGATCACCACGACGTCGAGCTGTCCCGGATCCTGTCGGCCGTGGACGCTGCCCAGCTGTTCGACACGCTGGTCGTCTTCGAGTCCTACCCGGTCGACAGCAGCGGTCTGGGCGAGGCGGACATCGACGGCATGCGAGTGATCGCGGCGGACGGCAGCGACGCCGCGCACTACCCGATCACCGTTCAGGCCCACCAGGACGACCGGTTGCACGTCAGGATCCGCTACCAGCAGGCCCGTGTCGACGACCGGACGGCCGCCGCTCTCGCCGCCCGTCTGGAAACGGTGCTGCGCGCCATCCCGGCCGAACCGCGGGCGCTGTTGGGCGCGGTCGACCTGTTGTCCGCGGCAGAGCGCCGCGCCCTGGTGCCTGCCACGGGCGGGCAGGCGCGGTCGGCCTGTGTGCTGGCGGAGTTGCTGGCCGCCGGTGCGGCGACGAATCCCGATGCGGCAGCGGTCGTCTCGTGTGCGCGGACGATGTCGTACGCCGAGCTGGACGCCTGGTCGAATCGCGTCGCCCGCGCGCTGATCGACTGGGGCGTCGGCCCCGGCGATCAGGTGGCGTTGGCGATGGCGCGGTCGGTGGAATTCGTGGTCGGCATCTGGGCCGTGGCCAAGACGGGCGCCGCGTTCCTGCCCGTCGATCCGCGGAATCCGGCCGACCGCGTGGGACACATGCTCGCCGATTCCCAGGTGCGGGTTGCGGTCACGGTCGCGGCGTCGCGGGAGCTGGTCCCGGATCCCGTCCGGCGGCTGGTGCTCGACGATCCGGCGACCCGCGAGGCGATCGCGGGCCGGTCGGCGGAGGCGGTGACGGACAGCGACCGGCTGCGGACGCCGGATGTTCGCGACGCGGCCTACGTCTTGTACACCTCGGGCTCGACCGGGACGCCGAAGGGAGTCGCGGTCACCCACGAGGGCCTGGCGAATTTCGCGGCCGTGCAACGTGTCCGATTCGGCGCGGACAGCCGCTCGCGCGTGCTGAACGCCTCCGCTCCCGGTTTCGACGTCGTGGTGCTCGAGATCCTGCTGGCCCACGCCAACGGCGCGGTACTGCTGGTGCCGCCACCGGATGTGTTCGGTGGTCCCGAGCTGGCGGAATTCATTCGGGCACAGCGGGTATCGCACTCGTTCATGACCCCGAGCGTGCTGGCGACGATGTCGCCGGAGGGGTTGGATTCGCTGCGGGTGCTGGTGGCCGGTGGCGAGGCGGTGACACCGGAGATCGTCACAGTGTGGTCGCCGGGCCGTCGACTGCTGAACGGGTACGGCCCGACCGAGACGACGATTCTGGCCGGAATCAGTGCTCCGCTGAATCCCGGTGAAACCGTCACGATCGGTGGGCCGATCAGTGGCGTCGAGGCCGTAGTGCTGGACGCGTGGTTGCGGCCGGTGCCGGTCGGGGTGGCCGGTGAGTTGTATCTGGCGGGCGTGCAACTGGCCCGCGGATACGTGAACCGGCCGGTGGCGACATCGGGCGCATTCGTCGCGAATCCGTTCGGTGCGGCGGGGTCGCGTATGTACCGCACCGGCGACTTGGCCCGCTGGACACCGGAACACACCTTGGAATACCTCGGTCGCAGCGACTTCCAAGTCAAGATCCGCGGTCAGCGCATCGAACTCGGGGAGATCGAAGCCGTCCTGGCCGGACAACCCGGTGTGGAACACGCCGTGGTCGTGCTGCGGAAGGATGAGCGCGGTATCGGCCGGCTCGTGGGCTACCTCGTCGGTTCCGAGGACTTGGATCCGGAGGAGATCAGGGCCGCCGCGCGGCTGCGGTTGCCCGCGCACATGGTGCCCGACGCGTGCGTGGTGCTCGCGGAGTTCCCGCTCACCAGGACCGGGAAGCTGGACCGCATGGCGCTTCCCGCGCCGGAATTCTCGGCGGCGCGAGCCTGGGTCGCCCCGCGCACGGAAACCGAACGGCAGGTGGCGGAAGTGTTCGGCAACGTGCTGGACATCGACCGCGTCGGTGCCACCGACAGTTTCTTCGACCTCGGCGGCAATTCGCTGTCGGCGACGCGCGTGACCGCCCAGTTGGGCACGGCGCTCGGAGTCGGCCTCGGCGTCCGTGACCTGTTCGAAGCGCCGACCGTCGCGCAGCTCGCCGCCCGTGTGGCCACCTCCGAGCGGACCGACCGGCTGCCGCTGGTACCGCGCACCCGTCCCACACTGGTTCCGCTGTCGCTGGCACAGCAGCGGATGTGGTTCCTCAATCAGCTCGACACCTCCGTCGGTGCCTACAACATCCCGCTGGTGATCCGGCTGAAGGGCGAACTGGACATCTGTGCGTTGCGGCGCGCGTGCGAGCTGGTCATCGAGCGGCACGAATCACTGCGGACCAAGTTCCCGACCACCGACGGAACGCCTCATCAGGTCACCGTTCCCGCCGAGGCGGTCCCGGCGACGCTGACCGCGGTCACGGTCGAGGCGGAGCGGCTGATGGAGCGGGTGCTCGCCACGGTCTCGGCGAGCTTCGACGTGACACAGGCGCCCCCGCTGCGCATGGAGTTGTTCCGGCTCGACGAGCACGAGCACGTGCTGGTCATCGCCGTGCACCACATCTGCGCCGACGGACAGTCCATGCTGCCGCTCGCGCGGGACGTGGCGGTGGCCTACCAGGCGAGCAAGCACGGGACGCCACCGTTGTGGCCCGCTCTCGCGGTGCAGTACGCGGACTACACCCTGTGGCAACGGGACGTCCTCGGTGACGAGCGCGACCCCGGCTCGGTCATGGCACAGCAGTTGCGGTTCTGGAAGGACACGCTCTGCGGCCTGCCCGAGCTGCTCGAGTTGCCCACCGACCTGCCGCGGCCGCCGGTGGCGTCCATGCGCGGCCGAACGGTCGATTTCGAGATCTCCGCGTCGTTGCAGGAACGAATCGGTGCGGTCGCGCGGGCGGCGAACGCGACGGTCTTCATGGTCATGCACGCCGCGCTGACCGCCCTGCTGTCGCGGCTGGCCGGTGTCACCGATATCGCGGTGGGCACGCCGGTGGCGGGCCGAGGGGAACGCGAACTCGACGATCTGATCGGCATGTTCGTCAACACGCTCGTCCTGCGGACGCAGGTGTCGCCGCGGGAGTCGTTCGCCGATCTGCTCGCCGCGACCCGCGAGACGGATCTGGCCGCGTTCGCGCATGCCGACGTGCCCTTCGAGCAAGTGGTGGAGGCGCTGAATCCGCCGCGTTCCACCGCGCATCTGCCGCTGTATCAGGTGACGCTCGATGTCCAGAACCTGAGCAAGGCCGCCTTGGAGCTGCCCGGGCTCACCGTCGAGCCGGTCGAGAACGGTTTCGAACCGGCGCAGGCCGACTTGAACCTGAACCTGGTGGAGCAATCCGGTGACCAAGGGCATCCGGACGGCATCCGGGGACGGCTGACCTATGCCACCGATCTGTTCGTCGAGGCGACGATGACCCGGTTCGCGCAGGCCTACGTGCGGATCCTGGAAGAGGTGACCGCGAACCCGGCGGTCGCGGTCGGCGACATCGACCTCGTGGACCCGGCGCAGCGTCGCGAACTGCTCGACGCGGCCGGTGACGCCGGGGTCGCGGTGGCTGACACGACCCTCGCGGAGTTGTTCGCCGCCCAGGCCATGGCGCGGCCGGACGCAGTCGCGGTGACCGACGGTGCGTCACAGCTGACCTACGCCGAACTCGATCGGCGCGCCGCCGCGGTGGCGGCTCGGCTGGCCGAGCAGGGCGTGGGTCCGGAAACACTGGTGGCCGTGGCATTGCCGCGCACGGCCGACCTGGTAGTCGGCCTGCTCGGCGTCGTGCGCGCGGGGGCGGGATATCTGCCGCTGGACGTCGCGTATCCGCCGGAGCGACTGCGATTCATGCTCGACGACGCTCGCCCGGCCGCGGTGCTGACGTCGGCGGACCTGTCCGCGGCAGTGCCGGAATGCACCGCGCCGGTACTGCTGGTCGAGGATTGCCGGAGCGACAGCGCGGCCGTGCCGGCCGCGGTATCGGGTGTGCGGCCGGGCAACGTCGCCTACGTGATCTACACGTCGGGATCGACCGGCCGCCCGAAGGGTGTGACGGTCAGCCATCGGGAAGCGGTCACTTTGTTCGCCAACGCGGCCGAGCGGTTCGACGTGGGACCCGACGACGTGTGGACGATGTTCCATTCGTACGCATTCGATTTCGCGGTGTGGGAGATCTGGGGCGCGTTGCTGTCCGGCGGCAAGGTCGTCGTGGTCGACTACGACACGTCCCGGTCGCCGGAGGCGTTCGTGGACGTCGTCGCCCGGGAGCGCGTGACGGTGTTGAGCCAGACACCGTCGGCGTTCTACGGATTCGCCGAGGCGGAGCGCCGGTATCGCGAAGCCGGTTGTCCGGCAGGTGATCTCGCGCTGCGCTATGTCGTCTTCGGTGGCGAGGCGCTGGATGCGTCCCGGTTGGGCGACTGGTTCGCGGCGCATGCGCCGGGAACGCCGCGGCTGATCAACATGTACGGCATCACCGAGACGACCGTGCACGTGACGTTCTCCGAGGTCACCCACGCCGACTCGGCGGGGATCGGTTCGCCGCTTCCCGGGTTGCGGGTATACGTCCTCGACGACCGCCTGCGTCCGGCGCCGATCGGTGTGGCCGGGGAGATCTACGTCTCCGGTGGCCAGCTCGCGCGAGGTTATCTGGGCGCGCCCGCCCTGACGGCGGGACGATTCGTGGCCGACCCGTTCGATCCCGACGGCGCCCGGCTCTACCGATCCGGGGACGTGGGCCGGTGGCGGAATGCCGCCGGCGGGCTGGAGTTGGTGTACGCGGGCCGGGCCGACGCGCAGGTGCAGTTGCGCGGGTTCCGCATCGAGCTGGGCGAGGTGGAGTCGGCCCTGCTGAGGCATCCGCTCGTCACTCAGGCCGCTGTCACGGTGCACCGGCACGATCGCGGTGTGGATCAGCTGATCGGCTACGTCGTCGGCATCGACGGCGAGCGGATCGACCCGGCCGAGGTCCGCGAGACCGCAGCGGAGGTGCTGACCGGTTACATGGTGCCCGCGGCGATCATGGTGCTGCCCGCACTGCCGCTCACGGTCAACGGAAAGCTCGACCGGAAAGCACTGCCCGCTCCCGCGTTCGAGGAGTCGACGGAGACGTTCGTCGCGCCGCGGACCCACACCGAGAAGGTGATCAGCGAGGTCTACGCGCTGGTCCTGGGCGTCGGGCGGGTCGGTGTTTCGGACGGGTTCTTCGATCTCGGCGGCAACTCGCTACTGGCGACGATGGTGGTCACCGAGTTGCGCACGCGCGGTGTGACGATCCAGTTGCCGTGGATTTTCGACGACGCGACGCCGAAAGCCCTGGCGGCCAGGGCCGACGGCGCGGCAGGAGCCTCTGGGCTGCAAGTGTTGCTGCCGCTGCGTGCGCACGGCGCGAAGCCGGCGATCTTCGCGGTGCACCCTGCGGGCGGGCTGGCGTGGTTCTACGGCGGAGTGGTCGAACATCTGCACAGGGACCGGCCGTTGTACGGTTTGCAGGATCCCCATGTCGTAGCGGGCGAACCGGGTGCGCATTCCGTCGATGAACTCGCCGAACGCTATGTGGCCGAGATTCGCCGAGTGCAGCCGAGCGGACCGTATCACTTGCTCGGATGGTCGTTGGGCGGTGCGATCGCGCACGCCGTGGCGGTCCGGCTCCAGCGAGCGGGACAGCGCGTCGGCATGCTGGCCATGATGGACAGTGCTGTCGGCGACTCGGAGGCGCTGGCCGCGTCGATGAGCACCACCGCGGACCAGCCCGCGCCGGGTGAGCTGATGGCCGATCTGCTCGGTGGCTGGCGAGAGCTGTTCGATCTCGGCGCCGAGGTGACAGCGGACACCCACGAGCGGGCATGGGCGGTGATCCGCGATCAGGTGACCGCCAGCGGAATGTTCACCGCCGAACAGGTCGACCGGGTGATGGAGAGTTTCCAGACCGCGGCCGGCATCGCCCAGGAGTACCGACCGGAGGTTTTCGACGGCGACCTGGTCTTCTTCACCGCGGGCAAGGACCGCGCGGACCACGACGCCGTCGTGCGGACGTGGCGGCCCTTCATCACCGGTGACCTGCACAACACGGTCGTCGACGCACGTCATCTCGAATTGACTCACCCGCACGCCCTGGCTGTCATCGGCCCGATCCTCGAACGGTTCTCGAACGCCGATTCGGCCTGAGCCTGCGCCGCCGCCCCGAACGCGGTCGGCTCGATAGCGGCGGAAACCGCGGCCGGTGATACCGGCCGCGGTTTCCGCGGTGACCGCCAGGGGAGAGCCCGTCGGTCGTGGGATCCGGGCCGGCTCAGAACGCGGCTTCGTCGAGTTCCATGACGCTGATGTCCACGTCGGAGATGACCGACCAATCCGCACTGAGGTGCGGGAGGACGTTCTTGGCGAAGAACGACGCGACGGCGATCTTGCCCTGGTAGAAGGCGCGGTCCTGGTCGCCGGGGTCGGCATCGAGTGCGGCCGAGGCGATTTCGGCGGCGACGATGAGTCGCCAGGCGACGAGGAGGTCTCCGACGGCGAGCAGGAACCGGACGGAGTTCAGTCCGATCTTGTACAACTCGGTGGGCTGTTCCTGCGCGGCGAGCAGGTGCTGGGTGAATCGGCCCGCCATGTCCTGCACGTCTTCGAGCGCGGTGGCGAGCAGGACCTTCTCGACCTTGAGCCTGCCGTTGCCGGTGGTGGAGTGCGCCGTGTCCCGGATCTTGCCCGCGAGATGGGCCAGCGCGACGCCGCGGTCACGGGCGATCTTGCGGAAGAAGAAGTCCTGCGCTTGGATGGCGGTGGTGCCCTCGTAGAGCGAGTCGATCTTCGCGTCGCGGATGTACTGCTCGATCGGGTAGTCCTGCAGGAAGCCGGAGCCGCCCAGGGTTTGCAGCGACTCGGTCAGGTACTGGTAGGCGCGCTCGGAGCCGACACCCTTGACGATCGGCAGCAGCAGATCGTTGACCCGAGCGGCCAATTCGGCGTCCGCTCCCGAGATGTGCTGAGCGACAACATCGTTCTGATGGCCTGCGGTGTAGAGGTAGATCGCGCGAAGCCCTTCGGCGTACGCCTTCTGCATCATCAGCGACCGCCGCACATCGGCGTGCCGGGTGATGGGGACCTTCGGCGCGGCCTTGTCCGCCATCTGGGTCAGATCACTGCCCTGCACGCGGGCCTTGGCGTATTCGAGGGCATTGAGATAGCCGGTGGACAAGGTCGCGATGGCCTTGGTGCCCACCATCATCCGCGCTTCCTCGATGACCTCGAACATTTGCGCGATGCCGTCGTGCACCTCGCCGACCAGCCAGCCCTTGGCGGGGATGCCGTGGCCGCCGAAGGTGACCTCGCAGGTGGCGGAGGCTTTGAGGCCCATCTTGTGCTCGACGTTGGTGACGAACACGCCGTTGCGCTCGCCCAGCTCACCGGTCTCGGGGTCGAAGTGGAACTTCGGCACGAAGAACAGCGACAGGCCCTTGGTGCCCGGTCCGGCGCCCTCGGGGCGGGCCAGTACCAGGTGCATGATGTTGGGGAACAGATCGTCGGAGTCGGCGGAGGTGATGAACCGCTTGACGCCCTCGATGTGCCAGGTGCCGTCTTCCTGCTCGAGCGCCTTGGTGCGGCCCGCTCCGACGTCGGAGCCTGCGTCGGGCTCGGTCAGCACCATGGTGGCGCCCCAGCCCTGGTCGGCGGCGATCTGCGCCCACTTCTTCTGCTCGTCGGTGCCGATGCCGTGGATGATATGGGCCATCGACGGACCGGTCAGGTACAGGTAGGCCGCGGGCTGGGCGCCGAGGACGAATTCGCTGATCGCCCAGCTGACCATCGAGGGCGCGGGTACACCGCCGATCGCCTCGGCCTTGCCGACGCGCCACCAGTCGGCGTCGTACCACGCCCGCACCGAGTTCTTGAACGATTCCGGCAGGCTGACCGAGTGGGTGGCGGGATCGAACACCGGTGGATTGCGATCGGTGTCGGCATACGGCTCGGCCACCGGTCCTTCGGCCAGGCGCGCGGCCTCCGCCAGCATCGACCGCACGGTGTCGCCGTCCAGGTCACCGAACGCTCCGGTGCGCAGGACGTCGTCCAGTCCGTACACCTCGAACAGGTTGAACTCGAGGTCACGCACGTTGCTCTTGTAATGGCTCACGGGCCAGGGCCTTTCGACAAAACGGCCGGTGTACCGGCAAGGGATCAGGCGGGCGCACGGATGGGTGATCGCCCCCGGCACACTGTGCGGCACCGAACATGCGAAAGCAATCCGATGTTAATGACTACTAAGTAAATGATTGAATGACCGCTGCATAAAATCCGCTGATAGCGCGCAATTGGCATGGTTAAGTTAATGACCAATAAGTGGCACAAATCACTGTGCGGGAATTCGCCCATGGATTCCGGCCGTTTCGATCCGCTCTCCGATCGTCACGAGAACGTCGACGAGATCGCCGCGCCTGCGGAAGCGTGGGTTGCGTACCGCATCGATGACCACGGTGGTGACGGCACGGCTGAGCACCCGCGCCGCCGGAGCGGGCAAGTCCGGCCGCACGGCTTGCAGCATGCGGGCCCACTGGGCGATGCCGTCCAAGCGCACCCTCCGATAGCGCTGCACCGCGTCACCCGGCAGATGCCGGGTCTCGCTGACGGTGATGGCCAGCAGATCGGGCTCGTCGACGCCCAGTTGCGCGAAGCTGCGCAGGAGTGAGCGCATTGTCTCCTCGGCGCCGCGGCCCTCGGCGATCGCCCGGGCGAGCAGCAGCCGAAGCCACTCGTCCTGCCGTCGGACGATCTGGTCCAGCAGCTCGGCCTTGCTCGAGAAGTGGTGGTACAAGGCAGGACCCGTGACGCCGACGGCCGCGCCGATGTCTTCGATGCCTACGGCGGCATAGCCGCGGGTGCTGAATAGTCGCGCCGCTTCGGCGAGCATCCGCTCCGACCGCAGTGCTCGGTCGAGCGCGATGTTGCCGGTCTCCGTGCGCGGCTGCCGGTTCGGCGCATGGCCCGCCGGATGCTCGGGCAGCTCGGTGGCGATCACCGCCGCGACGGCGGCGTCGAGCACCTGCGCGGCGGCCGGAGCGGGCAACTCGGCGCGGTGGTAGGAGGGGCTGACCGCGATCGACAGCACGCACCAGCTGAGTAGTTCGACGTCGGCGGTGCTCAGTTCCGGCCTGCGCAGGCGAATCGTGCGTCGCAGGTACCGGGTGATGCGCGAAGCCCGGACCAGCACGGCGGTTTTGTCGGCGGGGGTCAGGTTGCGGAACTCCAGTTGCCACAGCCTCGGCAAGCCGCGCAGTTCGAGCGCCACCCGCACCAGCGCCGCCAGGACCGCGTCGCCGGAATCGTCGGCGCGGTACGCGGCGTCCACCCGGTACAGGGTGTCGTCGAGGCCCACCAGCAGGCACTGTCCCAAGAGCTGTTGTTTGTTGCGGAAGTGCCGGTACAACGCCGTCGCGGAGATGTCGACCGCCGCCGCGATGTCGGCCATCGTCGTGCCGTAATAACCGCCGTGCGTGAACGCGTCGGCCGCGGCATCCAGGATCATCTGGCGCCGATGCGGCGGTCTCCGCCGTGGCTGTCTGCTGTCGGCCTGTGTGCGCATCGCGGTCAGTGTGGCGCATCGGAGTGTCTGTGGCGGCGTGGGGGACGGGTCGGTGTGGGAACCCTCGCCTGTGTGACGATTTCGTCATAAGCGACGTTCCGAAGCTACTGTCGAGTAGGCTTCCCGAGCCATCACCGACCGGGATCGTCGTCGATCAGATAAGCAGAGGGAGCCGCCCGTGAGCGCTGACACCGCGGACGCCGCAGCGCTGTCGTCCATGGCTGCCCGGCTGCGCATCGCGTCCACCGTGATTCTGCGGCGCGCGCGAAGGGATCCCGATGAACGGCGGCTGTCCGCGACGCAGTGGGCGGTGCTGGGGCGCCTGCACCGGTACGGCGCCCTGGCCGCGGTGGACCTGGCACGACTGGAGATGCTGCGACCGCAGACCATGCGCAACGTGGTCGACGGTCTGCGCGATCAGGGCCTGATCGTCGGTGTGCGCGATCCGAACGACGGGCGCCGGGTGAATCTGACCCTCACCGACGAAGGCCGCGCCTGGGTGTGCGGACATCAGGCGTCGGCGAACGACGTTCTGGCGCAGGTCTTGTCCGAGAGCTTGCCCTCCGGCGAGCTGCACAAGGTCGGCGAGGCACTGGAACTGCTCGAACGCATCGCCTACGGGTGAGCGCGGCGGACCGGATGCGGCTCGCGATGCCTTCCGTGCCCGCGCGGGCGGGGTAGGTAAGGTCTGAAGCGTCGTGGAACGGACTCCACGATGCAGCCGCCGAACAGCTTCGCGCGGACGCGCCGCCCTGTCGAACGAAGAGAGTTGATCGATGCCGACCTCTACAGCGCGTGCACAGATCGGGGTCACCGGTCTGGCGGTCATGGGTAGCAACATCGCACGGAACTTCGCCAGGAACGGCTATACCGTTGCGCTGCACAACCGCACCGTCGCCAAGACCGACGCACTGCTCGAGGCCCACGGTGACGACGGCGACTTCGTGCGCACCGAGACGGTCGAGGAGTTCGTCGCCGCGCTGGAGAAGCCACGCCGGGTGCTGATCATGGTCAAGGCCGGCGCCGCGACCGACGCGGTCATCGAGGAACTGGCGGCCGCGATGGAACCGGGCGACATCATCATCGACGGTGGAAACGCCCTCTACACCGATACCATTCGGCGAGAAGCGGCGATGCGCGAGCGCGGGCTGAACTTCGTCGGCGCCGGCATCTCCGGTGGCGAGGAGGGTGCGCTCAACGGCCCCGCGATCATGCCGGGCGGCCCGAAGGAGTCCTACGACTCGCTCGGTCCCCTGCTGGAATCCATCGCGGCGAAGGTCGACGGAACGCCGTGCTGCACCCATATCGGTCCCGACGGCTCCGGGCACTTCGTCAAGATGGTGCACAACGGCATCGAGTACGCCGACATGCAGTTGATCGGCGAGGCCTACCACTTGTTCCGCGACGCGCTGGGCTTCGACGCCAAACAGATCGCCGATGTGTTCACCCAGTGGAACTCCGGCGATCTGGAGAGCTACCTCGTCGAGATCACGGCCGAAGTCCTCGAGCAGGTGGACGCGAAGACGGGCAAACCGCTGGTGGACGTGATCGTCGACGCGGCGGAGCAGAAGGGCACCGGGCGCTGGACGGTGAAGTCCGCGCTCGACCTCGGCGTGCCGGTGACCGGAATCGCCGAAGCGGTGTTCGCGCGAGCGCTCTCCGGTTCCCGCGACCAGCGCAAGGCCGCCAAGGGGCTCGCTTCGGGCCGGTTGGCCGAGAAGCCCACCGACGTAGAGCAGTTCACCGAGGACATCCGGCAAGCGCTCTACGCCTCGAAGGTGGTCGCTTACGCGCAGGGTTTCGACCAGATCGCCGCGGGCAGCGTCGAATACGACTGGAATCTGCGCCCCGGCGACCTCGCGACGATCTGGCGCGGCGGCTGCATCATCCGCGCCCGCTTCTTGAACCGGATCAAGGACGCCTACGACGAGAATCCGGCACTGCCGAGCTTGATCCTCGCGCCGTACTTCCGGGAAGCGATCGAGACCGCCACCGACAGCTGGCGCCGTGTCGTGGCCACCGCGACCCTGCTCGGAATCCCGGTACCGGCGTTCGCGTCGTCCCTGTCCTACTACGACGCCCTGCGCGCCGAGCGCCTCCCGGCCGCGCTCACCCAGGCGCAGCGTGATTACTTCGGCGCCCACACCTATGAACGCGTCGACGCCGAAGGCAAGTACCACACGCTGTGGAGCGGCGATCGCGGCGAGGTTCGCGCCGACTGATTGCCGGTCCGGTCACAGTGTCGCAGTGCGGGCGAGCCCGCACTGCGACATCGGCGCATACTCCGTGGCCGCGGACCGTGTCAGCTACGGGGGTACCGGCGGCGCGTTCCCATGCCGCCCGGCGGAGCAGGCGCAGCCCGTTGAGCCCGACGATGACGGTGGATCCCTCGTGTCCGGCGACGCCGAGCGGAAGGGGCAGGGTGCCGGCGAGGTCCCAGACGACCAGCACGCCGATGAACGTGGCGGCGATGGTCAAGTTCGCGATCACCACGCGCCGCGCCTGCCGGGACAACGCGATCACCGCCGGGATCGTGGTCAGATCGTCGCGCACGACCACGGCGTCCGCGGTCTGCATCGCCAGGTCGGACCCGGCCCCGCCCATCGCGATGCCGACCTCGGCCGCGGCGAGGGCCGGGGCGTCGTTGATGCCGTCACCGACCACGGTCACTTTCCGCCCGTCGGCCTGCAGTTCCCGCACCGCGGTCACCTTGTCGTCGGGCAGTAGCCCGGCCCGCACGTCGGTGATGCCGGCCGTGGCGGCGAGCCGGTCGGCCGTGGCGCGGTTGTCGCCGGTCAGCAGCACCGGCGCCGTGCCGATCGAGGTGGTGGTAGCGCGGACGGCCGCCACCGCTTCCGGCCGCAGCTGGTCGGTGAGGGCGAGTACACCGATCGGCTGGTGCTCGCAGGTCACGACGACAGCGGTGTAGCCGTTCGCCTGCACGGTGTCGACGATGGTTCGCGCGATGCCGTCCGATGCCGGTCCTGCCGTGGCGGGGGAGCCGGCGCCGATGCGGCGGTCACCGACGAGCGCGGTCACGCCGCGACCGGGATATGCGGTGAACTCGGTGACGTCGGGCAGTTCCAGATCCCGGACGCGGGCCGCGCGCACGATCGCCGCGGCCAGCGGATGCTCGCTCGAACGCTCGGCCGCGGCCGCGAGCCGCAGCAACTCGCTCTCGTCGAATCGTTCGTCCACGCGGTGGATCTCGGCGAGTACCGGGGTGCCGCGGGTCAGGGTTCCGGTCTTGTCGAAGGCGACGTGCGTCGTGGCGCCGAGCTTCTCCATGACCACCGCGGACTTGACCAGGACGCCGTGGCGGCCCGCGTTGGCGATGGCCGCCAGCAGCGGCGGCATGGTGGCCAGCACCACCGCGCAGGGGGAGGCGACGATCATGAACGTCATCGCTCGCGACAGCGCCCGCTGCAGCGTTTCTCCGAGCAGCAGGGGAATCGCGAACACCGCGAGGGTGACCACGACCATGCCGATCGAGTACCGCTGTTCCACCTTCTCGATGAAAAGCTGTGTGCGCGCCTTGGTTCGGGCGGCTTGCTCGACGAGGGCGGCGATCCGGGCGACCACGGAGTCCTGCGCCCGGCGATCGACGCGGATACGCAGCGCGCCGGTGCCGTTGAGAGTGCCCGCGAACACTTCGTCGCCCGCGGTCTTGTCGACCGGCAGCGGCTCACCGGTGATGGTGGCCTGATCGACCTCGCTGCCGCCGGAGACCACCGTCGCGTCCGCGGCGATCCGCTCACCGGGGCGCACCACGACGACATCCCCGACTTCGAGTTCGGCGGCGTTCACCGTCTCCTCGTCACCATCGCGGGTGACCCGGGTCGCGGTGTCCGGCGTGAGGTCGAGCAGTCCGCGCACCGAGTCCTCGGTCCTGGCGGTGGCCAGCGCTTCCAGTGCGCCGGAAGTCGCGAAGATGACGATCAGCAACGCGCCGTCGGTGATCTGGCCGATCGCCGCGGCGCCGATCGCCGCGGCGACCATGAGCAGGTCGACATCGAGCGTCTTGTCCCGCAGTGCCTGCAATCCCGCCCAGGCCGGTTCCCATCCGCCCGCGGCGTAACAAGCCAGGTACAGACCCCACCACACCCATTGCGGGCCATCGGTCAGCTGCACCGCCAGGCCGGCCAGGAACAGCAGCGCGGCCACCGCGGCCCAACGGACCTCCGGCAAGGCGAACAGCCGGGTCCGGCGCGCGGGCGCGGGAGCGGATGCCGGAGTCGGACGGGTCGGCGCGAGAGTCGGCGCGGCCACAGGGCACCTCCAAGACAACGACGAACAGACCGCCCGACCATATCAGAAAACATGAACACGTCTTCATTTGTTCCTAGAGTATGCTGGTCAGCTATGGGACACGGCGTCGAAGGCAGGGACCGGCCTGTCGCGCGCCTGGACCCGGAATCGGCCGCGCATGTGGCGACCACGCTGCAAGCGCTCGCCACCCCGAGCCGGTTGATGATCCTCACCGAGCTGCGCCAAGGGCCCGTGTCGGTGAGTGCGCTGGCCGACGCCATCGGCATGGAGCAGTCCGCCGTGTCACACCAGCTTCGGCTTCTGCGCAACCTGGGTCTGGTCACGGGAACGCGCACCGGCCGCAGCATCGTCTACAGCCTCTATGACAATCACGTCGCCCAACTGCTGGACGAGGCGATCTATCACAGCGAACATCTGCGCCTCGGGTTGTCCGACCGCCCCGAGGCCGTGGGCTGACCGACGTGGTGGCCGGGCGACTATCGCGCCGTGGATTTCACAATTTGTAGCCGATCCGGCGCAGTAGCTGCTTGCGGGCCGCCTGGTCGTCGGTGCTTTCCACGCCGAGCGGCGCGGAACCGTCGACGACTCCGAGGATTCCTCGCCCCAGCTCGGACTCGGCGATGAGGACTTCCACGGGATTGGCCGTGGCACAGAAGATCCCGCACACTTCCGGGACCTGCTTCACGGCATTGAGCACATTGACCGGGTAGCCCTCGCGGAGGAAGACGATGAACGAGTGTCCCGCCGCGATCGCCGCCGCGTTCTTCGTGGCGAGCTCGACCAGCGAATCGTCGTTGCCGGAGTGACGGATCAGGCGTGGTCCGGAAGCCTCGCAGAACGCCAGCCCGAACCGCAGGTGAGGTCCGACCCCCACGAGGGTTTCGTGCAGGTCCTCCACGGTTTTGATGAAGTGGGACTGTCCGATGATGACGTTGAGATCATCCGGTTTGTCGATGCGCACGGCTGTCAACTCCACGGCGACATCCTGCGCCCTTCCGGCGAAGATTCATAGCATTTCGACATATATATTGTTCGCGTCGCGAACGCCTCGGTCCCGACGAGTTGCCGGGGTGGGGGCCGGTCTCGCTGGATGCCGGATTCAGCAGTCGGCGGCGCGGGAGGGCAAGTCCACGGCCAGCGCGGTGGCGTTGTCTTTCCCTCCGGCCAGAACGGCGGCGTCCACCAGGGTGTTCGCGATGGCGTGCGCCGTGTCGCCTTCCGCCAGTATCGCCTTGATCGTGGCGATGCTCAGTGGCTTGTGCACTCCGTCGGTGCTCAGCAGCAGCCTGCCCGTGCTCGACCCGGTCGCGGCGTAGCCGATTTCGTCCGGACGCGCGGTGCGGGCGGAGGTGGTGACGAGATGGCCCATGCGTGGCGTAGGAACGCGTCCGCGAGCTCGGCACATCTCGGCGACGGTGTGATCGGTGGTGATCTGGTGCAGTACCCGGCCGTTCCACCGGTAAGCGCGACAGTCACCCACCCAAGCCACCTCACAGGGCCCATCGGGCCGACCGGCGGCGGGCAGCACTGCGACGACGAGCACGCTGTCGGCCGACGGCTCCGGGACCTCGCGCAGCAGTTCCCGCTGGGCCGCGATGATGCCCGCCCGCGCCCCCTCGCGTGCACCGAACCGCGCCGCCGCCGCGGCGACCGTGCGGGCCGCCCGGGCAGCCAGCAGATGGTCCCCGACGCCGTCGGCGACGACGAACGCGGTCGCCCCGGTCGTGGCGTTGGTTTCGGTCCCTACCGCGTCGGCGTTGATCGACCGCGACGCGCGCCGGCTCGCCGAGGCGCCCATGGCGCCGAGCAGCCACGAGGTCTTGATCCGCGGCATGCTCGCGGTGGTGCCGGTTCGCATTTGCTGGTCTCCTCGGGTTGGGCTGCGGGTGCTGCCGACCAGCACACTCCAAGGAGACCGCTTCATTCTTTGGGCGCGGCCAAATTTTGCCGTGTGAACGCTGAGAAAAAGCTCTCGATCGCGTTACGGAGGATCCCGGTCCACGAAGTCACCCTGTTCGCCGCCCGGAACGAATCCTCGACCGAGTCCGGGAAGCCGAGCGATGATCGATCACTCCTGTACCTTTGCAGCGCTGTACTGACGTCTTCGGAAGTCACTGAGGCTTCCATGGATTGGGGCGGAACTGTGAGCTTCATGGCCGATCTATCGCTGACGCGGCCGCGTTGATCAATGGTTGCTGTTGCACAGTGTGCCACCCCAACCGGCGTCTCGATGATCGTGGTGGGGTAGCGAAAGGGGATGGGAATTGTACGACTCGCGGGCGTGCACTGTAGAGGTCATCGAATCCCACGACTGATTCATCGTGAGGCCGCGGCATCGGTCGACGATGTCTGACCGAATTCCGCTCACCTCCCTCTGGTCGACCCTGATCAAAGCCACACGCCGATAACGTCACAAGGCGCAATCGTCCGCATCAACAGCGAGCTGGGGGTGCATAATTCGATCTCTGGATTCAAGCGAGCCGCTGAGCTCCGCCTCATAACGGCCTCAGACGAACTCGTGGCAACAGTTGGCATCAAGGCCATCAAGCTTGCCCGCAAAGAGGGTGCTCCTGTGGTCGACGTCAGTCATGTAAACAAGGCGTACGCTGCGGTAAACGGACCCGGCTGGGACGGGGTGTGGCTCGCATTCTTTGGCGTATTCGCCGGGTTGGCTGGCAACTTTGTGATCACAGCCCTGACCTCGAATCCGGACCGTCATACGTTTTGGTGGGCACTGACCGCGGTCTCCTTGGTGCTAGCAGGTTTCACATTTGCGGGGTGGGGTGGTCGCTCGGAAACGCGCCGTAAGCCTATAGACGCAGCGTCCGCAGGTCGGCGGATGAGGCCGCAAGCTTGCGCACCCAGATGATGGCGGCCATGTGCCAGCCCCGCAGGGAGGCGGTCAGCATCTGTTCAGCGGAGGCCAGGTCGAGGTCTTCGGTGTCGATCACCGCGCGGATCTGCGCCGCACGGGTGCTGTCCGAACGCGCGTCCCAGCGACGACGTTCGTTTTCGTAGATGTCGATGACGCCTTCGATAACCCGGTCGATGTAGGCGTTGACCAGAGTGTCAGCGCACGGGAAGGATCGGCTACCAGGGCGAGGTTGCGGGCACGCTGGGCATCGCGGAAGGTTTGCCGGAAGCCAGCCAGCCCGGTTGCGGGATCGCCGATCGCGATGCGAATCCCCGGCCGCCGGTGCAGATCTCGTTCGAGCCGCCCGGTGTCGAGCGAAGGCTTGCCGCTGGAGATATCCAGGCCCAGCAATTCTGTTCATCGATCACCACCGTCAACGGTTCCTTCCCGGTCGCGGTCGTGAGCATCGCCGCCTGCACTCCCGAGTCGCTCTGGCCAGCTTGCTCATCGATCACCTACCCGACACCGAAGCCTGGGGGCATCGAGTACTGGGCGACCTCATGCGCGACGATACGACGACCGCACGCCTTCGCGAAACGGTGCAAACCTATCTGGACGTCCGCGGCAGTCTCACCGACGCCGCCGCGCGCATGCACGTCCACAAGAACACCGTCCACTACCGGATACGCAGGGCCGAGGAAGTGCTCGGCCGCCCTTTGACGGTCAACCGGCTCGAAACCGAAGTCGCGCTGATGATCTCCGAGCAGCTCGGTCTCGATCAGCGGTGATCACCCCGACTCCGGCAACGCGGACCGCGCTCCTCCAGTGCCTCCTGCTGGTAACTGCGTCGAGGTGGTGCTGTGGCTCGACGGCGAAGCGCGACAGAACTCGCGCGGCCGACCGCTTCGAGCACACAAGTCGCCCTTCCCGGGTGCTCCCACGCTCGCAGCGATCGGCCTGGCGCAGTTGTTCGGCCGAGAGTCATGCCAGCCGGTAGAGGGCGGGTTGTGCGGAGATGTCGTTGGCGGCGAAGTTGGCCAGGACGAACCGCCGGAACGAGGGCCGGAAGATCATCTTCGGCGCCACGTCGCGCAGGCGGTCCCACCGGCAGTGGTTGATGATGCCGTAGTCGCGCGATTCCCCGGGGAGCGGCTGCATGACCCGGGAGTTGTCCAGCCCGGTGTTGACCGCCCACCATCCCGCCGTGTATTCCCACACCGGGACGAGTTCCTTTTCCTCCTGCCCGTAGAAGAAGTTGAACAGGAACACCCCTTGCCGCGTGGCGTCGACATCGCCCATATTGCGCGGGTTGGCGGCAGCAAGTTCGAAGGTACGCCGGGCCCCGGCCACGACGAGCTGTGTGAGTCGACGGTAGTGGGCGTGGGTCCGCAGTGTGTCGATCATTGCGGGGCTAGTGACCTCGACGAGAATCACCACGTCGTAGCGGGCCGGTCGCAGCCGATCCGCGGCGACCGCGCGGCGCAGCAAGCGGTGATTCTCGCCGAAGACCAGGTGGGCGAATCCTCGGAACACGGTGGCGCGCACGACCTCCGGGAGCCGCTCGAGCTCCGCGGTGACCGTTTTGGCCTCGCGGATCAGGCGAGCCTTGGCTCGGCTGCCGGGCAGGAACATCGGCCGGCGGTCGACCTCGGCTGCGAGCAGGAGATATCCGGTGCCGCTCGGTGCGACCAGTGCGGCCTGACTCGGGTTGAGGTGTTCGTTCACGATGCGCATGTTCGCACTCCATTCTCGCCTTTTCTGTCAACACTCGTTTGCCAACGAGCGTTGGCAACCATCATGGACCCATGACTCCGGGAAGTCAACAACCGTTTGCAAACGGTTGTTGGTATACACTGCGGGACATGAGAAGGTCGTCGGCGCAGACCAAGGCCGTGATATTGGAGGCCGCCCGGGAGCGGTTCGCCGCCGATGGGTACGACCGCACGACGATCCGCGCGATCGCCGGTGATGCCGGCATCGATCCGTCCATGGTCATGCGCTACTACGGCAGCAAACAGCAATTGTTCGCCAATGCAGTGGATCTGGACCTGGAACTGCCCGACCTGACAGTCCTGCCGTCCGACCAAGTGGGCCAGGCCCTGGCCGCCCATATCGCCGATCGGTGGGAGGGCGACGAGGTGCTGCGGATCCTGCTGCGGACCGCGGTCACCGATACCGACAGCGCCGAGCGGATGCGCGGTATCTTCGCCGCTCAACTGGTCCCGATGATCGCCGAGCTCACCGGCGATCCCGCCGGGGCTCCGGCCCGGGCCGGGCTCGCGGCCTCCCAGGCACTCGGCTTGGCGCTGTGCCGGTATGTGCTGCTCATTCCGCCGGTGGTCGACCTCTCCCGCGAAGCCATCATCGAATGGCTCGGCCCCACACTGCAGCGCTACCTGGTCGGTACGCAATAATTCTGCGCTGTCGGGTATTTCGTGCAGACCAGCGGTATCGGCCACGGCCGGTACGGTGTAACCGGCTCCGAGAGGGACCACCACACGCCGGCCCAGCCACCGCCCATCGACCTCGACGCCCAGCCCGGTGACGACACCGGCCACCTCTTGCCCCAGCGTCATCGGCACCCGCGGCGGCGGAACCGGAGCCGGGCGTCTCCGGCGGGAGCACCGAATCGATCCGGTGCGCCCCCCGGCCACGTGCAGCTCGACCGGTATCTGCCATGCACCCAGCACCGGGTCGGGTACCGACGCGCACACCAGCCGTTCCGGCGCACCGAACTCGTACTGCCGTATCGCGTACACCTCGACTCTCCGAGTTCGAGGTGGCCAGGTTCTCAGCGGCGGTCGAGTCCGGACAGGCGCCACGCCAACCGGTTCCGCACGGGCGCGGCCTTACCTGCCAGCGCCATAGCGGTATTGCGCATCGGTCGCACCCGCGCGGAGGCGGTGGCCAGGTCGGTGAGCCGGCTCGCTGTGGATACCACGGTTGCGGCGGTGCGGCGCCGAGCGGCGGCGTATTCATCGAGCAGGCTTTCCGGTTCACCGGTCAGGACCCGGGACAGCGTCGTCGCGGCCGTGACGGCGTCCTCGATACCGAGGTTCATTCCCTGGCCGCCTGCCGGTGAGTGCACGTGCCCGGCATCGCCGGCGAGCAGGACCCGGCCGTGGCGGAAGGTGTCGGCGATCCGGTGGTGGACGCGGAAACGTGACCCCCACACCACTTCTTCGACCACGACCGGGTGGGCCTGCGGGCCGCGTTCATCGAGCAATCCCTGCACGAACGCGATATCCGGGTCCTGCGGTGCCTCGTCCACGGTCGCCACGATCCGAAATCTGTCGTCGGGCAGCGGCGCGACCACTACCAGCCCGGCCGGTGAGAAGAACAGGATGACCTCGTCGGTGGGTACTCCGCCGCTGAGGCGGACGTCGGCGAGGGTGAACGATTCGGCGTAGGTGCCGCCGGTGAATCCGATTCCCGACCGTTCCCGCGCCAGGCTGTGCATGCCGTCCGCCGCCAGCAGGTAGCGCGCATGAAGCGGCCCGCCTTCCGAAAGGGTCGCGGTGACCGAATCCGGTTCCTGCGTTATCCCGGTGACCGTGGCCGGGCGGGTGACCTTCCCGCCCAGTGCGGTGAGCCGATCCAGCAGGAATTTCTCGGTGTCGGCCTGGGAGATCATCAGCGTGTACGGGTAGGCGGTGGGAAGCTCGTTGAACGGAATCGCCATCAGCAGGCGATCCCGGTCGCGGATCGTGAAGGTCGGGGTGTGCACGCCGCGCTCCACCAGGGCCGGGACCACGCCGTAGGGCTCCAGTATTTCCAGGGTGTGCGGGTGTACCACGGCCGCGCGGGAGGTGTTGGCGCCCTCGGCCTGCCGGTCGACGATCACAACGTCGTGTCCCCGTTGTTCCAGTACAACCGCCGCGGTCAGGCCGACCGGGCCCGCTCCGACGATCAGCACTTCCGCTATCGGATTGTTCATGACGGCTCCTCGAGTTCAACACTTTTCGGGATCGGAGAAAGGGGGGCGAATTCACGGTTGTCGATAGATGACCGAGAAGTCTCAGCGGAGGAATCCGGTGATCAGCGGGTTGGTTTGCGCGGGGCAATCCTCATGGACGGTGTGCCCGCAATTCGGGAGGACGGTGGCCGCCGCATCCGGGATGCGCGCTGCCAGGCGGCCCGCCTGGGATGCGGGCAGCCAGCTGTCAGCGCCGCCCCACAGCACGAGCGTGGGTGCGGCGACCCGGGCGAGCCCGGCGTCGGTGAGCCGGAAGTCCATGTTGCGCCACAACGACAGGAAACCCGCGCGATTGGCCGGCCGGGAGAACGGTGCGTAGAGCTCGTCGATCACCTCTTCGGTGACCAGATGCTTGTTGTGGAAGGTGCCGCGGATATTGTCGGCATAGAAGGACCGGGTGGTGAGGTCGGTCGCGAGCTCGCCTACTACAGGGGTGGTGAACAGCGGTGTGACCGGGGCCTTTTCGGCGTCCAGACCGGGCGAGTCGAGCAGGACGAGGCGTTCGACGCGGTCGGAGTGCTGCTCGGCGAAGTACAGGCTCCAGGCACCACCCCACGAATGACCGACGAGCGCCGTCCGGTGCAGGCCCACGGCATCGAGGAAGGTCGCCAGCGCCTGCGACATCGCCGGCAGATCGTAGGCGAAGTCGCCGCGGTGCAGTTCGGTGAATCCCTGGCTGGGCAGGTCGACGGCATAGACGGTGTGTTCGGCGGCCAGTGCCGGGATCACGTCTCGCCAGGAGTACCCCCACAGCCCACCACCCGCGACGAGCACGACGGGCGATCCGGTCCCGGTCCGGGTGTAGTGGAAACGAGCGAGCTCGGTGTCGACATACCGTGACTCCACCCGCGAAAGGTACTGCGACTGATGGCCCAGGGTCGGCGGCTGCGCGCGCGCGACGGGAACGACGAAGGCGGCAAGTGCGCCGACCAGCACGGCGGCGATCGCGGCAAGCCGGGTGAACACCGGTTTCGATGTCATGACACAACTTTCTGATCAGAGGAACCCTGTGCCTCTTGGACGAACGACCGTCGCCCCGCGTGACGGCCCGTGTCGCAGGTCACATCCCCGCCAGATAGTTTCGGTGGATCACGGCTCCGTGCCCGGTTCCGGCCCGGGGAGTAGAGCCGCGGCGGCGGCCCATGCTCGGGCGAGCCCGAACTCGGCCACGCCGCGGATCAGATCTCGGAAGGTCTCCTCCGTGGCGCCGTCCGCCCGCGCCAGCTCCGCGTGCAGATGCAGAGATGCTCCCCGGGTCTGGTAGAAGATATCCACGACCAGGCAGGCGAGTGCCCGCTCCCGGACACTGAGATACGGGCGGGCTCAGCGCTGGGCGAACTGGTCCTCGGTGAACGCCGCCAGTCCCGGGTCCACGTCCTGCATACCGCGCACCGCGCGGGCGAGTGCGCCGCTGGGCGGTACCGGCGCGACCGGGCCGGTGTCCTGCGCGGCGGGTAGGCCGAGCTCGGCCAGGCGCTGGAAGGCGGAGACCAGGACGGGGTAGCCCACATAAGGGGGCCAGGTGACGGTAGAGCTCCCTGATGGCCTCGGGCTCGACCCGTCGGCCGTGGTGTCTACGGTGGGGACAGATCGGTCGCTGACCGCGTCGCGACGTGTTCGGTCCGATCCACCACCCGCCGTTGCCTGGTCGGCGGCGGTTGCGGCGGTTACGGGAGTCCGGCTCGATCGTCGTCGAAAGTCGAGGCGCGCTGCGTGCGCGGCGAGGCTTGGAAGAAGGACTCGAGGTGGAACTCGCTGACGGCAGGACATCCACCACCGGATCAACCGCCGCCGAAGAACGGGCACGGCCTGCTCGATGTCGAGGGAGATCCCGAGCCGGCGTGGTTCACTCGATGGACGCCGACGCGGCTGTGTGCGGACTGGATGTTGCTGCCACCGTCGGCCGCGGTCGAGGTCAACCGCGCATACGACCGCGTCTACCCGGGTGCACTCGAGGAGGCGACAGGACTAGCAGGAGAAGTGCTGTTCGACGAGCAGGGGTGGGCTCGCGCGATGATCGGTGACCCTGCTCCTCCGGTGAGGGATCCAACTGGGCGGGTACTGATGCCCGGGATCGCGTCGGTGCCACCGCCGGGCTGGCGCTCTGCCTACCCGCAACAGGCTCTTCCGCGCCGCGGATCGTGGTTCGCGCGGCTGCGGCGGCGGTTGCGCGGTGCCATCACGCCCGCCGCGGCCGACATGATCACAGCTGGCCCTGTTCCATTGGACCGCGATCTCATTCCGACGCGTGAAACCGGACATGCTGCTGGTCAAGGGCATGAGCGTGAGAGGGAGTAGTTCAGCACAGTTGGGGTCGCTGTTGCCTGCGCGCGTGGCAACTCTCGCGCGCGTTGCGCGGCCGGCCAAGCAGGAGCAGCAGCTGACGAAGCTGCATGCCTGGCCGCTCGACCAGAACCCCGTGCCGGACCCGAAATTGTCGGTGGCGCTGAGTGTCGCCGACAGTGCGCATCTGCCGCCCGAACTCGCCTGTGTGTCCTGCCCCGCACAGCCTTCGAAGCGATGGCCGAGGCGATTTAGCGTTATGGCCCCGGTGCGCGCTGGTCGGACTGATTCGTGTTCGGGTCGGGTAGGAAGGGCGTTATGGTCTCGGCATTCGATCGGCACTTGGACGCATTCCGCGGTTATCAGGCCACGCCGTGGGGTCGGCTGCGCTACGAGCAGGTCGCAGCCAACCTTGGCCGCCACCTGCCGGACCGGCCATCGCTGGCGGTGCTCGACGTGGGCGGCGGGAATGGCTTGGATGCGGTGCGCTTGGCCGCTCTGGGACACCGCGTGACTATCGTCGACATGTCGCGGGCCTCGCTCGATGAGGCCATGGCGCTGGCCGCGGCGCACGGTTGCGCGGATTCGATCGAGACCCGATGCGCAGACATCGCGGATCTGACCGCTGTGGCGGTGTGCGATTCGTACGACGTGGTCATGGCCCACAATGTGCTGCAATACGCGCCGCGCCGAGCCGAAGCGCTCGAGTCGATGGTGTCGGTGCTGCGGCCGGGCGGACTGCTGTCGGTGCTCGTGCCCAACCCCGCCAGCGACCCGTTGACCGCGGCTGTGCGGCGCGGGGAGCTGGATGAGGCGGTGCGGCTGCTGGACGCTGCGACCCGGACGTCGGTCACCTACGACACCGAGATCGACGCCGTCACCGCGACCGAGTTGGCTGCCGAGTTGGTCGCCGCGGGTCTGGGTCGACCGGTCCGTTACGGGGTGCGCGCGGTGTGCGATCTGATCAGTGACGACGACGCCAAACACGATCCGCAGTTCTTCGCCGAGCTGTTGCGGCTGGAGAATCTGCTCGCCGACCGGCACCCCTATGTCGAAACGGCCCGCTTCGCCCATCTGATCGCGGCGAAACCCGAAGCGACACTACCGGACAGTGTGGCTGACCTCGAGGCGCGCCGTGTGCCGATGGATCTGGCCGGCTACGAACGGCGGGTGCGGGCCGAGCAGTGTTTCGTGTGCGCCTTCCTGGCCGGCGAGCCCGGCTACGAGCACCACACGGTCTTCGACGACGGCGAGCATGTCGCGTTCCTGAACCGGTATCCCACGTTGCCCGCCTATGTGCTGGTGGTGCCGCGCCGCCACGTCGAAGACGTGGTGGGCGATCTCACCACCGAGCAGTACCTGCGGCTGCAATCGGTGGTGCACCGGATCGCCCGCGCCGTCGCCGCGGTGACGAATCCGGAGCGTACCTACGTGATGTCGCTGGGCGCGAAACTCGGCAACGCGCATGTTCACTGGCACATCGCCCCGCTGCCGCCCGGCGTGCCCTACGCCTGCCAGCAGCTCTACGCGGTCGACGCATCCAACGGCATCCTCGACTACAACGACACCGAGATGACGCAGTTCGCGACGCGGATCCGTGCAGCACTGGCCGACGACTCATGACTGCGATCCGCTCGGCTCGGGACGGCTCGGGCTGGACTCGGCGCACACGCACAATCGGCGCGGCGATCAGCTGATCGCAGAGTTTCGCCAGCCGTGGGTAGCGGTCGATGAGCGTATGCCTTTGCGGCTGACCACCAACCTGCACCCCGCTGACCGAGGTGACTATGCCACCGAACAGTCTGTCCGCTCAATGCTCGCTCGGCTCGCCGCGACATTGGCCGATATGACCTCTGTCCGCGAAAGAAAGCTCTGCACAACGATTCCCACGGATAAGCGGCGTGCGGCCGGTAGTATCCACAGGGGCGTGCATGCCCGGCAAAGGGATGATGTGGGCCGCAGGCCCGATACCACGCAGTCGCCCGCACTACTCGGCAAAGGTGTCCATCATGGGTCTTCTAGCCAGCAACTCCGACCGAGAGAAGATCGTCACCGAGCTGCCCGAACAGCTCCACGAACAGCTGAAGGCCAGAGCAGGCCAGTTCGGCCTCGAGGTCCAGACCGCCGTGGAACAAGCCATCGCCGGATGGCGCGAGCTGGAATCAATACCCGCCACCATTGACACGGCGGGGGCCGAGTCGTTCGCGACCTTCCTCCCAATCGGACAGAGGCGGAATTCCGGAGTATCGCCCAACAGCGCCGCGTGCCGCTGGTTCAGGGGGTCGCCCAGGCAGTCCACATGTGGCTGGAGGCCAACCGCCCAGCGGAACTACCCAGGCGAGACTCGATCATCTTCGGCTGAGCCGACCAGAACATTCAGTAGTTCTGGTTCAGCCGAGTGTGGCATACATGCGATCACCGCGGCGGCGCTGGGCTCGTTTACGACCGCCGATATCCGCAGCCACAATTGCAGAGGTTAGCGCAATGGATAGGTGGAAGAATGAACCGACTTAAAAAGCTGGCAGCGGCGCTCTGTGTGGCTCCTATGGTGATTCTGGCGCTATCTGGCCCGTCAGCGCAGGCCGATAACTCTTGGGCTACCGGCCATTTAGTGGGGGCGGCTGGTAAATGCATGGCCGTGAGTGGGGGCGGCTCAGCAGATCGTACGCCGATCGTGTTGGCGGACTGTACCGGCGCAGTGAACCAGCAATGGGTGGTTCAGCCTGACGGCTCCCTGACCGCTCTTGGCAAATGTCTCGGCCTTGTCGGCACCGGAACCGGGAGTGGAACACTGACCCATCTGTATACTTGCAACGCAACAAAAAGACAGCAGTGGAGGTCGGACGGATCGAGGCTGCGTAACGTGCATACGGGTAAATGCCTGGATATCGTGGACGGCTCCACCGATAGCGGTGCCCGGCTTCAGATCTGGGAATGTCACGAGGGGGCGAACCAGAAGTGGAGCCTCCCTAGGACCGGCCCTGTCGTCGGGCCTGGCGGCAAGTGCATGGACGTTTACGGGGGCTCAGATGCCGCGGGCACATCGATTGTGTTGTGGCCCTGCCTTGGGGGAGCGAACCAGAGGTGGACCGTTAACGCAGACGGCACGCTGCAAATCCTCGGAAAATGCCTTGACGTAGACGGTGGCGCCACGAAGAACGGCACGCGAGTGCAGTTGTGGCCCTGCAATGGAGCCGAAGCGCAGCGGTGGGAAAAGGGCGGAACACCAACGCGTTCTACGCTCCGTAACCCTCAGTCGGGTCGATGCCTGGACGCCGAGGATGTTTCCGATGGCACCCAGCTGCGGATTTGGAACTGCCACGGGCAGCCGTGGCGACTTCCGGCCCACATCAAGTAGAACAACTCTACCGAAGACCAAAAGCACAGACCTACCCGACCGACTGTATCCATTGTTACGGCGAGACTTTCCAGCACGGCTATAGACGGTCTGGGAACGCGATACCAGACATGGAGAGGATGGAGAAGATGAAAACCTGCCCGGCGACGGTACCGCGGCGCGTTGGGCGAGCGGCCCTGATCTCGATCATGACCCTCGGAATTTTTTCGATAATGACGCCGACAGCCTCTGCCAACGAGATCATCGAGATTGGCGTCTCGGATCCGTCCGGTTGGGAACTATTGACGGAATGCGAGAGCCATGGCATGAACTGTACATTTACCGTCCAAGGGACAAGTGACGTGCTCGAGACGCCGAGAGTGCCATTCAAGCAGGTGGGTTCCTCGGCAAAAAATTGCAGCTCGGCCAGCCTGGTGCAGACCGTCGCATGGAGTGATGAGACGAGAGCTGCGTACACCTTCGGCGTGAACGTCGGCCCGAATGTGGCGAATATTGCCTTCGGAGCATCATCCGAGACCGCACACACCGAAGGCGGAAGCACTCAGGTGACGGTGGACCAGGGGACCATTGCTTTCGTCGAACGCGCGCAAATCATGAAGATCTATTATGGTTACCTTGAGACTCCATATATGCAAACTT
Source organism: Nocardia asteroides (assembly GCA_019930625.1). Lineage (NCBI taxonomy): Bacteria > Bacillati > Actinomycetota > Actinomycetes > Mycobacteriales > Nocardiaceae > Nocardia > Nocardia asteroides. The sequence goes on from CP082844.1 coordinate 4,947,765, forward strand.
ACCCCGACGGGCCTCCTGATCAGAAGTATCGGATCTACACTGGTATCTTCAAAGCTGTCCCGGATGGAACAGACGGTAAGCATTCAACTATTCAAACAACGACTCGCAGTCTGAGTGATGAAGAAAAGTCGACCTGTTAGCCCAACCAGTGACTCAAGGATTTTACCTGGGAGGGTCTGCGGCCGAAGGTGTGTGGATGCCGAGACCTGGTCAGGTCAAGCTGGAAACGGATGAGCGATTGTCCGACCGCATCGCGGTCGGGCTGTCGACGTGGACGTTTCCGCCGGAGTTGGTGGATCGTGTGGTGGCCGATTTCACCCGCCGACCAGGCAGTGCCGCCGACGAGCCGTCCACGAGCCCTCTGGGCCAACGTCCTCAATTGCCGCGAGGCGCGGTTACCGAACGCCAACAGTTGTCGTCGTTCGTAACGACGCCGTGTGCCGACTCACGGCGGTCGTCGAGATTCACGGACCACTGATGTTAGGCGACAAACAGTGGCACACCCTCGGCTTAGCAGCGAATGTGTCCACGGCCAACTCGTACCCAAGTTCGGGATCCAACCGGCAGCATCGATCGGGTTGTGCACGACGGTGTTGCGAGAATCAGCGAACAGGCCACGAAAACGTGGAAGGCTCTGGGCGACCCGGATTTTCAGGCCAAGATGGCGAGGGTGCTCGACCTCTACGACCATCCGCCCGCCGACGGCCGCGTGGTCTGCGTGGACGAGTTCGGGCCGCTGAACCTGCAGCCCCGCCCCGGCCGCGGCTGGTTCACCGCCCGACGGCCACGCCGGTTGCGCGCGACCTACCGGCGCACCCAGGGCGTCCGGCACATGTCCGGTGCGTTGCGTTCAGGCCAGTTGTACTACCGGATCCCGGACCGGAAACGGTGGACGGAGTTCCTGGCGTTCCTGAAATCGCTGCGAGCGCGCTGGCCGGGCCGGAAACTGTCTCTGATCTGGGACAACTACTCGGTCCACAAACGCGCTGAGGTCAAGGCGTGGTGCACGGCGAACGCGGTCGAGCTGGTGTTCCTGCCTACCTACTCCTCGTGGCTGAACCGTATCGAGTGCGAGTTCGCCGCGCTGCGGTACTTCGCGCTGTGAACGGCACCGACCACCGCAGCCACGGCGAACAAGACGAGGCGATCAGCACCTACATCCGCTGGCGCAACCAGCACGCCCGACCCGTCCGCGACTTCGCCGTCGGATCCAAGATCCGGCACCCGGATTACCTACCGAACGTTGCCTGACACAGCACTAGGTTCGAGTGGTGCCAGAAATACCGGGGTGGTGAGATCCACCAACTCTACGGTGCTGTCCTGCGCTCGTCGCCGCACCTCCTCGATGGTCCACTCATTCGGAAGCGTGCCCTTGTCCACCACCTGATTCTTGCCGAAGCGACGCCATTCTCCTCGTCCGGGTCGACGAACCGACCCTTGATGAACGCCTCGCCTCCAGTACAGAGGGGCCGGTGCTGCTGACCCTCGAGCCACCTGTCCAGCGCACCGCACCGGACACCCCGAGTCAGGTCGGTAGTTTCTGATCGCGGGAGAGAAGCCTGTTGGAGGCGGGGCCGAGGCTGGGCACGCTCGGCCGCTGTGAACTGGACTGCCGCTGATCAAGCCTTGTTAAGCATGGTGTGGCCAGAGATCAGTCATAGCTGGCGATGAGGTGGTTGATCTCTACGGCAACCCAGCAACCCCTCCGTGTCGCATCCGCACATCGGCTCCTTGAAAGCGATGTTTGAGCGCATATCGCCTGCGCATCGGACTGTTCCACCACACTCCGTTCCCACCGCCGGAGGTGTTCGCTGCCCTGCCCGCCGCAGACGAAATCCTCTGCTCGCTCGCGAAGTTGGATTGGGCTGGTTTTCACACCGATGCCTTCGCCGACAACTTTCGACAAACTCTGGTCGGCCAGCCCGCACTGCCAGCCTTGGGTGTGCATCCGCTGGGTATCGACCGTCCAGCCATCGAAGCACTCGCCCGCAGCCGCGCCTCGCGCATACGACCGAGCCGACACGCATTGGTGCTCTCTGTCGAACGTCTCGACTACACTAAAGCCCCTGTACACAAAGTCGACGCCATAGCGGCGTTGCTCGACCACCGCCCGGACCTGCACGGCCGACTGGTGTTCCGGCTCGTCTGCCCACCACCGGAACCAGGCATTTCCGCATACGACACCACTCGCCGCACTCTCGAGCGACGCACCACCGAGATCAACGACGCCTGGCGTGTCGGCAGTTGGCAACCAATCGACTATATCCCGCATAATCTGCCGCTCCCGGAGGTGATCGACCACTACCTGGCCGCGGACGTGTTCTGGGTAACGTCCCTGCAGGACGGCATGAACCTGACTGCGAAGGAATTCATCGCCGCCCAGTCGGCGGTGACCGGACCCGGCTTCCGCCCCGGGGTGCTGGTGCTGTCCCGCTACGCCGGTGCCGCAACCGAACTCGGCGACGCCGCCCTACTCACCGACCCGAATTCCCCCGAGGACCTCACCACCACGCTGGCCCGCGCCCTGTCCCTCGACCGCACCGAGCGCCGCACTCGCGCGAAACGTCTGTCCCGCCTCTTGGGCCACGACCGGCCCATCGACTGGGCAACCCGCATCATCGGCGCCATCCGCGCCCACACACCCGGCCCGGCCGCAGTGCCGATCACCTGTGGCGCAAGTCAGCGCCATGAGCCGCACCTACTGCCACGACCGAGTGGCCGACCTGGAACCACGGTTGGCACTGGATGACTACGTAGCGCTGCTTATGGAGAACCGGCTGACCGTCGTTGACACCGCTGACCTGTCCGACCGGATGAGCGAACGTGTTCCAGAGCCAGTCGCTGGCCGCTGTCATGCGGATCCGGTAGCCGCGGCAGCGGCGATTGGGACACGACTACATGTGTGCATCACCCCAGTTACTGGGCCGGGGGCACTACATGCGGTGCCGAAATAGTCGGTAGGCCAACATATTTCGTCCGACTTTGCCGATCTCGATCGAGATATTCGGATATTATCCCCGCATGCTGCCCGGCCTACCCCGGGCCGACTCGAAGCGGCGGTGCGGCTGAGCCCGGCGCCGGCTACCTTCGACTGGCAGTTCAGGAAGGAGAATCTGCATGGATCTCGAATTGACCGGCAAGACAGCAGTTGTCACCGGAGCCAGCCGCGGTATCGGATTGGCCATAGCCGAGGCATTGACTGCCGAAGGCGTGCGGGTCGTCGGTGGCGCCCGCACCATCACACCTGAACTGGAGAAGGTAAGTATCGCTGCGGTGTCAGCTGATCTGAGCACTGCGGAGGGAGCGACGCGGCTGATCGACGGTGCACTCGCCGAGCTCGGCGGTATCGACATCCTGGTCAACAACGTGGGCGCGGGTGATGCGGATCTGCTGGGACTGGGCGGCTTTCTCGATGTCACCGACGATCAGTGGCGAAATCTATTCGACCTCAATCTGTTCAGCGCCGTATGGGCCACGCGGGCAGCACTGCCTAGCCTACTGCAACGGCGTGGATCGATCGTGAACATATCCTCGATTTTCGCCCAAACCCCTACCCCCGGCCCAATCGGCTACAGCGAGGCCAAGGCCGCGCTGACTGCCCTCAGTAAACGACTCAGCGACGAGTTCGGCCCGCACGGGGTGCGCGTCAACACCGTATCGCCTGGTGTGGTGGGTAGTCCGCTGTGGCGCGGTCCGGAAAGTTTCGGAACAAACGTCGCTGCGGCACAGGGTATTTCTCATGCCGAACTACTGGAGAACCTCGGTGATATTTTCAATATCGCCTCCGGCCGGATCTCCGAGCCGGAAGAGGTCGCGGCACTGATCGCCTTCCTCGTTTCCGATAAGTCTGCCAATATCGTGGGGGCGGACTTCGTCATCGACGGCGGCACCATCAAGACTGTCTGACACCCGCACGAGCCGACCGAGGCCGGTGCAGCGGCGTCTCTGCTATATGCGCGTGCCCGGTTGCGGGACCAACCGCTCGGCGCCATCCCAGGGCCATGCGGCCTTGTCGCTACGGATGAGGGTAGTGCGGTAGCCGTGCTGACCGGCTCGATCTGGCAGATTTGTCGGTGTCCGGCGGAGCGTTGATACACCACGTCATTCGCGGTGGTCCGCGGTGTGTTCTTTTCGGTGTCGCGGCCGCCGCTGGTGTGTCAGTGTCGGGTGACGCGGGATCCGTTGAGGGAGTTCGTCTTCGGAGAGTCAGCACGGAGCGTGAGTCGGCGGTTGCCGAGATGGTTGATACCACAGCTGTGGACCCGGTGATTCCGGCATTTCTCCCCGAGCACGCCTAGCCGCTCGATATGCTGGACCTGCACTCGGTCGTGTCAGGACGAGTTCGCTTCTCGGCTGTAATGTCAAGAGAGAAAGAGTGTTCAGGAACATGATCTCTGATTTTCTCGACCGCAAACTCAGCAAGCGCTTCCATGCCTACGACGTGAATGGGGACGGTGTTATCGAGCGCGGCGACTTCGCGCTCGCGGTGGAACGTATGGGACAGGCCTTCGGACGGGAACCCGATGACCCCGAGATGCAGCGGGTCGCGGAGTTGAATTTCGCTGTGTGGGATCGACTGGTCGCTCATTGCGACGCGAACAGCGACGGGAAGGTAAGCGAAGAAGAGTTCAAAGAAGCATCTCTGTCAGGTTCGTTGGAGACGGTCGACTCGTTCGAAGAAGACTACCTTCCCCTGATCAACGCGGCTCTGGACATCGCGGACGCCGATCGTGACGGAAAGCTGACCGCGACCGAGTTCACTCTGTGGGCCGGTTCACTGCTGAACCATTCGCAGCCCGAGATCGATGAAATTCTCCGTCATTTCGATCGCGACGACGACGGACTGATCTCACGAGAGGTCGTCCTCGCCTCGATCCGCGAATACTTCTTCAACGACTCGCCGGACTCGGCGGGAAGCTGGGTGGTCGATCCGTCTCCCGGCCAATAATCCCGAGGATTCGGGGGAATTCGTTTCCGCCGTTGGGCGGCCTTTTCATCCCTGCGCTCCCGGCGGCCTCCGGGAGCGCAGGGATGATTCTGTATACTCGAAATCTCACTCGCATTGCTCTGGCGCATACCTCATTCCGCGAAAAGTTTCCGAATACAGCTATCGCTGTCACCGTGGCTGTGTGTTATCGGTCTGCAGGCGCTTCCAGCACGGCATCGGCGTTGGCGTGGGGAACTTCCATCGTTTGAGAGGCCGGTGGGGTGGTAGTTCTGCTCCGCAGAAGTTCTCTGCCCAGTTGGTGTGCCAGAGCGGCGGAGTTCGGATGGTCGAACAACGCATCGGTTCCCATGTGTAGGCCGGTGATTCGGTTGAGGCGGTTACGGAGTTCCACAGTGGTGAGCGAGTCGAAGCCGAGGTCTTGGAACTTTTCGTCGGGAGCGACCGTGTGGCCGACGGGGTATCCCAGCACATCGGCTGCCTGAGTGAGAACCAATTCCAGCACGAGACGGTGTTGTTCCGCCGCGCCGGCTCCTGCCAACCGCCGCGCCCAGGATGATGGCCTGTCGTGGTGTGCTCGCAAGCCGACAGGGAGGCCACGGCGCGGAACGAGGTCGCGCAGCAGCAGTGGTTGCTCGCGATGGGATGAGCGCAAAACGGCCAGATTCCACCGCATCGCGGCTGTCATCGCTCGTGCGCTGCCTCTGGCCGCATCGAACAGCGTCAAGCCTTCGGTGACCGACAGCGCCACCACTCCGCCACGGATGAGACGTTGCTGCCTGATGTGGTCCACCCCCCTACTGATTCGTGAAGGCGGTGCCCACAGGCCCCAGGCCACCGAGCAGGCGGGGAGACCTTCTGCGCGCCGGTGGTAAGCCATGGCGTCGAGGAAAGTGTTGGCGGCGGCGTAGTTTGCTTGGCCCGCGTTGCCGAACAGGCCCGCGCCGGACGAGAACATGATGAATTCCGCGAGGTCCAGGTCGCGGGTGAGCTCGTGCAGGTGGATGGCGGCATCGAGCTTCGGCCGCAGTACCCGCTCCAATTTATCGGTGTCGAGCGATTCGAGTGTCCCGTCGTCCACGGTGCCCGCCGCGTGCACGACAGAACCCAGTGAGGGTATCGACGCCAGTAGTGCGGCGACTTCTTCTCGATCCGAGACATCGCAGGGAACGATGCGGATTTCGGCGCCGACCGCGGCCAGTTCGGTGGCGAGATCAGGTGCGGTTTCGGTCGTCGTTCCGCTCCGGCCGGCCAGTACCAGTCGGCGCATTCCGTGTGCGGTCGCGAGGTGTCGGGCGAGGATAGTTCCGAGTGTGCCGGTGCCTCCGGTGATGAGCACGGTTCTCTCGGGATTCGGCTCGACCGGGACGGTCAGTACTACCTTGCCGGTGTGCCGGGCATGGCTGACGAATCGCAGTGCCTCACCTGCCTGCCGGATGTCCCAGGCGTGAATCGGCAGCGGTCGGATGGCTCCGTTCTCGATCAGAACGACGAGCTCGGCGAACTTTTCCTCGAGGCGAGCTGGTCCCAGGTCTCCTAGGTCGAAGGGTTGGTAGCTCACTCCGGGATGTTCGGCGGTGACCGTTCGAGGCTCACGGACGTCGGTCTTGCCCATCTCGATGAAGCGCCCGCCCTGGCGGAGCAGACGCAACGAGGCGTCTGTGAATTCCCGAGACAGGGCATTGAGCACTACGTCGACTCCACCCCCAGCGGTGGTGCGGTGGAAGTGTTCTTCGAACTCGAGCGTGCGCGAAGAGGCGATGTGCCGGTCGTCGATGCCCTGCTCGTACAGGGCTTCCCATTTGCCGGGGCTGGCCGTGGCATACGCCTCTGCCCCGATGTGCCGGGCCAGTTGCAGGGCGGCCATGCCCACCCCACCGGCGGCGGAATGGATGAGGACCGATTCCCCGCGCGTCAGGCCCGCCAGGTCCAGCAAGGCGTAGTGGGCCGTCAGGAAGGCGATAGGGAACCCGGCTGCCTGGGCGAATGACCAGCCGGCGGGGATCCGGACCAGGGCCCGGTGGTCGGCATCGACCGATGACGCGAAGCCCCCTGAGACCACGCCCATCACTCGATCGCCCTGGACGAATCCGGTGACCCCGGTACCCACCTCTGTCACCACCCCGGCTACCTCGCGCCCCATCGTGGCCTCGCCCGGGTAGATGTCCAAGGCGATCATCACATCGCGAAAGTTGACACCTGCCGCTCGCACCGAGATCCGGACCTGGCCCGCTCGAAGCGGACCGTGCGACCGTGATTCGAGGGTCCATCGGTCGAGATCGCCCGGCTCCGTGGGAGCGAGACGCCACGGTGAGCCGTCGGCGGGCCGCCGGAGCTCGTCGGTCGCGGTGTCCGCACGTGCCAACCGAGGCACGTAGAGTGTGTTCGCCCGGAAAGCCGACTGCGGCTGTCCGGACGCGCGAGCCGCGGCCAGCGCTTGGGGTAGGTCGGCGCCCTTCTCCACGTCGAGCAGCAGGATCCGCTCGGGGTTCTCGGTCTGCGCGACCCGGACCAGTCCCCAGATAGGTGCACAGGCAAGGTTTTCCACGCGATCTCCTGAGATGGCGGACACTGCCTCTCGGGTCACTACGACAAGTCGAGTTCCGGCGAAACGATCGTCTGCGAGCCAGGCCTGGAGCAGGTGCAGAATCTGGGCGCTCATGACGTGTGTTCGCCGGATCAGCGTGCTGTCCTCTTCCACACCGACGTACGGAACCAACACGACATCCGGTACGGGTGTCCCCCCGGCCACCGAGAGGACGAACGCTGACCAGTCGGGCGCCGCCACGACCGAGTGTCCGTTCGCTTCGAGCGCCGCGGCCATAGGGAGTCGGTCGGGACCCAGTACGGCGTAGGCACAGTCATCGGACCACGCCCATGCGTCCGGCTCGGGGGCGCGGACCCAGTCGAGCCGGAACAGGGCTTCGGCGGCGGATTGCTTGCCCTCTCCGGCCGGCATCGCCGGCCGCAGAACGAGCGAGGCGACCTCGATGACCGGACTGCCGGCCTCGTCTGTCACGGTGAGGGACAGCTCGATCGAGTCCTTGGTGTCGGTCCTCCCTGGCCGGAGCCTGGCCCGCAGCACGGAAGCACCGGGTGCGTACCGATCGACGCCGCTCCACGAGAAGGGCAGCCACAGTTCGGCCGGTCCGTCGGCGAATCGTGCCACTGCGAACCGAGTCGCGTGCAGCACTGTGTCGAGTAGTGCGGGATGTACGCCGAACCCGCTCGGGGGGAGCTCCTCCGGGAGTCTCGCCTCCACATACACGTCCGTTTCCAGCTGCCAGGCGGAGCGTAGGCCACGGAACGCCGGCCCGTAGTCCATCTCACGTTCGGCCAGTTGCCGATAGAGATCGTCGAGTGGGATCGGCACGGCATTCGGTGGGGGCCACGGGGCGTCCCCAGCCCGCGACCACGCCGACGACTCGGATGGTAGCCCGGTGGCGGGGGCTACGGTACCGGTCGCGTGTCGTGTCCATGAACCGGGCTCGGCGACATCGGGATCGGCTTCGGGCCGAGCGTAGATGGTCAGCTGCCGGTCCCCGTTCTCGCCTGGCGGACCGACCTCGACTTGGAGCAGCACCTCGCATTCGTCGGGCACCGGCAGCGGAGCGTGCAGGATCAGCTCGTCCAGGCGATTACAGCCGAGTCGTTCGCCGGCGTGTGATGCCAGCTCGAGCAGTGCCGTGCCGGGGAACACCGCAGTGCCTCCGATGGCGTGTTCGGAAAGCCATGGGTCGGTCCTGGGTGTCAGTCGGCCGCTGTAGACGTGCCCGCCCGAACCGGCGAGTTCGACCGGAGCCGTCAACCACGGGTGGTCGGCGACAGCGGGGGTGACGGGGACGGCTCGGCGTCCGACCACCGCTCTCTCGGGCCAGTACCGATGACGCTGGAAGGCGTACGTGGGTAGGTCCACCTGCCGTGGCCGTAGCGCGGCGAAGAGGGTGTCCCAGTGCAGCGTCACACCGTGGATGTGTGCCCTGGCCAGTGCGGTCGTCATGGCCGAGGCCTCGGGCCTGCGGCGGCTCAGGACCGGGCCGAACGACTGTGCCTCGGGCAGGCAATCGCGGACCAGAGCGGTCAGCACGCCATCGGGGCCGACTTCCAGGTATCCGGTCACACCGTCGGCGTTCATCCGGCGCAGCCCATCGTGGAAGCGCACTGTCTCCCGGACGTGCCGAACCCAGTATGCCGGGGAACACGCTTGTTCCGCTGTGAGCGGAGCGCCGGTGACATTCGAGATGAGCGGGATACGGGGCGGGGCATAGGAGAGTTTCTCGGCCACCTGCCGAAATCGCTCGAGCATGCCGCCCATCCGCGGAGAGTGAAAGGCGTGGCCGACTCGCAGCCGCTGCGTCCGACGGCCCGATGCCTCCCAGTACGCGGACTGATCGGCGATTGCCTCCTCATCCCCGGACAGAACCACAGCCCGTGGACCGTTCACCGCGGCGATCGCCAACTCGTGCTCGTGACCGGCCAGTGCCTCGGCGGCTTCTTGCTCGCTCGCCGCCACCGCCAGCATCGCGCCGCCCGCGGGCAACTCCTGCATCAGCCGGCCTCGTGCCGCGACCAGCGCGCAGGTGTCCGCCAGCGAGAGCACGCCCGCGATATGCGCCGCGGCGAGCTCTCCGACAGAGTGGCCGAACAGCACGTCCGGCCGTAAGCCCGCCACCTCGAGGAGACGGAAGAGCGCGAGCTCGCAAGCCAGCAGCGCTGGTTGGGTGAAGTCGGTTCGGGCGAGCAGCGCGGCATCCGGTGACCCCTCGTCGGCGAAGACGACCTCCAACAACGGCCGGTCCAGCAATGGGTCCAGATGCGCGCAAACGGCGTCGAGGGCCTCGGCGAAAATCGCAGAGCGGTCGTACAGTTCCCGGCCCATGCCCGCGCGTTGAGCGCCTTGACCGGTGAACAAAAACGCGATCTTGGGGTCGGGCACGGCGGTGCCGAGGATCACTCCGGGCGTCTCGCGATCCTCGGCGATCGCCTGCATGCCCTCGAGGTAGCCGTCCCGGTCGGCGGCGAGCACCACGGCGCGGTGCGGGAACGCCGTGCGGGTGGTGGCCAACGTGTAGGCCACGTCCACCACCGACAGATCCGGGCGAGAGCGCAGGTGGCCGACGAGCCGATCCGCTTGGGCGCGCCGCGCGAGCGCACCCCGACCGGACACCACCCAGGGCACGGTCCCGGGCTCGGGTGCCGCGACCGGATGCGAGCCGGTGTCACCGACGGGCTCGCGAGCTTCCTCGAGGATTACGTGCGCATTGGTGCCGCTGATCCCGAACGAGGACACCCCGGCGCGGCGTGGCCCTTCGAGTTCCGGCCACGGCCGTGTCTCGGTCAACAGTGACAGCCCGCCCGCCGACCACTCCAGCGGCGCCGGTCGGTCGACGTGCAGCGTCCTGGGCAGCACTCCATGGCGCATGGCCTGTACGGTCTTGATGATTCCGGCGATTCCGGCGGCAGCCACCGTGTGGGTCAGATTCGATTTCACCGATCCGAGCCACAGCGGCCGTTCGGGGGTGCGGTCGCGGCCGTAGACCGCCATGAGTGCCTGTGCCTCGATCGGATCGCCCAGCTTCGTTCCGGTGCCATGGGCCTCGACCATGTCGATGTCGTGCGGTGTCAGGGCGGCGTTGGCCAGCGCCTGGCGGATGACGCGGCGCTGAGCCGGTCCGTGCGGGGCGGTCAACCCGTTGCTCCTGCCGTCCTGATTGACCGCCGTCCCGCGGACGACGGCGAGTACCCGATGGCCGCGTCTGCGGGCGTCGGTCAGCCGCTCGACCAGCAGCATCGCCACCCCTTCGCCCCAGACGGTCCCGTCGGCGCCCGCGGCGAACGCTTTGCATCGCGCGTCCGGCGCCAGGGCGCGTTGCCGGCTGAACTGTACGAAGGGTTGCGGAGTGCACAGGACCGTCACGCCTCCCGCGATGGCCAGCGAGCACTCGCCCGCCCGCAGTGCCTGACCGGCCAGGTGCAACGCGACCAAGGACGACGAGCACGCGGTGTCCACCGTCAGAGCCGGGCCTTCGAAACCGAAGGTGTAGGCCACACGCCCGGAGGCGACCGCGAACGAGTCGGAGGCACCCACGAATCGCCCGGCCGTGTCCGACTGCTGTGTCATCGAGTCGTATCCGAAGGTACTCATCCCGAGGTATACGCCCGTCGGGGTAGCGCGCAGGGTGGTCGGGTCGATGCGAGCGTGTTCGAGCACCTCCCACGCGGCTTCCAGTACGAGACGCTGCTGTGGGTCCATCGCTACCGCCTCGCGGGGAGAGATACCGAAGAACGCCGCGTCGAACATGTCGGCATCGGCTAGGAAGCCGCCGTGCCGCACGTAGCAGGTGCCCGCGCGGTCCGGGTCCGGGTCGAACAGGTTGTTCAGGTCCCAGCCCCGATTCGTCGGGAAGGGGGACACGGCCGAACGTTCCTCGGTGACCAGGCGCCAGAGGTCGTCGGGGGATGCCACGGCACCGGGCAGCCGACAGCTCATACCGACGATCGCCAGCGGCTCATCGGTGGCGGCGGGTGTGGCGTGGAGCGTGGCCTCGGTGATTCCGGATGCCGCCGCGTCCGAGGCCGTCAGTACGGACCGCAGATGCTCGGCCAGCGCTCGTGGCGTCGGATACTCGAAGACGGCGTTCGCCTCTATGGGAACGTCGAGCGCCTCGGCCAGGAGGTTGGCCAGCCGCACGCCGGGCAGCGATCCCAGGCCGGAGTCCCAGAATGCTCTGTCGACCGGGATGGCGGCACGCTTGTTCCCGATCGCTCGGGCGGCCGCGTCGCGGATCAGCTCGATGAGCCGCCGTTCGCCGTCGACGGAGCCGGATTCGAAGTCGTTGAGATACAGACGATCTGAGGGCACGAGCGGCTCGTCGCTACGGTTCAACGCGCACTCCCTTGGTGGGCCGGTACATCACCGATCTGTTACAGCGTTCGCTGACAAAGACTCTCGAATCACGCGATCGGGCCCTCGGACCCGCATCGCCATAGAAGAATGACTGATATCGTATCGCGTTGCCGAGTCGAATACCGTTGGTATCGAGAGGGTTTCATATGCCAAGTTTTCCGGAACCGGTGCTGGAAACGCCCATCGGAGAGACGCCCGACACCGCCGAGTTCTTGGCCGCCGCCATGCGCTGGCACTTCGGGCCGGAGACCGGCTCGACCTTCTGGCTTCAGCGCGCCGCGACCCTCGGCTTCGACCCGGTGCGCGATGTGCGGTCCCTCACCGATCTTCGACTCTTTCCCAATGTCGTCGACGAACTGCGCACGGTGCCGGTGGAGCATCTGATCCCACGTGGATACGGCGGAGGCGTCTCGGTCTTCGGTGTCTACGAGAGCGGGGGCACCACGGGCAGCCCCAAACGCCTGCCCTTCCTCGCCGACTGGATGGACCGCGTCATCACCTGGGCGATGCGGGACATGGACGCACGAGACCACCCGCGTAACGTCAACTGGCTGACACTGGTTCCGAGCGGGCCGCAACTGTTCGGCGACTGGACTGCGGAACTGGTCCGCCGCCGGGGCGGGGTCCGTTTCTGCATCAACATGGATCCTCGTTGGGTGAAGAGGACGATCGGCGCAGGCGAGACCGATATCGCGGATCGGTACGTCGATCATCTGATCGCTCAGAGTGCGCACATCCTGCGCAGTCAGCAGGTCGGGGTACTGGTATCCACGCCTCCCCTGCTGGAGCGCCTGTGCCGCGACGAGGAACTGGTCGATCTGATCAACGCCAAGGTGCGGCTGATCGTCTGGGGCGGAGCGCGAATGGATCCGGACACCCGCCGGGTACTGCGCACCGACGTGTTCCCCGGCGTGGAACTGTACGGCTACTACGGCAACGTCACTATGCTCGGCACCACGATCGAACGCCCCGGTTCCGATGACGCGCGGTGTATATTCGACACCTTCTCGCCGCACATCGTGCTCTCGGTCGTCGATACCACTACCGGAGAGCCTGTCGCCTACGGCGAGCACGGCCAAGTGATCGTGAACCATATCAGCCGGGCCATGTTGCTGCCCAACAACTCAGAGCGCGATCTGGCCATCCGGATCGAGCCGCCGGTTGGACAACTCGGTGACTCCGTTGCCGACATCACCTCGATGACCTCCTTCGCCGGGGAAACGGTCATCGAGGGAGTGTATTGATGGCCGCCCCGGCGCAACTCGACGTGCTCGGTCCACGGGGTGCATTCCGCGCCCTCACCCGCCATACGCTCGAAGACGTGACCGGCACACCGGCGGCGGAGCTGAGCCTGGCTCCGCCGGTGTTCGTGAGTCGCGCTCTCACCGCCCTACGCCGAGCGCCCACCCCGCCGCGGCGCGAGCGAATGGCCGCGCTGGCCCGCGCGGGTCACCTGTTCGCGGAGGCCTCTCTGGGCGGATTGTCACCTGAGGATTACCAGTACCTGGTCTGCAGGGTCAGTGGAGTACCCGCCGCGGTGGTGCGACGCGCGACGCGGTGGATCGAGAGCTGCGCCGTGGGAGCGGACCGTGCCGCGGCGGATGCGTGTCCCCGCGCGGCGGCGGGAGAGGATTCCGCCATCCGTTCCGGCTCGGAGCCGGAAACCCGGCACATCAGGTGGGCCCGGCGCGGCGATGTCCTGGCGGTCGGTGCGGCAGGCAATCACCCTGCGGTGCAATCGCAGTGGCTGGATGCGCTGGCACTCGGTTATCGGGTCGCCGTGCGGCCCTCGTGGCACGAGCCGTTCACCCCGCACCGGCTGGTTGCCGCGTTGCGGGCGGCCGGGTTCGGCGCCGACCAGGTGATGCTGCTGCCGACCGACCAGGAGGGCGTCGATGCCCTGATCGGCGGCGCGGACCTGGCCGTGGTGTACGGCCGTGACATGGCCGGTCGGTACGCGGCGGACCGTACGGTGGCCACGCACGCGGCCGGAAGGTCGAAGATCCTGCTCACCGGTGAGGACTGGCGCGACCATCTGGACATGGTGGCGTACTCCGTAAGTCATGACGGGGGCACCGCGTGCGTGAACGCGACGGCGGTCTTCGTCGAGGGTGATCCCGCGCCCTTCGCCGAAGCCCTCGCCACGCGGCTGGCGGAGCTGCCGAGTTCGCCGCCGGAGGACGATCGGGCCGTGCTGCCCGTACGCCGGCTCGAGGAGGCGCGGGTGATCGAGAAATACCTGCTGCGCCATGCGCAGAGTGTCCGGACATGGCTCGGCGATGACGGGATCGTGGATCCGTTGGGCGACGGCAGCGCTGTGCTGCGCCCGGCGGTGTTCCAGCTGGACCGGGCCGACGCCCCCCGGGCCAACCTGGAGCTGCCCTTCCCGTGTGTCTGGGTCGCCCCATGGTCGCCGTCGGACGGTCTGGCGCCCCTGCGGGACACCCTTGTGCTCACAGTGGTCACTTGCGACGACGCCCTCATCGATCGCCTGGTGGCCGAGCCGTCGATCGGCAATGTCCATGTCGGTAACCATCCGACGTGCGCGATGGAGCCGGGGCATCCGCAAGACGGGTACCTCGCCGAATTCCTCATGCGCAGCAAGACGGTAGTGCAACGAAAGAGGTGATCGCCTGACCGAAAGGAGTTCTCGGTGGACACACGCCGCTTGGGTAGCTTGACCGTTGGTGCTCAGGGCCTTGGTTGCGCGGGGATGAGCGAGTTCTACGGAGTCACCGACGACGACGAGTCGGCGGCGACCATCCACCGCGCATTGGATCTCGGTGTCACACTGCTCGATACCGCCGACATCTACGGCAGGGGCGCCAACGAGGAGTTGATCGGCCGGGTGATCGCCGGGCGCCGCGACGAGGTGATGATCGCGACGAAGTTCGGTCTTGTCCGCGCCGACGACGGATACGCCAGAACTGTGCGCGGAGACGCTCGTCATGTGCGACATGCGTGCGAGGATTCGCTACGACGCCTCCGCGTGGACCATATCGATCTGTACTACCAACACCGCGTGGATCCGACGGTACCGATTGAAGAAACCGTTGCCGCAATGGCGGAGCTGGTGACCCAGGGCAAGGTCCGCGAGCTGGGCCTGTCCGAGGCCGGGCCGGCGACCATTCGGCGAGCGCACGCGATCCATCCGATTGCCGCCGTGCAGTGCGAGTGGTCACTGTGGACCCGCGATCTCGAGCACGACGGCGTCCTGAGCACGTGCCGGGAACTCGGCGTCGGCCTGGTAGCGGCCTCTCCGCTCGGTCGCGGCTTCCTGACCGGGCGGTTCACCTCGGCCGCGGACTTCGGGCCGCTGGACTTCCGAAGGATCACGCAACCGAGGTTCGCCGACGGGAATCTGGAACGCAACCTACCGATCACGGCCCGATTGCGGGCGCTCGCCGACCGGTATGGCGTGACCATGGCTCAGCTGGCGCTGTCATGGGTGCATCACCGAGGCCAGGACGTGGTGGCGATTCCCGGAACCAAGCGCCGATTCTATTTGGAGGAGAACGTTGATGCGGCCGGGCTAGTCCTGTCCGCTGCGGATCTCGCCGCGATCGAGGCGGCGGTACCCAGGTCCATGGTCGTCGGGGAGCGTTGCGATCCCGCGATGGCCCGTCAACTCGGCCTGTGACGCCGGCCGGTCACGCTGTCTCCCTGCGGTCGGCGCGGCATCGGCCGAAACCCACCAGCAGCGAGTCCAAGGACCGGACGGACAAGTTCTCCCTCCACCGGATCTCCTCACCGGCGGGCAGGACAACGGGCGCGACCCGGCACAGCTCCTCGAGCACGATCTCTGCCTCCATTTGTGCGAGCGTGGAGCCAGGGCAGGTGTGGATCGAATGACCGAACGCGAGGTGACGGTCGCTACCGCGTCCGATATCGAAGCGATCCGGTTCCGGGAAGGCCGAGGGATCACGGTTGGCCGCGCCGGCGTGGAAGTAGATGAGGCTGCCCTTGCCGATCCGTGTGCCCCGCAGCGTCAACTCCGCCGTCGCCATGCGGGAGATCCGCTGGACCGGGCTCTCGAATCGGAGGACTTCCTTGACCGCGTTGCGGATTCCGCTCGGGTCTCGACGCAATTGTTCGAATTGCTCCGGATGCCGCAGCAGCAGCAGTATTCCGTTGCCGATCAGATTGCTCGTGGTCTCGAATCCGGCGAAGACCATCATCAGGCAGACTGCGACGATGTCGTCGTCGCTCAGCGATGGGTCGTCGACCAAAGCGCTCAGTAGATCCGCGCGCTGTTCCCCGCGCCGGGCGCGCACCAGTGGGCGCAGCAGGTCGGTCGTCTGCCGAACGGTGTCCATCGCGGCCTCCGCCCGAGGCAGATAGGCATGGGGCGCCGCCCCGAAGAAATCGACGATGTCGACAGCGCACCGCTTGAGCAACTCGACCATGTTGTCGGGTACGCCGAGGATCCTCGATGTGACGTACAACGGAAGCGGCAGGGCCAGATCCGCGATGACGTCCATGCCGCCGCGTTCCACCGCCCCACGCAGAATGGTCCGCGCGGTATCGCGTATCAGCGGTTGGAAACCGGCGACGATCGTCGGTCTCATCGCACGCGTGACCGGCGTGCGCAACCGCGCGTGCTCATGGCGGTCCAACATCAGCGGCCAACGGCGCAGCACCAGGGACAGCGGCTCGAACCGGTCCCGCTGCTCTGCGGGGAACTGCGCGAGGCGTGGGCTGATCCGGTCCGCGGAGATCGCCGGATGGGCCAACCCGAAGCGCACATCCTCATACCGAGTGACCACCCAAGCATGGAGCTGCTCGCTGAATGTCACCGGCCGGTTCTCGCGCAACCTGCCGAGTACAGGGTATGGATCGGTTCGGGCCTGAGTGCTGAGCAGATCATACGCGGCCTCCGCCATGGTTTTCCTCCTTGAGATCAAGTCCAGGAGGAGGCCGCTGGTACGGCTCTCACGCCTGCCATCAGGTAGTCGTAGTCGACGCGGACCGACGAGGAGGGCACCCCGAGCAGCGCGACGATCCGGGTGTCGTCATACCGGCGACGGTGGCTCAGCATTCCCGAAGTGGGTGTTCTGTCGAGGAACGCTTCCAGCGCGGTCCGCTCGGTGGGCGGTGCCGCTCCGATCACCAGCCGCAGCGGAGCCAGCGCCTCCATGACGTCCATCAACACCCGCACCGGGACGTCATGGCCGTGCACGACGTGGTATGTCTCCACCCGGCCGGTGTGCTCGAGGTCGGTCAACCGCGCCATGACCTGCGCGGCCCGCTCCACCGGCACGAAGTTCAGGTGCGCCTGTGGATGACCGATGGCGCGCACGACCGTTCGGGATGCCCCGCACGTTGTCGGGCAGAAGCGCCCGACGGCCGCCCGGATGGTCCGACCCAGAGGCAACAGGGGATGCGGCGGTAGACCCGCCTGCGGGGGGCGGTTCGTCACCAATATGCTGGGCCGCACCACAACAGCTGGCCGACCGTAGCGGCGGGACCACGTTCGTATCAGTGTTTCCGCCTCGAATTTCGTCTGCTCGTACGCGTTCTCGAAACCGGCCGTCCCGTCCAGTTCCGACTCGTACACCACGCCATCGCGTCGTGCGCCCGCTACGAATGCGGTGCTGACGTGGCACAGCAGGGGTTGGCGTTCCCCGGCGGACACCAGATCGAGTACGTGGCGGGTGCCGGCGACATTGACCGGGCGGAGCGCACTCAGATCGTCGTGCATTTTGATACTTGCGGCGCTGTGCCATACGACGTCGATCGCATCGGCCAAGTCGCGGAACGCCGCGGGGGAAAGACCGAGGCGTGGCAACGACACGTCCGACTCGACTATGCGCATCCGGTGGGGCAGCGCATCGATCAGGCTACGCGGTTCCCCCACGAGCTGGAGGAATCGCGTGATGCGATCCAGCGCGGCTGGATCGCGAGCCAACACGACGAGGTCGTGATTACGAGCAAGTAGCTCGCGAACGAGGTGAAGACCGAGAAAGCCGGTCGCACCGGTTATGGCGACAGAAGACATGTCGACCTCCGCTGACAGCAAGAGCAATGTAAGACTACAGGCTCATCCGATACATGTCCTGCATTGGCGCACAACGGAATAGGACGAAAGTTCGCGCAGTCACCGTCGTCCACCTCGGCGGGCCCCCGGCCCGTGGCGGCCAGGGTCCGTGATCGCCCTGTGTGTCGTCGAGGTCACGTCGCAGACGGCTTCGGACCGACATGACCGGCGGCGAGCAAATGTCGCAAGTGTTCCGAAAACAACACCGGCGGACCCGCCATCCCGACCGGCCGGGTTACAGCATCAACCTTCCTGGACGCGGCACTAGTGTGTCGCGCCTGAAATTAGGCCAGTAAGTATGTAGTCTGTTTCTGTGTCGCATCGTGGGCCTTCTGCTGTCGAGATTGTGCTGTCGGATGTCGAGCGTGCCGAGCTGGTGCGCAGGTCGGTGTCTGGGGATCGGCGTGAGGCCGAGCGGGCGCGGGTCGTGCTGGCCTGCGCCGAGGGGATGTCGAATGCCGGTGCGGCACGGGATTTGGGTCTGGCTGTGGGGACGGTCGCGAAGTGGCGGCGCAAGTTCGCCGCCGAGGGTTTCGCTGGGCTGCATGATCGCGGCCGTGAGGGGCGGCCGAAGGCCGAACTGGTGTTGAGCGATACCGAACGCGCGCAACTTGTTTCGTGGGCCAGACGGGCCAAGACGGCCCAGTATCTGGCCATGCGGGCGAAGATCGTGCTGGCTTGTGCCGAGGGTGCGACGAACAAGCAGGTCGCCGCCGACCTCGGTGTGGATGAGTCGAGTGTGATCCGGTGGCGGGGACGCTTCGTCGCTGACCGGCTCGATGGCCTGGGCGACGAGCCGAGGCCGGGTCGGCCGCCCTCGATCCTGCTCGACCAGGTCGAAGACGTGGTCGTCGCGACACTGGAAACGTTGCCCGGCAAGGACACTCACTGGTCGCGTGCCTCGATGGCCGAACGGACCGGGCTGTCGAAATCGACCATCGGCAGAATCTGGCGGAAATTCGATCTCAAACCGCACCTGCAGGATTCGTTCAAGCTGTCCACCGACCCGCTATTCGTGGAGAAAGTGGTGGATGTCGTTGGCCTGTACCACAATCCGCCCGAGAAGGCGATAGTGCTGTGCGTCGACGAGAAGAGCCAGATCCAGGCCCTCGACCGCTCGCAGCCGGTGCTGCCGATGACCATGGGCACGCCCGAACGCCGCACCCATGACTACCTGCGCCACGGCATCACCAGCCTGTTCGCCGCGTTCAACATCGCCGACGGCACCGTCATCACCGAACTCCACCGCCGCCACCGCGCCGCCGAGTTCAAGAAATTCCTGGCCACCATCGACAAGGCCGTGCCCCGCGAACTCGACGTCCACCTGGTCTGCGACAACTACGCCACCCACAACACCGCCGAAATCAAGACCTGGCTGGCCCGGCATCCCCGCTTCCACATCCACTTCACCCCCACCGGATCGAGCTGGATGAACCAGGTCGAACGCTGGTTCGGCCTGCTCACCGACAAACTCATCCGCCGCGGCGTCCACACCTCCGTCAAGGCCCTCGAAGACGACATCACCGACTGGATCCAGACCTGGAACGACAACCCTCGCCCCTTCCGCTGGACCAAGACCGCCGACGAGATCCTCAAATCCCTCGCCGACTACCTCGTCAAAATCAACCCGCCAGCCCCCAAAACAAAACAGTAACTTACTGGCCTAATTTCAGGCGCGACACACTAGCACCGCTGGATCAGGGCCCGACCTCTCGCGACTTCTGTGGCGCATCATTGTTGCGTCTGATGCAACCGCAAAGTACCGACCGCCTGTCGGACTAACACGCCGCAGGGCGGGCAACTGATGAACAGGATTCAGGTCATAAGATCAGCGTGCATATCCATTGAGGCGCCGTGAGCGGAGGAACGATGGGTGCCGAACCGCAGCAACAAGCCGGGGAGGGGGCGCAACGTGATTCACCTGCGGAGCTGGACACCTCGCCGGGGCCACCCTCGGGCCATGGGCCCGTTTCGGAGGCCGGTTCAAGGCCGGCGCCGGAGGTTGGGTCTCGTAGTGGGCGGTATGCGCTGATTACAGCGCTGGTCACCGCCGTGATCTCGAGCTTTGTTTCTGCGGGTGCAGCCGTCTACGTGAGTATCAACGAGTCGAACCGAAGTAGTCAGCTGGCCGCATCCGAGGCGGCAAGGGAGAGTCGCCAGAAGTTGTACCGAGAGTTCCTCAGCACTCTGAACCGCTATGAGGCAGCATTGTCCGAAATCAGCCATTTGCTGATCGAGCCGACCACTTCACCAGATCTCCAAATCGAGAAGCTGGGGGAGGTCGGCAAGACCCAGATTCTGTTCGTAGACGCTTTGAACACCGTATGGATGACGGGAAGTGATGACATGTTTATGATCGCGGACCGATTTGTGACCCGTATCGCCGTTTTTAGCAGCGATCACTATGGCCCCTTCGTCAGTCGGTACATATCAAAAAACACCTACCCCACTTGGGGCGATGATGAGTGGCGAAAAGCCACATCTTCTCTGGGGAAAGCGGCTCTGGACTTCCTCGCAGACCTAGGAGAGATCACCAGCGACTTCCTGAAACAGGCGCGAAAGGACCTCGCTTGAGCGCCCCGACTGGGAGTGCAACGACTGCAACTGGCCGGAACCGGGCGAAGCTGTCGGCCACTGATCTACTACCTGCTGGCTAACCGCTTCGCAAAGACTTTGCCGAGAATTGCATGCCGCCGTCGCGACCCGTGTGGGAACGAGCCACCACTGACGGCTGGCCACCCGTTCTGACGAATAGCGCAAGCTTCGAATACATGCACGCCACCGGTGGCCAATGGGCACGTCGCACTGAACGTCCGACAGTGAGTGCCCTGGGACTGCGTCAAGCCAGCGTGAAGTCAGTGGCCCGTTCGCCCGACTGGGCTCCGGACGCGAATTCTCCGTTGAACGTGTGCGGCCGTGTGAGCCGGGTGGATGTAGCTGCATTCCTGCAGGGTTGGGGTGAGGTCCGCGCTGGCGTGGATGTGGTCGTAGCGGTAGCCGTCGCCGGTGCGCCCGACCAGGAGTGTTCGATCAGCTGCGGGTGCGGGGTCCGGAACGCATCGATCAGCCCGCAGTCGGTGGTGAGACGACGGTAGAAGTCGTATTCGGATTCGACGAAGAAGCGGTAGCGCGGTTGATGGTCGGGTTCGAGAACGTTCAGGTCGCCCACGAACACCGTTGGTCTCTCGGTCGCGCGGCGGCGAACAGGTGGTGGAGCGTGTTCGGTAAACCCCGCCGCGGCAGGTCCCGGCGTCCGGGTCCGGCTGTCCACGACGATCTCGTCCGCCGGGAATTCGCTGCGGATCGTCCGAATGTGTTGTGGTGCACCGATATCGAGCGCCACGAGGCGTTCCTGAACCCTGCGGTGTGGAAGGACACCGCCACCGATCGGTCGCTGTCGATCGGTTGAAGCTGAGGACAGTTCGCGCCGTGGGATGACGGTGCGGACGGGAAGCGGTCCTGACAACGACGAGGCGGGCCAGCATTGCCAGATGGTCCGGGCTCGGCAAGCGAGACGGAAAGGCGTACGTGAGGAACCAGCGGCTGAACGCCCCTCGAGAGAGCCACCAGCTCGAACCTGGCGGATGTGGGCTGGATAGCAGCGCGCATCCGAACGACGGTGTCGTGCGGAGAACTCCTGGATCGGTCGATGTCGCTGGTCGGGAGGCCATGGTGAAGGTCTGCGGCGTAACCGTGGCGAGGCTGCAGGGGCATAGCTGGGCGCCGACCCCGTCGAAGGGTTCGGGAGTGAACGTGGGAACCACCTCGGCGGTCCCTGACTTGGGCGGCCGCCAGCCGCCCGGTGGGAAGGCTCATCGCCGGCCGATGCTGTCGGGGTGGGGCGGAGGACCCGTAGTAGTCCGGGGCCGGGAAAGCCGGTCACATGGCGAAGGGGTCCAGTGTGTTCGCAGCGTCGACGCATCATGGGGAGGCCACTGGTGAATACCGGTGATCCGGGAATCGTTTTCGCCGAGGCGGAGTTCCGGGTACTCAGGATGCAGAAGAAGCTGCACCGATGGGCGGTGGCCGATCCCGGTCGCCGTTTCGATGATCTCGCCAACCTCGTCTATGACCCGGCGTTCCTGCTGGTGGGATGGGCGGGGGTGCGGGGCAACAAGGGAGCACGAACCGCCGGAGTCGATGGGATCGCGCCGCGATCGGTCGATTCCGGTGCCGAGGAACTGCTGGCGAGTCTTCGAAACGATTTGAAGGCGAACCGGTTTGTTCCGCAGCGGGTGCGGGAGAAGGCAATTCCCAAGGCGTCGGGCAAGATTCGGCGTCTCGGGATTCCGACGACCGCGGACCGGGTCGTGCAGGCCGCGTTGAAATTGGTGCTCGAGCCGATATTCGAGGCGGATTTTCAGCCGTGTTCCTACGGTTTCCGCCCGAGACGCCGGGCGCAGGACGCGATCGCTGAGATCCATTACCTCAGTTCACCTCCCCGCGATTACGAGTGGGTGTTCGAGGCCGATATCACGGCGTGTTTCGATGAGATCGACCACACCGCACTGATGGAGCGGGTGCGCCGACGCGTCGGGGACAAACGCGTGCTGGGCTGGGTGAAGGCGTTCCTGCGGGCCGGGATCCTGACCGAACAGGGCCTGAACAGGGAAACGATCACCGGCACACCCCAGGGCGGAATCCTCTCACCGCTGCTGGCCAACATTGCCCTGTCGGTGTTGGACGAGGACTTCGCGGTCCGATGGGCCGCGCTCGGACCTGAATGGACACGCGCCAAACGTCGTCGCGCCGGGGAACCGGTCATGAAACTCGTCCGCTATGCCGACGACTTCGTGATCATGATCGCCGGGAAACGCGATGACGCCGAAGCGCTGTGGGATGAAGTCGGCGCGGTGCTCGCCCCGATGGGTTTGCGCCTGTCGCAAGAGAAAACGAGGGTCTGCCACATCGACGAGGGGTTCGACTTCCTGGGCTGGCGCATCCAGCGCCGCGCCTGGCGAAGCCGGACCGGCAAGCGGGCTGTCTACACCTATCCGTCGAAGAAGGCGCTGTCCTGCATCATCGGCAAGGTGCGAATGGTGACTCGCCGCAAGAGAAATCCAACGCTCGCAGACTTGCTGCGCTGGCTGAACCCGGTGCTGCGAGGCTGGTGCAACTACTTCCGTCACGGAGTGCCGTGGCGGACCTTCGGCTACATCGATCACTACGCCGTTTGGCGGATCATCGGCTGGCTCCGCAAACGACACCACGGACTGAACATGCACACCCTGATACGGCGTTACCTGCCCAGTTGGCGGATCAGCGCCGGAGGAATCGATATGTTTCGGCCGGAATCGGTCGTCATCGAACGATATCGCTACCGGGGCACCAAGATTCCCACACCATCATCGAGCGCACCGACAACCGGATCGCCCGCACCAGCGGCATGAACACATGGAGAGCCGGATGCGTCGACGAGGCGCACGTCCGGTTCGGAGGGCGGGCCGCAGAAACCCACCGGTTGAGAGACCGGCAGGGCGCTGCGGTCCGACCCCTACACCGAACATCGCATGAGTGAGGGCAAGCTCTACATCTGCGCTGTCGAAGACGTCTACTCGGGTCGGATCGTGGGCTATTGCATCGACTCGCGCATGAAATCACGGCTCGCGGTCACCGCATTGCACAATGCCGTCGCCCGCCGTGGCGAGGTGGCCGGCTGCATCGTCCACACCGACCACGGCAGCCGATTTCGTTCCAAGCTTTTCATCCACGAGATTCCGGATGGCCGGGTCGATGGGCAGGGTCGCAGCCGCGGACGACAACGCCGCGATGGAGAGCTTCTTCAGCCTGCTGCAACGCAACGTCCTGGACCGGCATCAGTGGACCAACCGTGAACAACTCCGGATCGCGATCGTGACTTGGATCCAACGCACCTACCACCGGCGCCGACGCCAAACCCGACTCAGACGTTTGACCCCGATCGAATACGAAGCGATCATGACCCCAGCAGCCCGACAGGCTGCATAACGCCTGTCACCTCATCGTGCAGCAGCCCGAACCGGGGAACAAACACATTCGCTCGCCCGGGACGGACGGCGGTGCGGTATAGCGGTGGTGGCCGACGGATGCGTCGCTCCTCGGCGTTTCGTCGACGGTTTCCGGTTGGGTCGGCGGTGCGAGCGTGATCGCTGCGGGTTTGTGTCATGATCGTTCGCTGTCGGTCTGTGTCGCGTTCAGGTGGGTCCGCAGCCGCCGGTGCCGGTGGCGGAACAAGAACGTCAGGGTAGCCTGCAGGGCTGCGCCCCAGTAGGGAAGCAGCCCGAGGGGTGCGCGCGGGACGAAGGACACGGAGTCGGTGATCTCGGTGCTGTTGCCGGAGGGACGTAGGGTGCGTTCGTGCACCCAGACACTCATCGACATCATGGTCGATTCCTCGCGGAACCGTGTTCCGGGATCGATCTCGGCGACGGTGATGTTGTCGAAGTCGATGGGGAGCCATCCGTATAGCAGGAGGACGCTGCGTCCCAGTCGAGTTCCGGGTGCTACGTCGTCGATAGTGCGGTCTCGGAACGTCCTGGGCACGGTCATCTTCAGATAGGGCCGCAGTTCGGCGTTGATGCCCTCGGGCGAGGTAATCGTGGCCCAGACCTGTTCGATGGGCACATCGACGGTGCTAACCATCTCGATGTGCCGGGTTCTCCGTTTGCGTGTCATCGGCTTGCCCTACCTTTCTGGGTGTGGGCCTGGTCCGGTCATTCGTAGTATCGGTGGGCCCCAGGGGTTCTGGGTATGGCTAGACGCCGTCGGCAAGGCTCAAAGGACCTGGCCGCCTAGAACTCTGCGACGACACGACATACGCGAGTTGATCGCTGCTATAGGACAACGTCGGCGAGGTCGTCCGCGGGTGATGCAGCAACCGCCAGCAAGGGGCAGAAGGGTTGGCACAGCGGGGATTAGGGCTTTTCTGGTCCGGAGAACACGATTTCGTCGCTACCGGGCGCTTGCGCTCGACAGCAACCGGCTGCCCGGCTGGTCCGGACTCCCCGGTGCACCGCCGGCTCTGGGCACGATGACCTTCGGCACCGAGGGGCTGGGTGCGACCTGCGATGAACCCTGATGGCTCGCTACCCGACGCCTTGATCGGGATGAATGCGGCTGATTTCTTACCACGGTAAGTGGGACAGAGCCAATATCTGGACAGGCACCATGTCGCCGAAGTCGTCTCCTCCCTCCGGTGTATCGCGGATATCACGGGCGGATACTCCACTCGGCTGATGCGTGGCGCTCGCGCCAGAAGTCGGCGAAACGGCCGCCGGCTCGTAGGAGCGTGGCGTGAGTCCCAGTCTCAGCCAGTCGTCCGTCGTCGAGGAAGAGGATTTGATCGGCGTGCTGGATAGTGGCGATTTTGTGGGCGATGATGACGACGGTTCGGCCTGCCGCCACGAGTTCGCTGATCCCAGCGCTGATAGCGGCCTCGTTCTCGGGGTCGAGCGCGGCGGTGGCTTCATCGAAGAGCACGATGGGCGAATCCTTGAGCAGAGCACGAGCAATCGCGACCCGCTGGCGTTCCCCGCCGGAGAGCGCGATACCGCCTTCGCCGGTACGGGCCTGCCAGCCTTCGGGGAGCCGTTCGATGATTTCATCGAGTCTGGCGGCGGCCGCGGCCCGGTGGAGTTGTGCCTCGTCGGCGTCCGGGGCGGCGATAGTCAGGTTGTCCTCGATGGTGCCGTCGAATAGGTAGGTGTCCTGGAAGACGACCGCCAGAGTGCGCATCAGATCGGGCGTGGGGATGTCACGAAGGTCGATCCCGCCGATTTGAATCGAGCCGGAATCGACATCCCAGAAGCGGGCGATGAGTCGGAGCAGGGTGGTCTTGCCCGATCCTGATGGTCCGACGATCGCGGTCATGCCTCCAGAGGGGATTGTGACTGTGACGTCATCGATGACACGAGTGTGCTCGTAGCCGAAGCGCACTCGGTTCAAGGTGATGTCGTGCTCAGTGGGAGCCTGACCGCTCGTAGGCTCGGGAAGAGGCGGCGCATTCAGGATGGTGCCCACGCGTTCGAGGGCCACGTCTGCGACCTGGATCGCGCCGGAGAGGCTGGCGATCGCAGCGAGTGGTTCGATGAAACGTGACGCGAGCACGAGCAGCGCGATGGCCTCGGGCACGGCGAGCTCGCCGCGGGTGGCGAGCCAGGCTCCGGTGACCACGACAAGGGTGAAGCCGATCTGGACGATCCCGACGTACGCGTATTGCGGCAGTGTGTGTCGGGCGAGCGCGTGGCGGAACGCGCGTCGTTGCTGGTCGAGAGCCTGCTCCATCGGTGCGAAGCCAGCACTGGCTCTTCCGGTGGCCCGGAGCACCGGCTGGGCTTGGGCGAACTCGATGGCGCGGGCAGCTGCTTCCTCAGAAGCCTCGTCCATGCGGTGCTGAGTGTCGCGGATGATCGGAGCCGACCAGCGCATCACAAATACGGCGGCGGGCACCGCCGCCAGGAAGGCTAGGGCGATCCGCCAATCCACGAAAAACACGCCGACGACGACCGTGGCCGGAGTGGCGATCGCCGCAATCCGCTCAGGCCAGACGTGGGAAACGATGCTCGCCGCCGAGGGGGTGTTCTGGGCCACGGCGCGCGCGATGCGCCCCGGTGTCTGATTCACATACCAACCCAGCGGGAGTCGCCCGAGGTGCTCGCCAAGACTATGTTGCAGGTCGCGCATAATACGGTTGGCGGTCGGATATCCCACAGCGTGGCCCCACCACACACTCGCAAGATAGGCGACCCCGACGACGGCGATCCCGAACAACCACCAGTGCACATCTCCAATGCGAATCGGGTCCGACAACAGCTCGCGCAGCAACGGCAGGAGCATGACGAGCACGAGGCCCTGAAGGACGCCGGAGAGTATGTAGCGCAGGGCGAGCGCATTGATCATGCCGCGGTGCGGCCAAATCTGGAGGATGCGGCGGATCATCGGGACTCGTCCTTCCCTCGCGGGGCCGTGACTTGAGGGGTCTGGTTCTGCGCTGTCCACATGGCCCGGTAACGGCCACCGGCGGAGAGCAATTCGTCATGGGTGCCGCGTTCGACCACTCGTCCGGCGTCGAGGACGACGATCTGATCGGCGTGCTGGATCGTGTACAACCGATGCGCGACCACGACCACAGTGCGTCCGCGGGCCAATCTGCCTAGAGCTTCCTGGACGGCGCGTTCGTTCTCGGGATCGACATATGCGGTCGCTTCGTCCAACAGCACGATTGGGGCGTCTTGAAGGATGGCGCGAGCGATGGTGATCCGCTGCCGCTGCCCGCCAGAGAGCACGCCGCCACGACCGGCGATCACAGTGTCGTACCCCTCAGGCAGCGCCAGAATCGTCTCGTGCATCTGGGCGGCACGAGCAGCCGCCTCGACCTCGGCGTCGCTTGCGCCGGGACGTCCCAGACGGATGTTCTCCCGTATCGTGTCGCGCAACAGCACGATATCCTGGAACACGATGGCAATGCGGGCCAGCAACTTTTCCTGCTGGATGTCGCGCACATCGACACCGCCGATGGTTACTGATCCAGCACCAACATCGAAAAATCTGGGGATAAGCCTGCTGAGAGTGGTCTTGCCGGAGCCGGATGGTCCCACGACAGCGGTAACGGTACCTTGTCGGCAGAGGAGGTCCACCGACTGCAGCACGGGCTTTTCGGCGGTGTAGCCGAAGGTCACCGCGTCGAATCGAATGCTGTACGTCCTTGGGGTCTGCGGTGCGTCGGGCTCGGGAAGTACTGGCTGGTCGAGCACGTTGCGCAGGTGCTCTGCGGCGACACGAGCCTTACGGAGCTGTTGGGTGCCTTGGGCGATCGTCATGTACGGCGTGGGCAGGCTGACGCCGACGAGCAAGAAGGGCAGCAGGTCCACCGGGTCGAGCCAGCCGGCCGCGACGAATCCGGTCCCCGCTCCTGCCACAACTAACAGTACCGAGGCGGGCGAAAGGAGCAGGAGCGTGACGAACATCGCCCGCCCTGCCTCAGCGGTCCAGGCAGCGAGGGTATCGCAGAACCGGTCGATGCCCTCGGACAGACGGCGATAGGTCCGCCCGGCGCCGCCGTAGGCCTTCACGACCTGGATGCCGTCTACGTACTCGATGGTCGCGTTGTTCAATTCGACCTGGGCGGCAGTCAGCTCGGCCATACGCGCAGGCATGGTCCGGTGCGCAGCTCCCATGGCGAAGGACGCCAGGGGAAGCACCGCCAGGGTGGCCAGGGTCATTCGCCAGTCCGTCGCCGTGAGATAAACCAGTGCGACGATCGGGAGCCCGATCGCGCTGGCAAGGTCGAGGACCGCGTGGGCGACCATGTGGTGCATGTCCTCGATGTCGTCCTCCATCGCCTTCTTCAGCTCGCCCGAACCACGTCCGGTGAACCAACCCAACGGAAGCACGGCCGCATGCCGCGCCAGCCGAGCGCGGAGAGAGCGCTGCAAGTCGGCATCGGCGTAATGCGTCACCAGATTCGCCACCACCATCAGCAGCAACCGCCCCGCAGCGCCGACGACACCGACCCACACCCACATCCACACGACGTCGGCCTGCTGTGCAGACGTCAACTCACGACCTATTTCGGCCACGGCCACGTAGGGAAGCAGGCCGAGCATCGAGCTGACGAAAGCTAGACCCGCCCCTAGATACAGCTGCCGGCGAACCGGGCGCAGCAGGTCGCGCACTGCGGACCGCAGGGGCCGGTCGAGCTCGTCGACTTTGTCGTCCGACACATCCGCACCTGTAACCAGCAAAGTCATCAACTGCCTCCAAATCGACTGACCGTCAGTCAATAACTTACCATATGGCACGATGGGTCAACAGACACCTGACAGGAGGCAATGAGTGGGTCGGACCAAACCTGCGGAGCAACGGCGCTCCGAACTTCTCGACGCCGCGGAGCAACTGCTCGCACAGAAGGGCATCGCCGCGGTAACGGTCGAGGACATCACCCAGGCTGCCGGTGTCTCGAAAGGCACCTTCTACTCGTACTTCCGAGCCCGCGAGGACGTTCTCGGAGCCCTCCGCGCGCGATACATCGAGACCTTGCTCGATGCGCAGAACGAGGCGATGTCGCTCCTGCACCCTGATGACTGGGCCGGTCGCATCGAGACATGGCTCGTCGCTGGAATTCGCACCTTCCTGCTCGATCCAGCCAAGCACAACACTTTGTTCCACCTACCGCACGGATCGACCGGCGATGATGTCGGTAGCGAGGAGGTCGGATACCGACATGTCGAGCTACTGAGGTCATTGTTGACGGCCGGACGCGACGCTGGAGGGCTCCGAATTGTGGATCCCGAGTCCACAGCCGTGCTGCTGTACGGCTCGATCCATCACGGTGCCGACTACCTCTTCCACGCCGCGGACCCAGCGCTCACCGAGCGGGTCATCGCCGAGGTACGCCGCTGGTGCCGCTCATTCATCCTCCCCGAGCTCTAGGGACTGCTTCGGACAGATCCGGGCGGTCTCTTGGAGACCGCCCGGCATGGGCAACCAGCCCCGCCATGGGGCACCGCCTCCTTCGCGAATCGCGGGTGCCCGGGCGCCGGTCGGAGATGCGTCCGCCGATGGACAGGCCGGCGAAGGCGCCGATCCCGAAGAGGGCGAGAATCGCGGGGATCCAGACCGTAGGCATACCGGTGATGTCGGCGAGCATGGCCGCGAGGTAGTTGAACCGGCGCACACCGTAGGCAGTGAGTCGCCCTCGTTCGGCGATGTATGAGGCCTGATGTGGTTTCCGGCGGCCGTGTGTGGTCGACGGTAGTACCTGTACTCCGCTGTCGTCGGCCACACCCCTCGCCTACACCGAACCTATACCGGACGCGAAGGCGGCCACAGCGATCGGGTTCCTGCACCGGGCGAGGACTTGGTTCGCGGTGCACGGGATCACCCATATCGCGCAGGTGGTCACCGACAATGGCGCGTGCTGTCGCGCAGGCGCGTTCACTCGGTCCTTATTGGGGCGAGACACGAGCGGACCGAGACCCTGCACGCCACGGCTCAGTGGGAAAGTGGAGCGCTACAACAGAATTCTGTCCGAAGAGTTCCTCTACGCTCGAACCTGGCCCTCCGAGAGCAACGCTCGAACGTCCTTAGGGTGCGGAACACGCATTGCAACTACCACCGCCCGCACGGTGCGGCTGGCGGACAGCCGCCGCCGCCATGCACGATCGTCTTCTCACCAAAGTCATGGCCTCATTCATCAGATCAACCGACATAGCAAGAATCATTCTCGTCTGGCAGAATATCATTGACCGACGGTCAGTCGATCTCATAGTCTCGGCTCTATGAGGAGTCTCGTGAATGCCCCGTCGTCGAGCAGTCTGGACCACTACCCCATCACGGGCCGGCTGCGACGTTACTCGCTGATCGTCAGCCTGTACCTGGTCAGCGACATTGCGTTCTCATTCTTGTTCGGGGCGCTCACGACGATTCTGCTGAGCCTCGGCCACCCCAAGAAACTGGTGGCGCTGGCGCCGCTGTTCGGTGTGGTCTACGTGCTGCGATTCATCGCCGGTCCGATTATCGACCGGGGCCACCCGTCTCGTAAGGGGCCATACCGCAGTTGGCTGTGGGCGACTCGAGCAGCCTTGGCTGCGTCGCTCGCCGCGCTGTCTGTGGTTGATCCAGCACATGACCTGCCGCTCGTGTTTGCCGGACTGATGATCCTGCTCGTGTTCGCTGCACTGAACGACACTGCGACGAACGGGCTCGCGGTACGGATTCTGGGACCCACCGAACGAGGGCTGGGCAACGGCATCCAGGTCGCCGCCGCCACTGCGTCGATCGTCCTCGGCACCGGCGGCGCGCTGTTTCTCTACGACCTCGGCGGTTGGCGCGTGACTCTGCTGACTCTCGGGGCGTTATTCGCGATCCCAGCCGCCATGCTGATCGGATTCCGGGAACCCGCAGGCGAGGCCCCGGCCGCGATCCAATGGTCGCGGATAGGTACCTTTTTCACCTCGACGACACGACGCACCTTCGCGCTGATCGTCGCACCTCTCCTGGTTTCCGGCGCGTATCTCGTTACTGCCGTTCAAGGTGCGCTATTGCTGGATCGAGGATGGAGCCTGAGCGATATCGCGACGCTCCAAGGCGTCTACGCGCCGGTGGTCGGCATAATCGCGGGCTTGGCAGCAGGCGCCGCAATCTCACGGTGGGGGCGGGCCCGTCCGCTCGTCGTGATCGGCGTCGCCGGGATGCTGTCCGTCGCGGCGACACTCCCGATCGCCATCGGCGACGCATCCGCCACAGTCGCGGCAACCGGGATACTCATGATGAGTATCGGCTATGCGGCCATCATGACCTGGACCAACACCGTCTACATGGATAACAGCCGTGCGGATTCATCGGCAACGGACTATTCGTTGCAAGCGACGATCCTCGGACTGCTTCGCATGATCGCGAGCACAGTTGGACTCGCGCTCATCCCCGGTTTCGGATACATGGCCATTGTGCTCGTCTCAGTCTTCCTCACATTTCTTGGCTTCGGCGTCGCATGGCGGCACATACGAGCCATCGAGTGAAGGTCAGTCAAGCGCCGCTCTGGAGGTTCACCCCGGGTAGTGGACACTGAGTTAGCAGGATCGATGGTTCTGCTGGTAAGGATGTTTGCTGTGCCTCCTCGTAACGTCGGTCGTAGAGAAATGATCAAGACCTGTGGATGACGGGAAGGACGCACCTTCCCGGATGATCTATCAGTCCGATGTCTTGATCACGCCGGCGCGCCAACGCCGGTCGGGAAGGTACGTCCGTGCTCACGGTAGTTCAGAACACATCCGCCTCCGACGATGAGGGCGGTTCGACCCGGTCGTTGCTCGATGAGATCGTCCGCGATGGTGCCCGGCAGATGCTCGCCGCTGCTTTGAAGGCCGAGGTCGCGGCCTATATCGCCCAGGTCGCTGACCAGCTCGATGAGAACGGTCATCGCCTGGTGGTGCGTAACGGCTACCACGCCGAGCGGGAAGTCCTCACCGCGGCAGGCGCGGTGGCGGTGCGGGCGCCTCGGGTGAACGACAAGCGGGTCGATCCGGAATCCGGTGAGCGGCAACGGTTTTCCTCGGCGATTCTGCCTGCTTTTGGCTCGCAAGTCACCGCAGGTCACCGAGGTGCTGCCGCTGCTGTATCTGCATGGGCTGTCCACCGGTGATTTCGGTCCTGCGCTCGAGCAGTTCCTCGGTTCCGGTGCCGGGTTGTCGGCGGCGTCGATCACCCGCTTGACCGCCGGGTGGCAGGAAGAGGCCCGCGCGTTCGCCTCTCGGGATCTGTCCGGCACCGACTACGTGTATTTGTAGGTCGACGGTATCCACACCAAAGTGCGTCTCGAGCAGGAGAAACTATGCCTGCTGGTGATGATCGGGGTGCGAAGCGACGGCCGCAAGGAGCTCGTCGCCATCAGCGACGGCTACCGCGAGTCCACCGAATCATGGGCCGATCTGCTGTGGGACTGCCGCCGCCGTGGCATGACCGCGCCGGTGCTGGCCGTCGGGGACGGCGCGCTCGGGTTCTGGAAAGCGTTGCGCGATGTGTTCCCGCAAACCCGGGAACAGCGATGCTGGTTCCATAAGTCCGCGAATGTTCTTGCCGCACTGCCTAAATCGGCGCAGCCCGGCGCGCTCGCGGCGATGAAGGACATCTACAACGCCGAAGACATCGACAAGGCGCAACTCGCGATCAAAGCCTTCGAGATCGACTACGGCAAGAAGTATCCCAAAGCGGTCGCCAAAATCACCGACGACCTCGACGTTCTGCTCGAGTTCTACAAATACCCGGCCGAGCACTGGATCCACCTGCGCACCACCAACCCGATCGAATCCACCTTCGCCACCGTGCGACTACGCACGAAAGTCACCAAAGGGCCGGGCTCACAGGCGGCGGGAATCGCCATGGCCTACAAACTGATCGAGGCCGCCCAGGCCCGCTGGCGCAAGGTCAACGCGCCCGAACTCGTCGCCCTCGTCCGCGCCGGAGCCCTGTTCCACAAGGGCAAGCTCCTCGAACGCCCCCGCGAAATCACCCCGGCCTCGTCAACCGGCCCGGCCGACACCACCCGAACGGAGGTCGCCTGAAACAGACCGAACCACAGGTTTTGACAATTCCTGGTGTTGCCGGCCGGCATGGCTGTATCGATCGTGCAGATGTAGGCGGCGAATGTCGGAACCGACGCTCTCGAGACGGTCGACAAGTCCTGAAGGTCATCGGTGGTGAGGCCCAGCCGCTCCAGCAACAGTGCCGCAGCTTCCAGATTCGCTTGGCGGGTGGTGCGATCGGCTGTCACAGATCACCGCCCGATGCCTCGATGATGCGGCGCTGCGCCATATCGTGCAGAGCCCTCGGCGAGAAGAGCACGAGGACTCCGTGCGCGGGATCGGGCGCGAGCAGAACCCGATCGCCGGATCGGATACCGGTCGCGTAACGCAGTTCGGCGGGTAGTCGCAGACACCAGTGCACCGTGATCCTCGCGGTGCCCTCGACACCGACAGACAGGAATGCGAGATCATCGCGGACCGACCAAGCCAGGCGGTTGCCGGGAAGCCAGCCCATGAGAGCCACCAACCTCTGGTCGTCGATGCGCCCGGCGGAGTCCACGGGGCGCGGCCGGTAGTTCGCGGTCGCAGGCAGCGCATTGTGAAGCTGCGGCAGCGGTAGGGCCGGGCGAGCGGTGGGCTGGCCGTCGAGCCGGTCGGCTCGACCGTCACCCGGCAGCCCGGAGAAGGGCCGCGCAGAAGGGCAGTCGGTCATCGTGCCCACCCGCTCGGCCGGAACTCCGGCAAGAAGGCCTCGGTGTCGAGTTGTCGTTTCAGCACCCTGAAGAGTGTGAGTTCGCCCCGAGAACGTGTATGAACCTGTGTTCCTACGCGGCACTCGATCGCATTCCGCTGGGTATGGCGGTGACGATCGATTTCGTCGGCCCGCTCGCCATCGCGTTGATCGGATCGCGGCGCACGCGCGACGCGCTATGGGTGGCTGTTGCCGGAGCGGGCGTTCTGCTGTTGCTGGTCGACAGTGACGGTCCGGTGTCGTGGGCCGGTGTGCTGTTCGCGGTGGCGGCCGGGGTGGGTTGGGGGGCCTATATCGCGTGCAGCGCCGTGGTCGGCAGGCACACCGCCGGACACGACGGATTGGCGATAGCCATGGGCCTCGGCGGGCTGCTGGCGTTGCCGGTGGTGATCGCGAACGATGCCGTAGCGCTGCTGGATCCGCTCTTCTTGCTGGGCGCCGCGGCCTTGGCGGTGCTCTCGTCGCTGGTGCCGCACGCCATCGAAATGGCGGCTCTGCGCCGGATCACTCCCGCGGTGTTCGGCGTCATGATGAGCTTGGAGCCCGCGTTGGCCGCGGGCGTCGGGCTGCTCTTGCTCGGCGAGGAAATGGGGGCGGCTCAGTGGGCCGGTATCGGCTTGGTGGTCATGGCGTGCGCCGGATCGGCTCGCGGTCCTCGCGACAACGCCGACTCGGGCGGCGGGATTCAGTGCGCCGAAATGGCGGTGTCCAGCACCGTGGACAGAACCACATAGGTATTCCGGGATGTCGATATCCTCACGTGTTCCCGTCGCTACTACCGACAGCGGCCATGACTAGGCGAAATGCATTCGACGCAACGAATTTTCGGTAGATCACGAAGTTGTCGGTGACATAGACAACAGGGGAAACTCCGGTGAATTCACCGCCCTACCGGCGGGTACGTGATCGAATGCTCTGCAAGTGACATCACGAACCCGCTGTGTCGCGTCGCGGGTCCACCGAATCCAGGAGGTCGAACCTGTGGTCGACGCAAGCGTACCCACGCTGCGTCCGTCCGAGCTGGAAAGATTGGCCCAGCTCGACGAACACAACGAACTTTCCGCCGAGCATGTGCGATCGACCTCGCGCAGGACGGGTGTGCCGGAGGCGAATCTCTGGCGGTGGCTGGACGCCCGCCGCGACGCTTCCGCACCGACCAGGCGCATCGACGTTCCCGAGGCCGCCACGCGGCTGGTCGGATATCGGCAGGGCGACCACCGGGCGTCCCGCATCATCACGCTCACCGAGGCGGTCGGAGGCGAGCTCCTGCCGCAGATCTCCGACGGAGACGTCACTACGTTCCTGGCGGACTCCTACCGGAGCCTGCCGGCCTCGGAGTTCGAGCGCATCGACGCCGTCTATACCGAGGGAATCCGAGCGACCTGTCGATGGCTGGCCGAACACACCGGGCAGCCATGCCGCCACGACCTGGACCAGAACGGCGGTGGCAGCTGGATCGGCCCGCGCGGGGCCGGTCTCGCCGAGTACATGCTCGCCGTCCTGCAACCCCGCCTCAACGCGCCGAATCGTTTCCATCAGGGCCGCGGGACCGGTGTGGTGGACGAGTGGAGCGACATCCTGAGCCTGTACCGGTTCCTCGGCGGCCTGATCGCCGACAGCCCCGGCCGCGGACACACCATTACGCGCCTGCGCGGCGCCCAAGCGGCGTTCCTACTGCACGGGCTGCGGCTGGACCTGCCGCCTGACCTGGCGTACTCGGTCGGGCCCGGGCTGACCACCACCCCGATCGACCACGACGTCATCGCCCGCATCCGCGCGCGGACCGCCGATCCGGTGGACGCGGCCGCCATCGCCACCGCACTCTTCACCGGCGCTACAGCCATGGAACTCAACGCGATTCCATGTGTCGCGCTCACCACCGACGCGCTGATCTTCAACGGCCCGATCGGCTACACCCACGCGCCGGATCTGTACGTATGGGTGATACCGCCGCCGGCGCGCCCTGTGCTCTACGAAGCGCGGGCCTACCAGGAATCACGCCCCACACCCAACAGCAAGCTGTTCACCGGGGCTATCGGCGGAGCGGGCTTCCGCCTCCGCAGGCTCGCCGCGGCATGCGAGGTGACCCTCCCGGACCTGTACCACTGGCACCACAGCTGGATCCGGCAAGCCGGACTTCTCCGCATGTCCGAACAGCCGAACCCGGTGCGTAACACGGACCTGCTGTTCGGACTGAAACTCGTACCCCGGCCGCGCCGCCGTCGCGCACGCTGAGGCCGGCGTTTCTACCTGACGCGGTGCAGTGCGTGGATTTCGAGGGCGCCCAAGGTCCAGTGATCTGTCACGGAGAATCCGAAGCGCCGGTAGAGGGGAACATTGTCCGGGTCGGCGGTGGTGAGCCATAGGTCCTCGAATTCGTCGACGATGAGAGCGAGGAGGCGGCGCCCGGCGCCATGCCCGGGGTGCTCGGCGCCGATGAATTCGAGGGTCCAGGCATCGGACGGCTTGCGGCGCTCCGCCGCACGGGTGTAGCGGAGTGTGCGATGGATCGCTGCGGGGCCGCAGTGGAACAGGACGTGCATGGTCCAAGCCGACCGCGCGGCCGCGTCCGGTGTGGCGCCGGGCGGGCTGAGCAGCGCGGCTGCGCCCGGTGCGGTGCGGGTGACCAGATGGGGCAATCGTGCGGTGGCAGCGAACCAGTGTCGTCCGCGGTCGCCCGCGATCCAGGCCATGCCGGGTTCGGCGTCAAACGCTCGGCTGAGGACGAGTGCGGGATCCAACGGGAACCTCCGGGATCAGGTGACAGATCAGCAATTTGAGCGAGAACAGGGGGATGAACCAGGTCAACAGCGCCGGTACGGGAAACGCGATCAAGTTGATCAGCAACACCGCCATATAGGCGGCCATGGCGACCGGGCGGCGCAATTCGACAGGCGCGGATTCGATCGCCAGTGCCGCCCCGAGCAACAACAGGGTGTTGGCGGCGAACCAGGCCGGTTCGCCGAGCAGCAGGAATGCGACTACGGCGAGATGCGCCACATGCACCCCGACGAAAGTCAACCGGCCTCGCGATGAGCGGGTGCGGTGGTACCAGCGTTTCGCGGAGTTCGTCGCGTTGGTCAGTACGCCGCCGACGAGGTCGCAGGCGACGACGACCAGCGCCACGACCTCCGCGACGCCGCGGCCGGAGATCATCGGCAGGCAGTAGCTGGCGATCAGCAGTACGCACAGGACACCGCCGATGCCTTCGACAGCCGATTCCGCTCGCGTCTTTCCCGGCCCCATGAATCGCTCCAAGCGCCCGGCCCACCCGGGCCGTGTTGCCGGAATCGACCAATCCGCTTGCAGATCACCGCGCATGACCGGGCCCCCACAGTCCGGCCAGCAGGCTGAAGATCTGATCGGGATCGTCTCCGCCGGTGAGCGCCCAGTGGTCGCCGGCGCGCAGGACGGCGGCGGACGCCGCGGTGAGCAGCCCGCGGTCGATGTCGGCACGGATGACGCCGAGAGCGAGGCCATTGCCGATCACGTCGGCGAGCCAGGAGTGTTCGTCTCCAACCGGCGTCCGGGTGACGGCGGCATCGGCGAGCGCCAGATCCTGTGGGCTGTCCCGCAGGAAGGCGACGAGGCCGGCCGAGGTCTCGCGCAGGCGAGCCCAGAACTCCTCGGCGGTCTCCGCGGCCACCCAGGCGCCCAATTGTCTCCGCAGCCGGTCGGAGACGTCGGACAACACCAACGCGAGTATGTCGTCCTTTCCGTCGAAGTACTGATAGGCGGAACTCTTCGAGATGCCCGCGTTGGCGATGATCGTGTTGTACGACGCCGCGTCCGGGCCGTGATGTGCGAATTCGGCCTTCGCGGCGTCGATGATGGCGCGTTGGCGTTCAGGGGGGAGGCGATGGAAGCGGGGCAGCGGCATGTACCAATGGTACACACCCTTGGTATGCACTACTAGTTCACAACTTATCCGGCGTCGTCGAGGAGGTGCCGTGGGGCGGCCTGCCGCCAGGAGTCGAGCACGATGGCTTCCAGTTCGTCGCGATCATCGAGGACGGTCAGGCGCGCACGCACCCAGGCGTTGTTGGCTTCGTGGGCCGCGATCCAGAATTTCTCCGGTTCGGCGAGGACTAGTTCGTCGCGGTCGATGATGGGGCAACGGACCGCCATCGAGGTCTCTCCCTCCGGGAGGGTGAGGAACAGTTTGCCTGCCACCCGAAATGTCGGCATTCCCCACGTGAACTGTTCGGACGTCTCGGGCAGCGACAGCGCGAAGGTTCGGACATCGTCCCCGGTGAAACTCATGCGCCGAATCCTTCCAGGGCCCGGTGACACGTCCGTACGCGGTCGACGGGGGATTGCCCGAGCGATCTCGGAGCCGATCCGTAGGGCATTGTGCCGACGCGACCGGCCGCGCGTTGTGAGCTGCCCAGTCGCCGACAACAGCCTGGCCTGGCCCACCGCCTGCATCGCGGTGATCGCGCGGAGAGCGCGGTGGACATCGCCGGTCCCCGCCAGTTGCTCCAGGTGCCGGAAGAACAGCGCGCGGCCGTGCGGGAGTTCATGATCGACCAGTACAACGCCACCGTCGCCACCCCGTGGTCGCGGCCGAACGCGGATACATCGACGCCGTCATCGAACCGTCCCGTACCCGGCTGGAGATACAGCACGCGCTCGGGCTCCTGCGAGACGAGGAAGCGGCCGCGGAACACAACCCGCGCAAGCACAGCCGCTACCCGATGGAGGGCCTGCGGCGTCGTCCGGCCTCTGGTTTTCCCGCTGCCGAGTTGGGTATGCGGCGAGGTGGGTAGCAACCGTCCGTGGTCGGAGGAGTTGCGGGCATGGAGTGGTTCACCGCGTCCGAATACTGGTTGAGCAGGCAGGTGCTGACCCGCGGCGTGGCGGCCGTCTATCTGATCGGGTTCCTGGTGGCGGCCCGGCAATTCCGGGCGCTCATCGGTGCCCACGGCATGCTGCCGGCGCCGCGGTGGCTGGCCCGGCGGTCCTTCCGGCAGACGCCGAGCATTTTCCACTTCCACTATTCCGATCGCTTCTTCGCCGCTGTTTGCTGGTTCGGTGCGGCACTGTCCGCGGCGCTGGTCGCCGGTGGGGCCGACCTGCTGCCGTTGTGGGCGGCCATGTTCCTGTGGGCGACGTTGTGGGTTCTCTACCTGTCGATCGTCAACGTCGGACAGGAGTGGTATGCCTTCGGCTGGGAGTCGCTGCTGCTGGAATGCGGGTTTCTCGTCATCTTCCTCGGTAACGACCGCACCGCGCCGCCCGTTCTGGTCTTGTGGCTCGCCCGCTGGCTGCTGTTCCGCGTGGAGTTCGGCGCCGGGCTGATCAAGCTGCGCGGAGATCCGTGCTGGCGCGATCTGACCTGCCTGTACTACCACCACGAGACACAACCGATGCCGGGGCCGCTGAGCTGGTTCTTCCATCACCTGCCCAAGCCGCTGCATCGAGCCGAGGTGGCGGGAAACCACGTCGCGCAGCTGGTCGTGCCCTTCGGTTTGTTCGCACCGCAGCCGGTGGCGAGCATCGCCGCCGTCGTCGTGGTCATCACCCAGCTGTGGCTGGTGCTGTCGGGCAATTTCGCCTGGCTGAACTGGATCACGATCCTTCTCGCGTGCGGCGCCATCAGTCAGTCCGCGGCTGCGGCGGTGTTACCGGTGCCCACCCCGCCGCCACTGCCGGAACCGCCGCCGTGGTTCGTGGGACTGGTCATCGCGTTCACCGCGCTGGTGGCGATCCTGAGCTACCGGCCCGTGCGCAACCTGATCTCCAGCCACCAGGCCATGAACCGGTCGTTCGATCCCTATCACCTGGTCAACACCTATGGCGCGTTCGGCACCATCGGCCGTACCCGCCTCGAGGTGGTCATCGAGGGCACCGACGAGGCCACCGTCACCGACCGGACGCAGTGGAGGGAGTACGAGTTCAAAGGCAAACCAGGTGATCCACGGCGGCTCCCACGCCAATGGGCCCCATACCACCTGCGGCTGGACTGGCTCATGTGGTTCGCCGCCGCCTCGCCACGGTACGCGCAGCCGTGGCTGGGCCCGTTCCTCGCCCGACTGCTGGAAAACGACCCGGACACACTGCGCCTGCTACGGCACAACCCCTTCCCTACGACCGCACCGCGTTTCATCCGCGCGCAACTGTATCTGTACCGGTTCACCACACCCCGGGAACTGGCTCGCACCCGGGCGTGGTGGCACCGCGAACTGGTGAGCCGCTACCTTCCACCCCTTTCCCTCGACGACCTGCAATACCGCAGCCACTCCCACCGGCACTGAGCTGCGCAGCACGGCAGTGTTTTTCGCCACAGTGGGGTGGCGACGATCGGCGACGAAAGCGGGTATGCGCCTCAGTGACGCAACCGACCGAAGGAGGATGTCATGTCCATCTCGGCCTCGCGCTCGCAGTATCGCGCCGTCCGACGCAGTGACAGGGGTTATCCCAGCACAGAGGGCCCCGTCGAATGGACCGTCGCGGCATGGGTCTTGGTATTGACGGTGCTGAGCATCGCACTGGCTCTGCTGTAGGGACACCGCCCTCGGCGCCGCAACCAAGCCGATTCCGCTCACCCGTCCGGTGAACGAGCGCCACCGAGTGCTCGAGGTTCCCTCGCGCTGTGCTGCCCATCGGTGAGATCGGCGGCAGCACAGCCGGATCGGGTGGCGACGAGAAGGAGTTCGACTCTTGGAGGAAGTACTACGGCCGCTCATCGTCGTGCTCGGTACAGTCGCGATCACCGTCACGGCAGGCCTGCTGATCGATCGACTGCTGCGTTACAGCGCGCGCAGAAGCCCGGGTAACCAACTGCCCACGCTCTTGCGCCGGGTGCAATTGCCCGTGCAGGTGTTGCTGGGCTCGCTGGCTTTGCATGCCACCTATCCACTGGCGCACCTCGATTTACGCCAGGACACGATGGTTCGCACCATCTTGGCGTCCGCGGCGACGATAGCGGCGGCGTGGGTCGTCATCCGGGCGGCGGACGCCGTCGCGGAGAACATGCTGCGCTCCTACGCCCGGCGTACTCAGCAGGTCACGCGGGTGCGGCAGTTGCGCACGCAGCTCGGCCTGGTGCGGCGCATCATCACATCGGTCCTGGTGGTCACGACCGCCGCCGTGGTGATGCTGCTGCTGTTCCCGACGCTGCGGACGCTGGGCACCTCGTTGCTGGCCTCGGCGGGGGTGATCGGAATCATCGCGGGCGTCGCCGCGCAGTCGACTCTGAGCAATCTGATCGCCGGGTTGCAGATCGCCTTCGGTGATTCGGTCAAGATCGGCGACACCGTCGTCGTCGAGGGGGAGTGGGGCATCGTCGAGGAAATCACGCTCGCATTCCTGACCGTGCGGATCTGGGACGACCGGAGGCTGACCATGCCCGTCTCCTACTTCAACAACAAGCCGTACGAGAACTGGTCGCGCGGCGGCTCGGAGATCACCGGCACGGTCTTCCTGTATCTCGATCACAGCACGCCGGTGCCGCTGCTGCGTGAGCATCTGGGAGAATACCTGCGCGAGCGTGCGGACTGGGACCGTCGTGACTGGGGCCTGCAGGTCACCGACACCACGCCGACCAATATCGTGGTGCGCGCGACCATGTCGGCGGCCAACGCCGACGACGCGTGGAACCTGCGCTGCGCGGTCCGCGAGGAAATGCTCGACTGGCTCGGCCACCACCATCCACACGCGCTGCCGAAGATCTCCACCGCGATCACCGGCTCCGCCGACGGCGACCGCCCTCTGGCGCTGGCGGCCTCCCGTTCCGGCGACGACGGCCACGGTTTCGGCGACTGACCTCGGCGCCGGTTTCCGGTGGGTCAACGTTTCGGGAGGGTATGCAGTGTCACCTCGCTCAGCCGGCCCGACCGTACGCGTGCGGTCAGATACGTGTGTTCCGGCTGTCGGCGGCGATCGGTCGGTGAGCCGGGGTTGAGCAAGCGCAATCCGGTCTCGGTGACGCTGTCCCAGGGGATGTGGCTGTGCCCGAAGACGAGCACGTTGGTGTCCGGGAATTCGCGGGCGCAGCGTTCCTCCCGGCCCGTGGCGGGTCCGGTCTCGTGCACCACGGCCAGCCGGACCCCCTCGAGCTCGGCACGAGCTATCTCGGGCAGCCGTGCACGCAACTGGGGGCCGTCGTTGTTGCCGTAAACGCCGATGAGGCGTTTGCTGCGCGCTTCCAGCTGGTCCAGCAACGTGATGTCCACCCAGTCGCCCGCGTGCACGGTCACGTCGACCGCGTCCACTGCGCGCCACAGTGGCTCCGGAAGATCCCGCGCACGCTTGGGCACGTGCGTATCGGAAATGATGAGCAACCGCATGGTCACCGGTCTACCACGCCGCGAACGCACCCTCGGGCGGCGACGCATTGTCCGTTTGCCGGGCGAACGCCACCGGCGATTGTCGAGTGATATCTATCACACCTACTCGTCGGTTCAGTCGAGATTGGAAAGCCGATCGTGGGTATGTCCGGCGTGACGGTGACGCAGCGCGGCGCACCGGTGTGACAGTTTCCATCGCGTGGTCCGGGAGGGCTTGTGTCTTCGATGCTTTCGTTTCTCATGCTGATGCTCATGC
The DNA here is from genome assembly GCA_019930625.1 of Nocardia asteroides. NCBI lineage: Bacteria > Bacillati > Actinomycetota > Actinomycetes > Mycobacteriales > Nocardiaceae > Nocardia > Nocardia asteroides. The sequence continues at coordinate 4,989,951 of CP082844.1, forward strand.
TGCCGGGGATGGCGACCGTGGCGGCGTACGCGACGGTGGCGGTCAGCGTGTGGCTGGAGGAGCGTCGTGAGGCCGCCGACTCCGCGATGCGCGTCGAAGCCCACCATCCGTGAGGAAGCCGTATCCAGCGCTGAGCGGGTCGAGGATCAACGTCGGCGAAACCAGCGCCGCTTTCCCGGGCGGCTCGATGCGGCGAATCCATTGATTCCGGCGGCAGCAGCGAAGGCGGCCGCGTCAGCAAGGGTCGTTGTCTTCGGGTGTTCCCGAGCCCATGCTGTGAAGCGTGCGGTGAAGTCTCCGTCGCATGCGTGCACCAGCAGCGGGAAACGACGCGCTACCTCGCCGGCCCGCTTGAACAGTAGGGCGTCCGCTGCCGCGCCGACGGCGTCGCCATCGAATCCCGCGGGTACCGGGGCTCCCGTGACCAGCGCCCGGACCAGCGCTGCTTGCCGTTCGGCCAGAGTCGCGTCTTCGGGTGGCTGTGTCGCTCCGGAGGAGGTGCTCACGCCAGTACCCCCCTGGCGTGGCCGGTGATCGGCGCACGGGCGGCGGCGGCCGCGATGGCGTCCAGTTCGTCGAGCAACTCGGACGCGGGCGGATAGTTGCCGTCGCGCTCCAGCATCATCGGCGTCGGCCGAGTCGCGGTGAATGCCGCGATCAGCGCCAGAACCTCGGCCGGAAGCGGGGCGGTGTGGGTGTCGTGGTAGCGGCCGCCGGATTCGTGACCGCCCGCGACATGGCAGTAGGCCACGCGTTCGGCGGGCAGGCGCATCAGCTCCGTGAGGGGGTCGCGATCCCGGTTGCGAGCGTTGGCGTAGACGTTGGCGAGATCCAGCAACAGCAGCACACCGCTGCGTTCGACCAGTTCACACAAGAATTCCGCTTCGGTGTATTCGTCGTCGGGCCAGTCGAACAGCGTTGCGATGTTCTCCACCGCGAGCGGAACGTCGAGAGCGGCGCGGGTGCGGGCGATGTTGCGGGTGAGCGCGTCGAGTGCTTCCCGGGTGCGTGGTACGGGGAGCAGGTGGCCGGCTTCCAGGCCGCCCGCTCGGACGAAAGCGACGTGCTCACTCACCAGCGGGGCGGCGACGGCCGCCGCGCAGGCCGCCAAGTGCTCGACGCGGTGGCCCGCCACCGGTTCCGCGCTGCCCAGGGACAGCGAGATGCCGTGCGGCACGACGGCGACGCCTCGCGCGCGCAACGCCGCGAGTTCCTCGGGGACGGTGACCTGCCCGGCGCGCCGGGCGTCCCTGGGCAACGATTCGGCGATGACCTCGCAGAACCCGAGCCCCTCCAATGCGGCTATCACTCCGCAGATTTCGGACCTCCAGCCGATGCCGAGCGAATGCGGCGGCAGGGGCCCGGAGAACTCATCCACCGCACCCCCCGCAACCGCCGCACCCCCCGCCGCCCCCACCGCCGTCGCCACCGCTGTCACCGCCACCGCCGCCCGACTCACCGGGCGGCGCGACCGCCTGTGCGAGTCCCGGATCCAACGCGATAAGGGCGCCTATGCCGAACACCGCGGCCGCCAGCGCCGCGGATTCAGCGCCGTAGGTCGCGTAGGACGGTGAATTGGTCGGCCGCAGATGCCCACTGCGCTGGGTCGCGGCCTCGCGAGCACGGACACCGAGCGGGGTCAGCCGGGGCTTGCGCACCACCAGCCAATAGCAGAGTGCCTGCGCGATCACCAGCGCGACCACCAGGCCGACCGGGTTCCCGTGCGAAGCGCCCGCGATGACCCGCACCACACCGAGCGCGCCCGTGACCAGGATCGGCATACCCGCGTCACGCAGGCCGTGGCGCATGCCGGGCCCCGGGAAATACCCGAGGTCGACCATCCTGGTGCGCAGGGCGTCGAAGGCGCCGGGCGATCCGTCGACGACTGCGCGGACGGTCTTGCGCTGCCCCACCGTCAACCGGTCGTACACCGACATCGTGAACGGATCCAGCTGCCCACGCTCCTGAGCGGTGAGCGTGCGGACCGGCGTGGCCGCCGAATCGATCGTGTCGACAGCGCGCAGCCGGGCCATCGACGCCAGCGTGGCGTTCTGGTCGCCGAACAGCATCCCCAGTTCGGGCGGCGTCAGCTCCGCGCCCGGCGCGGTGACCGTGTCGGTTTCCGGATCCGCGGCCGTGATCCGTGACCGCAGCCAGAATCCGGTGATCACCGCTACGAGCACCAGCGGCAGGTAGAGGGTCAGGAACGTCGGCCCGGAGATCCCCCACGTCTCGCCCGCGGCGACCAGCCCGTCCGAGCCCACCCCGTCGATCACAGTCATTTTCCACCTCGGAATCGGTCCAACCTGCAGTCAGTATCAGGCCGTATCGACCCGTGCGCCATGGCGAATCGCCGCTGGGACGAAAATGGCCGTGATCGACTCGCAGCGTCCGGATGGCGATGGCCGACCGGTTTCCCGCCGGATTGCCAGGGCAATCGGTGACCATGGAAGCTGACGATACGAGCCGAGCTGCACAACCAGCGGGCGCCGCGGCGAGCGGCGCACATCGGTCCGGCCGAGTCACCGGAGACGAGCTGCGCCGATTGCTGGCCACCGACGAACCGGACGCACGCTTGGTCCTGGAAGAGGGGCAAGTGAGGATCGAACACAGTGCTGGGCCGCAACCGCGCGGAATGCTCATCGTCTCGCGAGTCGAACTGGCCGACCGGCTCGGCGACGATCCCGACGCTACCGCACTGGCCGAAGCCGCCGCCGAGCTCGACGCCGAAGTCCGCCTCCGCGGCGCGTGAACCACCACGATCAACCCGCACCCGAACAATCGGATTGCACGGCCGTGCCTGTGAGCGCCACCATATCGGCATGGACATCGAGCCATGCTCGGCACTGGCACCGGGCGTCGGGCCACCGCAACGAATCGAGGTGGGAGAACTGTTGTTGCGGCGGTGGCAGCCGGAGGATCTGCGGCCGCGGCTCGAGGCCGTCAACGCGTCGTTCGACCTCATCCACCCGTGGATGGACTGGCTCGTCGTACCGGCGACACTGGACAGTCAACGCGCCTTCGGCCGGGAAACGGATGAAAGCTGGCCCAGCGCCGCCGGAAGTTTCAACTACGGGATCTTCGACGCAGGCGGCAACGTGCTCGGAGCGATCGGCCTGCACGACCGTCTCGGCTCGCGAGCTGTGGAACTCGGCTACTGGTGTCACGCCGCGCGGACCGGCCGCGGGGTGATCACCCGTAGCGCGGCCGCGTTGACCCGGGTCGCGTTGGCGCTGCCCGGCATCGACCGTGTCGAGATCCACTGTGACGAGGCGAATGTCCGCAGCGCCGCGGTCGCCCGGCGGCTCGGCTACCGGCTCGACCGGATCGAGCCACGCGAGAGGCGCGCGCCCGCGGAGTGCGGCCGCGGAATGTACTGGGTCAAGGAGCGCTGACCCCCGCGCCCTGGTCAGCTGGTCGCCACCGCCGCGTCCGCCGTCGTGGTGACCGGTCCGGTGGGCTCGTGAACACCGGGGCCGAGGTCCGGTGCGTAGAGTTCGGCGATCTCGGTGGCGTACTTTTCGGCGATCACCCGGCGCTTGAGTTTCATGGTGAGGGTCACTTCGTCGCCGCCTGCCTCCCAAAAGGTGGGCAGGACGCGGAACCGTTTGACTTGCTCCACCCGCGAGAGTCGACCGTTGCCCGCGGCGATGCCCGCCGCGATCTGCTCGATGACACCGGCGTCGGCCGCCAGGGCCGCCGCCGAGGGATCGGTCAGGTGGTGGCGCGCGGCGTACGGCCCGGCGGTCTCGGCGTCGAGGACGACCAGTGCGGTGTTGTAGGGCCTGCCGTCGCCGATGACCGCGATGGCCCCGATCAGCGGTGTCGCCACCTTGATCGCGTTCTCGATATTGGTGGGAGACATGTTCTTGCCCGCGGAGTTGATGATCAGCTCCTTCTTGCGGTCCACCACCCGCAGATATCCGTCCTCATCGATGGTGATCACGTCGCCCGTGCTCAGCCAGCCGTCGGAGTCGACCGCCTCGGCGGTCTTACCGGGTTCCCCGCGGTAGCCCTTCATCACGAGCGGGCCGCGGACGTGGAGTTCGCCGTCGTCGGCGAGCCTGGCCCGCATACCTGGCAGGAGCTTGCCCACGGTGCCGAGCCTGGCGTCCCGGGGGTGGCTGACGCTGCAGATGCAGGTGAGTTCGGACATGCCCCAGATCTCGGCGATCGGGATGCCGAGTCCGGCGAAGAATCCGAGCGTTTCGGCCGGGATGGGCGCGGCGCCGGACATCGCCCAGCGGACGCGGTCGAGACCGAGTTTCGCGCGCAGCCCCGACAGGACCAGTTGGTCGGCGCGCGCCCACTCGGCGGCTACCGAATCCGGGACCGGCTCCCCGTTCAATTGACGCGCACTGCGCTGCGCGGCGACCGCCAGCGCCCAGCGCAGCGCGGCTCGCCTCTCTTCATCGGTTTCGTCGGCGACCGCGAATTCGACTGCCGCTTTGAGCTTTTCCCACACTCGAGGCACCGCGCCCCAGATCGTGGGGTGCAGGTCGGCCAAGGCGCTGCCGATCCGGCTCGGGTCGGCGACGCAGGTGACCTGGGTGCCGAACACCTCCTGGAAGTAGAGCGCGGTCAGCCGGTCGGCGATGTGCGCGGTGGGCATATAGGAGGTGATGGTGTCCCCGAATCGGATTCCCAGCACTTGATCGACGGCGTAGCACTCGAACATCAGGTTCCCGTGGGTCGTCTCCACCCCTTTGGGATTGCCGGTGGTGCCCGAGGTGTAGATCAGCGTGGCCACGTCTTCGGCCCGCACTGCCCGCCAAACGGCCTCGAAGTCGAAGTTCCGGTCGCCCGCGGCGATCAGGTCGGCGACCGACAAGGTCCCTCGCGGTGCGTCGTCGAGGCAGACGATGTGGTCGAGTTCGACCCCGCTGGCGCGTACTCGCTCGACATATTCGGGTTCGCACAGCACCAGGCGGACACCGGCGTTGCCGAGGACGTACGCGATCTGCTCCGGCGACGCGGTGTTGTACACCGAGAAACTGGTCGCGCCGAGGTGCTGCGCCCCGACTTCGAGTGGATAGAACTCGATGCGGTTGGACATCATCAAGGCCACCGCGTCGCCGCGCCGCACCCCCAGCCCCGCCAATCCGGTGGCGACCGTCCGGACCTGCGCCGCGTAGTCGCGCCAAGTCAGAGTCGCGGCGTCCCCGGGAGTCCGAAGCGCGACCGCGTCGGGGTCGACGCTCGCGTTGTGTTGAAAGGCGGCGGGGAGTGTGTCGAAGCGTCGAGTACTCACGCAGGGATTCCCTTCGGATCAGAGGAAGCGTGCCGGCTGGATCGAGGTGGGTGGAAGGGTCGGGAGACGTCAGGACCGTGCTGTGCGGGCTTCCACCCTGCGCAGCAAGTCGTGGACCCGGGCGTCGCGGGCGAGGGCGTGGTCGAGGACGACGTTGATCGCGCCGCGCAGCAGGGCATAGGGCTCCCAGCCTGCCGGTGCGATGGTGCGCGCCGCGCGGCGCTCGATTCCGTCGGCGATGGTCCGGGCCGCGTGCGCGGCCGAGATCCGTACGTTCAACGGCCACGGCAGTAGATCGTCCAGCTCACGGCCGAGTTCGTCGTGATCGAGCGTGTCGTGCGTCATCCGGGTGTCGACGATGCCGAAGTAGGCGATGCCCGCGGTAGCGCCGAAAGGCGCCAGCTCCACGCGCAGCGCCCGGCCCAACTGTTCGACCGCCGCTTTGCTGATCATGTACGGCGCTCCGGCCATGCCGGGCGCGAACGCCGCGCACGAGGAGACCACGACCACGTGGCCACCGGCGGCGACGACGTGGTCGAGCGCTGGGCGCACCGTGTTGAACGCACCGGTGAGGTTGATGTCCATGACCCGATCGAAGTCGCGGCCGTCGAGGGTGCGCACCGTCGACGGACGAGGCACCACCCCCGCGTTGGCCACCACCACGTCCAAGCGGCCGAAATGGTCGGCGGCCCGGTCCACGACCGCTTCCATCGCCGAGCGGTCGGCGACGTCGGCGGCGACGGCCAAGGCCCGGTCGCCGAGCGCGGCGGCTGCCGCGGCGACGGCGTCGTGGTCGACGTCGACGAGGACGACCGCGGCCTGCCGCTCGTGCAGCATGACCGCCAGCTCGCGCCCGATCCCGCGGCCGGCGCCGGTGATCAAAGCGACCCGTCCCTCGACGGCATACCCGCGTCGCCCGCGAACGAAGGAGAGAAGGTCGCCCATCATCGGCTCACCTGGTAGACCGCGGTGTCGAACCGGCTGGTGCGGTGCCGGTATTCGAAGCTCCAGTTCGGGTAGAGACCGGCATTGAGACCATCCGGCGTCTGGTAGTAGCTCTGGCATCCGCCGGTGAGCCACACCGTCGACGAACTACGCCGGGCCATCTCCGCGACGAAAGCCGCCTGCGCCGCGGGCCGCACCTCGATCCGCCGCGCTCCGGCCGCGCGCGCGTTGCGCAAGGCGTCGACGATATAGGCGATCTGGGATTCGATCATGTAGATCGCGGACTGGTTGCCCGCGGCCCCGAAGGGTCCGAGCGTGCAGAAGAAGTTGGGAAACCCGGCGACCGTGACACCGAGATAGCTCTGCGGTCGCGTGCGGTAGAGCTGTGCCAGCGTTCGACCGTCGCTCCCGGCATAGCGCTCGTAGGCGCTGGGGATCGAGGTGAAACCGGTGCCGAAGATGATGGTGTCGACCGCGTGCTCGCTGCCGTCGCGCAGCAGGATCGAACGCGGACGGATCTCGGCGATGGCCTCGGTGAGGACTTCGACGTTCGGCTGGTCGAGCGCCGGGAGGTAGGTGTCGGAGAAAATGGCGCGTTTGCAGCCGATCACGTAGTCGGGGGTGAGCTTCGCGCGCAGGTCCGGATCGCGCACCTGACGCGACAGCTGCCATCGGCCCAGCGCTTCGTAGGGATGCCGGAAGCGTTGGTCGACCAGTGAGATGAGTCCGAACGTCTCGATCGCCGCGTAGAACCCGCCGCGAATCACGCGCTGCGCCAGCGGGATACGCCGGAGCAGACGTCGCTCCAGTTCGGACGTACGCCGATCCATGCGCGGGACGATCCACGGCGCCGATCGCTGCAACAGCAGCAACCGGGACACTTTCGGCTGGATCTCCGGTACGAACTGCACCGCGGAGGCGCCGGTGCCGATCACCGCGACCCGCTCACCGGTGAGATCGTGCTCGTGATCCCAGTGCAGTGAGTGGAACGCCGTGCCCGCGAAGGACTCGATGCCCGGCAGCGGCGGGTACTTCGCCTCGGCGAAAAGCCCGGTCGCCGAGAGCAGGAAGTCCGCGGTGAGCGTTCCTCGCGAGGTCTCGATCCGCCAGAGCGAACGCTTCTCGTCCCACCGGGCGTCGAGCAGTTCGGTGCCGAACCGGATGTGCCGGACGACATCGTGTTCGGTGGCCACCGCGCGGATGTACTCGAGGATCTCCCGCTGCCGCCCATAGGTGCGCGACCAGTCCGGATTGGGTGCGAACGAGTAGCTGTAGAGGTGGGACGGCACGTCGCAGGCACAACCGGGATAGGTGTTGGCGCGCCACGTACCACCGAGGTCGTCGGCTCGTTCGAGGACGACCAGGTCGTCGAATCCGGCCTCGCGCAGCTTGATCGCCAGGCCGATGCCGCCCAGTCCCGCACCGATGATCGCTATCGGTGTGTGCTCGATCGGATCGGCATTCACCGGCGCTTCCTTCCGTGCAGAACCGCCACGAGCAGGTCGACGATCGTGTCCACGCGGTGGTCCCGCCGGAACGATGTCAGCGGCAGCGGAGACGGGAAGCGCTGACGGGTGGCGGCTTTGGCGTAGGTGAACTCCCTGAGCCCGTCCGGCCCGTGGACGCGGCCGAATCCGGAGGCGCCAACGCCGCCGAGCGGCAGAGCGGGGATGGTGGCGTGCGCGACGAACGCGTTGATCGAAACGCCGCCCGCGCGAATGCGGTCGGCGATGTCGCGCCCGTGGCGGCGTGCGAAGACGGTTCCGCCCAGCCCGTACGCCCCGCGGTTGACCAGCTCGACGGCCTCGTCCATGTCCCGGACCTTGGTGACGGTGAGCGTGGGACCGAAGGTCTCCTCCGTCACCGCGGGTGCGTCCTCGGGGACGTCGACGAGGACGGTCGGCTGGACGAACTGACGATCGATGCCGTCCGGGCCTCCGAGCACGGCCCGGGCGCCACGGGCGATGGCATCCTCGACGTGGCGGCGAATGATCGAAAGCTGTTTCGGCATGGTGATGGGCCCGATCTTCGAATCCGCCGTGCCGGCCTCGATCCCGGTCGCCGCCGCCACCAGCTCGGCGAGGAACTCGTCGTAGACCTCGGCGTGGACGTAGACGCGCTCCACGGCCAGGCAGGTCTGTCCGGCGTTGGACAATCCGCCCCATACCGCCGCGTCGGCCGCGGCCTCGAGGTCGGCATCGGCGTCCACGATCAGCGCGTCCTTGCCGCCGCACTCCATCAGCACCGGGGTGAGATTCTGCGCGCACGCGGCCATGACGAGCTTGCCGGTGGCGGTGGAACCGGTGAACCCGATCTTCCCGACATCGCTGCGGCACAGCGCGTTCCCGGTAGGGCCGAGACCTGTGACCACCTGGAGGGCCGGTGCGGCGGGCGCAGTGCGAGCGAAGGCCTCCGCGAGCCAAAGCCCGACACCGGGGGTGTACTCGCTGGGTTTGAACACCACGGCGTTCCCGGCGGCCAGCGCGAACGAGATCGACCCGAGCGGAGTGAAGACCGGGTAGTTCCACGGTCCGATGACGCCGACCACTCCGAGGGGAAGATACTCGACCGAGGCCGCATGATTGAACGTCAGCATGCTCGACGGCACGCTCCGACGCCCCAGCACCTTCTCGGCGTTGGATGCAGCCCACCGCAAGTGTTCGAGGGCCATGGCGATCTCGAGCTTGGCGTCGGAGATCGGTTTGCCCATCTCCCGGTGCACGACCTGCGCCAATTCCGCGCGTCCCGAGGCGATTTCGGCGCGCCAGGCGTCCAGGTACCGAGCGCGTCCGGCGAAGCCGAGGCCGCGCCACCAGGCCGCGGCCTCGTGGGCGGTGGCGACGACGGCATCGACGTCGTGGCGGTCGTGGACCGGATAGGTGCCGACCACCTCACCGGTGGCCGGATCGCGCACGTCGAAGGTCGACACCGCGGGCTGTACGGGATTGTTCGTCGAGACTTTCAACGACTCGTCTCCCTCGATCGGCGACGGATAGACAACAGGCGTCCCTTTCGTTCAGCGGTCTCAGAGATCGACCACGAGGTGGTCGCCGGCGGCACGAGAGACGCAGACCAGCATCTGGTTCTCGCGTTCGGGCGCGGTGAGCAGGCGGTCACGGTGGTCGACAGCCCCGTCGACCACCGTGACCTTGCAGGTGCCGCAGAAACCCTGGCGACAGGAGTAGGGGGCGTTCGGCAGTGCGCGGTGGATCGCGGTGAGCGCCGATTCGTCGGCCCCGACCCGGACGGTGGCGCCGGTGCGGATCAACGTGAGGTCGAACTCGGCGCCGTCGACGACCGGGAGGGCGGAGAACCGTTCGGTGTGCAACGATCCGGTCGGGTTGAGTTCGAACATGCACCGCTGCGCCGCCTCGAGCATCGGTGGTGGTCCACACACGTACACCGCGGCGCCGGGTTCGGCGCGAGACAGCAGGGCGGCGACGTCGGGTGGACCGAATTCGTCGTCCGGCCGGATTTCGGCATCCGGCAGGTCGGCGAGAAACGGCATGGTCTCGCGGGAGCGGCCCACGTACACCAGGCGTCCACGCGTACCCGCCGCCTCGACCATCGGGAGGATCGGGGTGATGCCGATGCCACCGGCCAGGAACAGATACGACGGCGCGTCGATGAAAGTGAACGCGTTACGCGGCCCACGGATCCGCAGCGGATCGCCGACCCGCAGCGATCGGTGTATCTCCCGCGATCCGCCGCCGCCCTCGGGAATCAGCCGTACGGCGATGCGATAGCGGAAGCGGTCGGCCGGGTCGCCGCACAGGGAGTACTGGCGCTGTCGGCCCGACGGCAAGAACACATCCACGTGCGCCCCCGGTCGCCACGCGGGCAGCGGCCCGCCATCGGCCGCGCGCAGGGTCAGGCTCACCACGTCGGCCGCTTCGCGGGCGATGCCGGTGATCGTGGTGTCCAGATCGAATCCGGTGCGGCGCATCGCGTTCGGGCGCGACAGGAGCGCGGCGGCGCGGCCGGTGACGAACACCTTGCGATAAATGTCCATGACATCGCCGAGCAGACGTAATCCCGTCGGCGCCGCGCGGTCGGACACGGCCGGTGGTCCGCTCATCACCGCGCCGCCCGCGCAGCAGGCGAATGCGCCAGGTAGCGTAGCGCTTTGTCCATCGGGCCCAGCTGGGACGGATGGAATCCCGGCCGCAGATACCGCGGCATCTCGGTGAAGAACACCGTCCATTTCGGGATGACTCCCCGCCGGGTGGCGCTCCAGAACTGTAGACCCCAGAACCGGCCTTTCCGCGGCGACGGATCCTTCCGGTACAGATAGGCGGTCGAGACGATGAACAGCGGCAGCAACGTCGCGCTCGCCAGGATCGCCGTGCGAGCCTTTCGCGCATAGCTGCCGTCCAAGTGCATGAAGGCGTCGTAGACGACGCTGCGGTGCTCCACCTCTTCGGCGCCGTGCCACCGGACCAGGTCCAGCATCGCCGGATGCATGCCCTTCTCCTCGAGGATGTCGGCGTTGAGCAGCCAATCCCCGAGTACCGCGGTGTAGTGCTCCATTCCCGCGAACAGCCCCAGTCGTTCCTTGAGCCACTCGTCGCGCGCGCGTCCGGTCAAGCCGTGGTCTCCGAGGATGCGATCGACCAGCCAGGCGACTTTGGCGACGTAGGAGTCGACGTCCAAACCGATCGCTCGCAGATGCCTGCGCGCGGCTTCGTGACTGTTGGCGTGCATGGTTTCCTGCCCGATGAACCCCGTCACCTCCTCCCGCAATCGCTCGTCGTCGATGTGCGGGAGAGCTTCGGCCAGCGCCTGTGCCATGGCGCGTTCCCCTTCGGGTAGCACCAGGTGCATCACATTGACGATGTGGGTGGCCAGGGCTTCACCCGGCACATAGTGCATGGGCACGGAATCGAAATCGAAATGGACGTCGCGCGCGGTGATCGCATGCGCTTCGTCGCGATACCGGCGCTGGGTCGCGCCCGCCTGCTCAGCCATGACCCGACCGTACATAACTACAAATCATATTGCAATGTTGCAGCAACAACTAGGCTCGAATGTTGCAGAAAGGATCGGCTTTGCTAGCGTTGGCCTATGCCCACCGCGTCGAAGAGCCCTGCGAACAGCGAAAACGCTGCCAGTGACCTCGTCACCCGGATTCTGGACGCGGCCTTGGTCCTGTTCGAGCAGGTCGGTGTCAAGAAAACGACGATCGAGGAAGTGGCCAGGAAGGCGGGCGTCGACCGGGTGACCGTCTATCGCCACGTCGGGGGCCGCGACGACCTGGTGCAAGCCGTGATCAGTCGCGAGGTCGCCGCGGTACTCGCCGAAATCGCCCAGATCCCCGACCGCCACGACGATCTCGGCGATCTCGTCGCCGACATCTTCGTCACCGTCATCACCCGCTGGCGCACGAATCCGCTCGTCGACCGCATGCTGGCCCTGGAGCCCGCGCGTGTGGTCTTGAAACTCACCGTCGACGGCGCGGGACCCTTCGCGATGTCAGTCCATACCACCGACACCGCGCTCCAGCGCGCCGTCGAGCGGGGAATACTCCCGCCCGCTACGGATTTGACCACCCGTGCGGAAATCGTGTGCCGGATCGTCCACTCGCTGATCCTCGCCCCGCACGGGCTCACCGAACTGCGAACCGACCGGCAACTCGGCGATTTCGCTCGCACCTACCTGGTGCCCGTGGTGGCCGGACCCAACGTCCTGCCCGGCTGACATCCGAGCGCGCGAGACCCCCGCGCCGTCGTGCTGATGCGCGCGAATGCTCGGTTCCGGCGCGTCAACAGCTTTCGGCGACTTGTAGGGTTCGGGCAGCGCCGGAAGAATGTCCGGCGAAGGCGCGGAGGAAGGGACGGCGGGATGTCGGACGCTTCGGTCGAGGTCCTCCTGGACGACTTCGAGAACAAGGACAAGTGGGAGGTCGCGGCAGCGGGGGCGGACCGGACGCATCTGACGACGTTCGCCGAGGGCGCGCCGGGCAAGAGGCCCGGGGTGTACGCCGATGGCGTCGCGGGCGCCGACTACCGCGCGCTCGTGCTGTTGATCCGGTCGGCGACCGACGATCTCGAGGTCGAGCTCGACGTTCGGCCGGGGCAGTCCTTCTCGATCGCCGGACGGTTGGAAGCCTTGAGTCTGTGGGTGCGCTCGCCGCACGCCTCGATCCGGGTGTCCGCGCGGGTGCGCGGCGCAAGCCGGGACGAGCGAGAGCTGGACTTGGGGGACATCGCCGCGAACGCAGAGTGGCGACCTCTCACACGGGAACTCGCCGACCCGATGGACGACGCCGACCTCATAGCTTTGACGATCCGGCTCACCCAGGTAGTGAAGCGGGAAGGCGAAGTGATGATCCTGCTCGACGACCTGACCGCCCGTACGACGGCGTAAGAGCGACCGGCAACCCGCTGCCGCTGCAACCGCTTTGCTTCGGGCCGCTCTGCGAATGGTCATCGTGGGGGCCGGAAGCGATCACCCCGTGAGCCATCTGAAGTCTTTGCGGCTCACCCTGTCCAGCTTCTCCTGTCCCCGAAGTGCTTCGACGCGTGCGGATGTCGGCCGGAACGAGTAGTTGTCCATATGGCGACCCCGGGTGTGCCGCCGAACAGCGCCCCGACGAATCGTACCCACGCGCAACCTGTAGGCGCTCGGTGGCAATGTGCCCCCTGGGCTCGGCCGGTAGCTGCCTCGATGCTGACAATCCGCGGAGGGAACCGAACATTTCGGACCTGAAATTAGCTAGAAGTGTGCTGAGCTATGCGTGCCTCTCCTGCCGCTTCCCCGTGCCCGGAATCGCCCGGACGGTGATGAACGGTTCGTCGCGCATCGTCCCGCTGATCATGTCACATGCTTCCCGATGCGGCTCCGTGCTTCTGGCGCACTTGGCGTCGAAGAAGGCGACTTCATGATCTTGCCATCCAGACTGCTCCAGCCAACGAAGAGATGAGGTAGCTGCACGTTGACTATCTGCTGATCGTGAAGGAGGAGGGTTGGCGAACGCGATGAACTGCAAGGTGGCCGTCGTCGGCGCGGGCTTCGGTGGCATCGGGATGGGAGTCGCGCTACGACGCGCCGGGATCACCGATTTCGTGATTTTCGAGCGGGGTGGCGACGTCGGCGGTGTCTGGCGGGACAACACCTATCCGGGGTGCTCCTGCGATGTGCCGTCCCACTTGTACTCGTTCTCGTTCGCCCCGTATCGCAGTTGTCGCGTCCGGTTTCCGCGCCAACGGGAGATTCTCGACTACCTGCGCCAGGTTGCCGCCGACCACGGGTTGGGCCCGCATCTGAAGCTGGGTGTCGCGATCGAGGAGGCGACCTATCTGGAAGCCGAGGGCCGCTGGGAACTGACCACTTCCTGCGGGCAGCGCGTGCTCGCCGATGTGGTGATCTTTGCCGTGGGCCAGTTGCACCGGCCGAATGTGCCGGATTTCCCCGGTCGAGCCGATTTCGCCGGACCGTCCTTCCATTCCGCGCGATGGGACCACGACCAGGACTTGCGTGGGAAGAACGTGGCCGTGATCGGCACCGGCTCGAGCGCGGCGCAGATGCTGCCGACCCTGGCCGCGACGGCGCGTCACGTCCGCGTCTTCCAGCGCACGCCGCACTGGGTGCTGCCCAAACCGAGTTCCGGCTTCGGACCGGTCGCCCGAGCGGCGCTGCGGCTGCCGGGCGCCCACGGCCTCTACCGCCGGGCCCTGTACTACTGTGCCGACGTCGTGCTCACACCGATCATGCGCCGGGGCTGGTCGTCGCGGCCCGCCGAATGGGCTGCCCGGCGGTACCTGCACAGCCGGATCAGCGACCCGCGGCTGCGCGCGAAACTCACCCCCGGCTATCCCATCGGCGGCAAGCGCATAATCTTCGACAGCCACTATTACACGGCGTTGACACGCGAGAACGTCGACCTGATCACCGCCCCCATCACCCGGATCACCCGCGACGGACTACTCACCGCCGACGGCGCGCATCATCAGGCCGACGTGATCATCTACGCAACCGGCTTCCGCGCCCCGCAATTCCTGGTCCCGATCAGCGTGCGCGGACGTGGGGGAGTGCTCCTGCACGACCAATGGAACTCGGGCGCGACAGCCCTGCTGGGTGTGGCGGTTCCCGGCTTCCCGAATGCCTTCCTGATCGCGGGGCCGAACAGCTTCAACCCGGCAGGCAGTAACCCGGGTATGAAGGAACTCCAGATCGACTACATCATCCGGTGCCTGCGCTGGCGGGACCGGATCGGCGCTTCCGCTATCGAAGCCCGGGCCGCCGCGATGCGGGCGCACCAGCAGTGGATCGAACGAGCCGTCGCGACGACGGTGTGGCCCACCGTCGAGCAGAGCTGGTACAAGCACAGCAGCGGGCGGGTCACCAACCCCTGGCCTGCCTCGGCCCGTGCCTATGACCGCGCGTTGCGGCGACCGCCCGACGAATCGTTCCGCGCTGTCTCCCTCGATCCGGCGACGCCGGATCGCAAGCCTGCGCCACGAGCGAAGCGCGGGCGACCCCCAGCCGTGCCGGAGCGTTCCGAACCGGAACCGACTGCGGTGATCCGCACCGAATAGGGGTGTGCTCGACGGGTCAATGTCCTGATGCCACGGGCTCGTACAGGGCGATGTGCCAGGGAGAGCCGGGCGTCGGCTGTATGACCGCGCGGCGTTCGTGTGGTCCGGTGACCGGCTGCCCCGCCGCGAACCCGTTGGCGCGCACCCGGTTCAACGCGGATTCCAGGTCGTCTACCTTGATCGCGAGGAACGGGGTGTCGTCGTCGCGGTCGGTGCCCGCGAGCATGACACGGACGCCATCGCAGTCGAACTGGGCCCAGCGGTCGCCGTCTACGACGGTGGGCTCGGCGCCGAAGACGGCGCTCAGCAGTGCCACGGTGGCGGGTAGGTCGTCGGTGGGGTAGGCGGGGCTGAGCCGCTGGATCGTCATGGGGGCTCCGTAACAGTCGAAGGCGCAGGTTGGTTCAGCAATGTCCCGCCGCGCGTGCGCTGCGAATGGCCGCGTATGTGGCGGTGTTCGCCCGCACCGCCTCGGGCAGGTGGACGGCCATGCTCATGAAGCCATGGAACATGCCGTCGTAACGGTGGACTTCGGCCGCGACACCGGCTTGCCCGAGCCGCCGCCCGTAGTCTTCGCCCTCGTCGCGTAACGGATCGAACTCGGCGGTGACGATGTGTGCCGGAGGAAGTCCGGACACCTCGGCGCTGAGGGGGTTGACGTACGGGTCGGCGCCGTCGTGCGAGCCCAGGTACTGGCTCCAGTACCAGCGCAGGTGCGCGGCGGTGGTGAAGTAGCCTCCGGCGTTCTCGCGGTAGGAGTCGGTGGCGCACGCCGGGTCGAGCATGGGGTAGAGCAGTAGTTGGCGGGCGATCGGAGGACCGCCCCGGTCCCGTGTCATCAGCGCCATGACGGCCGCGAGATTGCCGCCCGCGCTGTCCCCGGCCACGACGAGGCGGGCGGGATCGCCACCCAACGACTCGGCATGGTCGGCGACCCAGCACAGCGCGGCGTAGGCGTCCTCGGCCGCGGCGGGAAACCGGTGTTCGGGCGCCTGCCGATAGTCCACCGACACCACGATCGCCCCCGCTCCGACGGCAATGGCCCGGCAGAACCGGTCATGGCTGTCGAGGCCGCAGAGCACGAATCCACCGCCGTGACAGAAGATCACGATCGGCGCCCGCCCCGCCGCGGCTGCGGGCCGATAGATCCGGACCCCGACCTCGGGTGCGCCCGGCGGGCCGGGAATCCGCCGCTGCCGTACCTGCGCGACGGGGATCGGCTCGAGGACGGGCGCTGGACGAGCGGCGAGCAGCCTGCGCGCCTCGGCGGCGTCGAGCACCGCGGTGCCCAGTTCGGGAAACGCGGCGCTCGCGGCATCGACGATCGCCCGCGCCTCGGGTGTCAGCGGCATCGTGCTTCGCTCCTTCGGCTATCGCTGCGCATCCGGCGGCAGGAACTTGCCCGCTGCCAGCCCGCCATCGATCGTCACTTCGGCGCCGGTGATGTAGGCCGAAGCGTCCGAGGCCAGGAACGCGACCAATTCGGCGACTTCCTCCGGCGTGCCGGTGCGTTGCAGCGGTAACGCCGGAAAGCTGCCCGGCCCGGTGGTCAGATACGGGACCATCGGAGTCGCGATCGGGCCCGGATGCACCGAATTGACCCGGATACCGGCCGGGCCCAGCTCGAGCGCCGCGGTCTTGGTCAGGCCGCGCAGTCCCCATTTCGAGGAACCATAGGCGGAGTGGCCCATCAGCCCCTCGAGGCCCGCCTGCGAGGAGATGTTGACGATCGAGCCACCCCCTGCTCGCGTCATCGGACCGACCGTCGCGTGGATGCCGCGGAACGGGCCGACCAGGTTGACGCGCAGGATCCGCTCGAGTTCCTCGGGCGAGGTCTCCGTGAGCGGCCCGGCGGTGTAGACGGCGGCATTGTTCACCAGGACGTCCAGCTTGCCGTAAGCCGAAATCGCCGCGTTCACAGCGGCATTCCAGTCGTCACCGCTGCTGACGTCGTGCCGGACGAAACGCGCCGCACCGCCGAGGGATTCGGACAGTTCCGTGCCCTCGGCCTCCAATACGTCGGTGATCACCACTCGGGCGCCGCGTTCCACGAACAACCGGGCTTCGGCAGCACCCTGTCCCCGGGCGGCCCCGGTGATCAAAGCGACTTTTCCGCTCAAATCGACCATGTCGAACTCCTCGATGTCTTCGGCGCGGGAATCAGTGGTTGCGGAAGTGGGGGATGACCTTCTCGCCCCAGTGCCGGATGGTCTCCAGGCAGGCCTCTTGCGGCACGGTGCCCATCTGGATGAGGCAGAGGATCTCGTCGGCGCCCGCGTCCTGCAGGCGCTCGACATAGGCGATCGCGTCCTCGGGGCTACCGTAGGCGTGTTCGACATTGAAGACCGAGGTGGCGCCGGTCCGCACCGGGATCTTGGCCTCGTGCAGGTAGGCCACATGGTCGTCGGCGGCCTGCTTGATGGCGGCGACCTCGTCCGCGTTCGGATCGACCGCCTCGTCGGGGGCGGGTCCCGCACCGTAGTAGTGCTTGATGGACTGCGCGAAGAAGCGCTGCCCGCGCGCGCCGATCTGCTGGGCCCTCTCCCGGTCGTCGAGGACGATGGTCGGGCACAGCGCCGCGAAGTGATCGTTCACGACGGTGGACACGAACCGCTCACCGGTGCGGACGGCGATCGCCTCGTCGTAGGTGCGCCGCAGATCCGCGATCTCCTCCACGCCCGCGAAACCGAGGACGAGCGCGCCGATTCCGTAGTCGGCGGCCATCTTCAGGGTGTCCTTCTTGGTGCAGGCCATGAACAGCGGCGGATGCGGCAACTGCTCCGGCCGCGGCAGTAGTGAGTGCGGTGAAACCTGCAAGAGCTCGCCGTGGTACTCGAATTCTGCTTCCGGGTCCTGCCACGCCTTGCCGATCATCCGCAGCGACTCCTCGACCTCCTGGTAGGTGCGCTCGGGGTCGACACCGCACATCGACGTCTCGACCGGCGTCGCGCCGCGACCCGCGCCGAGGTCGAGGCGGCCACCGGACAACACGTCGAGCATCGCGGCGCGTTCGGCCGCCCGCACCGGGTGGTTGAAGTGGAACGGCATGCACACCACGCCGTGGCCGATCCTGATCCGCTCGGTCTTGGCGGCCACCCAGGTCAGGAAGACCTCCGGTGCGCTCATGTGCGCGTACCACTTCAGGCCGTGGTGTTCGACCGCCCAGACGGTGTCGAACCCCATCCGGTCGGCGAGCACCGCCTGCTCGACACAGTCGCGCAGCACTTGGTGCTCGTGCTCGCGCGACGGGTCGGCCATCTGGGCTTCGAAGATCATCGAGAACTTCATCCGGTCTCCTTGTCGATCGCCCGATCCGGGCGAAATCCGGTTTCGTCGGGGTGGCTCGTCCCGGCGGGGGACGGCCGGAAGCTGTATGCCTAATCGAAATATGACCGCCGGAACCTCTCAGGTCAGGAGCTAGTCCCGCTGGCCGGGACCGTTCGGTGCCGGGCGCTTTCCCCGGTCCTAGCGTCGGTGGCGAATGACGGTCAGAGAGGACGGGAATCGGTGGGACAACTCGACGGCAAGGTGGCGCTGGTCACCGGCGGGGCGCGCGGTATGGGCGCCGAGCACGTGCGGCAGTTCGTCGCCGAGGGCGCGCGAGTGGTGTTCGGTGACGTGCTCGATCACGAGGGAACGGCGCTGGCCGCCGAGCTGGACTCCGCCGCGCGATACGTGCACCACGACGTGACCAGCGAGGCCGATTGGGCCGCCGCGGTGTCCGAAGCGGTCACCCATTACAGGCGGCTCGACGCGGTGGTGAACAACGCGGGCATCCTGCGTTTCGTCCCGATCGTGGAGATGGGCCTGGCGGACTTCACCACGATCATGGCGGTCAATGTCACCGGCACCTGGCTCGGCATCAAGACCGCCGCGCCGGTGCTGGCCGAGACCGGAGGTGGAGCAATCGTGAACGTCTCCTCCGTGGAAGGATTCGTCGGCGCCGCCGGTCTCTCGGCATACAGCGCCAGCAAGTTCGCGATCCGCGGCATCACCAAGTCGGCCGCCCGGGAGCTGGGCCACTTGGGCATTCGGGTCAACTCGCTGCACCCGGGTGGCATCGCCACGCCGATGACCGCGGGGGTGTCCGGAGCATCGGGCGTCGACGGCGACGACTTCTTCGCGAGCTTGCCGATTCCGCGCTGGGGGCAGCCCGCCGAGGTCTCCCGTGTGGCGGTGTTCCTGGCCTCGGACGCGGCCAGCTACTGCACCGGAGGCGAATTCGTCGTCGACGGCGGCATGCTCACCGGTTGCGGATACTGACGGAAGCGACGCGATGACTCAGGAATTCGAATTCGACGTGGTGGTCGTCGGTTCCGGCGCAGCGGGCATGACCGCCGCCCTGACCGCCGCCTACCGCGGCCTGTCGGTGACGCTGATCGAGAAGAGCCGATCCTTCGGCGGTTCCACCGCGCGTTCGGGCGGCGGTATCTGGATTCCCGACAACCCGGTCCTGCGGCGCGAAGGCGTGCCCGACAGTCCGGAGCTGGCCCGCACCTATCTCAAAGCGGTGGTCGGCGACCGGGTTCCGGAGGCCAAGCAGCGGGCGTTCCTCGATCGCGGGCCCGAGATGATGCGCTACCTGGGCGCTCGGAGCAAGCATTGGGAATTCGTCTACGACCGTGGCTATTCCGATTATCACCCGGAGTTTCCCGGTGGATCGGCCCAGGGACGCAGCATCGAGCCCGCGCCGCTGGACGGACGGCTGCTCGGCGGCGATCTGCACAAGATCAACCAGCCGACCATGTCCGGCCCGAAAGGAATCGCTTTCACCGTCAGCGACTTCCACGACCTGAACATGATCGCCCGCACCTGGGCAGGAAAGCGCACCGCGATGAAGGTTGGTGCGCAGGCGGTGCGCAACAAGCTGCTGGGGCGGCTGCCGCTGAGTCTCGGCAAGGCGCTCGCGGCCCGGCTGTGGCTGTCGCTGCGCGACGCCGGGGTGCCGGTGTGGCTGAACACGCCGCTGACCGAACTCCTCACGGAGGGTGACGCGGTGGTCGGCGTGCGCGCCGAGCACGACGGGAGGCCGGTGGTGATCAAGGCGCGCCGCGGCGTGGTGCTGGCGGCCGGCGGCTTCGAGCACAACCTGGAGATGCGCAAGCAGTACATCAGCGGTCCCCAGTCCACCGACTGGACTGTCGGCGCCACCGAGAATGTCGGGGAGGGCATCGTCGCGGGCCAGAAGGTAGGTGGTGCGGTCGATCTCATGGACGACGCCTGGTGGGGCCCGTCCGTGCGCAACCCCGACGGTCCGCCGTTCTTCTGTCTGGCCGAGCGTTCACAGCCCGGCGGCATCATGGTCAACCACGCCGGTGAACGATTCGTCAACGAATCGGCCCCGTATGTGAACGTGGTGCACAAGATGTACGAGCGGGAAGCGGACGGCGGCGGGCACATTCCGGCGTATTTCATCATGGATCAGCGCTTCCGGGACCGGTATCTGTTCCTGGGGAACTTCCCCAAACGTCCTCTTCCCCGGAAGTACCTGGATGCGGGGATCATCTCCCAGGCCGGGACCCTCGCCGAGCTCGCGACGAAGATCGGTGTGCCCGCAGGGACGCTGGCCGCGACGGTGCAGCGGTTCAACCGCTTCGCCCGTGCAGGTCGCGACGAGGACTTCCGGCGTGGCGATTCCGCCTACGACCGCTACTACGGCGACCCGACCGTGCGGCCCAATCCCTGTCTCGCCCCGATCGAGCAGGGTCCCTTCTACGCGGTCGAGATGGTGCCGGGCGACCTGGGCACCAAGGGCGGTTTGGTCACCGACGAGCACGCTCGCGTCCTGGACGCCGACGATCGCCCGATCGCGCGTCTGTACGCGGCGGGGAACAACTCGGCCTCGGTGATGGGCAACGACTACGCGGGTGCGGGCGCGACCATCGGTCCCGCCATGGTCTTCGGCTACATCGCGGCCGACCACATCGCGGGCGGCCGGCCCGGCGGCACCGCGCGGTCGACGGATACATCCATTGAAGGAGAGGTCTGATGGGACGGGTCGAGGGCAGGAACGTCATCGTGACCGGCGGCGCCCGGGGGATGGGCGCGGCCTTCGCGCGGCGGCTGGTTGCCGAAGGCGCCACGGTGGTGATCACCGACGTCCTGGTGGACGAAGGTGTCGCGCTGGCTTCCGAGCTGGGCGGCGACGCCGCGACCTTCCTCCCGCTCGACGTCACCGACGAGGCGGCGTGGAACGACGTGGTCGCCTATACGGAGAAGGCCTTCGGGCCGGTCTCGGGCCTGGTCAACAACGCGGGCATCGTGCACGTCGATCCGATCGAGAAGCTGTCGGAAGCCGACTTCCGCAAGGTGATCGACGTCAACCAGGTCGGGGTGTTCCTCGGCATGAAGGCGGTGCTGGGGTCCATGCGCCGGGCCGGAGGCGGCTCCATCGTCAATATCTCCTCGATCGGCGGCATCATCGCCTTCTCCGGCATCCTCGGCTACACCGCCTCCAAGTGGGCGGTGCGCGGCATGACCAAGACCGCCGCGCAGGAGTTCGCTGCCTACGACATTCGCGTCAACTCGGTGCATCCCGGCGTCGTCGCCACGGAGATGACCGCCGATTCGGCGCGTTCGCAGGGTATGTCGGGCAACCAGCCGATCCGCAGGCCCGGCCGCCCGGAAGAGCTGGCGAATCTGGTGCTGTTCCTGATCAGCGACGAGTCCAGCTTCAGCACCGGCTCGGAATTCGTGGCCGACGGCGGCTACACCTCCCTGTGACAACGCCCGGCAGGGCAAGCCGGCGGGCCGACCGCCGATCGAGACAAGGAATCAACCCGTGAAGAATTTCGAGGGCAGGACCGCGGTGATCACCGGCGCGGGCGCCGGAATCGGCCGGGCATTGGCGGTCGAGCTCGCCCGCCGCGGCGCCCGTCTGGCGCTGTCGGGCCGTCACGCGGACAACGTCGCCGAGACCGCGGCGCTGTGCGCGGCGGAGGGCGCGCAAGCCCGCGCCTACGAACTCGACGTGACCGACCGGGACGCGGTCTACCGCCACGCCGACGAGGTGGCCGAGGACTTCGGCCGGGTCAACCTGGTCGTCAACAACGCCGGAGTCTCGCTGACCGCGAACGTGGAAGAACTCAGCTGGGCGGACTTCGAATGGATCGTGGGCATCAACTTCTGGGGCGTCGCGCACGGCACCAAGGCGTTCCTGCCCCACGTCATCGCCTCCGGTGACGGGCACATCGCCAACGTGTCGAGCATGTTCGGCCTGGCCGCGTGCCCCAGCCAGGGCGCCTACAGCGCAACCAAATTCGCGATCCGGGCTTTCACCGACGCGCTGCGGCAGGAGATGAACATCGCCGGGCACGCGGTGGGCGTCAGCAGCGTGCACCCCGGCATGATCAAGACCGAGATCGCCTGGAAGGCGCGGGCGGGCGGCGATCGTGATCGCGACGCCTTGGCCGCCAACTTCGACCGCCTGGCCAAGACCACCCCCGAGCACGCCGCGCGGGTCATGGTCGACGGCATCCGCAAGAACAAGGCGAAGATCTTGATCGGCACGGACGCGCGCGTGATCGACTGGCTGCCAAGGCTGTTCGGTGCCGGATACCAGAAGATCCTCACGGCTCAGATGAAGAACGAAGTCGCCTAGAACAACGGCCTCGCCGTGTCGGCGCGGTCGGTCGCGTTCATGGCCGGGATCCGAGGCCACTGCGCTGAGCGGTTCAGCGCGGTGGCCTCGCCGCGCGGTCACGAAGGACCTGTTTGAGAACCTTTCCGCCGGCGTTGCGGGGCAGGGACTTCACGAACTCGATGCGTCGCGGGACCTTGTAACCGGCCATGTGCGTGCGGGCCCACCCGGTGATCTCCGCCGCCGCGATGGTCGCGGGACCGGTGCGGACGACGAAGGCGCAGCCCACCTCGCCGAGCCGGGGATCGGGAACGCCGACCACCGCCGCTTCACGGATCGCCGGGTGTGTGAGGAGGATCCGCTCGATCTCGGCGGGATAGGCGTTGAAGCCACCGACGATGAACATGTCGGCGAGGCGGTCGGTGATGCGCAGGTAGCCGTCGGCGTCCATGGTGCCGATGTCGCCGGTGCGCAGCCAGCCGCCGGAATCCACGGCCGCGATGGTGGCCTGCGGATCATCGAGATAGCCGTGCTTGACGTTGGCACCGCGAACGACGACTTCGCCGGGCGCACCGGCCGGCACGGGCCGACCGGATCCATCCACGACGCGCACCCGCACGCCCGGCAGGGCCCTTCCCACCGTTGTCGCGACCAGGTTCGGCGGCGCATCGGGGGAGCAGACCGTCGCGATGCCGGTCGACTCGGTCAGCCCGTAGCCGGTGAAGACCTTTTCGACGCCCAGATCACGGCGGATGCGTTCCACCAGCCCGGTCGGCACGCTCGAAGCACCCGTACCCGCCAGCCGCAGTGACCTCAGATCGTGGGTGATGGATCGGCCGTCGGAGAGCAAATCGTGGAAGAGCGTAGGGGGACCAGTGAGCACGGTGATCCGCTCGCGTTCGATGACGCCACAGATCCGCTCCGGATCGAAGCGGCCCACCGGCACCATGGTGGCGCCCCGCAGCAGGCACGCGATGACCCCCGCCTTGTAGCCGAAGGTGTGGGAGAACGGGTTCACCAGCAGATATCTGTCGTCGCCGCAGAGAGTGACGGCATCGGCCCACCGGGTGAACGCCACGATCGTCTGCCGGTGGGTGGCGGGCACACCCTTCGGCGCACCCGTGGTGCCGGAAGTGAACAGAATGTCGGACATGGATTCCGGGTCCACGGACGCACTCCGCGCCTCGGCCTCCGCCGGGGGTATCTCGGCGCCGAGCGCGAGAAACCGCGGCCACGAGAGGTGATCGCGCCTGTCCTCGGATGCCTGATCGAGGAGGACGGTGGTCCGCAGCTCGGGCAGAGCGCGCCCGGAATCCCGCAGCATCGCCGGGTAGTCGGTGCCGAGGAACTTACCCACGGTGAACAGCATGCGGCACCGGCTGCGGGCGAGGAGGTCGGCGGCCTCGTCACCGCGTAGCCGAGTGCTGAGCGGGACCAGCGCCGCCCCCGCACCGAGCACGCCGAGCGCGGCGATCACCCATCGCGCGCCGTTGGGCGCCCAGATCGCTACCCGTTCGCCGGGCCGCACTCCCGATCGCGACATCATCGCCTGCGTGACTCGCCGGGCCGCCGCGGCGAGTCCGGCGTAGGTGAGCTGTCCCCGCGCGGTCACCATCGCGATGCGCGCGCCGTCGCGCCGCGCCCGATCGGCCAACACCGCCGGGATCGTCGCGAGCTCACCGGTCGCTTCGCGCCGTCGATCCATGCGGCGATGGTGGCGCACCAGCTGGGCGAGCGGTGGCGATCAGCCTCGAATATCCCGCTGACCGGGAATCCTCCCTCCCTGCGGCCCGCTCGGCCCCTCA
Organism: Nocardia asteroides; assembly: GCA_019930625.1. Classification (NCBI taxonomy): domain Bacteria; kingdom Bacillati; phylum Actinomycetota; class Actinomycetes; order Mycobacteriales; family Nocardiaceae; genus Nocardia; species Nocardia asteroides. The sequence goes on from CP082844.1 coordinate 5,014,068, forward strand.
CGCGGATCGCCGCACCCGGGTGCCAGGCGCGGGTGTCCATCCTGCTCAGCGGGACCACGGCTACGGCAGGCGGCCGCGAGCCCGGCAGGCTCGAATCGGGCGACAAGTGTGCGCGCCGCGGTTCGCGCCCGGCAGGACACGGTCCGGCGGACGAGATCCGAATCGCGCGCAGGCGCGGACCGTTCAGTGATTGCTAAGGAGTGACATGACCACCGGAGCAGAGCTAGTGGAGCGAAACGACGAGGCAGCGAGCGCGGCGCCGGTCATCGAACTCGACGGCGCCTGTTCGCTGTCCAGGGAACGCATCGGCGGCAAAGCATGGAGCGTCAACCGCATGCGCGCACTCGGTCTTCCCGTGCCGCCCGCGTTCGTGATCACCATCGACGGGTGGGCCGACTTCTCGGCGCGCGGGGTGATCGGCGAGGGCACCTGGCATGCGATCCGTGCGGGCATCGCCGCGCTGGAACACGGCACCGGACGAACCTTCGGAGCAGGCGCCCGTCCGCTGTTGGTGTCGGTGCGTTCGGGCGCCGCGGTGAGCATGCCGGGAATGATGGACACGGTGCTGAACCTCGGCATGAACGAGCCCGTCGCGCAAGCGTTGGCGGCCGAGACCGGTAACCCGGACTATGCGGCGGATACCAGGGAGCGCTTTCGTACGCAGTACCGCGAAACCGTGCTGGGTGCTCCCGCCGGTGCGGTGCCGGAGGATCCGTGGGAGCAGTTGCGGGCGGCCATCAGCGCCGTCTTCCGGTCCTGGGATTCGCCCCGGGCGCAGACCTATCGGCGCAATCGCGGTGTGCCCGCGACCTTGGGCACCGCGGTGACCGTGCAGGCCATGGTCTTCGGCAACCTCGACGAGTACTCCGGCACCGGCGTGCTGTTCAGCCGCAACCCGAACACGGGAGAACGCGCGATGTTCGGCGAATGGCTGGTCGGCGGCCAAGGCGAGGACGTGGTATCGGGTCGGACCACCCCACGACCGCTCGACGAACTGGCCACCCTGTTGCCGCAGGTGCACAGCCGGCTCGTCGCGGCGGCCGAGTTGTTGGAACGCGACGGCCGCGATATCCAGGACATCGAATTCACCGTCGAGTCCGGCACCCTGTGGCTGTTGCAGGCGCGCCCCGCCAAGCGGTCGGCACGGGCGGCCGTGCGGGCCGCGGTCACGATGGCCGAGGAAGGACTGATCGGCACGGACGAGGCATTGCGCCGGGTCACGGCCGACCAGGTGCGGGCCGTGCTGCGTCCGGCGACCGGGGAGTACACCGGGACGCCACTGGCGCGCGGCGAATCCGCGTGTCCCGGACTGGCCTCGGGCGTGGTCGTCGGCGATCCGCACGAGGCGGAGCGCCGTGCGGAGGCCGGTGAGGACATCATCCTGGTGCGCCCGACCACCAGCCCCGACGACCTGCACGGCATGATCGCCGCCCGGGCGATCGTCACCGGGCTGGGCGGCGTCACCTCGCACGCCGCGCTGGTCAGCCGCGAGATCGGCCGACCGTGCGTGGTCGGTTGTGGTCCCGGTGTCGTCGCGGCGCTGGCCGGCCGAGTGGTGACCGTGGACGGCGGCGCGGGCACGGTGTGGCCGGGCCGTGTCGAAGGCAAACCCGTCGACGCGAGCACCCTCGCGGATGTCGGCCGGTTGGCAGGCTGGGCGGGCACCGGCGTCGACGAGTTGTCGGCGTGGCTGGACGCGCGTGGGACCGACGCCGCGGCAGCGGTGGACGTGGCGCCTTCGGCGGTGGCAGAGGTTCCCGACCTCGATCTGCTGCGCCTGATCGGCATCAAAGGCCGCGCCGCCCACGACGCGCTCGCCGCGGGCGTCGGTGCGTCCGCCGAGGTCGTCGCCGCCCGATGCGCGGAGTTGGTGGCCAGGGGCTGGTGTGCCGCGACGCCGATCGGTGTGCGCCTCACACCCGAAGGCAGACAGCACTTGGACTGCCTGCTGGCAATGGAACGACAGGCGGTCGACCGGGCCGCGATCGCGTCCGTCTATGCCGAATTCTGTGGTTATAACGACGTTCTCAAAGAGATCGTGACCGCCTGGCAGATGAGAGATCCGGCCACCGTCAACGATCACGCCGACGCCGATTACGACGGTGCGGTACTGGCCCGGCTGACCGAACTGCATCGCGCCGTGCGACCACTGTTGGAACGGATCGGTGACGTCGCGCCGCGGCTGGCTCGCTACCCCATCCGGTTCGCGCGTGCGATCGAGCGAATCGCGGCCGGTGATCAATCCTGGGTCGCCAGGCCCGTGCTGGACAGTTACCACACCGTGTGGTTCGAGCTGCACGAGGACCTGATCGGACTGTGCGGCCTGAGCCGCGCCGACGAGGCGGCGGCCGGCCGTGCCCACTGACACCGCGGGAGAATCCACTGTGCCGGATAACCGGTGGGTCGAGTTCGCCCAGATCGACAACGTCCGCGATCTGGGCGGACTGCCCGTGCGCGGCGGTGGCACAACGCGTTTCGGGGTGGTCTACCGCTCCAGCACCCCGCAGAACCTCACCGAATCCGATCTGGCGAAACTGCTCGGTCCGATCGGTCTGCGCACGCTGATCGATCTGCGGCTGCCCGACGAAGTGCGGCGGGAGGGCTACGGACTGCTCGCCGGCGCCGACGTCCGGCGGATCTGCCTGCCGGTGCGCAAGTCGCCGCGATCCTCGCTGGCGGCAAGGGATCTGGTCCCCGACGCCAGCCGGGTCGATCTTGTCGACCTCTACGACAAGCTGCTGGCGGGCAGCGTCGACTCCCTCGTGGCGGCCGTGCGGCTCGTCGTCGACGCCGGCCGCCATTCGGTGCTGTTCCATTGCGCCGCGGGCAAGGACCGCACCGGCGTACTCGCCGCGGTGCTGCTGGACGCCGTCGGCGTGCACGCGGAGGCCATCGCCGCCGATTACGCGTTGACCGGTGAACGCATGCAGCGAGTCCGCGACCGGCTCGACGCGCTCGCGTCCTACGCCGGGCTGCCCCCGGTCAGCACCGGCATCCTCGGTGTGGAAGCCGAGGTGATGCGTCGTTTTCTCGCGAATCTGTCCGCCCGGCACGGCGGCGCGGCCGAATGGTTGCTGACCAACGGACTGACCACCGCGGAGCTGGCACGACTGCGCGAAGTGCTGACCGCACCGGCATAACCGCTCGACTCCGGACGGTGCGGTGAGCGGGGGCGATACCACGAGGCCGCCGCGCCGAGCGTCGACGGGCAAGCGCGATCGGACGGCCGCACATCCGGTGGGCTGACACCAGTGAGCGGGTCGGTGGATCATGATCCACCGACCCGCTCTCGTTCGCGACTACCGCGACAGCAGTTCGGACTTCAGCGCCTCGAGTGTCGCACCGTCGACGCCGAGCCCCTCGGAGACGAACCGGTCGAACGACCCGAACGACGTTCCCGCCTGATCGAACGCGGCGTCGAGGAAGTCGGCGCGCACGCCGAGGATCGGCTCGAACAGCGCGGGATCGGTGACCAGCCCCTTGGCCACCAGTCCGTCCATCAGCGCCTTGTTGCCCGCGGCCAGGTGGTCGTTCGATTCCAGATAATCCTTGTACACCTGGCCCTTCGGAACGCCGAGCGCGGTCATCAGGATCGCGGTCATCCAGCCGGTGCGGTCTTTGCCCGCGGTGCAGTGGAACAGCACCGGTCCGTTCGCGTTCGCGATATCCCGGATGGCTGTCGCGAACTGTGCGCGAGCCGTGGCGTCGGTGACGAGCCAGCGATAGTAGTCGCGCATGATGCCGACGGCTTTGCCGTCACCGAACATCTGCTGCTGCACCGCCGGACCGCCCTGCACGGCTCTGCCCACCATCACGTAGAAGTCGTTGCCCGGGTCGTACACCGGACGCGCGAGCGCGGGAATCGACACCGGAAGCTTGTCCGGGTTCGCCCCCGACTCGGCCGGACTGCGGAAATCGATCACCGCGGTGATGCCCGACGCCACCAGCTTCTGCTGGTCGGCGGCGGTGAGCTTGTCCAAGGCGTCGGTACGGAAGACGACGCCCGTGCGCAGTTTGCCATTGCCCTGGGTGGGATAGTCGCCGATGTCCCGGGCGTTCGGCGCCGTCGACAGCTGCATGGACCGGTCGTGCACGGTGTGTACGAGTCCCGGGCCCGCGAATGCGGTACCGGTGGACGGGAACACGGCGATCAACGCCACGGCGACACCGGTCACCGCACCGCGTACAGCACGCGAAATCGTCACTGGATCATTCCTTCCATTGGGTCGCGGCCCGGCGGCGCCGAGCCGGCAGGTGAGCCGGGGTGCCTCACCCCGGCCACAGCTCAGGCGTCGATGAGCAGGGTGACCGTGCCCGCCGACCCGTCGACGCGCACCCGCTGCCCATCGGCGAGACTGGTGCTGGCGGACTTGGTGTCGACGACACAGGGGATGCCGAATTCCCGGGCCACGATGGCGGCGTGCGAAGCCGAGCCGCCGATGTCGGTGACCACCGCGGCGGCGTAGGCGAACATCGCGGTGTGCCCGGTGTCGGTGACCGACGCCACGAGGATGTCGCCCGGCTCGATGTCGTCATCGAGGGACAGCACGCGTCTGACCGTGCCCTCCACGACGCCGGGACACACCCCGATCCCGGTCAGGCTTTCTCCGGGGGCCAAAGCGTTCGCGTCCGGTAGCGGTTGCCAATCACCCGCGATCACGTCCGGCATCCGCACACTCTGCAACCGGGTCAGTTCCGCTCGCCGTCGCGCGACGCGCTCGGTCGAGTCGGCAGGCGCCCACAGGATCTCGTCGAGGGTGAGGAAGCACGCGTCCTCGGCTCGCTGTAGCCGACCGGCCCGGATCAGCCGTTCCGCTCGCTCGCGCACGGCGAGGCGCAGGCAGTGGGTATAGCGGACGACGGCGTCGCGGACGCGTTCGCGCGCCATCGTCGCGCCGGCTGCCATGCGCGCGGTGCGACTGGCGGCCGCATCGACCGGCTCCCGTTCGGGCGCGGGCATCTCCGCGGCTCGGGCGGCGGCGACCACCAGCAACTCGGGCCGGTCGCCGAAGGTGGGGTTGATCAGCTCGCACTCGCCCGGCCCGCGATGTCCGATCCGTTCCAGCTCCTCGTCCAGCGCGGCGGAGAAGGCCGGTGAGGCCGCCCGCGCCGCCGTGACGTCGCCCTTGTGTGCCGCGTCGTGCAGTGCGGTACCGGTTCGGCACAGTCCGGCGAGCCGTTCCACGGCGAGCATGGTCCTGGCCGACTCCAACCGCTCCGGATCGATGGGTACGACCGCTGATTGCTTGCCGCGGGAGTGGATGGCGGTGGCCGCGCCGGTCATCATCACGCCGATGGACGCCGCCGCCCAGGATTGGTTCAGCCGGTCCCGCCACAGCAATGCTCGCGCGTGCAGCTGCTCGTCGGTGAGCTCGCGTATGGCCGCGGCGCTGAGGGTTTCCCGGTGGGCGGCGGCGTTGATGCCGTCGGTGGTCTCGCGATACCGCAGCGCGGTGTGCAGCACCCGGCCCGCCGCTCGCCAGGTGGCGCGGGTACTGGCGAGGCCGGTCGGAGTGGGTGGCTTGCCGTGCGGGGTCAGCGAGATCTCGGCCGGAATGTTGCCGTAGACGTCCCGTCGGATGCTCTGCTCGTCCCACCCCGGCATGTTCTCCGCGGCCAGCACACCGATGGAGGCGTTGATGTAGATGTGGTGGCCGAGCACGGTGGTGACCCGGCTGGTCCAATGCTCGAGCGCTATTCCGTCCAGCGCGATCATCCTGCCCATCGCGGCGTTGGCCAGCCGGATCGCACCCGCCTGTAGATCGACGGTCAACGGTGTGAGTGGTCCGGGCAGTGCCTCGGAGGTATTCGTCGCGGTGTGCACCGGGTAGGCCGGGTCGACCCGATCGTCGAACTCGCCTTCGAGGCCCTTCGGTGCCACCGACACCAGGGCGTGGCCGTCCGACGTGGTTGCGCGGGCGGGTATCACATACCGGGGCAGAGGAATAGCGCCTGGCTGAGTGATGAAGTCGCCACCGCTGTACTTGCGTCCGGCCAGCCCGCGAACGATGTCGGCAGCCACTTCCGACGCGCTCCAGCCGCAGCGGAATCCCCAATCATCGCGAGCCGCGTCGGCATTCAGCTCCGGTGGCGCCGACCGGGTACGGGACGCCCACGAGAAGATCCGGGTGCCCGCGGCCTCGCGGATGCTGCGCGCGTCGTCGCCCGAAACCACGCCGGACGCCGCCAGGTCGACGACGCCGGTGCGCGCCGATCCCGCAGCCACCACCAGGAAACGTTCGAGGTCGTCGTGATGCAGCAGCTGAAAGCCGCCCGTACGGCGAGAATGCAGCAGCGGCGACAGAATGCGCCAGTTCTCGCGGTCGACCCGCCTGCCCCCGACCGGCGCGGTGCGCACGATGAGGGCTTGCGCTCCACTGGACCGCACGGCATCCACGGCGATCGGATCCGCACCCGCGACGACCGGGATCACGAGCCGCGCTCCGGCTCCTCCGGCCGCACTCGCGATCGCGGCGAGCGAACCGCCGAGATGCACCACCGTCGCGCAGCCGGCGACGGCCCGTGCGCAGATCGCAGGCCCAGCCGGGTCTCCGGTGATCACCCGGACCCGAGGGTCGACGTACCGGTGCCGCGCACGGTCCAGCCCGACCACATCGTGGCCGGCGGCCAGCAGCGTGCGCGCCACCGCGCGACCGGTCGGAGCGGAGACTCCGGTGACCAGGACCCGCATGAATTCCTCCTCCTCGCTGGCGTCCCACGCAGACGTGACGCCGTTCACACACCATCGCCATCCGGTGCCGCCGCGACGGTCCGCAGTCCCGATGAACGGGACCGGGGGGTCGCTCAGCAAGATGGGCGAGCGGCTACGGCGAGCGAAGCGGAAAGGTCGACCACATGAGTGGTCGGAACGCGGTCGCGCCCCGGGATGCCGCCGAAGTGCGCACCTATGACATCGAGACCGATGTGCTGGTGGCCGGTTACGGTTGTGCCGGGGCCGCCGCGGCGTTCGAGGCGGCGACCGCCGGCGCCCGGGTGCTGGTGCTGGACCGGATGAGCGGTCCCGGTGGCGCGTCGGCCCTGTCGGGCGGGGAGATCTACCTCGGCGGCGGCACACCGATCCAGCGGGCCTGCGGATTCGACGACGATCCCGCGGCCATGGCCGCGTTCCTGTCCGCCGCGCTCGGCCCGGGCGCCGACACGGACAAGATCGCTCGCTACAGCGAGGACAGCGTGGCGCATTTCCATTGGCTCGCCGACCGTGGCGTGCCGTTCGAACCCACGCTGTGGAATGCGCCGGCCTGGGTGCCGCCCACCGACGACGGTCTCATGTGGCTCGGGGAGAACAGCAGGCCGTTCTGCGAGCTCGCCACACCCGCGCCCCGCGGCCATCGCCCGGCCACCGCCGACTTCGGCGGCAAGCTGCTCATGGACCGTCTTGCCGGAGCCGCCCGATCCGCCGGTGCGACAGCGCTTTTCGACACCCGCGCGACCTGCCTGATCGTCGCGGGCGACGGCGCTGTCGCTGGAGTGGTGGCTCGGCGCTACGGTACGGAGCTGACCATCCGGGCCCGCCGTGGCGTCGTACTGACCACCGGCGGATTCGTCGACAACGACATCATGCTCGCCGCGCACGCGCCGAAACTGCTGGGACACACCAAGGTCAGCGCGGGCACCGACGACGGCAGCGGGATCCGGATGGCGCAGGCGATCGGCGCGGCCGTGCGGCACATGTCCTCCGGGCAGGTCGGCATCTCGCTCATTCCCGGCCTCGCCGCGCGCGGCATGGTGGTGAACGGGCACGGGCAGCGGTTCATCAACGAAGACACCTATCCCGGCCGGATCGGCCAGGCGGCATTGTTCCGGCAGGGCATGGCGACGTGGGTCGTGCTCGACGAACAGGCTTACGAGGAAGTACCCGAACAACAGCGGTGGGGTGTGCGGCCGACCCATGTCGCGGAGACCGCCGAGCGACTCGCCGACCTGATGGGCGTACCGGCGGCCGCGCTGGCCGACACCGTCCGTCGATACAACACCTTCGCCGCGGCCGGCGCGGATCCCGAATTCGGGAAAGCGCCCCGGTGGGTGCGGCCTCTCACACCACCGCTTGCCGCGATCGACGTGCGGGCGGGGGTACGGCCACCGTCGGAGTCCGGTGATCGTCGCGGGACCGGCGCGTCCGTGTTCACCCTCGGTGGTCTGCACACCTCGCTCGACGGCGCCGTGCTCGATCAAGACGGCACTCCGGTCCCCGGACTGTTCGCCGCGGGCCGTGCCGCGAGCAACCTGCACGGCGAGGGCTACATCAGCGGCACGTCGCTCGGCGACGGCACCTTCTTCGGCCGTCGCGCCGGTGCGGCCGCAGCCCACACCAGCTGACCCGGAGCTGGATTCCGGTGATCGGGATGGATCGGATCCGACGGCACCGCACCGGCCTAGCGTCGAGAGGCGCACTACGAGGAGGACTACCGGATATGACCAACAAGGTGCTCGATCGGGTACGGGATCTGCTGCCCGCGATCCGAGAGCGAGCCGCCGAGACCGACCGGCAGCGCAGAGTGCCCGAGCAGAGCATTCGGCAGCTGACCGAGGCCGGGGTGTTCCGCATGCTGCAACCGTCCCGCTTCGGCGGCGACGAATCCTCACCCGTCGCGTTCTACGAAGTAGTCCGTGCCATCGCCACCGCATGCCCGTCCACCGCGTGGGTCTCGTCGGTGCTGGGCGCGCATCCGTGGCAACTGGCGCTGTTCCCCCTGCGGGCGCAGGAGGACGTGTGGAGCGCCGATCCGGACACGCTTGTCTCGTCGTCGTACGCGCCGACCGGCAAGCTCACGCCCGTCGAGGGCGGATTCCGGATCAGCGGTCGCTGGAGCTTCTCCTCCGGCTGCGATCACGCCCGCTGGGCATTCCTCGGCGCGGTCGTGCCGGACGGGGAAGGGGGAGCGGAGTACCTGACCGTTCTGGTGCCGCGCACCGACTACCGCATCGAGGACGTCTGGCACGTGTCGGGGTTGTCGGGCACCGGCAGCAACGACATCGTCATCGAGAGCGCGTTCGTCCCCGTCCACCGGACCTACCGCGCCAGCGAGCAGGCGGCGCTGCGCGGACCCGGCCAGGAGGTCAATACCGCACCGCTGTACCGGATCTCGTTCGGCTCGGTGTTCTCCAACACCATCACCGCACCCATCATCGGCGCCGCCCAGGGCGCTTACGAAGCGCACATCGAGCGTATGCGCGAGCGGGTGCGGATCTCCTACGGCGGGCAGAAAGCGGCCGAGGATCCGTTCGCCCACGTCCGGGTCGCTCGCGCCGCCTCCGAGATCGACGCGGCCGTCCTGCAGATGGAGCGCAATATCGGCGAACAGCTGCGCTATGCCGAGGCAGGTGAGGAGATTCCGTTCGAGTTGCGGGTACGCAGTCGCCGCGACCAGGTGCGCGGCACCGAACGTGCGCTCGAGGCGATCGACCTGCTGTTCGACAATTCCGGTGGTCACTCGATCCGCAAACCGAATCCGATGGAGCGGCACTGGCGCGACGCGCACGCCGGGAGCGTGCACGTCATCAACGACGTCGAGCGCGCGTTGGTGGTATACGGCCGCAACGCCTTCGGGCTGCCGGTGACGGACCGGATGATCTGATGACGCTCACCGCCGAGAACACCACGCGCTGGAGCGTGACGGGTGGGCTGAGATCGCGCTACCACGAGGCGGGGTCGGGTGCGCCGCTTGTCCTGCTGCACGGCTCCGGGCCGGGGGTCTCGGGCTGGGCGAACTTCGGCGCGAATCTGCCGGTGCTGGCCGAGCGCTTCCGCTGCTTGATCGTGGATCAGCCGGGCTTCGGCGCCAGTGGTCGCCCGGAAGTGTACGAACGCAACTATCTGCGCGTCTCCGCCGACGCGGTGCTCGGACTCCTCGACGACCTCCATTTGGAACGCGTACACCTGCTGGGCAATTCGATGGGCGGTGCGGTCGCCACATTGCTGGCGCTGGAACATCCCGACCGGGTCGAGCGGCTCGTGCTGATGGCGCCGGGAGGCGTCGGGGTGAATGTGCTCGGGCCGGAACCGTCCGACGGCATCACGCGGTTGCTGGAGTTCATCGCCGACCCGACTCGGGAGCGCCTGCTGCCCTGGCTGCGCACGATGGTGTCGAACCCGGCGACCCTCACCCGGGAGCTGATCGACGCCCGGTCGGCCGCGGCCTCGGACCCGGCCGCCATCGCGGCGCTGCGTGATGCCTACGCGACCTTCGCCGATCCCGCTCTCGCCGAACCGGTCCCGCTGTGGGCGCGGCTGCGCGGCCTGCGCGCGGAAACCCAGATCCTGTGGGGTCGCGACGACCGGGTGACGCCGGTCGAGGCGTCGTTGCTGCCGTCACGCCAGATCCCGAATGCCGACCTGCGCGTTTTCGCCAGCTGTGGGCACTGGGTGCAGATCGAGCGCAAATCGGCGTTCGAACATGCCGTCATCGATTTCCTCACCGCCGGTCTTTGATCGCCGCCAACGGCCCGCGTCGATCACACGCCGTGATCGCGAACCCACCCCGCGATCTGAGTGCGGGAGGTGAAGCCCAGCTTGGTGAGGATGTGCTCGACGTGGGTCTCGGCCGTGCGAACCGAAATCACCAGCTCGGCGGCGATGCGCTTGTTGCTGTGGCCGGCTGCCACCAGCCTGGCGACGTCCTTCTCCCGGCGAGTGAGGACATCCGCCGCCTCGGACGCGGCCGAAGCGGGGCGCGGCGACGGCGCCGCGGCGGGCGCGCGGCCCAGCGCGTAGTCGATCGCCTCGCCCAGCGACAGCGCGGCGCCGCTGTCGAACACCTCCTGGAACACGCGCTCGCCCAGGGCTTCCCGGGTCCGGCCGCGCATCTTGTCGCCCAGTACGCCGGTGATGGCGTGTGCCAGCCGTACCGTGCTGCGCGCGAGGATCTCCGCGGCGCCCAGCAGGCGTGCGGCTCGTTCGAAATCGGCGCGCGCGACGGCCGTCCAGGCCAGCCCCTCGAATGCGGAGGCCAGCCACACGCATCGGTCGAACTGGCTGAACATCTCGATGGACCGGGCGAGATGCCCGGTCGCGGCATCCTGATCGCCGCGCCGCCAGTGGTCCAAGCCCATCGACCACTGCGCCAGGCCGCCGAGCAGATGCGGTCCCCGTTCGGTGGCGACCTCGAGCAGCCGCTCGGCGAATACGGTGGAGCGCGCGTCGGCGAGCACCAGCGCGCACACGAAAGCGAAAGCGAGGCTGTCCATCTCGATCGCGTGATGGCCGCATTCCGCCGCGAGATGCGCTGCCGTCTCCGCCGATTCGAGGGCACGGGCGGTGTCGCCGTCGTTGAAGGTCAGCAGCGCCGAATCGAGCACGGCCTCGGCGAGGATGTCGGGGGCGTCGAGTTTCCGTGCCAGGGCGACGCATTCGTCCACCAACTGGTGAGCGGACCCGCGATCGGACAGCAGCGCCGCGAGCGAAGCCGCCGCGGAGAGCGCGCGTGCACGCGGCCGCGTCGGTTCGCCGGACTCGGCCAGCGCGTCGGTCAGCCAGCGATAGCCCTCGGTGAGGAAGCGGTTGTGTTCCCAGAACGGCCGCAGCACCGCGGCCATCTCGAGCGCAGACTCCGGTGTGCCCGCGAGATCGAACTGCAGAGCCGCGCGTAGATTCGCGTGCTCGCGATTCAGTTCGCGGAACCAGGCCACATCGTCGGAACTCCAATACGCGGTCCGGCCGCGCAGCGCCAGCCGCCGGTAGTGGTCGCGGTGGCGTGACCGTACCGCGGGCTCCTCACCCCGTTCGGCCAGCCGGTCGTGGGCGAACTGCCGGATCGGCTCCAGCATCGCGTATCGGCCGATGTCGCCGTCGTAGCGCAGGCTCAGCACCGATTTGTCGACCAAGCCCCGCAGCGCGTCGAAGAGCGTCCGCGGGCCGGGCTCCTCCACCACGCACACGGCTTCGGCGGCGTCGATGTCGAAGCCGCCGGAGAATATCGACAGCTGTTCCCACAGTCGCTGCTCGGCCGGGGTGCACAGATCGTAGCTCCAGCGGATCGCGCCTTCGATGGTCTGCTGCCGTTCCGGCGCGAGACGCGGTCCCGCGCTGAGCAGGCCCATGGTGTCGTCGAGCCGGGCGAGAACTTGTTCGGGCGTGAACATGCGAAACCGCAACGCGGCCAATTCCAGCGCGAGCGGAACACCGTCGAGCCTGCGGCAGATCGCGGCCAGTGCGCCGCGGTTCGCGGGCGTGGCGGCGAAGCGCGGATCGGCGGCACCCGCTCGCTCGGCGAGCAGCCGCATCGCATCGCTGTCCGCGGTCTCGTCCTCCGGTAGCGGCAGGGGCGCGAGGGGCATGACCTGTTCCCCCTGCACGCCCAACACCTCCCGGCTGGTCGCCAGCACCCGCACGTCGGCGGTGGTGGCCACGAGCCTGCCTGCCAGTTCCGCGCAGGCCTCGATCAGGTGCTCGCAGTTGTCCAGGATCAACAGCAATCGTTTGTCGGCGAGGAACCCGGTCAGCCGCGGCAGCGGCGCCGCCGTGTCGTCCCGCAGCGCCAGCGCCTCCGCGACCGTCACCGTCACCAGATCGGGGTCGTGCACGTCGGCCAGTTCGACCAGCCAGACCCCGTCGGGGAACGCGCGCGCGACCGCGGCGCCGACTTGGCGGGACAGCCGTGTCTTGCCGACGCCCCCCGGCCCGAGCAGCGTCAGCAGCCGTGTCGTGGGCAGCAGTCTCTTCGCGGCGGCGAGTTCTTCCCGGCGCCCGACGAAACTGGTGACCTCGGCAGGGAGATTGCCGATCGGACGCCGCGCCATGGGTGTCAACCCTAGGTATCCCGTCTCGCGTGCACGAGCGTTCTGGGCAAATTCCACTGTGCCGGGCGTGCTCGGCGCTCGCGCCGATGTGCGGAGACGGGCAGAGCCGCCGGCGTGGGAGGGACCGGATCGCCGCCGTTCACCGGACGGCGACAGCGGCGTCGACCTCGGTCAACTGATGGCGCATACGGTCACGTTTGGCGCGAAGATAACGCACATTGTGCTCGGTCGCCCTGATCTGCAGTGGAATGCGCCGTTCGACGACGATGCCGTACGTGGTCAAGTCGGCCTGTTTGGCGGGATTGTTGCTGAGCAATCGGACCGACCGCACGCCCAGGTCGGCCAGCATCCGCGCCGCGGCGCCGTAGCGGCGGGCGTCGACGGGCAGCCCGAGCCGCAGGTTCGCCTCGACCGTGTCGGCGCCCTCGTCCTGCAGCTCGTAGGCGCGCAGCTTGTTCAGCAGTCCGACGCCGCGTCCCTCCTGTCCGCGCAGGTACACCACGACGCCGCGGCCCTCCTCGGCGACGGCTCGCAGCGCGTCGTCCAACTGCTCACCGCAGTCGCAGCGCAGCGATCCGAACGCGTCACCGGTGAGACATTCGGAGTGCACGCGCGTGAGCACGTCGTGTTCGCCGGGCTCGCCGAACACCAGCGCGAGATGTTCGGCGCCGTCGGCTGTGTCCCGGTAACCGATCACCCGGAACTCGCCGAAACGGGTGGGCAGCCGGGTTTCGACGACCCGGACAACGCCCGACTCGAGCCGGTGGCGGCAGGCGATCAGGTCGGCGATCGAGATGATCGGGATTCCGTGCACCCGGGCCATGGTCGACAGTTCGGGAAGCCGCGCCATCGACCCGTCGTCGCCTACCACCTCCGCGATGACGGCGGCGGGGCGCAGACCCGCCATTCGTACCAGGTCGACGGCGGCCTCGGTATGCCCCTGTCGGCCCAGCACGCCGAGCGGGTGGGCCCGCAACGGGAACACGTGCCCGGGGCGGGTGAGATCCCGGGGTGTGGTGGCGGGATCGGCGAGCAGGCGCATCGTGTGCGCGCGGTCGGCGGCCGAAACGCCGGTGCCGACACCCGCCGCGGCGTCCACCGAGACCGTGTACGCGGTGCCCTTCGGGTCCTGGTTGACCGCCGTCATCGGCGGCAGTTCGAGCCGGTCCAGGTCGTCTCCTGTCATGGGCACGCACAACACGCCGCTGGTGTGCCGTACCAGGAACCCGATGTTCGCCGCGGTCGCCTTCTCCGCGGCGAGCACCAAATCCCCTTCGTTCTCGCGGTCCTCGTCGTCCACGACGAGCGCCATGCCTCCGCTCGCGATCGCCGCTACCGCGGCAGGCACCGAGTCCAGTTCACCGGTCATCGTCCGCCACCTCCATATGCCTGATCGAAATATGCCGGGGCGACAACAACCAGTCGGCGTCTCACTCAGTGAGGCGATCGATGTCCGCGAGCAGCTCCTCGGCGAAATCGCGCTCGGCCTCGTAGTGCCGCACGCACCAGCGCAGCACCAGTTGCGGGTAGACCCAGTCCGGGTTCGCCTCCGCGCCGTGGGCGTCGGCCTCGGCGCGCTGCCGCATCTTCTCGGCGTAGGCCGCATGCTCGGTCAGGATCTCGCGCATGCGGTGGGGCTCGGCGAGGTTGCCCAGCCACGCCCGCAGCATCACGCTGTGCTTGAGCACCGGCGCCTCGACGGGCGCGTGATTGACCCAGTTCGTCGCGGCCTTACGGCCTTCCGACGTGATGGAGTACATCCGCTTGCCGCGCACACTGTCCTCCTGCACGACCGTGCGGGAGGTGGCGTAGCCGTGTTTCTCCAGGCGTTTGAGCTCGGCGTAGATCTGGCTGAACGACGGGCTCCAGTAGAAGAACTGCAGGCTCCAGTCGGCCCACTTCTTCAGGTCGTAGCCGGAGAGTTCGTCGGCGTGCGAGAGCATTCCGAGCACGGCCCACGCGGTGGTCGGCAGGTCGGGCACCGCGGGTGTGACGCCATCGGTCATCGTCGGAATGTACCGCCCAGGCATATCCGGATTCGAACTATCGCCAGCGCGCCCGGCGCGGGAACAGCGTCCGGCCGGCCTCGTGGGAGATTTCGAGCAGGACCCGCGCCAGTTTGTCGAAACTCATCGCCTCGGCCCGCCCGGACAGCGACAGCGCCGCGGGGGCGGTGCCTCGACCGCGCAACGGCGCTGCGACGCAGGCGATTCCGTCCATGGATTCCTCGCGGTCCAGCGCGATGCCTCGGCGCGACCGGATCTGGGCCAGGGTGCGATGCAGGGTGTCCGGCTCGGTGATGGTCTTGGGCGTCAACCGCGGCAGCCGGGAGTGGAACGCGGCTTCGGCGATACTCGGCTCCAGGGCCGCCAGCATCGCCTTTCCGAGCGCGGTGCAGTGCGCGGGCATGCGGCCGCCGAGGCGGGTCGGCAGCATCGCGGCCAAGCGGCCACCGGCCTTGTCCAGGTACACGACCTCGCGTCCATCGAGTACCGCGAGATGTCCGACCATGCCGGTGCGCTGACACAACTCGTGCAGCAGTGGACTGACGGCGTCGCGGATCTCGTTGTGGTCGGCGGTGAGCCCGCCCAGTTCCAAGGTGCGCATGCCGAGCCGGTACCCGCCGGAGGTGTGGGCCAGCCAGCGCAGCCGGATCATCTGGTCGAGGATCCGATGCACTGTCGAACGCGGCAGGCCGGTGCGTTCCACCAGGCCGAGCAGTGTCAGCGAAGGGGTGGCGGCGTCGAACGCGTCGAGGATCAGGGTCATCCGTTCGATCATCGACACGGGCACCTCGGCGGAGCCTGCTTCGGTCGCCTTGGGGCGAGCGCGGTGGGCGCGCGGCTGCCCTTCGGGTAGCAGCGTGACGGTCATCGGAACCTCCGTCGGTCACATTCGTCTGCGTGGACCGAGCAACAGCTGCTCGATCGCTTGTGTCTCCCATCACACTGACGGGTGCGCGACCGGGCCGAATCGGGAGAACTACGTAGCTTCTACGGGTCTGGATCTCGGTGACCGGACTCCGATCTTGACGCTCCTCGGGCGGCGCCTGCTGTCATAGCTGTCAGGTATATGCCTGATCGAAATAGGAGGCCAGATGGAACCGCTGCTGGAGACGGACGGATCCCCGCTGGACGTGCGCGACTTCAAAACCGTGCTGGGGCGTTTCTGCACAGGCGTCACCGTGATCACCGCGCGAGCGCAGGACGGGCCGGTCGGATTCACCTGCCAGTCGTTCTCGGCGCTCTCGCTGGAGCCGCCCGCCGTCTGCTTCTGCCCGGCGCGCACGTCCACGTCCTGGCCGCGCCTGCGCCAGGTGGGCCGGTTCTGCGTCAACATCCTCGCCCACGACCAGCAGGAGATCTGCGGGCAACTGGCGCGCAGCGGCACCGACAAGTTCGCGGGAGTCGACTGGGAGCACTCGCCGAACGGCTCGCCGCGGCTGGCCGGGACGATGGCGTGGGTCGATTGCGAACTCGAGCGGGAAGTCGACGGGGGGGACCACACCATCGTGATCGCGCGCGTCACCGCACTGTCGGAGCATCGCGAGGCCCCGCCGCTGCTGTTCTACCGCTCCGCGTTCGGTCGGCTCGATGTGGCCTGAACGCCTCCCGGCCAGTGGGACTCCACATTTCCGCACTCGCATGCCGAACCGAAATATCGAGGTGACAAACGTGCGCGAATTGTGGAGGAACCGATGACTACCGACACCGAGGTGCGAGTGATCGACGCGGGCGCTCCGCCCGCCCGTTACGCGCGCGGCTGGCACTGCCTGGGGCTCGCGGCGGACTTCCGGGACGGGAAACCGCACACCGTCGAGATCTTCGGCACCGAACTGGTGGTATTCGCGGGTACGGGCGGAGAGCTCGTCATCCTGGACGCCTACTGCAGGCACATGGGCGGGAATCTGGGTGACGGCCGCATCGAGGGCGACTCGATCGCCTGCCCGTTCCACGACTGGCGATGGGGTGGCGACGGCCGCTGCACCGGCATCCCCTACGGCCGCCGGGTCCCGCCCCGGGCGCGGACTCGCGCGTGGCCGACGCTGGAGCAGAACAAGCAGCTGTTCGTGTGGAACGACCCGGAGGGTAATCCGCCGCCGGAGCAGGTCACCATCCCGCGCATCGAAGGCGCGTTCAGCGACGAGTGGACCGACTGGACCTGGAACACCACGGCGATCGACGGGGCCAACTGCCGCGAGGTCATCGACAACGTGGTGGACATGGCCCACTTCTTCTACGTGCACTTCGGATTCCCCACCTACTTCAAGAACGTTTTCGAAGGTCACATCGCCAGTCAATACATGACCTCGGTGTCGCGCGAGGACATGATGGGGGAGACCGCGAAGGCGTTGGGCGGCAAAAATGTCCTGTACTCGGACGCCTCATACCACGGCCCTTCCTACATGATCGACCACCTGCGCAGCGAGAGCGCGGGCCTGACGGTCGAGGGCATCCTCATCAACTGCCACTATCCGGTGTCACCCACGAGATTCGTGCTGCAGTACGGCGCGATCGTGAAGAAGCCCCACGGTGTGCCCGTGGAGCAGGCCGAGGAGATCGCGGCGAAGTTCGCCGGGGGTCTCGGCCGGGGCTTCGAACAGGATGCCGCGATCTGGAAGCGCAAGACCCGCATCGACAATCCGCTGCTGTGCGAGGAAGACGGGCCCGTCTACCAGCTGCGCCGCTGGTACGAGCAGTTCTACACCGACGTGGACGAGATCGACCCGAAGATGACCGACCGCTTCGAGTTCGAAGTCGACACCACCCGGGCGGTCACGGCGTGGGAGGCGGAAGTCGCCGGGAACCTCGCCGCGCAGCGCGCCACCGCCGGAGCCTGAGCGGACCGCTATGGAAGAGATCACCTGCCGCAGCTGCGGGACGTGCGTGCGAGTCGAGAAGTTCAGCCCGCAGCACACCAGCGTGCAGTGGAGCGCGGTCGCGGTGGCGGAGTGCGCCGAGTTCGCCGCAACAAGCACGCGGGTGCGGACCTGCGTCGCCCTGCGCGACAGCATTGATGCGGCCGTGACAGGCGGTCTCATCGACGTCACCACCCGTGACCGGGACGTGCCGTGAGCGCGGAGCGCGCGGCAGCCGTGGACGATCGCAGAGGAGACACGACAGTGATTCGGGCCGACGCGGCCACGCGGCCGCCGACGCGAGCCGATATCCCCGACGACGCCGAGAACCCCGGCGGAATCCTCACCCTGCGGGTGACGCGGGTGATCCAGGAAACCCACGATGCGGTATCGCTGGAGTTGAGTCCCGCCACAGCGCGGTCGAAGCCGATCGACTATCGCCCGGGCCAATTCCTGACCCTGCGGATACCCAGCGAGCTGACCGGCTCGGTGAGCCGGTGTTACTCGCTGTCGAGTGCGCCGCACGAGGACGGTCCGTTGAAGATCACGGTCAAACGGACGCCGGAAGGCTACGGGTCGAACTGGTTGTGCGACAACGCCATCGAGGGCATGGATGTCGACGCGCTGCCGCCCGCGGGTGTCTTCACCCCCGCGTCGCTCGACGTTGACATGCTGTTGTTCGCGGCGGGCAGCGGAATCACCCCCGTGCTGTCGATCCTGAAATCGGCACTGGCGGTCGGGTCCGGTCACTGCACGCTGATCTATGCCAATCGTGACGAACACTCGGTGATCTTCGCCGCCGAGCTCGCCGACCTCGCCGCCCGGCATCCCGGCCGCCTGCTCGTGGTGCACTGGCTGGAGACGGTGCAAGGGCTGCCCACCGGCGCGCAACTCGCCGCGCTGGCGGGGCCGTGGTCGCACCGCGAGGCATTCGTCTGCGGTCCCGGCCCCTTCATGGACGCCGTCTCCGCCGCGCTGATCGGGCTGGGCGCCGATCGCCGACGTGTGCACGTGGAGCGATTCGCGTCGCTGAACGGCGATCCGTTCCGAGCCGATACCGCCGCCCCCGCCGCCCCCGCCGCCCCCGCCGACTCCGTCGACTGCGCCGTGGTCGAAGTCGAACTCGACGGCCGGACACGCCGGATGCCGTGGCCGCGCCACCAGGTCCTGCTCGACGTCCTGCTGGCGGGCGGCCTGGCGGCCCCCTACTCCTGCCGCGAGGGCGCATGCAGCGCCTGCACCTGCCGGCTCGTCGCGGGCCAGGTGCGTATGCGGCGCAACGAAGTTCTCGACGACGCCGATCTGGCCGAGGGTTACGTGCTGGCATGCCAGGCGGTCCCGGTCACCGACACGGTGCACGTCACCTATTCCTGAGGAGTACGACGAACAATGGCTGACATCGCCTCGCTCGGCTACGTCCGAGTCGCCATTACCGATGTGGCGGCTTGGCGCGCCTTCGCCTTCGACGTGATGGGCTTCGCCGAGGCCACCGGACCGAATCCCGACAGCGTGTACTTGCGCATGGACGAGCACGCTTATCGCTTCGAACTCGTTCCGGCGGATCAGGACCGGGTGCTGGCTGTCGGCTGGGAGGTGCGCGACTATCGCGCGCTGGCCCGGGTGCGGGACACAGTGGAGCGAGCGGGCGTCACTGTCGCACCGCTCGACCGAGAGAAGATCGACGCACTGCGCGTGGAGGAAGCGTTCACTTTCACCGATCCCGCGGGGTTCACCATCGAGGTCTTCCACGGCCCGGTGCTCGACCACAGCCCGGTCGTCACCGTGCACGGCAATCGCTTCGTCACCGAAGGGCTGGGACTCGGTCACGTAGTGCTGCCGGTGCCCGATCTCGCGGAGGCGAACCGCTTCTACTGCGAGGTGCTCGGATTCCTGCCGCGTGGCTCGTTCCGAGTGCCGACCCCACCCGGCGTAGGGCCGATTCGCGTTCGATTCCTGGGTGTGAATCGGCGTCACCACAGCCTCGCGCTGATCCCGGGCACTCGTCCCGACGGTCCGGGGCTGGTGCACATCATGGTCGAGGTCGACGAGCTCGACGCCGTCGGCCGGGCTCTCGACCGCGTCATGGGCGCGGGCTACCCGTTGTCGTCGACTCTCGGCAGGCACACCAACGACAAGATGATCTCCTTCTACGTCCGCACTCCCGGCGGCTGGGATCTCGAATACGGCACCGAGGGTGCCCTGGTCGACGAATCCGTCTACAGCGCCGAGGAGATCACCGCCGACAGTTACTGGGGCCACGAATGGTCTCGTGGCTGACCCGGCCGTCCGGATCGCCCCGATCGTCCTAGACTGTCGATTCGAGAAGGAAGGACGCTGATGAAGCGAAATCTGAATTGCCCGTGCGGAGAATCGATCGTCGGAACCGACGAGGACGACCTCGTGGAGAAGACGCAAGCCCATCTCGCCCAGAACCATCCCGGGCACGAGTATTCGCGCGACGAAATCCTGTTCATCGCGTACTGATCGAGGATATTCGCGCCGTCACGGTCTGGGGCGCAGGCCTTCGATCATGTGCGTGGTGGTCTCGTCGAGCAGTTCGTCGGCGGTGTCCGCGGCGATCACGCCCGAGCCGACGAAGGTGGCCAGGCCCTGGAGCGCGGCGACCGCGGACAGTGCGATGCGCCGCGGGTCGCCGGCGATCACTTCACCCAGCTTCTGCGCTTCGGCGATGCGCGTGACCGGAATCGCGAACGCGGCGTCCACCGCCTGGGACATCGCATCGCCTGCCGCAGGGCTGTGCCTGCGCGCGAACATCAGAGCGATGAGCGCCGGGTTCTCGGTCGCGAAGTGGAAATAGGTCCGGGCCAGCGCGCGGATGTGCCCGTCGATCGAACTCGCGGCCGCGGTCTGCTCCAGGGCCGCGGCGAGTCGTTCGAAACCGGACACCGCGATGGCGTCCAGCAGTGCCTGTTTGTCCTTGAAATGCCGGGTCGGGGCGGCGTGACTGACACCGACGTCACGAGCCAGCCCGCGCAGCGACAGGCCGTCGACACCGGACTCGCGCAGCGTCGCCTCGGCGCGCTGCAGGAGTTCGGCTCGTAGGTCGCCGTGGTGGTAGGACCGGCTTCGGGAGATCGCCATGGTGTCAGCAGGATAACAAAATGTAGGCATTGCCTACTTTGTAGGCGGTGACTACATTTGCTCTTCATGACGGTTCGGACCTTCACCGCCCCGATCGCGGTGCTGATGGTCTTCGCGGCGCTGCTCGCCACCATGTACCTCGGCTACGCGGGCAATACCGAGAAGAACCTGCACGATTTCCCGGTAGCGCTGGTCAACCAGGACGTGGGCGACACGCTGGACGGCAAGCCCGCCGATATCGGGGCCCAGGTCACCGACGCGCTGGTCGCGGGCATCCCGGCGGAGAAGGTCGATCTGCGCGTCGTCGGCATCGCCGAGGCGCGCAAGCAGTTGCAGTACGGCGAGGTCTACGGCGCCATCGTCATCCCGTCCGACTTCACCAAGCGGCTGGCGATTCTCGGCGCGGCCGCCGTGGTCCCCGGTGAGATCGAGCGCCCGGTGATCACGATCCACACCAACCCCCGGGTCGGGCCCTACACAACCGGCATCATGCAACGCATCGCCGACCGTGCGCTGGCCCAGGTGGACGAGACCGTCGGCAAGAACTTGACCGACCAGGTGAATTCCGCCCTCGCCGAGGGGCCCGGTGCGCCGGTCGAGCTCAGTGGCGCCGCCCGCCTGATGCTCACCGATCCCGTGCAGATCGTCACCGCGCCGTATCGCCCGATGGACGATGCCGCCGGGCAGGGCCTGGTCGCGTTCTTCTATACGTTGATCGTGTTGCTGGCGGGCTTCACCGGCGCCATGATCATCCACACACTCGTCGATTCGGTCCTCGGTTTCACTCCGACCGAATACGGCCCGTGGTTCGTCCAACCGCCGGCCACCGGGATCTCCCGCTTCCATACGCTGCTCGTGAAGTGGGCGGTTCTCGTGACCGCGGCGCCGATTCTGTCCGGGATATTCCTCGCCGTGGCCGCGGCGCTGGGTGTTCCGCTGGGCAGCGCGCTTCTGCTGTGGCTCTACGGAACACTGGCCATCGTCGCCGTCGGTGTGACCGCGCTGGCCGTCCTGGCCACTTTCGGCACCGCCGGATTGCTGGTCAACTTGATCCTGTTCGTCGTCCTCGGCCTGCCGTCGTCGGCCGCCACGGTTCCGCTGGAAGCGACGCCCACCTATATCGCGAACCTGGCCGCCTTCGAACCGATGCACCAGATCTATCTGGCCGTGCGCGCCATCTTGTTCTTCGACGCCCGCGCCGAAGCCGGTTTCGGCCTCGGATTGTGGATGACGTTGCTCGGCCTCGGAATCGGCTTGCTCCTCGGTGCCATCGCCACCTATGTCTACGACCACCGGGGACTGCACCGCGCGGCAGCGCCCGCCGACAGCGCACCGGTCGTGCGGGTGCCCGCCGCCGCCCGATGAAGGGTCCGGTGATCAGTCGTCCACGGCGTCCAGGAGTGTGTCGAACTCTTCCGGGTCGACGCCGAAGCCGGTCAGGCGGTTCAGCGGGATGGAGGCGATCATGCGCATCATGTCCATGCCGAGCGCGGTCCCTTCACCCATACTCTCGGACATACCGCCGAACACTTCGGCCAGCGCTGCCGCCGCCGTCGGATCGGCCAGCGCCTCTCCCAGGGTCGACTCCGCCGTGATGGGGATCCGCAGTTCGTCTCCGGTGAGGTCCACCCGCCCGGTGACGCGCAAGTCCCGGCTGGAAGCGCCTGCCCACACCTGGTAGGTACCGGTCTCCACGATCCAGCGGTCGACGCGAGTCTCCCAATAGGCGAGTTCGTCTCGCGGGAGCAGGATGGAAACCTCCTCGCCCGCCCCGGGTTCCAGGTCGGCGGTGACGGCGAACCCCTTCAACTCGCGGGCCGGACGCGTGACGGAGGATCCGGGCGCCGCCGTGTACACCTGCACCACGTCGCGGCCTGCGCGGGAACCGGTATTCGTGACCAGGACGCGCACCGTGATTCCCGCTTCGTCCGCCGCGAGTGCCGGCTCGGAGTAATCGAAGGTGGTGTAGGACAGGCCGTGCCCGAACGGGAAGGACACCTCCATATCCCGGCTGTCGTACCAGCGGTAGCCCACATACAGTCCCTCGCCGTAGCGCACGTGCGAGTTCTCGCCCGGGAAGTTCAGGTAGGCCGGTGTGTCCTGCAACCGAACCGGCACCGTTTCCGCGAGCCGCCCCGATGGATTCACCACACCGAACAGCACGTCGGCGAGTGCGCCGCCGCCGGCCTGGCCGAGTAACCCGCCGTCCAGGATCGCGGGCGCCAGTGCGGCCACCGGGGCCAGCCGCACCACTCCGCCGTGCGCGAGCACCACCACCGTGTCCGGTTGCGCTCGCACCACCGCCTCCAGCAGATCCAGCTGATCGGAGGGCAGCTCGAGGTGTTCACGGTCGAATCCCTCGGATTCCTGCGTGTCGGCCAAGCCGAGGAACAACACAGCCACGTCCGCGTTCGCGGCGGCGTCGACGGCTTCCGCCCGCAGCGCGACGTTGTCCGCGTCCGGGTCGGCCGTGGTGAAACCCCGGCTGTAGGAGACCTGTGCAGAGCCCGCGAGCGCGCGGATCTCCTCGAGCGGCACATCGAGCCGGGTCGGGTTTACATGCGAGCTGCCGCCACCCTGGTACCGGGGTTCCACCGCGAACTCGCCGATCACCGCGAGTGAGCGCCCTGGAGTGAGTGGCAGGAGGTCACGCTCGTTCCGCAACAGGACGACGCAGCGCGCGGCGACCTCGCGGGCCAGCCGATGGTGCTCGTCGGCGGTATCGGCGGCATCGGCGAGTTCGCGTCCGGCCACTACCCTCGCCGCCAGCGTCGCCACGTTCCGCGCAGCCCTGTCGACGGCCGCCGCGTCCAGCGTGCCCGCGGCCACCGCCGCCACCACCTGCTCGTCGGAGACGCCGCTGCCGCCGGGCATCTCCAGATCGAGCCCGGCCGCCACCGAGGCGGGCCGGTCGGCCACCGCGCCCCAGTCGGAGACCACCGCACCGTCGAATCCCCACTCGTCACGCAGCACGTCGGTGAGCAGCCAGCGGTTCTGCGCCGCGTGCACGCCGTTGACGCGGTTGTAGGAGCACATCACCGTCCACGGCCGAGCGGTGCGCACGATGTGGGCGAACGCGCGCAGGTAGATCTCGCGCAGCGGGCGCGGGTCGATGTCGGAACTCGCGCGCATCCGATCGTGCTCGGCGTTGTTGGCGGCGAAATGCTTGAGGGAAGCGCCCACCCCGGTGCTCTGCAGGCCCGTCACCCATGCCGCGCCGAGCAGGCCGGTGAGTAGCGGATCCTCGGAGTAGTACTCGAAATTGCGCCCGCCGCGCGGATCCCGCTTGATATTGACTCCCGGCCCGAGCAGCACGTCCACGCCCAATGCGCGGGCCTCCCGGCCGAGCGACGCGCCCACCCGCCGCGCCAGCTCGGTGTCCCAGCTCTGCGCGAGCCCGACCGCGGGCGGGAAGCAGGTGGCGGGCAGGCTCTCGGCCAGCCCGAGGTGGTCGGTCGCCCCCGGCTGTCTGCGCACACCGTGCGGGCCGTCGGTCAAGGTCACCGAGGCGACCGGACCGACAGCCTTCGTGGTCCAGAAGTCCGCGCCGCTGCCGAGCGCGGCGCGGTCCTCCAGGGACAGATCGGTGAGGTCGGGCTTGCTCGGCATCGAGGCTCCTCGGATCGAAACCGCTATCGAAAACAGTATGCCATTCGGTTTTCGTGACCGGGCTGTTCCGAGTACAGTCACGGCGTGGTTCGGCGCGGGGCGTATTCGAAAGGGATCGCCAAACGGGAGGAGATTCTCGAGGCGGCACTGGAGATCGTGGCGCGCGTCGGTTACAGCCGGACGACCGTGCGTGAACTGGCTGAGGCCGTCGGCCTCAGCCAGGCCGGTCTGCTGCACTACTTCGGCAGCAAAGAGCAGCTCTTCGCCGCGATTCTCGCGCGTCGCGACGACGTCGATCACGAAACCTTCACCACCCCCGCCGCGCCGCCGGAGCTTCCCGCCGCGCTGGTCCGCCTGATCCGGCACAACGCGGAAGTCCCCGGCTTGATCGAGCTCTACGCTCGCTTCTCCGCCGAGGCCATCCGTCCCGACCACCCCGCTCACGACTACTTCCGCGACCGCTACCGCACTGTCCGCGAGGCGCTCACCCGCACCGTCGCCGAACTCCGCGAATCGGGTCGCCTTCCCCGTGACATCGATCCGGACCGATTCGCCGTCATCACCTCGGCCCTGCTCGACGGCCTGCAGACGCAGTGGCTCTACGACCCGGGCGTGGACATGGCCGACCACGTGGCGTACTTGTGGGAGCTGATCGAACGCTCCGGGGACTCCGAGCGCTGACACCCGTGCGTAGCGGCAGGTAGGTGGGACTCCAGGGTCCGGAGATCACGTAGTCGGCCACCCGTGCCCACGCCGCCGGTGCACGCTGTTCGTTCGAGCACGACGCCTCGATCCACGCCGGTAGACTCGAACTCGGTGGTTCGCGTCGGCCATACCTCGTTCGGCCGGACGCAGCCACAGGAGTGGGAGATGAGCGCACGCGACGGCCCCAGCCCGCGGCGGTTGCATCGCAGCACTCGATTGCTGGTGATCGCCGCCACGGTGTTCGTTGTGTCGCTGTTGATCATTCCCCGCCTGATCAGAGGCTATGTCAGCTGGTTGTGGTTCGGTGAAGTCGGATTCCGAGGCGTCTGGCTCACCGCGCTGTTCACGCGCTTGTCGCTGTTCGTCGTGGTCGGCCTGATCATCGGTGGCGTCCTCTTCGCTTCGATGTGGCTCGCCTTCCGGTTCCGTCCGCTCTTCGTCCCCGATGCGGGGCAGGACGACAGCCTCCGGCCATATCGGGCGATGGTGCTGCGGCGGCCGTCGCGGTTCGGGCTCGGCATCGCCGCGACGCTCGGTCTGCTCTGCGGCCTCATAGCGCAATCGAGCTGGATGACAGTTCAACTGTTCCTCCACGGCGGCTCCTTCGGTGTGTCGGATCCCCAGTTCGGCCACGACGTCGGGTTCTTCGTGTTCGACCTGCCGTTCTACCGTCTCGTCGTCAACTGGCTGTTCGTCGCCGTCGTACTCGCCTTCTTCGCCGGACTCGCGACGCACTACCTGCTCGGAGGACTGCGGCTGTCCGGAAAATCCCGCGGCCTGACGCATGCGGCGCGCGTCCAGCTCGCGGTGCTCGCCGGTGCGTTCATCGTCTTGAAGGCCGCCGCCTACTGGCTCGACCGGTACTCGCTGCTCTCGAGCAGCAGCAAGGAGCCCACCTTCGCGGGGCCGGGCTACACGGATATCAATGCCGTGCTGCCCGCCCGCCTGATTCTCTTCGCGATCGCCGTCATCTGCGCCGTGGCGATCTTCGCCGCCGTCGTGGTGCGCGACCTGCGCATTCCGGCGATGGCCGCCGCGCTGCTGTTGTTGTCCTCGATTCTCGTCGGAGCGGTCTGGCCGCTGGCCGTCGAGCAGTTCTCCGTCCGCCCGAACGCCGCCGACATGGAGCGCGTCTATATCGAACGCAACATCGCGGCTACTCGGCAGGCGTACGGAATAGGCAGCGATCGGGTCGATTACCAGGCCTATTCCGGTGTCGGCAGCAAGCCGCCGTCCGAGGTGCCCGCGGACGTGACCACGATCGCCGATGTACGCCTGCTGGATCCGAACGTGCTGTCGCGAACCTTCACCCAGCAACAGCAGCTGAAGAACTTCTACAGCTTCCCACCACATCTGGACCTTGATCGGTACCGCGTCGGTGGGGAACTACGCGACTACGTGGTTGCAGCGCGCGAGCTGACGCCGAGCGCGCTGAGCGGCAATCAGCGCCATTGGGTCAATCGGCACACCGTCTACACCCACGGGAACGGGTTCGTCGCCGCACCTGCCAACCGGGTCAACGCGGCGGTCCGCGAGGCCGCGGGCGACGCTGCCAGCAGCAACAGCGGATACCCGATCTACGCGGTCGGCGATATCGCTTCCCAGGCATCCGGGCAGCAGGTGATCCGGGTGGATCAGCCCCGCGTGTACTACGGCGAAGTGATCGCCCATGCCAGCCCGGACTACGCCATCGTCGGCGGCGGCAGCGAGCCCCGCGAGTACGACACCGACACCACCAAGTACACCTACACCGGATCAGGCGGTGTCCCCATCGGGAACTGGCTCGATCGCCTCGCGTTCGCGGCCACCTACGCCGAACGCAACATCATTTTCTCCAAGGCCATCGGTCCTGAGTCGAAGATCATCTTCAATCGCGATCCTCGCCATCGCGTCGAGCTCGTCGCGCCGTGGTTGACCACCGACAACAATCCCTACCCGGCGGTCGTGGACGGCCGCATCGTCTGGATCGTCGACGCCTACACCGCGGTCGACGGTTACCCCTACGCCAAGGGCAGCTCCCTGGAAGCTCTCGAGCCAGGCGAGGACGCCCGCCGAGGATCACCGCGACAGGTGTCCTACGTGCGCAACTCCATCAAGGCCACCGTCGACGCATACGACGGCACGGTCACTCTCTACCAGGTCGACCGGCAGGATCCGGTGCTCGCGGCGTGGATGAAGGTATTCCCCGGCACCGTCGAACCCGAGGAGTCGATCACGCCGGAACTGCGCGCGCACTTCCGGTACCCCGAGGACTTGTTCACGATCCAACGCGAGATGCTGGCCAAATACCACGTCGACGAACCGCGCGAATTCTTCACCACCAACGCGTTCTGGTCGGTGCCGAGCGATCCCACCGTGGAGACCAACCCGCACCAGGCTCCGTTCTATGTCCTGATCGGCGACACCGACACCGCCGAGCCGTCGTTCCGGCTGGCGAGCGCGATGGTGGGGTACAACAGGGAATTCCTCTCCGCCTACGTCTCCGCGCACTCCGATCCCGAGAGCTACGGCAAGATCAGCGTCTTGCAGCTGCCGACCGACACGCTCACCCAAGGGCCGCAACAGATCCAGAACTCGATGATCTCCGACACCAGAGTGGCATCCGAGCGAACGCTGCTCGAGCGCTCGAACCGGATCCAGTACGGCAACCTGCTCACCCTGCCGATCGCCGACGGCGGCGTGCTCTACGTCGAACCGTTGTTCACCGAACGGATTTCGACGGCACCGAACGCGTCGACATTCCCGCAGCTGGCGCGGGTGCTCGTCAGCTACCGTGAACCGGGCACCGGCGGCGTGCTGGTGGGATACGCGCCGACCCTGGCCGAGGCGCTCGACCAAGTATTCGGTTCAGGGACCGGCCGGCTCGCCACCCCACCCGGTGGCGGTCCCGGGGCTCCGCTGCCACCGGGCCAGCAACCGGCGCCGCAGCCGTCGCCACAACCGTCAGCGCAACCGCCGCCGCCTGCGGATCAAGCGAAGATCGCCGAACTCAACGCGCAGATCGACGAAATCCGCGCGGCGCTCGAACGTCTCCAGAAGCAGTTGAACGACCTCGATCGCAACGGTCGCTGACGTTCGCGTCGGCCATCCCGTCTCCGCTGGTCTCACTCCCGGGCGGATTCGGCTACTTCGACTGTTCCGCGTGAATCAGGCTGCGCCGAGCTCGTTCCAGGTACGGCGGAATACTGCGAGGCCGGAGACTCCGGCAAGTGAACGAGAATCAGGCCCACGGCGGCGATCAGGAAGTTCTGCAGCGCAGCCGAGGAGGCGTTGACGTCGTCGTTGGCCCACATACGGAACCATTCGCCCGCGACGGTCAAGAAACCGCCTGCGAACAGCAGCATCGCCATGGTCCAACCCAGGCTCGACAGTTTCACCGCCACGTCGAGTCCGGCTCGGAGCCGGCGCGGCCGCCCGGTCAGCACCCGGACCCACACAGCCGCGCCGGAAAGCAGCACGAAGGCGATCAGGAATTCCCAGATCACGATCAGAATGTAGGCGACGAGCGCGACATTGCTGTCGGTGATCGCCCGCCAATCCGTTCCCGGAGTGTGGATCGTCGACTTCATCGACAGTACAGCGGCCACACCGTTGCGGTTGGTGTCGGTGTCCACGCAATTGGTGAAGGCGACGAACAGATAGTAGAAGCCGGTGATGGTGGCCAGCGTCGCCACCGCCATCCGACGGCTACCGAGCACGTCGAGAACCTTTGCGCCACTGTGCTTCATATACGTCCACCTCGGGTCGACTGGCATGAATGTCAGGCCATCCAGGCGTCGATGATCATATAAGCACCCCGATCGTGCTCCGTCCCCACGGCGGGGAGGCCCGGGAATCGAGAAGGCTTCCATCGCAAAGCCTTCCGTCACCCCGGCCGGTCACGACCTCTATCCGGCCCGTTCCAAAGGCCGTCGCAGTGATCGGTGTGCGGTAGGACCGGAGTCCATGAGGTCACAGCTTTCCGTCGAGCACCTCGGCGGGAGCTCACGTGAGCTCCCGCCGAGGCGTCCTGTCCTACTGCGCGGTGGTCTGCCGTTTCGGCAGCTTCCACCCCGGCCGGGGGAAGTGGCAGGTGTAGCCGTCGGGGTAGCGCAGCAGGTAGTCCTGATGCTCGGGCTCGGCCTCCCAGAACGCGCTCGCCGGGGTCACCTCGGTGACCACCTTTCCGGGCCACAGCCCCGAGGCCTCCACATCGGCGATGGTGTCCAGGGCGGTGCGCTTCTGGTCGTCATCGAGATAGAAGATCGCCGATCGGTAGCTGCTGCCGATGTCGTTGCCCTGGCGGTCCTTGGTCGTCGGGTCGTGGATCTGGAAGAAGAATTCCAGCAAATTCCGGTAGTCCGTCCGGGCCGGGTCGTAGACGATCTCCACGGCCTCCGCATGGCCCGGGTGATTGCGATACGTGGGGTGCTCGTTGCGTCCACCGGTGTAGCCGACGCGCGTCGACACCACTCCCGGCTGCTTGCGGATCAAGTCCTGCATACCCCAGAAGCATCCACCGGCCAGAATCGCCTTGCGCGTGTCGGTCACGCCTTCTCCTTCGCGAAGAGAGTCCTGTACTGTCCGTAGCCTTCCGCCTCGAGATCGTCGAGGTGGATGAAGCGCAGCGCTTTCGAATTGATGCAGTACCGCAAGCCGCCCGCCTCGCGGGGGCCGTCGGTGAACACATGCCCGAGATGGCTGTCGCCGTGCGTCGACCGCACCTCCGTGCGGACCATCAGATGACTGAAGTCCCGCTTCTCGACCACGTTCCCGGCGTCGATCGGCTTGGTGAAACTCGGCCATCCCGATCCGCTGTCGAACTTGTCGACCGAGGCGAACAACGGCTCACCGGACACCACATCCACATAGATACCCGGCTCGTGGTTGTCCCAGTACTCGCCCGTGAACGCCCGCTCGGTCCCGTTCTCCTGAGTGACGTGGTACTGCTCAGGGGACAGGGCGGCGATCGCCGCGGGATTCCGGTTGTACTCCCGTGTCACATGACCTCCTCATATCGGCCCCTGGTACAACCCGCGCGCAGGCTCGGAAAATCCCGGCGAGCCCGGCGTCACACCCCCGGCCGGGCGGGCGGCAGACGCCCTGCGACGCCCGCCGCCCGCAGCCTCGGCTGTCCGCCGCTATGCCGTGCGAGTAACGGCATCTTCGGCAACAGAGGGAGCGCTGATTTCCTGCGCTTTCCTGTGGGGCACGGTGAACACGGCGATCACGCAGAGAATGGCGACGACGAAGCACGCCAGGGTGTACCAGAGATTCCCGATGGGGTCGCCTTCACTCGTCACGCCGTCGACGGCGCCGAAGAAGTCGGGCAACGCGGTCACCCAGAGGAATGCCATGACGCCCAGGTACACCACGCTGTAGATCCGGACGAAGGCGTTGGTGTAGGGCGCGCTCTCCGCAGAGGCTCGCCGCAGCCGCAGCCACTGGCGGGTGAGGATCACGACGGCGACAATGGTGACGATCACCAGTTCGGTCGCGTAGAGGAATCCGCGCACCGTGGTACTTCCCATCCCCAACACCGTCGCGGGGATCGGCAACACCGCCGTGCCCAACGAGGCGAGTATGCCGATGACGACCGTGCGCCAGACCAATTGCGGCCCGGAGAAGGATTGCCCTCGATCGACGTGGCGGCCGACGAACAACTGGACACAGAACGCCAGAGACATCGGCCATAAAGCCGCGAATACCACGACGCTCGGAAGTGGCACCGAATCGAACATCGGCTGATTGATCGGGTTGTCGATCGACCATTCCCACCACCGCAGCTGCGGTCCGAGATGGTCGAAGATCTCATAGAAGGCATGGTGGACGAAGCCCACGCACACCGATCCCGCAAGTACCCCGTACCGCCGGAAGACTCCGAGCATCCTGACTATTTCGAAGGCCAGTGTGGCCATGAACGGATAGATCGCGATGATGTAGAGCGGTAATCGGCCCCACAGAAATTCCACGGTGAACAAGTTGTGCGCGAACATCGTGTCGACATGCGCATCGATACCGAAGGCCGCCGGGAAGTACAAGGGTGGTTCGATGATGAACAGGTATGCGGTCGCGCCGAACCAGAGCACCAAGTTGGTGGGATCGCCGTGGCGGCGCAAACGCACGATCGCGTAGATCAGCGCGAGTATCGCCCCCAGGACGATCGTGAACTCGAGTACGGGCAGCGTCCAGTTCTCCAGCGCGAAAGGATTTCGCACCTCGACCAGTCCGCCTACCTCCGCGCAGGCGAAGCCGAGTTCCGTCGCGAGTTGGTCGAAGGTGGGCGCGCAAAGGTCAGCCATCGGTCCACTCCTATCCTGCGACCGTGTCAGCGGTGTACCAGTGCGACACGTCGTAGCCGGCGTCGTAGCGCTCGAACCACACGCCGGCGAGTGCGGGCAGCTTCTCGTGGTCCGGGTTGTGCTTCGGCAGCTGACTGCGAATGACGCCCGCCAACGCGACGAGTTGCTCGCGGAGCGGAAGATGGTCGAACGCGCGGGGCATCGTTCCGTTGTCCTCGGCATGAAGGAACGGCAACCACTTACGCAGCTTCTGCATACGCCGATAGGACGCGAACATCGACAATGCGTCGATCTTCCGATCCTCCAGCGGGACATGCTCATTGAAGCCGGCGCAGGCCAACCGGATCACCTTCATCACGTGACGGAAGATCGACGGAGCCATGCGCATCCGGTATACGTCGCTTCCGACGACCGAATCGAAGATGATCAATGCGGAACTTCGATGCTCGACTTCTTCGACGAAGTGCCAGATGAAAAGGGAGGCTACCCGGTCGTCTCCCGGCCGGAACAGCGTGTCGTCGTTGTCGAGCATCAGTTTGAACACCGGGGTGAAGGTCGCCTCCAGGTCGGCGGTGTAGGCGAGCCGGTATTCGACCGAAGTGTTCACGGTGAGGCGATCGAATTCCGCGATCACTTCGTTGAGTGTCTCCTGTAGCCCCGGGTAGCGCCTGATGAGGCCGTTGGCATGTTGGCGGTGGGCGGTGGAATGCTGTCCTTCCTGGCGTACGAACGCGTCGGCTTCCTCAGCGACCGCTGGATCGGTGATCAGCGGCATGGCCTCGCGAATCATGTTGACGATCATCTTCTCGAAGCCGATCGCCAGGAAAGACACCGCGTTGGCCATGGACGAGAAGGCCGGATTCTCCTCGTTCCACAAGAAGGGCACGTCGTAGTCGGCGAATGCGAAGCGCATCTTCCGGACTTGAAGATCGGTCACTGGCTGTACCTCGTCTTTCGAAATGCACCGGCCCGGGGGCATCGCTCGGATGTCGCGAGCCATGTTGTTTCGGTGATCATACACAAAATGGCTCTCGTGTATGATGACAATCGGACGCTCGAACAACGGGCCGGGGGAGGGGGCCACCCTGTGATACGGTCGATCTCTGATCCGGATGGTCGGCAGGCTTTCCATTCAGGGGGTTCGCAAGCGACAGGCTTCGAGTCGAGGAAGCGGGCAGTGGCACGAAGGCGCGGGTGGGGCGGGAGTCCGCCGAAAGACGACGAGGAAGCTTCTCGCCGAATCGTCGCCGCCGCAGTCGATCTGATCGGGCGCACGGGTGCGGAGATCAGCATCGCCGACGTCGCGGAGTCGCTCGGTGTCATCCGTCAGACGGTCTACCGATACTTCCCGAGTGCGGACGCGCTGATGACGGCCGCGGCGATCGCGTCGGTCGACGGTTTCCTCGATCGGCTGACGCAGCAGGTCAGCGGTATCGAAGACGCCGTGGAAGCGATGACCGAGGCAGTCGTCTACACGCTGGCCGAGGTACGGCGAACGCCCCACCTCGGCATCTTGCTGTCGAGCACGTACTCGAACGTTCACCCCGAAAGCCTCACCTCCGAAGAAGCGCGAGCGTTCGGGATGACGATGATCAAGCGCTTCGACGTCGATTGGGAGCGTTACGGATACGACGACGAGTCGCTGCACGAACTCGTCGAATACGTGCTCCGGACGATGCAGTCCTTCTTCATCTCTCCGGGCAACCCGCCACGCGGCGAGGACGACCTGCGACGATACCTACGCCGGTGGATGGGAGCCGCGATCGTCGCCCAGATGAAGCCGTCGGCGAGCGTCTAGCGCCTCGTTCGGGCAGTTCGTCGCGGTACCGATACGGCAGCTCTGTCTCCGGCTGCTACTCGTGGGAGCGTCAGCGCCGTCAGGGCGCGTCCAGCACGCTCGCCGGAACCCCATAGGGCAGGAACCGCACCCGACGGCGCGCATCGGTGTTGTCGCGATGCGCGCGCAAGGCTTCGAGTTCGCTGGGGAAGACCTGGTCGACCCGGGCCTCGCCGAGGTCATCGATGCTGTAGATCGCCCACACCCCGCTGCCGGTCTCCCCGGTGGTCTCGCCCTCGGCTTCCGGTGGACGTGGCCGTTCCGGTTGAACGAACTGACCGAACAGCGACGCCAGTGAACCGAGGCTCGCTTGATCTACGCGATCCAGATATACGCCGGCTTTTCCGAGCAGGTCGCGGAGCTCGGTGCCCGCCCCACGCAGGGCGCGTTCGAAATCTTCCGGATCGATGCCGAAAGGCCCGTTGGTTGCCATCGCATGTGCTCCTGGGGACGAGGTGGGCGTTACGTCCTCAGTGTCCTCGCGAAACGCCGACTTCGCCACGCCGACCTCGCCCGCCCCCCGACGCCCCACCTTCGACCCGGCCCCGGCAAGTGCCTTCCCGGCGACTCGGATCACGAACTCGCCTTCGCCAACAGTCGACCGGCGTGCTGATTGTCCGCCCGGACCGCCGGAACGCCGCCACCCGACCGCTGCCGCGGGCGGTCCGGCAGTGCCCGAAATTTCGTTTTGCGACGTTCGGCTTCCGGTTGGAGGCAGGATCCGTCCGTTGACCGGTTCGTCGGGCGGACTCGCCGTGATACTCGTGCACGACCGTCGCTACGACGGCTGAAGGGCTCACGCGCAGAAGGGAAACCGATGACAACCAGCCTGCCCGCATTCCCCGCGGCGAACGAGGATCTGCTGGACACCTGTATCCGGCTCCGGGAGATCGCGCCGGTGGTCGAGGTGGAGTTCCCCGGTGGCGTGCCCGCCTACCTGGCGCTCACCCACGACGCGGTGCGCGAGATCCTCGCCGGGGACAACAAGACCTTCGCCCGCGATCCGAAGCACTGGCCCGCCCTGTACGACGGTTCGATTCCCGAGGACTGGCCCTTGCGTGCCATCGTGCAGGGCGATCACCTGTCCACCAAGGACGGCGACGACCATCGTCGGCTTCGCGGCCTGATCAGCAAGGCGTTCACCCCGGGCCGGGTGCAGGCTCTGGAGCCGCGCGTCCAACAGATCATCGACCGATTGCTGGACGAGGTGGTGGCGGCAGGCGACGGTGTCGACCTGGTGCCCACCTTCACCGAAGCCCTGCCGATGGCGGTGATCTGTGAACTGTTCGGAGTGCCGGAACCGGAGCGGGATCGGCTGCGGCGCTGGACCGCGACCCTTCTGGCGCACACCACTCCGCCCGAGGAGGCGTTCGCGACGCAGAACGCCCTCATGCTGTACCTGTACGAACTGGCGGACCGCAAGCAGCGGGAGCCCGGGGACGACCTGACCACGGGCCTGGTGCAAGCCCGCGACGAGGGGGACAAGCTCACGGCCGAAGAGCTGGTCGCCGTCCTGTGGATCATGTTGGTGGCCGGCCACGAGACCACGGTGCACATGCTCGGATACGCCATTCTGGCGCTGTCGCGGCATCCCGATCAGCTCGCGCTGGCGAAGGCCGAGGACCGCTGGGCCGATGTGGTGGAAGAGACTGTGCGCTACCGCCATTCGGTGATGATGACGAGTTGGCGGTTCACGCTGACGGAAGTCACCGTGGCGGGCGTGACCATTCCCAAGGGTAAGGCGGTCGGCGTGGCCTACCAGGCATGCGGGATCGACCCGGCCCAGTACGGCGAGACGGCGAACGAGTTCGACATCACCCGCAAGCAGCACGGCGGACATCTCGGGTTCGGCCATGGACCGCGGTACTGCATCGGCGCGGGGCTGGCCCGCTTGGAGGGACGGCTCGCGCTCGCCTCGCTCTATCGACGGCTGCCGAACCTCGAACTCGCCATCGATCCGGAGAACATCCCGTATTCGCCGTCCTTCTTCACCATCGGCCCGCTGTCCCTGCCGGTCAAGCTCGGTGACGAACGGGGGTGAGTGCGGCCCGACGCGGCAACCCGTGCCGGGGGCCGAGGTCTTCTTCCGGACCGCGATCGGAGGCCGGATCGACGCCGAGTCTCCGTAGGGTGCCGGTTGCCGCGTCGGGAGACCGGCACGAGTCGGCGTTCGAGCTTCCTCGAACGCCGCTCGCGATGACGTTACGGCCGCGAACGCCGTCAATGTGGGCCTCCGCCCCCGCGTTTCCGCTGGTCAGGGCCTGTTGCGAACGGAGAACACATCATCGAAATCTAGGACAGCCTATCGCCTGTCATGTCAAGCTGCTGCGGTCCGCAGTTCCGCAGAAACTGGCAGGAAGGATCGATGACGCCGATGTCACAGGGAGATCCGATCGTCGGGACCACGTCCGAACAGCTCGCTCGAATCGCGGTCGAGGGGGCTTGGGACGCGCGGGGGCAGGTCCGCCCGGAAGCAGTGCAGTTCGCGTCGAACCTGGTGGCTGCGCTGCGCAAGCGTAGCGGCGACGGGCTCGTGCCCGATGATGTGGCCGACTTGGTGAGCCGGGCGCTGAACGTCGCCGTCCCGACGTTCCCGCGCATCGAGGCGCCGGGCGGGATCGGGCTGTCGGCGCACATGCTGCGGCAGACCAGCACCCGATCTTGCCCGCTGGTGGTCTTTCCCGCCGGATGGACACCCGTGGGTTGGCCGTTGTTCGAATACGCTTACCTCACGCTCGCGGTGAAGGGCTACCACGTGCTGGCCTACACGCCACGCGGCATCGGCTGGACCGCGCTGCCGGGTACCAACCTGCCGTGGTTCGGCACATCGGAAGGGACCGTCGACGTGGCTGGTCCCAAGGATCGGGAGGACGGCTCCGCGGTGCTCGAATACGCGATAGACGAGCTCTCGCCCAGCGGCGTCGCGTTCATGGGCGAGTCCTACGGCTCGGGCATCAGTCAGCTCGTGGCCGCGCACGACGACCGGGTGGATGTCGTCGTGGCACTCAGCACATGGGGAAACCTCGCTACCAGCCTGTATGACAACCACACTCGCCACCTGCGGGCGGTGGACGCGCTGATCGCCCTGACCGGCGGCGACCCCGCGGACAAGTTCGACGAGGAAACGCTCGAGATCCTCGCGAAGTTCGCGGAGGGCACGGATATGGATCCGGTCGTCGACTGGGGCACCGACCGCGCGCCGGAAAGCTATGTCGGCTCCCGCGAGATCCCGACCTTCTTCTCCAATACCTGGCACGAAGGGCTCTTCCCCGTCAACCAGGTGCTGGAAACCTTCGAGAAGCTGCCGCGGCCCAAGCGACTGAACATGTGGATCGGCGATCACGCGGCGCCGGAAGGCCCCGGGCTGATCGCTCCACCCATGCCGGGAGCGGGACCGAACGAGCCGCTGCGCGAGGCGTATGCCTGGCTCGATCACTACTTGAAACGCGAGGACAACGGCGTCGACACGTGGCCGGAGATCAGCAACCAGGTCATGTTCACCTACGTGACCACCCCATCCGGGAACGGCCAGAACGTGATCATCGAACCGGCGCGGCGGGAGGAGAAGGCTTCGTGGGCAGACGTCACCACCGACACCGAAACGCTGATCCTGACCGATGAGCGTGAAGGCGGCGACGGCGCACTGACGCCCGAGGGAACGGCCGGTTGGCAGCGCAGCTTCACCGTGGGCAAGGAGCCACAGGTCCTCGCGATGGACAAGCTCATGGCCACCGGCCAGGAAGAGTGGGCGGGCAATCCCAAGATCTACCGGACCAACGAGATCGATCGCAGCCATGCCCTGGTGTGGTCGACGGGGCCGCTGCTGGCGGCGCGCGGCGGGATAGCCCGGGAGATTCGCGGGATCCCGCGGTTGCAGGTGACCATCGACAGTACCGACGAGGCCGCGACGGTGGTGGCCTACCTGCTCGATGTCGACGAGGACGATTCGGCGAGAATCATCACCCACGAGCCGAAAACAGTCGAGTCGGGCATGCCCGCCACCGTCGCTTGGGACTTGCAGGCAGCCGCCTACGACGTGCCGGACGGCCACCGATTGATGCTGGTCATCGACGGCATGGACTTCCTCTATTCCCATGCCAATTCGATCGACTCCCGGATCACCATCAGTTCACCGGCCGGCGCGGCCTCCTGCCTGGAGTTGCCGCTCGGCTGACCGTTGTGCGTGGCCCGGTTCCAGCACCGGGCCACGCCACGGTCGACGGCTCGCGTCCGAAGCGCCCTGCGCACCAACTGTTTCCGTCCCTGACGCTCCGGATCGAGCCGGACGCTTCAGCCCGGAGCGAACGTCACCACCAGAACATCGCGATAGGCGGGGCGGTTTCGGTCGACCGGACGTACCGGCGAGACACTGTGCAGGGTGCGGCGGTCGTCGCCGAGCAGCAGCGCTCCCGGCCTGCCGAGTGTGCTTCGCAGCAGCCGTCTTCCGTTCGAATCGAATACCGAACTCGCGCCACCGGCAGCGTTCTGCCTGCCGACCAGAAGCGAAGAGACGAGTGTGACGCCGTCGCGGTGGCGGCCTTCCGGTGTGGGCAGACCGTTCGCGTCCGCCGATGCGATCACACGGAAGGGATGTACCTTCGCGCTCCATCGCGCCGGGGCGTCCAATGCCGTCGCCATCCGCGCGAGCAGTCGCAGCACCGCCAGGAACACGGGGTCGGCCACGAAGGATTCGGTCAGGGGCTCGAA
This sequence comes from Nocardia asteroides, assembly GCA_019930625.1. NCBI lineage: Bacteria > Bacillati > Actinomycetota > Actinomycetes > Mycobacteriales > Nocardiaceae > Nocardia > Nocardia asteroides. The sequence continues at coordinate 5,051,923 of CP082844.1, forward strand.
AGTGCGATCCACGCCGATGTAGAGCGGATTGCTGTTCTCCGGCTGCACGAACGAATCCTGCGGCAACCGCCCGATCCGCTCGCTCGAGCCGGTGAGCGAGAACTGCCCGTAACGGCGCAGCCTGCATGTTCCGTGGGCGCCGGCGTAGACGTCTGTGCTCAGATCTTCCCAATGTCGACGGAAGCGATCCCAGTCCGCTGTCTCCAGACCGAGAGCTGATGTCGTGAGTGCGGCGGGCATCAGGTGAACGCCATCGGTGACCAGGGCGTGCCGAGCGGCTTCCACCGCCGGTCGGTACCGCCCCAGTGCCTGCGGTGATTGCTGCGCCTCCGTCCCCGCCGCGGTAGGGATTCGCTTCACGGGATGATCTGCCTTTCTCTGACCTCTGCGCGACGTCGTCGACGCTCGCGACCAGGGGCTAATGAGAGCCGGTTCGGGCAGGTGTCGAGAGGATCCGGTGGGCTCTGGCCTTGACGGCGTCGGGCAGGACGTGATTGGCCAGGCCGAAAGCCTTGGACAGCAGCGAGGCGGCGAAGACTTGTTGCCGGCCGCTCAGCAGGGACTCGACGCCCTGGCGGGCCACCTCGGCGGGATCGTCCTTCGTCATGCGGCCGACGCGGGTGCCCAGCATCCCGGCGCGGCGGAAGAAGTCGGTGTCGGTGGGGCCGGGCAGCAGGGCGGTCACGGTGACATCGGTGTCCCGCAGTTCTTCGCGCAGGGCTTCGGCGAACGACTGGATGAAGGATTTCGACGCGTTGTACACCGCTTGGCCGGCGCCGGGCATCGTGGCGGCGATGGAGGAGGTGAAGAGCAGTTTGCCGTCGTTGCGCTCGACCATGCCGGGCAGGACGAGTTTGGCCAGGTGCACGGTCGAGCGGATGTTGAGATCGATGATGGACAGTTCGTCGTCGAAATCGGTCTCCAGGAACGTGCCGCCGCGGCCGACGCCCGCGTTCAAGGCGACAGCGCTGGGGTGCCGCCCGTATTCGGTGGCGGCCCGGTAGAGCTGTTCGACGCCGCCCGCCGTCCGCAGGTCGACCTGCACCGGGCGCACCTCGAAGCTCGGGTCGAGCAATGACGCGGCGGCGGTCTTGATGGTGTCGTCTTCGGCGGCGATCACGACGTCGTAGCCGTGCTCGACGAATTGCCGAGCCAGCTCGAAGCCGATACCGCTGGAAGCTCCGGTGACGAGTGCGAGGGGTCTGTCTGTCATGTGATGCGGCTACCCACTGACGCCGCACCCATACCCGAACTCGGATTACCGCCGACCGCGACCGCACGCACGAGGCCGTGCGCGCGCTTGTGCGATGGCCGAGCCGGTCGTCCGGGCGGCTCGTGGTGGTGACTCGCCCGCTCGGTAGTCTGCAAGGGTGTCCGCCGCTCCCGCCGACGCACCGATCACGCCGGTGCGAAACGGAGTGTTCTTCACACTTCCGGAGGCGTTGCCGCGTGGTCGGCACAAGCTGGCGCGGGAGCAGGTGCTGGCCGCGCAGCGAGAACGGCTGCTGGCCGCGGCGACCGAACTGCTGGCCGCCCGCGGTTACTCCGGATTCGGCCCCACCGACATCGCGAAGCGGGCCGGAGTCTCGTTGGCGGCTTTCTACGACGCCTTCGCCAACAAGGACGAATGCGTCTTCGCAGGCTACGACCGCTTCATCCAAGTGCTGCTGACCCAGCTCATCACGGCGGAGATCAAAGGCAGAGACCGCAGGTCCGTCGTCGGTGCGGCCCTCAGCCGGTACCTGGGCACCTTGCAGGACGACGTGGTCGTCGCTCGCGCTTACCAGGTCGAGATCGATGCGCTCGGGCCCGCCGTCCGCCGCCGGAGAAGGCAGTCGCTACGCCGGTTCGCCGAACATATCCGGGGTTTGGTGCAAGGCGCGAGCAGCGATCGGCAACCACCCCTGTCCGTCACGGCTTACATGGGCGTCGTCTACGCCGTACGTCAACTCACCGCCGACGCGCTCGACGAATCGGAAGAGCCGGACCTGACCGCGCTCAGCGCCGACTTGGAACCCTGGCTCATCGATCTGTTCCGCGAACGCTGACCGAGGGCGCTGCGCGTGTTTCCGACTTGACATGGCAGCCGCGGTCCCGCAGCATTGGCGTAAACATCATTACTCCGATATCGCCCGCCTCGGCGCGGCCACCGCAAACCGAATGCCCGATTCCGCCGTCGTCGATCCGCTCGACGGGTGCCTGTCGTCGAAAATGACCACCGGATGGCCATAACAATCGCACTTTTCACCCGTGACCTGCGTGTCCACGACAATCCCGTCCTGTTGGCCGCCGTGCGCGAGGGGGCGGCGGTGGTTCCTCTCTTCGTCGTCGACGACCGTATCGTCGGCAGCGCCCGCCCCGCCGGCAATCAGCTTCGGTTCCTCTCCGCCGCGCTGGCCGAGCTCGATGCCGAACTGCGCTGCGCCGGTGGACAGTTGGTGATCCGACACGGCGATTACGTGGATGCCGTGGATCAGGTGGCGGCGCAGGTACACGCCGACAGCGTCCACGTCGCCGAGGACGCCACCTGGTACAGCCGCTGCCGGACACGGGCGCTGCGGGAACGGCTGGCGCGTCGCAGTTGCCTGCTGCATACCCATCCCGCCACCATCACCGCCGTCGATCCGTCCGACTGCGCCCCGCACGGAGCGAGCGACCAGGTTCCCGACTTCCCGGCTTACTTCCGCCGATGGCTGGAAGCTCCCAAGCGGCGTCCCCTGGTCAAGCCGTCGGAGTTGATCGTCCCTCGCCTCGACAGTGATCCCGTTCCCAGATTCGACGAACTCGGCGATGCCGCTGTTTCACCGGAGCTGTCCGTCGGCGGGGAGATCACAGGGCGTGCGCTGTGGCGGGGCTGCACCGACGACCGGAACCCGTCACGCGGCAGGCCAAGAGGCGATCTCACCAGGGAGGGGTATTCCCGGCTGTCGCCGTACCTGCATTTCGGCTGTCTTTCCGCGGCCGAGATGGCGCATCGCACCGACATGGCGACGACGGACGGACGCGCCTTCCTCCGCCTTCTCGCTCGGCGCGACTTCCATCTCCAGTTCCTCGCCGCCCGCGCCGACATCGCCCGGTACGGTGATCGCCTCCGCCAGCGGCACCCCCATGATCCGGTCGTGGTCCGTGCCTGGCGTGACGGCCGTACCGGATACCCGATCGTCGACGCCGGGATGCGGCAACTGGCCGCGCAGGGATGGATGCCGGAACGAGCGCGGGTGATCGCCGCCGATTTCCTCACTACGACGTTGCGGGTGGACTGGCGGGTCGGCGCCGAACACTTCCGGCGGTGGCTGCTCGACGCCGACGCCGCGAGCGGCCGCTTCACCTGGCAGCAGGTGGCGGGAAGCCTGCGCATTCCGTTCTCCGTCGGACGTCTCGACCCGGGCGCCGCCGGCGCTGCGGAACGCTACGACCCCGAGGGGAACTACGTGCGGCGCTGGATACCGGAATTGGCTTCCCTGCCGGGTTCGGAGATCCACCGCCCGTGGCGGCATCGCGTGCCGACTTCGGTATATCCAGCCCCTATCGCCGGTAGCGGCCGCAACTAGCGGGTCATCCGCGCGGTTTCGCGTGACCGCTGCCGGGTACCGCCGCGACGGACGTAGTTTGTCAGCCCGTCCCGACAGCCCGAGGGAGATCAACTATGGCAACCACGATCGATTCGACCACCGACGCGATCGATTTCCTCGTCCACCAGCACGGCCGGATCCGGCAACTGTTCGTCGAGACCGCCGACACCACCGATCCGGTGGAGCGCGAGAGCAAGTTCTTCGAACTGCGGCGTCTGCTCGCCGTGCACGAAACAGCCGAAGAGGAGATCATCCACCCGCGTGCCCGTCGTGAAATCGGTGACGGAGCTTCCGTCGTCGATGCGCGGCTGGAGGAAGAGAACAAGGCCAAAAAGCAGCTCGCGGCGATGGAGGAACTCGACATCAGCTCGATGGAATTCCAGGTGAAACTGGCCGCGTTGCGCGAAGCCGTGCTGGCGCATGCCGACCACGAAGAACGAGAGGAATTCACGCAGCTGCGCGAGGAACTCGACGCCGATACCTTGCAACGGATGCGCAGGACGGTGGAACTCGCCGAGACGATGGCCCCGACCCGGCCGCATCCGGGAGTGGAGTCCGCGACCGCGAACGTTTTGGTGGGACCGTTCGCCGCGATGATGGATCGCGCCAAAGACGCGATCAGCAAGCCGCGGCACTGATTCCGGATCATGCGCGCGGCGCGCGGCTTCGATGCGCCGCGCGCCGCGAGAGCGCCTGAGCCGCCACATCCGAACTGCGGCGAAGGCGCAAGGTCAGTCCGGCATATGCAGTTCGTGAGTGAACGGTTTGGTGCCGTGGACCGCGGGCTCGCCGTCGGGGTTGGTCTCGGCGCCGTGATTCACCCGGTCGTCGGTGTCGAGCCATTCGGTGACCGGATTGTCGATATAGCGCCATTCCGTGCCCGCAGGCCACGGTCCCTGCCCTTCGTTCCAGGGACCACGGGCGCTCGCCGCGCCGTTGGACATGTTGAACGCGACGTTCTGGAACCGGTCGTCGCCGGGCAGCGCTCCGGGTGGGAAATTGATCGGCAATTCGTTCAGCGCCGCGGTGAACTGCTGGAAGTGCGCGATTTCGCGGGTCATCAAGAACGAAAGCGTGTCCTGCACGCCGGGATCGTCGGTGAACTGCTTGAGGTACTCGTAGACGATCTTGGCGCGGGACTCTGCGGCGAGATTGCTGCGCAGGTCGACCGACGGCTCACCGTTGGAGTCGACGAACGAGCCCGACCACGGCACGCCCGCCGCGTCTTTCACCGCGGGTCCGCCGCCGCTCAACACGAAGTACAGCGGATTCACCGCGACCTGGTGGATGACCTGGTCCCGTCCGCCGGACGTCGACACGACCGGCATCCAGTCGCACCGCTCGTTGGCTTGTTTCAGATCGTCGTTGAGCCCGTCGAGCAACATCGTGATCATGGCGCCGACGATCTCGAGGTGACTGAATTCCTCGGTGGCGATGTCCATGAACAGGTCGTAGGTTTTCGGATGCTTCTTACGCAACAGAAACGCCTGGCTGAAATATTGCATGGCGGCTTTCAATTCACCGTTGGCGCCACCGAACTGTTCTTGCAACAGGGTCGCGAAGCGGGGGTCGGGACGGTCCACGCGAACCTCGAACTGGAGATCCTTGTTGTGGGTGAACATCGCTCTCCTTACCAGTATGGTCGGCTGTTCTAGCCTCCAGCGCGGCTTCAGTGCTCACGCAGCGCAGGACGAGCAGAGATGCGTTACTTGTTCGATGGCGACGATACGGGTTTCACCAACCCCTCTTTCGCAACGACACGAAGTGCGGCGACGGGTACAACTCCGGCCTTTCGATCACCAGCGGTCACGCTCGTGCTCGCCGCGTGGACGCTGACTCTGATGAGACGGACGTCCGACCCTGATCTGCCGGGCAGGCGCCAGCGGCGAGCTGTGACCGATCCGCCCGGCACGCATGGCCGATACCAGTTCCGCGCAGACCTCATGCGCGCCGAAGCGGGGAGACCACCCGAGTTCACCTCGCGCCTTGGAGGAGTCGAGCAGGCACGCGCGGTCGGCGAGGGCGAGCCATCCCGGGTGCAACGGCTGGAGTCCGGTCCACCATCCCGGCCAGGCGGCGGCATGGAGCGCTGCCCGTGGCGTCGGCAGGCGGAAACCTCCGAACGTGGTCGCGAGCGCGTCGGCGTGCAGAGTCGGTTCGGCGGCGAGGTTGAACGCTCCCGCCGCACGATGGCGCACAATGCGCCCGATCGCCGCGGCCACGTCCGAGCTGTGCACGAGCTGTAGCCGGAAGTCACGCCACAGTGGAACGGGCAACAGGCGCCTGCCGAGCAGCCACCTCGGCAGCCACGGCGGCAGGATCCAATCCGCCAGTTCGGCGGCGGACTCGGCCTGCGCGATTCCACACGGACGAATACGCGCTGTCCGGATCTCCGGGTTGCTCGCCTCGAAGCGGTCCAGACGCCTCTCCAACCGCGCCTTGGACGCGCTATAGGCACTACCGGGCACCCCGGACCGTTGCCATTCTTCGGAAACGCGGCGCCATCGGTCGGCCGGGGTGTAGGCGGCGCACGAGGAAGCGGCGACGAAGTGGGGCACCGCGGTCTCGGCTGCTGCTCGCAGTACGTTCTCCGTGCCGGTCTCGTTGGTTCTGCGCATCGGAGGGTCGCCGCGACGCGGATGAATCGCCCATGCCAGGTGGACCAGTGCGTCGGCGCCCGCACAGGCCGCGCGCAAGGTCTCGACGGAGCCGGCGGCCCCGATATCGCAGGACACCCACCGGGCCGCCGAATAGGGTTCGCACGCCGGATCCGGTGCGCGGCGAGCGATCCCCACGATCTCGCAGCCGTCCGCACGCAACACCCGCAACAACGCCGTGCCCACGTTGCCGCTCGCGCCGGTGACGACCACCCTCATGCGCCGCGCCGCACGGGGGTGGGGCGGGCGATCCGCGCAAGCGGGGGAGGCGCGGAGTTCCGAGCTCGATCGAGCAAGTCGGCCACCTCGATTCGCCGCGGGTCGAACACGTCGCGGCCCGTGAGCGGCCCACGCAGGCAGGCCAGGATATCCGGCATGCGCCACCTCCATTCCCACCGCGCGATTACCCCATCGGTGGGAAACAATGACAACCGGTTCGGGAATGCGCTGAAGCGAAACCGCACGGAATGGTGGCCGGGAGCGGAGAGTGTTGTCCGCGCCCGGCCGGGTAGTCGCGGAACATGGCTACTACAGCTCCACTACCAGAAGAACGGGAAGGCGCTCCGCGGCGAGCCGTGGTGACCGGGGGAGACTCCGGGATCGGTGCGGCGATCGCGGTCGCACTCGCGGCGGGCGGGATCGATGTCGGGCTGACGTTCCGCCGCGACCGGCCGGGTGCGGAGGACACCGCCGCGCAAGTGCGCGAACAGGGGCGGACCGCTGCCGTGCGCCATCTCGACTTGACGGATCCACCGGCCGCCGCGTCGGTGATCGACGACCTCGCCGGTGAACTCGGTGGCCTGGATGTGCTGGTGAACTGCGCCGGTACCGGGTCGGCGCAGAAGGTCATGGAAATGGACTTCGACACCTGGCGGCAGGTGCTGTCGGTCGACCTCGACGGCGCGTTCGTCTGCGCGCGGCGCGCCGCCGAGCACATGATCGCCGCGGGCGACGGCGGCCGGATCATCAACATCACCAGCGTGCACGAACACGCGCCCCGCGTCGGCGCCGCACCGTACTGTGCGGCCAAAGCGGGCCTGGGAGCACTGACGAAGGTGCTGGCACTGGAACTCGCCGAACACGACATCACCGTCAACTCGGTGGCGCCCGGCGAGATTTCGACACCGATGACGGGCCAGGAGGACGTCGATCCACGTGAGCAACACCGACCGGGCGTACCGCTGGGCCGAACCGGCCATGCCAAGGAGGTCGCCGCCGTAGTGGCGTTCCTCGCCGCACCGGAGGCGAGCTATGTCACCGGCGCGTCGTACGTCGTGGACGGTGGCATGCTCTTGATGGGTCCGCAGGCCAGCACCCTGCTCACCGACGAGAAATGGCGCACGCCTTAGCCACGTCCGGCCGGTCTACCGCTCCGCTACCGGGGTAAGGCAGCTGTCCGGTGGATCGACGAAGAAGCAGAGGGCCGGACCCCGGGTGGGCCGGTAATGATCGGGAACTCCGCCCGCGGCGACGAGCTGCGTGTAGGTGCCGACGGCATCGGTGGGGCGGCGGGTGAGGGTGGGGTCGGTGCGCACGTCCACGGTGTAGAGGCCGAATCGTGGGGTGTAGCTGCCCCATTCGTAGTTGTCGGTCAGGCTCCAATAGTTGTAGCCCATGACGTTCATGCCGTCGGCCTTGGCGCGCTGAATCCAGTAGACGGTGTCGCGCAGGTGATCACTGCGGGTGTAACCGTCGGCGCGAGGACGACCGTTCTCGGTGGGCATGCCGTTCTCGACGACGTAGAGCGGCTTGCCTGGGAACCGGCGCGAATAGAATTGCAGCGCATAGTAGATGCCCTCGGTGCGCAACGGCAGCTCCCAGATCTGCGGTCCCGGCAGGTTCGGCATCGCCGAGCCGCTGGCCCTCGCGATGGACTCGATCAGCGACTGCGCCGGATCGTAGGCGAAGTAGTAATCGACGCCGACGTAGTCGAGCCGGTCGGCGATGCGGTCCACCAAACCACCGTTGACCTGCGCCTCCGAGCCGGCGACATAACCGACATTGCTGGTCACCTGCGCACCCGGCTGCTGCTGGTGGATGTAGTCGTAGATGGCGTTGTGCGCCTGCGCGACCCGGTCCAGCATCTCTCCTGCGTCCGCGGCGCCCCTGCGGACCTCGTGCATGATGTAGGCGACGGGCTCGTTCACGGTGACCCACAACGGGTTACGAGACGAGTAGCGGTCGACGACGGTGCGCATGTTGGTCAGCCAGTCCGCGACCATCCGCGGACTGCGCCAGCCCCCGCGGTCGACGGCCCAGCCGGGGTACACCCAGTGATCCAGGGTGATCATCGGACGCATCCCGGCCCGCTCGACGGCGGCGATGACCGCGTCGTAGAAACGAAACGCGGACTCGTCCCACACGCCCGGCGCGGGTTGCACTCGCGCCCATTCGATTCCGATCCGGAACACCCGCACGCCGAGGTCGGCCGCGAGCTGGATGTCCGAGGCATACCGGTCGTAGAAGTCGACCGAATCGCGAAGTTCGTCGTAACCGGGATTCGCGGCGATGTACCGCGTCCAATTGCTGTCGGGCGCATGGCCTTCGGACTGGAATCCGGAAGTGGAGACGCCCCAGAGGAATTCGCCGCCCAGCGACGGTAGGCCGGCGACCGGCCGTACCGGCGGGGTGGCGGGAGAGTGCGTGGAAAGCAACAGCGTGGATGCCGCGGCGGCGAGCGCGGCGAGGACGTACCTACGGAACCGGGATCGCATCCGCCCAGGGTAACCGCGTCCTGTCCCGCGGTGTTGAAATCCGCGTTTCAGGGCGATTCGAGGACGTCGATGGTTCCCCTCGCTACTGCCGACTGCCTACTGCATGGCGAAGCGCAACAGCGCCTGCATGTCGCCTTGCTTGACCTTGCCTTGGCGGTTGAGGACCTCGAGCTGCCACTGATCGCCGTTACGGAAGGCGCGGGCTACCGCATTGGCGTTGTCGGTGCCGAGCAGGGAGGGCCAGATGTCGGCGACCTGCTGGCTGTTTCCGCCGGTGGCATCGTAGATCTTGAAGGAGATGTTGTTCGCCTTCTCGAACGAGCTGCCCTTCTTGAACGCGGCGGCCACGAAGACGATGGCGTCGATCGCGGAGGGGACGTCGGCGAAGGTGACGTGGATGGTCTCGTCGTCCCCGGAGGCGGCGCCGGTCTGCTCGTCACCGGTGTGCGCGACCGATCCGTTGCCGAACGGGTCCAGGGAATCGAGTCCCGCGAAGCGCACCGGCTCGCTGCCCTGCATGAGCACGGCGACCAGATCGAGATCCACACCGCGTTTGCGGCGCGCCCAGCCGAGTGCGCCACCGCTCGTGCCGGAGGACGGATCCCAGCTCACGCCCACACTCAACTTCATGATCCCCGCCAGGTCCGCGGCACCGTCTTCTTTTCTAAGCGTTATCACGCCATCAGGATACTGATGACGACCTGTCGCGCCCGCCATAACCGATTCGCCCGTCAGGGGAAGCCGGATGACGTCGGCGGCCCCTGGAATCACTGGCCTGTAATGGAACCTCGGCGTGCCCACCATGCCTTGACGACTCCGGCCGCACCCACCTGGACTCGACGCCGGTTCGGCACGGTGGCGCGATAGTCGAACACGGCGAAATCGCTGTCCTCGATGCGGTCGAGGATTTCCGCGTACAGTGTCGCCGCCGTCGCGACGCAGGGTCGCGATCGGCGGTGCAGCAGGGCGATTCCGTCGTGGGCGAAGCGGTAGACGTCGCGGGTGAGCGCGTGCTGGGCCGCGAGGGCCTTGCGGACCCGGGGCTCGGTCCGCCGACGCGCCAGGCACCAGCGCAGCAGATCCCGGTCGACTCCGAACGCGGCCAGTTCGTCGGCGGGTAGGTATACCCGATCGCGCAGCAGGTCTTCGCCGACGTCGCGCAGGAAGTTGGTCAGCTGGAACGCCCTACCGAGTGCGGCGGCGTAAGGTGCGGCATCGGCGGCGCAGACGGTCCCCAGTACCGGGAGCAACTGCAATCCGATCACTTCGGCCGAACCGTAGACGTAGGTGTCGAGCGCGGCGCGGTCCGGGTAGTCGGTCACGGTCAGGTCCATCCGCATCGATGCGAGGAAAGCATCGAACAGGGCTGCCGGTATGCCATAGCGGTCGGCGGTGTCGAGAATCGCGGGTAGAACGACGTCGGTGGTGGCGTCGCGATCACGGAAACGCGTGGCGAGAGCATCCAGTTGCCGGGCTCTTTCCGCGGGTTCGCGGTGCGGGTCGAACTCGTCGAGGATGTCGTCGGCTCGGCGCGCGAATCCGTACAAGGCGTGTACCGCTGGACGCTGATCAGGTGCGAGCAGCCGGGTCGCCAAGAAGAACGTTTTCCCGTGGCGTGCGTTGAGCTGTCGGCAACAGCGGTAGGACCGCTGGAGCGGCGAATCGCCGATCCGGGTGCTTTCGAGTCTTGTGCGGGTCATCTCGGTTCCGATCACGTCAACGATCAGTTCGGCTGTTGGTGAGCCCTGTTCCCACCGGTTCGACGCGGAGAGGCCGGGCGGGCGGTAGGCCGGTGATGCGATCCGCGGCAAGCCGACCGGAGATGAGCACCGGGGGTATTCCCACCCCTGGCACTGTCGAGCCACCGGCCAGCACGACGTTGTCGACGCCGCGGATCATGTTGGCGGGCCGGAACGGACCGGTTTGAGTGAATGTGTGGGCAAGTGCGAAAGGGCTTCCGGCGCGCATGCCGCGGCGCGACCAGTCGGCCGGCGTGTCCACGCGCAGGATCTCGACATCGCCGAGTCGCGTACCGAGGCGTTCCTGCGCGATCTGCACGATCCGCTCGATGTAATCCGGCCCGTCCTGCTCCCAATCGATGTGGCCCCGTTCGAGATTCGGCACCGGCGCGAGGACATAGAGCAGATCCCGCTCCGGTGGCGCCAGCGAGGGATCGGTAGCGGTGGGACGTGTGACCAACAGCGAGGGATCGCGCATCACCTGCCCGCGGACGGTGATTTCGTGGAATGACTCCTCCCAGGCGGTCCCGAACAACAGGCTGTGGTGCGCGATCCCGGCCGCGGGCGCACACGCGAGATGGGCGATCACCGCCGACGGGGCGGAACTCAGCGGAACCGGACGTCGCGGTGTGCGCGCGATCAGCTGGTACGCCTCGTGCAGTTCCGTCGTCAGCACGACAGCGTCGCAGGCGATTCGGTCACCGTCGCCGGTGAACACGCCGGTGATCCGCGAGCCGGTGCTCTCCAGCGCGGTCACGGCGGTGTCGTAGCGGAATCGGACACCGGCAGCGGTCGCCGCGTCGGCGAGCGCGATCGCAACGGAGCGCATGCCGCCGCGCGGAAAGAACACACCGCCGATGGTGTCCATGTAGGCGATCACCGCGTAGGCGGCCAGCGCCCGGCTGGGCGCGACGCCCGCGTAGAGCGATTGGAACGTGAAGATACGCCGCAGGTCCGGGTCGCGGATGTGTCGTGCTACGGCGCGATCCCATCGCCTGAAACCGCCCAACGCGACCAACCGAGCCAGGGCGGGGGAGACCATCGACAGCGGTGAGTCGAAATTGGAAGCGATGAAGGGGTCCATCTCCGCTCGATACAGGCGCGTCAGCCACCGCCGCAGACGGCGATAGCCGTCCGCTTCGCCGGCTCCGGCGAACCGGCGGATTTCCTCGTACATCCGTTCGGCGTCGGTGTGCACCTCCAACGTCCGGCCATCGGCGAAATGCGACCGGTACGCCGGCTCGACGGGCGCCAGCGTCAAGTGATCCGCGGCGCGAGCTCCGGCGGCGGCGAAGACGCTGTCGACGAGCTCCGGCATGGTCAGGACCGTGGGGCCGATGTCGAGCCGATACCCTCCGAGGTCCGCGTATCCGGCTCGCCCGCCAGGCACCGATTCGCGTTCCAGAACGATGACTTCTCGGGATCGGCCCGCCAGGTGCAGGGCCGCCGACAACCCCGCAAGGCCTGCTCCCACGATCACGATCCGGTCGGTAGCGCCGTTGACGGTGCGCATCGGTGGGCCTCCTGTCAGGCGACGCGTTCGGTGCAGGCGGTGGCCATCTGGCCGAGGGCGGCGCGCATCGGCGCGGTGAACGTGGCGGTATCCAGTGCGCTCAGCGCTCCAGCCACCAGTTCGGCGATCATCGTCTCGGCACGTGCGGGCGCGCCGGATTCGGCGATCAGCTCTCGGGCGCGGTCGATGTCCGCCGCGTCGAGCCGAGGACGATTCAGCAGTTCCGCCAGTTCGGTCCGGGCCGACGAGGTCGCCATCTCCCGGGCGAGGACCACGACGGTGGTCGCGGTGCGCTCCCCGAGGTCGCTGTCGGCGGGCTTGCCGGTCACGGCCTGCGCTCCGAAGATGCCGAGAAGGTCGTCACGCAACTGGAATGCCTCACCGAGCGCGGTGCCGTACCGGCCCAGCGCGTTGAGCACGGACGCATCACAGCCTGCCATCGCGGCCCCCATCTCCAAGGGCCGTCGCACCGTGTAATTGCCGGACTTGGTTCGGGCGATCGCCAGTACCGAGGTCAGTTGTGGTTCGGCGCGGGCGTCATTGAGCAGATCCTCGAACTGCCCTGTCGCCAGTTCCAGCCGCATGGTGTCGTAGTACGGCCACACCGGTCCGAGCGCGGCCGCGGGGAGCCCACTTTCCCGGAGCATCTGCTCGGCCCACACCAGGCACATGTCCCCGAGCAGTGTCGCGGCCGACTCGCCGTACCTGGTGGCGGAACCGGGCGCACCGGCGCCGCGGTGCAGTGCGGCGAACCGGACATGCGCGGACGGAGCGCCTCGGCGCGTCTCGGACTGGTCCATGACATCGTCCTGGAGAAGGGCGAACGCGTGAAGCAGCTCCAGACCGGCCGCTGCCCGCAAGGCCGCCCGGTCATCCGCTGCGCCGCACAGCCAGCCCAGATACATGAAGGTCGACCGCAGGCACTTCCCGCCCATCGCGTACTGGACCAGGATGTCTTGCGCACCGAGGCGACGCAGCGCGGCCGGGCATGCCCGCAGGAGGAAATCACCGATCTCGTCGAGCACCGCCCGCCGCACCGCCTCCCGCCATACCGGAAACGAGTCCGCGCCATCGAGCGCCGGAATCTCACCGACCGAGTCGGCCAGTGGTGATTCGGACGACGCGATGCTCATCATCGATCCCTTTCCTGCGCCTGCGGCGCGCAGCTCACTACCAGAGATGGTGTCCATAACGATGCATTAACGATTCGAAACACAGCCCTGCAACGTTTGGAAGTCGCCCGCGAAGGCCCACCCGCCGCTACACGTGGGCGTCGAGACGCCGGTGACCGCGACCGTGGCTCCCGGGCCTGCGATGCCGATCGACAACCCGGGTCGCACGCCGGATGAGGTGACGCTCGCGCCGGGGCCGAGGGCGACCGCGGCCGGGCCGGACAAATAGGTCGAGTTCGAGGTCGCGGTGCCACCGTTCTGCGCGATCGCGAGGGACAAACTGGCCGGTGCGGCGTCGGCGGCAGCGGTTCCGTCGATGCCGTAAGCGGCGGCGGCGCCACCGGCGTCACTGGTTGCCGAGCATGAGGCGCCGCCGCCGGAAGACCGCGCCGTCGCCGGGCCCGGCGCCGGGCATTCCGCAGGCGGAGCGGAAGTCGCGGTGGGCGCGGCGAGCAGTATGCCCAGCGACGCCGCCCCGACGCCGGCCACCAGCCCGAGTGGTCGCGTGCGAGTGAGTCGATCCATGACGTCCTCCCATTGGGGTCTTTGGGCTTCTAGCGCTTCACACTACTCCTCTAATGATGCAAAATCGACGCATCACTTGGGTAGCATTCGACGCTCCGCACGACACCGCATCCACTCGCCGAGGCGGTTCGCCGACTTCGCCCGCTGACGACGGTCGGTGAAGAAACACCCGGCTCGCGACGAGGAGCAGACGACATGCCGATACCGAACCCGCGCAGGATGCTCCGCTGTGGACGTCCCCTTCCTCGGCCACCATCGGTCGCGCAGTCCCGCGGCCGCGATCGCGACCATCTCGAGCAGATGCGGTCCCGCGATGGTTGAGCGCCGATCCGCGGAATTCACGGTGGGCGCCGTGGCGGCCAGGCTCGGGGTTCCGGTCGCGACGCTGCGCAGTTGGAACCGGCGTTACGGGATCGGCCCGCCGACATGGCAGCCCGGCGTCCATCGCCGCTACTCGGAATCCGAGATCGCGACGGTGCGGCGCATGATCGAACTCGTTCGAACGGGCGTCACCCCCGCCTCGGCCGCACGACGAGCACTGGCCGAAGCCGATCCGGCAACGGAGGATCGCAGCGCCCTACTCGCGGCCGCCGAAGAGTTCGAACCCGATGTCGCCCTCAGCGTGCTCATCACCTGTCTCGCGCGTGACGGCGTCGTCGCGACGTGGAACCGGCTGTGCCGTCCGGCGTTCGAGGCGATCGTCACCGGGCAAAGCGCCGGGCGGGGCCTGATCGAAGTGGAACATCTGCTGTCGTGGGCGACGATCGCGGGACTGCACCGCATGTTCCCGCCGGTCCGGCGCCCACGCTCCCAACCACCGATCGTCCTGGCGTGCCCCGCGGGGGAGGACCACGTGCTGCCGCTCGAAGTGCTGCGAGCCGCGCTGGCGGAGCGGGGCATCGTCGCGTTGCTGCTGGGCGCGGCGGTGCCCGATCCCGCTCTGCGGGCCGCCTTGTCGCACCACGACCGGTCGTGCGTGCTCGTGCTGTGGTCCCAGATGCCTGCGACCGCCACGCCGGAAACGATCCGTGCCGGGCAGCGGGCCAGCGCGCGGGTACTGGTTGCCGGACCCGGCTGGTCCGCGATCGCGTTGCCACCCGAGGTGGCGCACGTCAGCTCGCTCGAGGAGGCCATCGAAGCGGTGCGGGATCTCGGCGAGCGACATGACCTCACGTGACCACGGTTTCGCGACTCGCTCCGCGTCGAGGCGATGCCCGCCGGCAAGTCCCGGCCGAATCGCTCCGTGGCCGCCGGTTCGGCCGGAACACCGGAGCGACACGGGACCTCGAGCGTGCGCAGACGCCGTCGTCGTCGACAGTGCATTCGGCCAGACCGAGTTTTCGCAGGTGGTAATTCGGTCGGCAGCACGCCGCGGTACCGCCACAGCGGCACCGCCTCATCGACGAATTCGTCCAGTCACAGGGCACCGAGTGCGCCCCGAGAATGAAGCCGGTCGGAGCCGTTGTCCTGGACGAACGCGTCGATCTGCGCTCGAGTCAGGAGAAATACCCGCCCGGGAGGTCCTGCCTGGGCTTGCGGCCATGGCTCTAAGTTCGCCAGACCGCGGCGAACTCATACCAAGGCCCGCCTAGGGGCTTCGCCGAGAAGTCGTCGAACCCGGCAGGTTCGCCGTTCGGCGAATAGACCCAGCCGGAGCTGGTGGTGAGACCGAACCCGGTGGCCTCGATGAAGTAGACAGCACCGTTGGCGTCCGCCATGGCGTAGGAGATATCGAATCGACCGATCTCCAGCTCGCGGCGGTGCCTTTCGGGGCCGGCCAGCAGCTCTTGCGCCAGTGCTTCGAACGCCGGTCGCGCCTCGTCGAACGAGGTCGGTGGCACGAGCAGCCCGATCGCCGACGCGACCAGCACGGCAGCCGGAGCCGGAAGAATCCACCACGAGCGACGACGGTCTCGTGCCACGAGGTAGAGCGTGCGGATCGCCCAAGCTGTGCCCGCCACCGCGAGTCCCACGAGCGCTGCCGCGCCGAACAGGAGCGGGTCGGCCCACCGCATACTCCCGAATCGAGAAGGCCACCAGCCGTGCTGGAGGCAGATCAGTACGACCAGCGCGACAACGACAACGGTCGCGATGATCGGACCGGGAGGTTTGCTCGCCTTGCCCGCACCACTCGCCTTCGCGGTAGTTCCCTTTTGCTCACGCATCAGCATCCGATCTCTACGTCGGGTCGACCAGCGTGCTGTGGCGTTCACCGCGGCGGCCGCAAAAGGTGTTCACCGGCAAGCTGAATGGCTTCGCGTTTGGTGTACCCAGGGTGGTCGGCGACGATGAAATGGCGGCCGATCGCAAGGGCGAATGTCAGCGTACTGCGTGCCTCGATCTCGTCCGGGTCGGTGATGAAGGTCTGGAACATCTTGCGGAGGAACTCCATCCGCTCGTTGTCGATCCGGCGCAGCCGCGTCGCGACGGACTCGTCGTGGCGGGCCCAGGCTCGCACCGCGAGATCGATCCGGTGCAGGTCCTCTGCGAAGGTCAGCTGTCCTGCCCGGCGGATCCGGTCGGCGGGATCACTGCCTTCGGCGTCGGCTCGCGCGATGACCTCTGTCGTGCAGCGGCGTTCCCACTCGTCGAGCATTTCCGAGAGCAACGCGGGACGGCCATCGAAGTGCCCGTAGAACCCGCCCTTCGTCACGCCGATTTCGGCGGCGAGCGTCTCGACGCGGACGGCGTCGGGCCCTCCTCGGGCAAGCGCTTCGAGGCCCGCCTCGATCCAGCGGGCGCGTGTGGTGCGGGGCACGGCGGGAATGTCGGGACCTCCATTGATCGCGCTGCTTTTATACGTTACCGTACAGATCAAATGTACGGCACCGTATAAATCAGTTCTCCGGCAATGGGAACCAGCCTGGCGGGTTCGCGAGGATTCCGGGTGAAGGACGAACATGGAAGGTCACGATGAACTTCGGAAAGCGATCACTTCGCTGGGCGAGCGGGATCATGCTGACGCTGGGGACGGGGCACCTGATCCTGGCGGCGCTCGCCTCCTGGCAGGAAATCACCGGCTGGGTCGATCGAGGCATATGGGCAGCCGTCCCGCTCACGCTCGCCGACGAAGACGCCGGGCAGCCGGCGGATTCCCTGCCGGACAAGGGTCACCTTCTGGGCCGGTCCGGGCAGCTTCGCCGTGCCGTTGATTCTCTTGGGACTGCTGACCTGGCACCTCGCCGGGCGCGGGGTCACGGTGCCCGCCGGGATCGGCTGGGGTCTCGCGGCATGGTGTTCGCTGTGTGGCGTCCTTCTCGTGCCCTCCCCGTTCTTCGTCGGAATCATCCCGGGGGTGCTCATCGTGCTGGCGGCGCGCAAGGGTGATCGGTCGCCGGGCGCGGGTGTCTCGCGCGCCGAGCTTTCGGGCAGGTGAACCGCCCTCGTTTCCGAGGCTCACTCGAATGCTCGCCGCGCTACCGCGTAGGAATTCCGTGACCACGTCGCCCGGCGACGCCGTTCGACACCCTTTCGATCCAGCTCGACTCGACGGCTAGCGGGCGGGCACGATCGGTCGGCCGCTGCCGGGCCCCGGGGCCGGCGGTACCAGTGCACCGGCGGGCGGGTTGCTACTCGGCGCCGAGCGTGCGGGCGGGGGCGCCAGCATCTGCAATGGCAGCGTTGCCGGCGGTGCGGGAGGACCGCCTCGCGTGCCTGGTGCGGGCTTGTCGGGACCGCATCCTGGAGCGGTCGCTGTGCTGGGTGTTTCACCGCAGGTCTGCGCCGGACCGGTCGGAACGATTGGTTCGGCGGAGGCGGTCGCGGCGGCGATCATGAGCCACACCGATACGCCGGTCGGTGCGATCCAACGGCGCCGACCTCGCGTCTGGATCACAGCCATATCGGATCACCGTAGACAGCGACCGAATTGTCGGCTGTAGCCGTCGAAATCGACACGATCGCGAACGAGCGAAGACTGACCGCGCCCGCACACGCATCGATCTTGATCTGTATCTGATCGACGGAGATCGAACCGTGCGCTCCGGCGAGCGCTTTCGTGCCCAGCGTGATGCTGTTGATGGTGCCGGGCTTGATGGTCGTCGACATGTTCGGCAGTGCCAGCGCGCTGCCGCCGACCGAGAGGCCGGGCGTCGGGGCGACGGTCACCATGGCGTTCGGGCCGATCGCCGCGGAAATTCCCACCGTCAAGCCGTTGGACACGTCGACCTGGCAGCCGATCTGGTATCCCAGCTGCAGTGTCCCGGAGTTCACCGGCTCCCGGCCCTCGCCGCTGATGTCCGCCGCCGCCGAGAGCGTGACGAATCCTTCCCGGGTGAACGGTGTCGCGGCCAGATTGGGTACGCGTTGCACGTCTTCCGCGGTTTTACTGACGCGTAACTCCCAGCCGTCCTCCGTGCCGACAACGCGAGATTTGTCCGCCATTTGGTCAGCGGTCGCGGGGGCCGGGGTCATGCCGAATGTAGCGGTCGCAGCGATGCCGAGCATCGCTATCGTCGAGCCCTTCAATGGAATCCTTAGTACAGGTAACAGTCGGTCGTTATAGTACTGACCGGCTCCCTGTTGCGGCACCCGAAGCGCGTCCAATTCCAGACCGCATCGGCCGTCGACCGCTCCAGCCCGCTGCGGGAACGTGCGCCGCGGCCGGGTGTCGGAGAAGTCGGGTCAGCGGTGGATATATCCCCGGGTGAGTGGTGCGTCGTCCAGGCGGGGGGCGATCGATTCACCGCCGAGTGCCTGACGCAGTATCGCCTGCTCGTCCTGGATGACGTGCATGACGGCGTTGATCAGGGCGAGGTGGGTGAACGCCTGCGGATAGTTGCCCCAGTGGCGGCCGGTTCGTGGGTCTATCTCCTCGGCGTAGAGGCCCAGAGGGCTGGCGTAGCCGAGCAGTTTCTCGCACAACTGTTTGGCTCGCGTCTTCTCGCCGATCTCCGACAGCGCCGAGACCAACCAGAACGAGCAGATCGTGAAAGCGCCTTCCTCTCCGGCGCACCCGTCATCGGTCTCACCGACGCGGTAACGCAAGACGAGGCCGTCTTCGGTCAGCTCGTCGGCGATCGCCAGCACGGTGTTGCGTACCCGGTCGTCGTCGGGCGGCAGGAAACGAACCAGCGGGATGAGCAGGGTCGAAGCGTCCAAGGCAGTGCTGCCGTAGTACTGGGTGAACACCCGCCGAGAGTCGAGCGCGTGCGCGCAGATGTCGGCGTGGATCTCGTCGGCGGCTTGTTGCCAACGATGCGCGCGTTCGAAGTCTTGGTGGATGCGGGCCAGCCGGGCGCCGCGATCGGCGGCGACCCAGCACATGACTTTGCTGGAGGTGAAGTGCTGGGGCTGCCCGCGAACCTCCCAGATGCCATGGTCGGGCTCGCGCCAGTAGGTGAGGGCGCTTTTGACCGCCCGGCCCAGCAGCGGCCAGGCCCGCGCATCGATCTGATCTTGGTGGCGGGCATAGAGGTAGACCGCGTCCAGTGCGGCGCCCCACACATCGTGCTGCCGTTGCCGGTAGGCGTCGTTGCCGATGCGTACCGGTCCCGCGTTGTCGTAGCCGCGTAGGTGGGTGAGGGTCTGTTCGGTGAGATCGGTTTCCCCGCCGATGCCGTAGACGATCTGCATGTCGCTGGCTTCTTCGGTCAAGTCGAGGATGTAGGAGAAGAAGTCGTTCGCCTCCCAGCTGAAGCCGAGTGTGTACAGGCCCCACAACGCGAAGGCGGAATCGCGGATCCACGAGTAGCGATAGTCCCAATTGCGTTTTCCGCCGGGGGTTTCCGGCAGCGACGTGGTGGCGGCGGCAGCGACGGCCCCGGTGGGGGCGAAGGTCAATGCCTTGAGTGTCAGTGCGCTGCGGGTGAGTTCCGCGGTCCACGGATGGTCCGGGAATCGGCCGCCGGCCAGCCAATGCCGCCAGTGATGGACCGTCCGCAGCAGCCGTTCATCAGCCTCCTCGACGTCGCGGGGGGCGTCGCGACTGCCCCAGGAGAGCGCACAGAAGCGGGTGTCGCCAGTCTTCAGAAGGGTGCGGGCTACCGCGTGCGTTCCTTCCAGTCCCAAGCGCATGTCGGTGCTCAACGTCAGTTGCAGATCGGTTCCGTCGGCACTGGCTTGGGCGAGGTGGTAACTGCCCAGATAATCCCACCGAGCGCGATACCGGCCGTAGTCGAAGGCCGGTTGGCAATCGAGCCCGAACTGGATCTGCCCCGTCTCGCAGTGCACCGTCCGCAGCAGGATGTGCTCGGCGTCGTAGTCCGTGGGGGTTCGCCGGTGGGCGCTGCGGCCGGGGGTCTGGTGCCGCCAAGGGCCCACCAGCAGCACGTCACGCACCGTCGCCCACCCGTCACCGCTGCGCCAACTCGTCTCCATGACCATCGTGCCGGGGATGTAGCGACGATCGGTGGGCACCATGAAATCGGCGGGGCCGAACCGGAACGAGCCGGCGGAACGATCGAGGATGGCCGCGAAGACACTGGGGGAGTCCATGCGGGGCAGGCACATCCACTCGATGGCACCGCTGGGGGCGATGAGGGCGGTGACCTCACAGTCGGAGATGAACCCGTAGTCATCGATGCGCGGAAACGCAGTGAGCCGCGGCGTGCGTTCGATTTCGACCATGCGCTGCTCCATCGTCATCTCGGCGGCTACCGGCCGGCCGGCCATCCATGCGATTACGCGCTGGACCGCCTTCCTTCTCGACCACACTGCGAGCATTGCCGGGGCGTGCGTGATGTGACGCTTCCACCAGCCCACCATCTGGTGGGCCGGATCGGCAAGCACTGCGGACTAACGATCGTCTTCGGCCCGGGGAAAGTCTGGGCTGACCAGCCGCCGAGCGGCGAGCACGATGGCGGCGCGGCGTTCGGCGATGCGGTGGGGGTCGGCGCGGATGGCGTGCATGGCCGCGGTGCGGGCGAGGTCGGTCAGCATGACGATCAGTGTGATCGGCGCGAACGCCTCGGTGATCAAGCCCTGGTCTTGTCCGCGGTGGATCTCGGCGAGCTTTCCGGCGATGATGCGGCGGATGGCGTCTTCGGCGGCGGGGATGTGGGTCTGTTCGATCTCGGCCCAGGCTTGCAGGCGGGCGTTGTCGGGGTGCGCGACGTAATGGTCGAAGAGCCTGCCCACATAACCGGGGAGGTCCGCGGCGTCGAGGGCGGTCTCGTCGGTGGTCTGGGTGACCCACGCCTCGGTCACGGCGGCGTAGAGCTCCTCCTTGCCGGCGAAATACGCGTAGAGCCGGTCTTTGCTCGCTTTGGCCGCGTCGGCGATCCGATTGATGCGCGCGCCCGCGATGCCGTACCGGGCGAACTCCGCTTTTGCCGCGACGAGTATTCGTTCGCGGGTGGCCTGACCTGCTGCGCGCATGGCGGCATCCTATCTTGCCGAACCTTTTGGTTCGGATATACAGTTTCCGAACCAAAAGGTTCTGGAAACCGCACCGGGAACGAGGATGGACATGAGTTCTATGGGGACTGGTTGGCGAGATCTCGCCACCCGAGAGGCCGGGGTATCGGCCGCGGAGCTCGATGCGCTGTGGGCCGATCTACCGGTGGCGCGCGCCGAAGACATACTCGGGGAGTGGAAGGGCGCGGCGTTCCCCACGGCGCACCCGCTGCGTAAAGCGCTGTCGGCGAGTCGCTGGTACGGCAAGACGTTTCACAGCCTGCTCGATGCCAAGCCGTTGATCTGCCGCGCCGAGGACGGATCGCTGTTCTCCGATGTCGACCTCGGCGGCGGGGAGGCGACGTTGTGGAACATCGAATTCCGCGGCGAGGTGACCGCCACCATGGTCTACGACGGCCGCCCGGTCTTCGATCATTTCAAATGGCTCGAGGAGAACACCTTGATGGGCATCATGAACGGCAGGCCCGAACTGGTGCTTGCCGGCGGCGAGTACTTCTACTTCCTGCTCGAGCGGGTCTGAGCGATGGTGACCTGCACCGCGGTGCTCTCCCGCGATCCCGCCGCGCCGTTCACCGTGGAAGCCGTCGAGATCGACGACCCCCGCGACGACGAGATCCTGGTGCGGGTCCAGGCCACCGGCATCTGCCACACCGACCTCGTCACCCGCGCGGCGGGCCGCGCCGACCGTCCCGTCCTGCTCGGGCACGAGGGCGCCGGAGTGGTGGAGACGGTCGGCGCGGCAGTGACCGGTGTGCGCCCCGGAGACCGTGTCGTGTTGACCTTCCGGCACTGCCGGACGTGCCGGAACTGCCGGGCGGGGCGCCCGGCATACTGCGTGCGAGCGGCGGAACTCAACCAGTTCGGCGGCCGGGCCGACCGCTCCCGCCGGATCACCGTGGCGGGAACGCCGGTGCGGGACGGCTTCTTCGGCCAGTCCAGCTTCGCCGCTTACGCGTTGACCAGCGCAGACAACACGGTGGTCATCGATGCCGCGGTCGAACCGGCGGTGGCGGCTCCGCTGGGCTGCGGGTTCCTCACCGGCGCTGGCGCGGTGCTCAACGTGCTGCGCCCGGACCGGGATTCCCGCATAGCGGTCTACGGCGCCGGGGCGGTCGGAATGGCCGGCGTGCTGGCGGCACTGGCGTGCGAAGTCGCCGAGCTGGTCGTAGTCGAGCCCGCACCGACGCGGCGAGCGCTGGCGCGGGAACTCGGCGCCACCGCGGCCCTGGATCCGGCGGCCGACGACATCGTGCCCACGATCCGGAAGCTGACCGACGGCGGGTCGACCCACGCGCTGGACACCACGGGCTCGTCGAGTGTTCTTGCCACTGCGGCCGCCGCAACGGCCATCGGCGGCACCGTGGTCGCGGTCGGCCTGGGCACCGGGGTGCCCGAGATCGACCTGCGCGATATCGTTCTGGGCGGCAAGGTGATACGAGGTTGTCTAGAAGGCGACGCGGTGCCCGCCACCTTCATCCCGCACCTGCTGGACCTGTATGCCTCCGGCCGGTTTCCCATCGATCGGCTCGTCACCCCGTATCCGCACACCGACATCAATCTCGCGCTCGCTCAACAGCGCGAGGGAAAGGTCATCAAACCCGTCCTGACCTGGGGAGCGTGACGGCCGGCCCCGTAGGCCGCCGGCGACGGCGCGACCGGGGTGGGTGCGCTGTTTCGCGCGGCGCCGAAAACCTATTGAACGCCGCGTGCTTCGGTTCCTACGCTCAGCGAGTGAACGGCTTCTCCGGACTGCTGAATGTGGTCGATGTCGAGGCGACGTGCTGGGAGGGTGGGATCCCCGCGGGCGCGGTCAGCGAGATCATCGAGATCGGGTTGACCGTTGTCGACCTGGACGCGCGAGACCGGATCGCCAAGCACCGGATCTTGGTCCGGCCCGCGCGGTCCACGGTCGGCGCGTTCTGCACCGAACTCACCGGCCTCACGCAGGCCGAAGTCGACACCGGCATGGCATTCGCGGACGCGTGCCGCCTGCTGGCGACCGAGCATCGAGCCGGAATCCGGCCGTGGGCCAGCTGGGGTGACTACGATCGCAAACAATTCGTAAGGCAGTGCGCGGCCACCGGTGTCGCATACCCCTTCGGGCGGCGGCATACGAACGCCAAGCAGGTCTTTTCCGAGGCATACGGCCTGAAGCGCCGTCAGGGGATGGCGGGCGCGCTACACATCGCCGGGATGCCGCTTGAGGGCCGTCACCATTGCGGCGCGGACGACGCCTGGAACATCGCCGCTCTCGTCCTGGACATCGTCGGACGCCACGCCTGGCGCACTACTACGGAATCCTGACGGGCCAAGAGCCGGATCAGCGTCTCGCGACGTCGGCCCCCGCGCCGGGGGACGACTAGTTGCCGCGTCCCGCGCGTTGCTGGCACACGTGCCGCTGGCACAGCCACACCCGGGCTTCGATCTACCCCGCGCCGGTTCGTCCATGGCAGCGACTCTTGTGTCCGATTCTTGGTGATCGCCTGGTTGGTGCCGTGCAAAAGGGGGATACCCGCGGAAGGGCCGGGTGCATGCACAGGCATGCGGCTCTCGGGACCGTGGGAAGGGGCTGGCATGGTGTCGAGCACGCTCGCCGCGCTCTACCAAGCGTCGGCGCAAGGACCGCCCGGTCTGCTGCCCGCACGCCAGCAGATGGCGTTCTCGCTGGGCTGGCACATCGTGCTGGCCTGCTTCGGGGTGGCGTTTCCCGCGATGATCTACGTCGTACACCGCCGCGGCATCGTCCACGACGACCCCGTGGCACTGGGCTTGGCCAAACGGTGGGCCACGGTGTCGGCGATCCTGTTCGCCATAGGGGCGGTCTCCGGAACGGTCCTCAGTTTCGAAATGGGGCTGCTGTGGCCAGGGCTGATGGGCCGCTACGGCGACGTGCTCGGCTTGCCGTTCGCCTTCGAAGGACTTTCGTTCTTCATCGAGGCGATCTTCCTGGGCATCTACCTCTACGGGTGGGGCCGCATGCCGCCACGGAGGCACCTCGCCATGCTCGTCCCGATGGGTGTCGCGGGGGTGGTCGGCACGTTCTGTGTGGTCAGCGTCAACGCGTGGATGAACAACCCGACCGGCTTCCGGCTCGTCGACGGCTCGGTGACCGACGTCGATCCGTGGCGAGCGATGTTCAACGACGGCGTCTACCTCCAATTCGCGCACATGTGGGTCGGGGCGTTCATGGTCGTCGGATTCCTCGTGGCAGGCGTCTACGCGGCCGGGCTGCTGCGGGGACGCCGCGACACCCACCACCGGCTGGGGTTCACCGTCCCCTTCGTCTTCGCTACCGTCGCCGCACTCGCACAACCGCTCATCGGGCACGTTCTCGGGATGCGGGTGCACGACACGCAACCGGCGAAGCTGGCCGCGTTCGAACTGGCCCCCACCACCGAAGGTCCGGCTCCGCTGCGACTGGGCGGTGTGCTCGTCGACGGCGAGGTACGCGGGGCGCTCGAGATCCCACGCCTGGGTTCGATCATCGCCCGCAACTCGCTGACGGCCCCGGTCCCGGGGCTGGACACGGTCCCCGTCGACGACCGGCCGCCGGTCAACATCACTCATCTCGCTTTCCAGACCATGGTCGGCATCGGCACCCTGCTCGCGCTGCTGGTGTTCGTCTTCTGGCTGCTGCGCTGGCGGCGCCGCGACCTGCTGGACGATCGCTGGTTCCTGCGGGCGGCGACAGCCACCGGACCCCTGGCCGTTCTCGCTCTGGAATGCGGCTGGATCGCCACCGAAGTGGGCCGTCAGCCGTGGACGGTGTGGCGGGTACTGCGCACGGCCGACGCCGCGAGCGCGAGTACCGGTCTGTGGTGGAGCTACATCAGCGTGGTGCTGGTCTATCTCGGGATGACGGTGGGTGCGATCGTCGTCTTGCGTTCCATGGCGCGTCGCTGGCGCAGCGGCACCACGACCATCACCGCTCCCTACGGACCCGGAGCGTCCCCGGTCGACCAGGCGCAGCGTGCCCGCAGCGTCGGAAAGCCGTGACCGATGGATCTCTCCGACGTGGTCGCGACGGCGATGTTCACCGGCGTGGTGCTGTACGCGTTGTTCGGTGGAGCGGACTTCGGCTCGGGATTCTGGGACCTGACCGCGGGCGGACCGCGCCGCGGCAGCCGCATGCGGGTGCTCATCGACCACAGCATCGGTCCGGTATGGGAAGCCAATCACGTCTGGTTGATCTACATCCTGGTGTTTCTCTGGACCGCCTACCCCACGGTCTTCGCCGCCGTCATGACCACCCTGTTCATCCCGATGAGCCTGGCACTGCTCGGGATCGTGCTGCGCGGAGCCAACTTCGCGTTCCGCAAGTACTCCGCGACGCTGAGTCAAGCGCGCCTGTTCGGCGCCTTGTTCGCCGGCGCGTCGCTCATCACGCCGTTCTTCTTCGGCACCGCCGTCGGTGCGATCGCCTCCGGCCGGGTGCCCGCCGAGGGGTACGGCGACGTGGTGGGCTCGTGGCTGAACCCGACCTCGATCCTTGGTGGCACTCTGGCCGTCGGGACGTCCGCCTTCTTGGCCGGTGTCTTCCTCACCGCCGATGCCGCTCGCTCCGGCGACCACGCACTCGCCGAGTACCTGCGTTCCCGCACGTTGCTGGTCGGCGTCGTGACCGGCGCGATCGCGATCGCGGCGATCGCGCCGATCCGTCGTGACGCGCCGACCCTCGGCGCCGAACTGCTCGGCCGCGCCCTGCCGCTGATCGTGCTCTCCGCCGCCGCCGGGGTACTCACCCTGGCCTTGATCCACCGTCGCCGATTCGGCTGGGCGCGGGTGCCCGCGGCGGTCGCGGTCGCGGCGATCGTCATCGGGTGGGCGGTCGCGCAGACGCCGTGGATCCTGGTCGATCAGATGCTCATCGCCGACGCCGCGGGAGCACGAGCGACGCTCCTCGGACTGCTCGCCGTCGTCGCCCTCGCCGCTGTGACGGTTCTTCCCGCCTTGACCTACCTGTTCTGGCTCACCCAGACCGATGCCTGGGTCCGCGACGAGCCCGTCGCTGTCGGGTCCGCCGAACATGCGGAGGACACCGACGTGGCCTGACGGCCGGTCGCCGCCTCTGTCAACAAAAAGATCGGTTTGTTTGCGAGCGCCGGTGGTATCCGCTGCACGTATCGGTTCGACAGCGCGGTCGTGCCGGTACGCCTCGGGGCACCCTCACTGCTCGACGACCAGCAGCTTCGAAGTTATCGCGAATCGCTTGCGCCGCACGAACACGAGGTGCCTCTTCCAAAAGGATGGACGGCGCAAAGGATTTGCATCGTGATCGACGACGTGAACGTGCCCATCACCGATGACGAAGACCGAGACCGGATCGTCTGGCCCGAGTCCAGCTCCCTGAACGCATGGTGGGCGGATGTCATGAGCCACCGGTTCCCCCGAACGCAGACCACGTCATCGAGTTGACCAGGATCGGCGTGGAGGCCGTTGTCGAAAGGGCGGCCAGCGACGAGAGCCGAGTTCGGTGGTGGACTGGGTAAGCCGTTGTCACCCGCGCGTGGCGTCGAGGACGGTCACATGAACCGCCCGCCGGTCACCTCGAGCACCGTCCCGGTCATGTACGACGACAGATCCGAGGCCAGAAACAGTGCGACGGTGGCGATCTCGCTCACCTCACCCGCGCGCCCGAGCGGGATTTCGGCCAGCTTCCGATCCCACACCTGCTGTGGCAGTGCCTCGGTCATCGCGGTGCGGATCAGGCCGGGCTGGATCGCGTTGACCCGCACGCCCACATGCGCGAGTTCCTTGGCCGCGGCCTTGGACAGGCCGACGATGCCCGCCTTGGCGGCGGAGTAGTTGGTCTGTCCGGCCAAGCCGATCTTGCCCGAGAGCGACGACATGTTGACGATCGCGCCGCCGCCACGCTCCCGCATGATCGCACCGGCCAGCCGGGTGCCGTTCCAGGTGCCTTTGAGGTGTACCGAGATCACTTGATCGAACTGGTCCTCGGTCATCTTGCGCATGGTGGCGTCGCGGGTGATTCCGGCGTTGTTGACCATCACGTCGACGGGGGAGAAGGACTCGGCAGCGGCGTCGAGCAGCGCCCGCACCTCGTCGGCGACGGTGACATCGCAGCGCACGCCGCGCGCGACGGCCGCGCCGCCGAGTCGCTGCGCCGCGTCCGCCGCCGCGGCACCGTCGATGTCACCGACGACGACGCGGGCGCCCTCGGCGACGAATCGCTCGGCGATCGCATACCCGATCCCCTGAGCGGCCCCGGTGATCACAGCGGTCTTGGCTTGGAGTAGTGGGCCGGTCATGCGTTTTCCTCACGGTTGTCGGTGTTCGGGGTAGCGCACGGCCGCATCACGAGCGCTTCTTCGCTGCGCGGACCAGGCCGCCGCCGATGATGAGCCGCTGGATCTCGCTGGTGCCTTCGTACAGGCGCAGGAGGCGAACGTCGCGGTAGATGTGCTCGACGGGCACCTCGCGCATGTAGCCGGTGCCGCCGTGGATCTGGACCGCGTTGTCGGCGACCCGGCCGACCATCTCGGTGCAGAACAGCTTCGCCACCGACGGCGCGATTCGGCGGTCCTCGCCGGAGACGTACTTGGCCGCCGCGTCGCGGACCAGGGCCCGGCCGGCCATCACACCGGTCTGCTGGTCGGCGATCATGGCCTGTACCAGTTGGAAGTCGCCGATGGCCGTCCCACCCTGGGTGGCGGTGGCGGCGTAGGCGACGGATTCGTCGAGCGCTCGCTGCGCGGTGCCGACCGACAGGGCGGCGATGTGCACGCGCCCGCGGGACAGTGAGCTCATCGCGGCACGGTAACCGACATCCTCGGAGCCACCGACGAGCGAATCCGCGGGGACGCGGACTTCGGAGAAGGTGACATCGGCGGTCCAGGAGCCCTCGTGGCCCATCTTCGCGTCCTTGGGGCCGACCGTGACGCCCGCGGTGCCGGCGGGCACCAGGAACACCGCGATGCCGGGCCCGTCCGGCCCCGGCTCGCGGGTACGGGCGAAGGTCACGAACAGGTCGGCCAGCGGGGCGTTGGTGATGAACCGCTTCTGGCCCTCGATCACCCAGTCGTCACCGTCACGGGTCGCCTTGGTGCGCAGACCCGCCGGATCGGAGCCCGCGCCGGGTTCGGTGAGGGCGAAGGAGGCGACCACTTCCCCCGAAGCGATGCGTTCCAGCCACTGCTCCTTCTGTTCCTCGGTGCCATAGTTCACCAGCACCTGACCCGCGATGCCGTTGTTGGTGCCGAACATCGAACGCAGCGCCAGGCTGGTGTAGCCGAGTTCCATGGCCAACTCGACGTCTTGGGTGAGGTCGAGGCCGAGACCGCCCCACTGTTGCGGGATCGCGTAGCCGAACAGGCCCATGTCGGTGGCCTGGCGCCGGAGGTCGTCAGGGATCGCATCGGTCGCCAGGATCTCCGACTCGCGGGGCACCACCTTCGTCCGGACGAACTGACGAACCTGCGCCAGGATCGGCGCGAAGTCCTCGGCACTGACTTCGGACACTGTCGGCTCCTTCGGTCGGCCTTCACGAGCAGCTCGGCCGGTGCGCTCAATATATCGTTAGATAGCGTAACGACCACATCGACGGCATCGCCGCCGAAGGAGATGGCATGCCGGGGATGTCGAGATCTATCCGGGGGATCGGCCGATCCGCTGTGGGCGAATTCGAAGCAGGTGGTGTCTCGATACCTGGGCGTGAATCATCGACCACGATGAAGTCCGGGCCTGAGTTACGCTGCGGCTAACGCATACGCATGGTGCCCACCGAGGACCTGTCCGAACTCAGTGCTGAGCCTTCGGCACGGACAGCCGGTCACAGACGCAGGAGGGTAGCGAAAGTCTCGGGATAGATAGAGCGGTTCACGCACGCTCCCTCGCCGTAACCTCAGCTCTCGGACGGCCGGGGCAGCGCGAGAAGTTCGTCGATGATCTCGATCGGCGTCAGCGAGAACGGTGCGGCATCCAACGAGGTCGCGTTGCGGATCTGAGCGGCGAGACCCGCGGGGCAGTCTGCACCCGGGCGGGCAGTGGTGGCGCACGCCGTGCAGCCCTCGACAGCGTCGGTGAGATGGGCTTCGACATTGCGCATGTCGAGCGCGGCGATCAGGTCGAACACGCTGAAGCGGTCGATCGGCATGTCGGTATTTTCCTCTGGCTCGATGTCCAACCGGGTCAGCGGCCCGCCCACCATGGTCGCGCGACGTGAGCGGTCGCCGGCGGCTGATCCGTTCCGCGGCCGACGGCGCTGTCGACCTGCCGACATCATTGTCGGGACGGATGTCCGGGGCGACGACGTTGTCGTTCGGACGAGGAGCACGCACGTGCTTTTGTATAGGCTCCGCATCGGTAATGTAACAGATGGATATAGGCTCGGGGAACCCGTCAGCAAACTCCACATCTACTTGAATTCATGTGATACGGGCCACTGTTACCGTGCCGGGGTGCGGCACGAGCCGGGCCTCTACTCTCTGGGTCGGCGACGGCGACGAAGGGCTCGATCGGCGCAAGAGAACCTCCTCTTCGACTTGCTTGCCTACTACGACAGCGCAACTGCCTGGCACAGGACTGGGGCCTCGGCCCTCGTCTTCGCCGACCCACGGAGCGCAGCCCAGTCGAACCGGCGCGTAGCGCGGTAGCGAAGGCCTACGCTGTCCTGGCCGAGGATCAGTCGTGTTTGTCAGTTGGGGGAACCGATGTCCGACACCGCGCTCTTGCTGATCGACCTGCAGAACAGCTACCTCGTTCAAGACGTTCGCGACGCGCTGGGCTGGCCGCCGATCTGGCGGCTCGACCAGGTGGTGGGCGAGTGCCGTGACCTCGCTGAATCCGCCCGCGAGTCGCGCATCCCGGTCATCTACTCACGTCAGATCCCCAGTCCCGCAGGCCCGTTGGCACTCAATCCGCGCTCCGCTCGGCATCGCCGCTCCCGCGCCCAACTGTTACCGAAGCTGTCCGCCGAAGACCGGCATCGGCGATCGCAGATCATCGACGCCGTGGCACCGCAGCCGAGTGATCTGGTGCTCGACAAGACCCGGCACAGTTTCTTCGCCTACACCGAACTCGACCCGATCCTGCGCAGCATGAACATCCGTCGGCTCGTCGTCGCGGGCCTGCAGACGAACGTGTGCGTCGAGGCCACCGTTCGTGCCGGGTTGGAACGGAACTTCGAAATGGCCGTCGCTGAGGACGCGGTCAGTACCGACGGCCCCGCCCTCCACTTCGCGGCGCTGAACGCCATGCGGGTGCTCTACGTCGAAGTCGCCCCCTGGCGCGAACTCATCGCTCCCGGTGCTCCGTGGGATCTGGCCTACCGGACACCCAACTACGGCCGCGACCCCGCGTACTGGTCGGACCCGCACATGCCCGTGCCGAACCACTAGCGCCGCTGCACAGCCAGCTCGTCAGCTCCTCCCCACGACCATCATGCGAACCCTTCCGCTTTCTCGGTCGAGTGTCACCACTCACCGGCCGGCACTTCACCGTCGGAGCCCAGGACGACCGACGCGCCGACGGTTCCACCGGCGACCAGTTCGATCAGGGTGTCGGAGGATCCGGGGTCGCGGTACAGGACTTCGGATTCGTAGGTGAGTTCGTCTCGCGTGCGCAGTTGCGCGGCGGCAGTGGCGAGGTCGTCGTAGCTGAGCACCCGTTCTCCGATGAACGCCGGGTCGTTGCCGCGCAATGCGCGCGTGCGGTGCGCGTAGGTGACCGGTCGCGGTGATTCGGCCGCGATCTCGGCGACGACGGCGGGATCGTCGAGGGAGAGCCAGTCGACCCCGGCGCCGGATCGGGTGCCGCTGAGCGTCAAGCCGATCTTTATTTCGAGGTGGTCCGGCAGTGGCGTGTCGAGTGCGTCGACCGGGACCAGGGCTGCGCCGGTTTTGAGTACGGCCCAGGTGGCGATGACGGCTTCGAGGCCGCGGTCCAGCCGGACCGCGACGCCCGCGCCGGGTCCGCAACCCCGCGCGATGAGCACCCGCGCCAACCGCGACGAGCGAGTCTCGAGGTCGTGGTAGGACAGCTCTTCGTCGCCGGAGACGAGGGCGGGGGCATCGGGGTCGTCCTCGACCGCGGCCACCAGCGCCTGGGTCAGCGCGGTACCCGCGGTCGGCGTCGACGGAGGTAGCGAGGAGGGTGTGCCGACAGCCGTGATTCGTTCTCGTTCGGTGTGGTCGAGGATGTCGATGTCGCCGATGGGGGTGTGGGGGTTGGTGGCGATGGTGGTGAGGATGCGGTGGAGTCGGTGGCCGAGGGTGTGGATGGTGGGTTGGTCGAATAGGTCGGTGGCGTAGGTGAGGATGGTGTCGAGGTGGGCGGGGGTGCCGTCGGGGTGGTGGTGGGGGGTGACGTTGACTTGGAGGTCGAATTTGGCGGCGACGGTGCCGGGGTCGAGGGCGGTGACGGTGAGGCCGGGGAGTTGGAGGGTGGGTTGTTCGTTGTTCTGGAATGACAGCACGACGCCGAAGAGGGGGTTGTGGGTGGTGGCGCGGGCGGGGGCGACGGTTTCGGCGACGCGTTCGAAGGGGATGTCGGCGTTGGCGAAGGCGGCGAGGTCGGTGTCGCGGGTGTGGTGGATGAGTTGGGTGAAGCTCATGGCGGGTTCGATGTGGGTGCGCAGGGTGAGGGTGTTGACGAACATGCCGACGAGGTCGTCGAGGGCGCGTTGGCCGCGTCCGGCGATGGGGGTGCCGATGGCGATGTCGTGGTGGCCGGACAGGCGGGCCAGCAGGACGGCCAGGGCGGCGTGTACGACCATGAACAGGGTGCTGTGGTGTTCGCGGGCCAGGGCGGTGAGCGCGGTGTGGGTTTGCGGTGCCAGGGTGAGGGTGGTGTTGGCGCCTTGCATGCTGGGCACGGTGGGGCGGGGGCGGTCGAGGGGGAGGTCGGGTTGGGTGGTGAGGCCGTCGAGGTGGGTGCGCCAGTAGGACAGTTGGCGGGCGGCGATGGAGTCGGGGTCGGTGTCGGTGCCGATGACGGTGCGTTGCCAGATGGCGTAGTCGGCGTATTGCACTTCCAGGGGCGCCCAGCGGGGGGAGTTGCCGCCGATGCGGGCGAGGTAGGCGGTCATCAGGTCGCGGGCCAGGGGGGCCATGGAGGCGCCGTCGGCGGCGATGTGGTGGGCGACGAACGCCAGGAGGTGTTCCTCGGGCCCGGTTTCGGCCAGCAGGGCGCGGACGGGGACTTCTTCGGTGACGTCGAAGCCGGTGTGCATCAACTCGGTGATCGCTGTGAGGGGGTCGTCGGTGACGGTGAGTTCCAGCCCGCCGGGTAGTGCTTGGTCCACGGTGAGGATTTGCTGGTAGGGGGTGGCGCCGGGTTCGTCGGCGGGGTAGCGGGTGCGCAGGGATTCGTGGCGTTCGAGGACGTCGGCCAGGGCGTGCCGTAACGCGGAGACATCCAGCGCGCCGCGTAGCTGGATGGCCAGGGGGATGTTGTAGGCGGGGGAGGTGGGGTCGAACTGGTTGAGTACCCACATCCGTTGCTGGGCCAGTGACAGCGGGATCGGTTCGGTGCGCGGACGGCGTTCGAGTACCGGGCGCGCGCCGCCGCCGGCGCCGGGGATCACCCGTGCGGCCAGGCCGGCGACGGTGGGTGCTTCGAACAACTCCCGTACTGCCACATCCGCGTCCAGGGCCTCGTTGATCCGGGCGATCACCCGGGTGGCCAGCAGCGAGTTGCCGCCCAACGCGAAGAAGTCGTCATCCAAACCGACCCGCTCGGCGCCGAGCAGCCCGGCGAACACCTCGGCGACGGCCTGCTGGACCGGGGAACTCGGCGCCCGGAACACCGCACCGGAGCTGAACTGCGGGGCAGGCAGCGCTTTACGGTCCAGTTTCCCGTTGGGGGTCAGCGGCAGCGCGTCCAGCACCACCACAGCATCCGGCACCATGTAGCCGGTCAAGAACTCCGAGACCTGCGCCCGCAACACCGACGCGTCCACACTCACCCCGGTATCGGCCACCACATACCCGATCAAACGGTCCCCGGCGTGCTCCTCGGAGCGAACCAGCACCACCGCCTGACCGACCCCCGGACACCGCAGCAGCGCCGCCTCGATCTCCCCCAACTCGATGCGGAACCCCCGCAACTGCACCTGCTGATCACCACGCCCGGCGTACTCCAGGGTGGCCTGACCACCGAAACCGACCCACCGGCCGATATCGCCGCTGCGATACATCCGCGAACCCGGCGCACCGAACGGATCGGCCACGAACCGTGTCGCGGTCAACCCCGGCCTGCCCAGATAGCCACGCGAGAGCTGCCCACCCGCGACGTGAATCTCACCGGCCACACCGACCGGTGCCGGATGGAGCCGGTCATCGATCACGTAGGCGTCCAAACCGGGCAGCGCGCGCCCGATCACACTGGCCTGGTTGTCGACCATCTGCTCATCCAGCGACAGGAACGACACATGCACCGTGGTCTCGGTGATGCCGTACATGTTCACCAGCCATGGCGCATCGACCGGATGACGGTCGTACCAGCGCTGCAACTGACGCAGATCCAATGCCTCGCCGCCGAAGACGACATAGCGAAGCGCGAACTTGCCCTGGTCGCTCGGGTGCGCGGCCCGGTCGGCCTCGGCGAGCTGGTAGAACGCCGAGGGGGTCTGGTTGAGCACGGTGACCTGTTCCCGGATCAGCAGCTCACGGAACTGCTCGGGCGACCGCGAGGTCAGGTAGTCGACCACTACGACGGTGCCGCCGTTGGCCAGCGCGCACCACAGCTCCCACACCGAGAAGTCGAACGCGTAGGAGTGGAACAACGTCCACACGTCGGTCTCGTCGAACTCGAACAGCGACTGGGTGTTGGCGAACAACTCCACCACATTGCGATGCGCCACCCCGACACCCTTGGGCACACCGGTCGAACCGGAGGTGTAGATGACATACGCCAAGTTGTCCGGACGCAACCGCGCCCGTCGCTGGCCATCACCCACCGGCGCATCGGAGAAGGATTCCGCCTCCCCGAGCAACACCACAGGCAGATCACCCGCCGGCAGCGCTTGCTGTTCCTGCTCGGTGGTCAGGATGCATACCGGTGCGGCGTCCTCGAGCATGAACTCCAACCGTTGCACCGGATAGGTGGTATCGATCGGCAGATACGCCGCCCCCGCGGTCAGCACACCCAGCAAAGCCACCGGCAATTCCTCGGTACGCGCCACCGCCACCGCCACCACCGACTCCGGACCCGCACCACGGGCGATCAACGCCCGCGCCACCCGATTCGCCCGCCGCTGCAACTCACCAAAGGTCAAGAAGGTGTCCCCGAAACGGATCGCGACCGCATCCGGGCGGTTACGCGCCTGGCTGGTGATCACATCCACCAACGTCACCTCCGGCACCAGCGCACCCGGCGTCGACCACTCGTGCAACACCAGATCCCGCTCACCGGGCGCCAGCACATCGATATCCCCCACCACCACCGACGCATCCGCCGCGACCGCGGCCAGGATCCGGGTGAACCGATCCGCGAAATCACGCACCGTCGCCTCATCGAACAAATCGGTGGCATAAGTGAACGCCGCCGACAAACCCCCCACCCCACCCTCACGATCGAACCTCTCCGCCACCGCCAACTGCAGATCGAACTTCGCCACCCCCACCGCCGAATCCACCCCCGACACCGACAACCCCGGCAACTCCAACTCCGGCACCACCACATTCTGGAACGTCAACATCACCTGGAACAACGGATGCCGCGCGGGCGAACGCGGCGGATCCAGCAACTCCACCAACCGCTCGAACGGCACATCCGCATGCCCGAACGCCTCCACATCCACCGACCGCACCCCAGCCAGCAACCCCGAAAACGACACAGCGGGATCGATCTCGGTCCGCAACACCAACGTATTGACGAACATCCCGATCACATCATCCAAAACCGCCTCACCACGCCCGGCCACCGGCGTCCCCACCGCGATATCCCGCGTCCCCGACAACCGCGCCAACAACACCGCCAACGCCGCATGCACCACCATGAACAACGTCACATCATGCGCACGCGCCACCCGCGCCAACCCCGCGGCCACCCCCGCATCCACCTCGAACCCCACCGTCGCCCCCCGATACGACGACACCGCCGCACGCGCCCGATCCGCCGGCAACTCCAACTGCTCGGGCAACCCCGCCAAACCCGCCCGCCAAAACGCGATCTGCCCCGCCAGCACCGACTCCGGATCATCCTCCGAACCCAAAACCTCCCGCTGCCACAACGCGAAATCCGCATACTGCACCGCCAACGGCGCCCACACCGGCCCCTCACCCCCCAACCGCCGCACATACGCAGCCATCAAATCCCGCGTCAACGGCCCCATCGAAAAACCATCACCCGCGATGTGATGCACCACACACACCAGCACATGCTCGAACTCACCCACCCGCAACAACCGCACCCGCACCGGCGGCGCCACCGTCACATCGAAACCCTCACCCACCACCGCAGCCACCCGACCAGCCACCCCCGCAGCCTCCACCGACTCCACCACCACCGCCGGCACCGCCCGCGCGTCCCCCACCGGCAACACCACCTGAAAACCCTCCCCATCCACAGCCGGATACACCGTCCGCAACACCTCATGCCGCTCCACCACATCCCCCACCGCAGCCCGCAACGCCCCCACATCCAACCGCCCCGACAACCGCACCGCGACCGGAATATTGTTCACCCCACTACCCGGATCGAACCGGTTCAAAAACCACATCCGCTGCTGCGCATACGACAACGGCACCCGCTCCGGCCGCACACCCGCAACCAACGCCCGACCCGCCACCGACCCCGCAAGCCGCTCCACCCCAACAGCCAACCCCGCAACCGTCGACACCTCGAACAACAACTGCACCGGCACCCGCACACCCAACGCCGCACCCACCCGCGCCGCAGCCTGCGCCGCCAACAACGAATTACCACCCAACTCGAAGAAATCATCATCCACACCCACACGACCACCCCCGTCCGCCACCAACAACGCAGCGAACACCTCCGCCACAACCTCCTCCGTCGGAGTCGACGGCGCACGGAAAGCACGAGCGGCGAACACCGGCTCCGGCAAAGCCGCCCGATCCAGCTTGCCCACCGGCGTCAACGGAATCTCGTCCAGCACGATGATCGTTGTGGGAACCATGTAAGCGGGCAATGTCTCGGAGATGAAGTCGACGAGTGTGGCGGTGTCGAATTCCGTTGCCAGTTCTGCCGCCTTGGGCAGTACATAGGACGCCAGCATGGTCGTACCGTTGGGTTGCCGCTTGCCCAACGTCACCGCGAACTCGATATCGGGATGGCGGCTCAGCGCATCATCGATCTCGCCGAGTTCGACGCGGAAGCCACGCACCTTCACCTGGAAGTCGGAACGTCCCAGGACTTCGATGCCGCCGGAGCCCAGACGGCGCGCCAGGTCGCCGGTCCGGTACATCCGTGAGCCCGGGTTGCCGCCCTCGCCGCCGAATGGGTTGGCCACAAAGCGTGCCGCGGTGAGACTTCGCCGATTCAGATAACCCGCTGCCAGCGCGGGACCGGACAGGTACAGCTCGCCGACCACTCCGGCAGGGGCCGGGCGCAGGCGGGAATCCAGCACGTACAGACCGAATCCGGGTATGGCGCTGCCGATGGTTATCGTCTCACCCGGCACGAGAGGTGCACTGCTGGTCGCGATGACCGTGGCCTCGGTGGGCCCGTATCCGTTGATCATGGCGCGGCCGCCGCCGGTCCAGCGGTGCACCAGGTGCGGCCCGAACCGGTCACCGATGACCATGACGACTCGCAGGTCCGTGAGACCCGCGGGGTCGACGGACTCCAGTGCCCCGGGTGTGATGAGCATGTGGGTGACGTGTTCGCGCCGTAGCAGATCGGCGAGTTCGAATCCACCGAACACCGTCGGCGGCGCGATCACGAGAGTCGATCCTGTGGCGAAGGCGACCAGCAGTTCCAGCACCGACACGTCGAAGTTCGGCGAGCAGATATGCATCACCCGGGAGCCGTCTGTGACACCGTAGCGCTCCCGCTCGGACGCCACCATCGCTCCCAGTCCCGAATGGGTGACCACGACCCCCTTGGGGCGTCCGGTCGATCCGGAGGTGAAGATGACGTAGGCGGGATGCTGCTCGGTGAGCATCCGCACCCGATCGGTGTACGAGACCGGGTGCGCGGGCCGCTCCGCGATCCGCTCTCGGTGTCGCGGGTCGTCGAGTTCGATCCAGGGGATGGACGTGCCCAGCGCTTCTCGGTACGCCGAGGTGGTGAGGCCCAGCGCGGCCCCTGAATCGGACACCATGTAGGCGATTCGCTCGGGCGGGTAGGTGGGATCGATCGGCACATAGGCAGCGCCTGTCTTCGCGATCGCCCATACCGACAGCACGGACTCGACCGAGCGCCGGATGCCGATGGCCACGACGTCGCCGGGCCCCAGCCCCCGGTCGATCAACTCCCGCGCCAACCGTGACGACGATTCATCGAGCTGCCGGTAGGTCAGCTCCACGGCATCGGCGGAATCAGCTGTCGCGGCGAACCGGATCGCGACCGTGTCGGCGGCGGATTCGACTGCGGCGGTGAGCAGTTGGCCGAAGAGTGGACCGCCGGAACGGCGACGGCGGCTTCCACGCGCAGAACGGCGGTCCATCTTCATTTCGGGTGCTTACTCCTTCAGGTGCTGGACTCGCGGACGAACGTTTCGATCCGACCCACAGCGTCGCTACAGGCTGGCAATGGTGTCGCAGACAGACCGGTGATATCTCGTTCAGTCAGGTTTCTGTTCCCCCGTTGGGGACATAGCGGGAGAGCCGCCTACGGCGCGGCATACTACGGTGCCGCACCAAATATGTTGTGGCTCACATCTTTTCCGCCGGTGTGCTTCGCAGCAGTGCCGCCACACACGTGTCGCTGCGTCCGCCTGCTTCTTCGGTTCGCCCGACCTTGTGGGCAGCAGCGCAACGTGTCATCTCACTCGCGGAAGTCGAAGCGCCGCAGGGCTGTACATCAGCTCGCTGCCTTGACATCCGGGGCGGCGATCGGGCCCGGCCTCAGTGATGCAGCGGGCCGCACCCATACCGGTCATCGGTCCGCAGGGTCAGAAAAATGTGCAGGCAGGGCCACCGGCCGAACTGTCGACGTACCCCGCGCGCAAGATGCGCAGTAGCAGGCACAGCGATCGAGTGGCCGATCCGGTTTCGGCGACGGTCGACGGCTCTTCGAGCGGCGCGGCGGACGCGGCCGACGGGGGTGCGAGGAGTGTGGCCGTCAGGAGGAGGCCTGCGGTGATCGCCTTCATGGACACGAGTATTCGGCGAACTTCGCTGGGTCGCACGACCCCAGTCATCGGGGCGCGCCGCGCTGTCGCGCGGGTAATCAGTGGGATGCCGTGGATCCCAACGGATGCAACGACCAGGGCAAGGTCTCGATCGGCACCGCGGCGGCAGGCCGGTCCATTCGGCTCGTCTTGGATCCGGTCGTGAATTCCGGATCAGTGCCCATGATCACGCGGCCCTCGCCGTTGACCAGCACCACCCGCTGACCGGATGCCCGGAACCGCGGGAGCAGGATCTCCTCGAGCGAGGCGACAGGGACATCCGCACCGGCGACTCCGAGGAAGGTCCCCGAAGGAATCGTGACCGGTACAGCGAATGTGCAAACGTATTGATCGGTGCACGCGTAATCCAGGGCGGGGCCGTGCACCCATCGCCGATCCTGGTCACGCGGAATCGCGAACCATTCCATTCCGGTGTAGTCGTAGAAATATTCGCTGTGCGGGTTCAATTCCAGCAGCAGGCGTTGTGGTCGGCTCTCTGCGTCCAGCAACCACCATTCGAGGTGACGGGGACGATCGGCGAGAATGCCGTCAGCGAGCACTACGCCCGCGCTTTCGAGGAGTTTCCCATGCCGCTCGAGTTCACCGACAATGGTGTCGCGAAGCGCAACGAGGTCGGTCGACCGTGGAGTGGACCGCGGCTGATCGGCGAGATCTTCCCACAGCGTTGCCAGCGCCGTCCCGATGATCCCCAGTGATCGGAAAACCTCGTCGGCCAGCTTTCCGACGGTATGAGCGAGCGACTCGACGGTCACCGGGGTGGGGGAATTATCGGTGTCCCTCATCGATCACTGAGCTCCAAGCGTAGGGCGACGAGGCGGCGGATGCGTGATTCGGTTTGTGATTCTGCCAGCTCTCTCGCTCGGGCATCGTCTTCTCGTTCGATCGCGTCCACCAAATTCCGATGAGCGGTCGCCTCGGCCTCCGGGTCCAATTTCAGCCGCGGCAACCAGAGCAACGCGGAGAGTTCGGCTTGCAATGCGACCTCGGCGCGGGTCAACCGGGTGGACTGCGCGCACACCGCCATTTCGATATGAAACCGGCTGTCGGCGCGGCGTGCGGAGATGGGTTCGCTGCTGTCCTTCAGCCGGTCGGCCAGGGAGCGGAGCCGGGCGATATCGGCCCGCAACCCGCGGCGGGCGGCGAACACGGCGGCCGCTCCGGTGACGGCGAAATGTTCATCCCCCAGATCGCGCAACTCTTGAATGCTCATCTGCTGCAATCGCGCCAGCGAGGCGCTCTCGAGAACCTCCGCCGAAC
The DNA here is from genome assembly GCA_019930625.1 of Nocardia asteroides. Taxonomy (NCBI): domain Bacteria; kingdom Bacillati; phylum Actinomycetota; class Actinomycetes; order Mycobacteriales; family Nocardiaceae; genus Nocardia; species Nocardia asteroides. The sequence continues at coordinate 5,091,706 of CP082844.1, forward strand.
CGCGGATGAAGCTGCCACCACCGCGGCCGCGCTTGGTGTGCACGATCCCGCGCTGCCGGAGTACGGCAAGTGCCTCGCGCAGGGTCATCGTCGATATACCCAACTGGTTGGCGAGATCGGTCTCACTCGGCAGTTGCTGGCCGTCTGTCATCAGACCGAGGCTGATCGCGGCGCACAGCCGCTCCACCACGGCATCGGTCTTCGGACCGCCACCTTCGAGAGGTGACAGCACGGCGCCCAAAGCGGTCAATCCGGCGCTCTCCCGGTTCGACAACGCGACTCCTCGGTGGGGGATGTCACCTGATCCTAACAATGAACCCTTGAACTATGAACTCTAATGTCTTAGGTTAAATGCCGTGGAACTGCCTCCCCGGGCACCTTGACGCGCCGACGTCACGATCGAAGCAGGATTCCCTGATGTCCGATAATCAGATCTTTCACCGCGAGCGCCCAGGGTGGGCCGCCCGTGACCGGGCCGGATCGTCCGCCGAAATGGTGGCGCACGGCCGAGTGTGGCCGACCGGTAGTGGCCCGCGCGCCCGTCGGGTGAGCGCACGGCGCAGGAGTGGCCGAGATGGATGATGTGCACCGAACCGAAGTCGACGGATTGCGTGTGACCTGGCGCTTCGTTCAGCACCACTTGATCGCCATCGTCGCCGTAGACCATGCGTCCGACGCTTCGCCGGTAGTGTCGTTCAGCCCCGGCGGTTATCCCGACCTCGCGCAAGCGCGAGAGCTCCTTCCGGAACTGACCAGGCTGTGGGACGCGGTGCGTCACGAGTTCTGGGCGAAACTCTTCCCGCCGATGCCGCTGGCAAGCGGGCGGCAGGCATGGGCCTGACTCCGGAGGAGTCCGCCTCCCACGGCTGATCCTCGCGCGGCCCCTTGACTAGAGCTTCACTACAGTGAAAAATTCACTGTAGTGAAGCTCTAGTGATAGGTGGTTGGATTGTGGCGGCTCGGCAGGCGAAGCGCGGTAGAAAATGGATTCAAGCGGAGATCGAACGGCTCGATCCCGCGGTGGACAGCGAGCGAATCGTGCGGTTGACGAGCTGTCAGCTGGTGCCGAGGAGCCTGCTCGTGGTGCACCTGTTCTATACAGTCGGTTTCGTGCGCTTCGCCGGGCCGCCCGCGTCGGCGGTCTCGGTGGACCGCAACGGCACCGGGATGCTCTACGAGCAAGGTATCCGACGCGCCGATGAGACCATGTTTCACCTGTTCTCCTGGATCGACGACGGCGTTTCGAGCCCTGTGACCGGCCAGAGCCTGGACTATGTCCGGAATTGGCATTCCACCGTCGCCCGGAACTGGCCCATGCCGTTGCACACTTTTCAGCACAGCGCCGCGGTGTTCACGCTCATCTACGATCGGCTGTTGCGGCAGGTCGCGGGTGCGCCAGGGCTCAGCGAGAAGGAGCGCCGCGCCCAGCTCGTCCACTGGCGCGAGGTCTCGGCACGGCTCGGCGTCGCCGATATTCCGCAGACCTGGCACGACATGCAAGAGTTTCTCCACTCCTACGAGCACGGCCCGGATTTCGCCTGCTCCGAGGCCGGGCAGCGGTTGGCGAATGCGCTCATCGATCAGTTCGCCACGCGGTGGTTTCCACGGCCGCTGCGCTGGTTCGGACGCTGGCTGGCGCTGGCGCTGTCGGAAGAACACGTGATCGAAAGCCTCGGAATCCCACAACCGCCCGCAGCCTTCAGCTACGCGGCGCGTCATATCACCCGGGTCGCGGTCTTCGCGATTCGACATGTCTTGCCGGACCCGCGTGAGGTGTTCCGGCTCAGCGAAATCGTCGCCCACCACAGGAAATCCGCGCTGCGGGGGCCGACCGTGGTAGCGAGCTGACGGTGCTTTCTCAGCATATGGTGGTGGTTGTGAGAAACGTGTTGGTACTGGGTGGGTACGGCGCTGTCGGTGTCCATCTGATGGCCGAATTGCGCGCGAGGGGAGTGCACGCGATCGCGGCCGGACGCGACCCTGCCCGCGCGGACCGGACGGTGGACTCGACCGAACCTGATCTGCGCTCCTATCGCGCCGCTCTGGCGAGTATCGATGTGGTGGTCAATGCGTCCGGTGCCGAGAATCCTCGGCTCGCCGAAATCGCAGGCACACATGGAATCCCATTCGTAGACGTCACAGCCTCGACGGAATATGTCGCCGCGCTGGAACGGCTCGCGCCTGCGGCCGCGGTGGTCGTCGATGTGGGGCTCGCGCCCGGGTTGACGAACCTGCTCGCTGCCGCCGTGCATCGCGCTTCGCCCGGACCGATCGATCTGGTGGTGCTGCTGGGGGCGGGGGAGCGGCATGGGGCGGCCGCGACGGAATGGACATATCGGTTGCTGGGCAATTATTTTCACGATGGCGAGCGAATGGTCCGCAACTACACGGATCCGAAAACGTTCGACCTTCCCGGACAACGCCGTCGACGACTGTATCGGGTCGATTTCTCGGATCAGCACTCGTTGGGTCGCGACCTGGGGGTGCAGGTCAGGACGTACTTCGGTGTCGACTCGACGGTCGCCACCGCGGCGTTGGCCGTCCTGACCTGGCTGCCCGGAGCTTCCCGCGTGCCACGGCGGCTCCATCTGCCTGGCGCCGAAGATTGGCTCGTCCTCGCCCGCGGCCGCCACGGTGTGACGAGGTGGGCGCAAGGGCGAAAGCAATCCCGCGCTACCGCCGTCATCGCGGCGGCCGCCGTCGAGGTGGTGACCCAGCTATCGCCGGGAGTTCATCACCTCCACCGGGTCCTCGACCTCGAGGACGTGCCGACCGCGCGTGGAATCGCCATGGGCGCCACCGGCGACCGCACGCTTCGCACGATCGGATCGGTCGAGCCTGTGCAAGGCCAGCGCGCCGACCGCGCCGACCGCGCCGAGACCGACCCAGACCGCCCACTCGACTCCCGCGGCGTGGGCGGCGCCGACCACCGCGCCGGTGGCGAGGTTGCCGCCCAGGATGCCGACGCCGACGACAGTGTTGTAGAAACCGTAATGCGTGGCGACCAGCTTGCCCTCGGCCAGCGATACGACGGTGTCCATCTCGAAGGGGAACACCGCCGCCGTCCCGATCGCCAGTAGCGCCGCCGTCACCAGGAGCGCGGCCACGGCCGCGACCACGCCGAACCGCTGGGGTCCGGGCACGATCGCCAGCGGCAGGAACGACACCGCCAGCACGCTCATGCCGACGACGAGGCTGCGGCCGGAGCTCCAGCGGGAGCGCAACCACGCGGTGATACGCAACTGTCCGGCCACCGCGACCACACCCGAGATCACGAACACCGCTGAGGTCAGGGCCTGTGATCGCGCGCCTGCCACGTAGCCCGCTTGCAACGGCAGCGCGAGATAGACTTGGAACGACAGCACATACGAGCCGATCATCGCCACTGCGAAGGCCACGAACCGGCGATTGGAGACGACGGTGCGCCAATCCTCGAGCACCGAGGTCTTTTCCGCCGGGAGCGCGGCGCGCCGGGTGGGTAGCGCGAACAACTGCGCGACCGTCAGCACCGCGAACACGGCCGCCGCCGCACCCGCCGTTACGCGGAAATCCAACGTCATCAGCAGGAGTCCGGCCAGTGGCCCGGCCAGAATGCCCGCCTGATAGAAGATGTTGAACACCGCGAACGCTTCCACCCGTCGTTCGCCGGTGTCGGCCGCGAGATACGCGCGGACGGCGGGATTGAACAGCGCTCCGGCGAAACCCGTTGCCGCCGAGGCGATCAGCAAACCCGGCAGCGACGTGGCGAACGCCAGCAGGGCGAAACCACCGGTGCGCAACAGGCATCCGGCCACGATCAGCGGCTTGTAACCGAGCCGGTCGGCGAGCGTACCGCCGACGAGGAACATGCCCTGCTGGGAGAAGTTCCGCATACCCAGCACCAGCCCGACTGCCCACGCGGCCAAGCCCAGTGGGCCGGCCAGGTAGCCGGCCAGATACGGCATCAACATGTAGAAGCCGAAATTGATGCCGAACTGATTGACCATCAGCAGCCGAGCGGCGAGATCGAAGCTGCGGAACTGCGTGAATCCCGTCATCGCGACTGCTTCCGTCCGAAGGTGGCAGCTCTCGGGTCCAGGACGCGGGTGCAGCGTGTCCAGGACCGCACGACCCGCTCGGCCGGGTGTCTGACGGTCTCCGGTTCGATCGGCGGATCGGCGTCCAACAAGCCCAGATCCTCGCAGTAGGAGTCGTTGTAGATCGTGTCGAAATAGCGGTGCGGCCCGTCGGGGAAGACGGCCGCGATCCGCGCCTCGGGGTCGTGGCCGCGGGCGGCCCATCCCGCCACCAGAGCGACCGAACCCACGCTCCATCCGCCGCTGGCATGGTGGGTCGCGGCGAGCGTGCGGCACGCCCACACGGCTTCGGAGGGCGCGACCCAATGGACCTCGTCGAAGGCGGCGTAGTCGACGTTGCGTGGGTAGATGCTCGAGCCGAGGCCGCGCATCAGCCGCGTACCAGCCGGTTGCCCGAATATGGTGGATGCGATCGTATCGACGCCGATCAGCTTCAGATCGGGATTGAACCGGCGCAGGACCCGCGCCACCCCGGCCGAATGGCCGCCGGTGCCGACCGCGCATACCAGCACGTCGACTCCGCCGAGTTGTTCGATCAACTCGATGGCCAGCGATTCGTAGCCGTCGACATTGTCCGGGTTGCTGTACTGATCCGGGCACCACGCGCCGGGCTCGCCATCGAGCAACTCCGCGACACGGACGCGGCGCGCCTCTTGCCAGCCGCCGGTCGGGTGCGGCTGGTCGACCACGTCGACTCGCGCCCCGTAGGCCGTGAGCATCCGAGCGACAAGAGGCTCCAGACCGGAATCGGTGACCACGGTCACCGGATGGTGGTAGATCATCCCGGCCAGGGCCAACCCCATACCGAGGGTGCCGCTGGTGGACTCCACGATCCGCGCGCCGGGCGCCAGATCGCCGCGTTCCTTGGCCCGCCGCACCATATGCAGGGCGGGACGATCCTTCATCCCGCCCGGATTGAATCCCTCGAGCTTGGCCCAGAATCCTCGGCCGGCCGGTGCCAGCGGCGCGCCGACCCACAACACGGGAGTGTTACCGACTAGCGCTCGGGGATGCCGCGCCGCGTCCGGGGCGGGCACCAGCGCTGCGGGCACCCCGGCGCGCTCATCGAGCACATACTTGTCCATGACCTTCGCTTTCCGTATCGAAACCGCCCCGTAGGGCGCAGACGTGCATCGGGAACAGACACCGGCCGACGCGGGGACGACACCCGCCGACCTGGCGCTGACCGATCAGCGTCGGGCGATACAGAAGCGCGTCAGCAGTACTCTGCCGCTGACGACGGGAACGGCCGCGACGGGCGGACCGCGTACTCCGGCGGAACCCGCCCGGCCCACAATCGCGAGGACTACGACCGCGGCCAGCATCAATAGGAGCAACTGCGGCGGGGCGATACTGCCGCCCCCGGCCGGGAGCGCGGGTGTGATGGCGCAGTGGACTGCGTGCGGTACACCGTGACGGTGCGTCGCGTCGGTGCTGACGTCCGAGTGGTAGTCCAGCGCCGAAACCACGGCCGCCGGGATCGGAGTCACGGCCGCATGGACGTGCCGCGCGACCGTGGAGGAGTGGTCATCGGCATCCAGCAGCGTGCAGTGCAGCAACGGCGCCATGAGCAGCGCCGCGGCAAGCATCGCCAGCGTCAAGCCGCTGGGCCGCAACCATCCGATGAGTTTCACTGTGGAATCCACCCTAGCGACGAGATTTCGATGCGAAAGCTTGCGGGCGCCGGAAAGCATCCCGTTCGAGTGGGACGGTGAGGCGGGCGCGTGGCACTCGGCCGACCAGACATCTGCGGCAATGCGATCCTTCCGGGCAGCTGAATCGCTAGGTACGATACCACCCTAGGGTATTAGGGCGGAGTCACCGCGCCCCTGTCGCCTCGATCCGGACCGAGACCAGAGGACTTCACTGGCACGCCCGGCCGGAAGATCGTCAGCACGTTGACGCTGACAGTCACCCCTCGGCCCGGAATCTCGGCCCACCCCGGGCTGGGCTACTCACCGCCTCCGGCAGCCCCGGAGGCGGCGAGTCGGCATCACTCGACGGCGGTTGCCTCGAGTTCGACCATCTGGCCGGGGATCGCCAGTCGTGTGATCCCCAGCATCGTGGTAGTCGGTGCCACTTCGGAAGCCGCCAACCGCGACGCCAGCACGCCGTAGTGCTGGAAGAGCAGATCGACGTCGGTGGTGTAGACGTTGAGCCGGACGAGGTTCGCCAGGGACATGCCGGCCTTTCCGAGCACGGCCTCCACGTTGTCCAGGCTCAGCGTCAACTGCGCTGCCATGTCACCGGCATGCTGGGGTTTGCCGTCACCGCTCATCGCGGTCTGCCCGGAGCAGTACAGGGTCCGGGTGTGCCCGCAGACGAGCTCACCTTGGTTGAATCCCATCTGCACCGACCATGTCACCGGGTTGACTGCCGTTCGTTCCGCTACCACATCAGCTCCATTCGATTCGTTGAAGTACGTACGTCCATCGGCCCGATAGCCGCTGTCTGTGACGCCGTGGTGGTAAGCCTCGCAACGAATCACGACATCCTGTGTCGTGTATTCCGCTAAAGTTTTCGCATGCGCGCCGACCGTCTGGTCTCGCTGGTGCTGCTGCTGCGCCGGCACGGTCGGTTGTCCGCGACCACGCTGGCCCGCGAACTGGAGGTTTCCACCCGCACGGTGCTGCGCGACATCGAGGCGCTGTCCGCGGCAGGCGTGCCGGTCTACGCCGAGCGCGGCAGGCACGGCGGTTTCGCATTGTTACCCGGTTTCCAGACCGAGCTCACCGGACTGAATCACGACGAGGCGCTGGCCCTGCTGGTCGCCGGGTCACGGCGCGGCGCGCAGGCATTCGGCCTGGGCTCGGCGCTCGCTTCGGCCATGCGCAAGCTGGTCGACGCGCTACCGGAAAGCTATCGCGCCACCGCGACCGGCGCGGCCCAGCGATTGCTGATCGATCCGGAGACCGACCTCTTCTCGCGCCGGTTGGTCGCTGAGCAGGTGTCCGACGCCGTAGTGGCCGAGATCCGGCGCGCGGTCCTCGCCGGGCACAAGCTGCGCATCCACTACGCGGCTGTGGATCAGACTCCGGAGTGGCGCACGGTGGACCCGATCGGTCTGGTCACCGTTCGCGACCAGGGCTATTTGCTGGCAACAAGATCGGGGGCGGACCGCACCTATCGGCTGTCGCGGGTGTTGGCCGCCGAGGAACTGCCCGATCCCGCACAGCGACCGGACCGGGTGGATCTGGACCGGGCCTGGCGGGAACGCAGCACGCGTTTCCGGACCGGCGGCGACCAAGCCACCGTGCTGGTCCGGGTGCACCCGGCGGGACGGGAAGAGCTGGTGAGCACCGCGCTGGCCGTCCGCGCCGAAGACGCCGACGCGGACGGCTGGTTGCGGCTGGAGGTGACCTTCCAAGATCCCAGACACGCCGAGTGGGCGCTGTGGCAGCTCGCCACGGACGCGGAAGCCCTTGCCCCGCAGTGGTTACGCGCCTGCCTGCGCGACCGCGCCGTCGCGATCGCCACCCGCTACGGAGTGTCGGTCTGACAGTTGCCGCCTGCTGCGGCCAGCTGCCCAAGCCGACAAGGGCTGGCCGGGCTCGCCGCAGTCCGGCCTCTCCCAGCGGCACCTACCCACCGTGGGCAGAGGTGCCCAGCTGTTCCGCAGACGCTCACCGGTTTGGAAGCTCCTCCAGGAGGCATTACCCCTGCGAACAAGCTCGACAAGGAGGTTCAGATGTCGGCTGCAGTATGGGCAATCATCGTCGTCATCGCCATTGTCGTCGTCGCGGCCCTTGTCGCGTTCGTGGTGTGGCCTGCGCTGCGCAGACAGCGATTACGCCGCAAGTTCGGCCTCGAGTACGACCGGACGGTCCGGGAACACGAGGACCGCAAGGCCGCCGAGCGCGAACTCGCCGAACGCGAACGCAGGCACGCACAACTGCGGTTACGCGAACTATCCGACGACGAGAAGCGGGTCTACACCACCCGCTGGGTAGAGGTGCAGGAGCGATTCATCGACGACCCCGCCGGGGCGCTGACGGAAGCCGACCGCCTCGTCATCACGATCATGGCCGAGCGCGGCTATCCCACGGAGAACTACGAGCAGCAGATCGCCGATCTTTCCGTAGAGCACGCCGCGCCGCTGGGCCACTATCGCGCCGCGCACGAAATCGCGACGCGACCCACGGGCACCGCGGTGTCCACCGAAGACCGGCGCACGGCCATCGTGCACTACCGGGAACTGTTCGAAGACCTGCTCGGCGTGGCCGGCAAGGAGAGCAAGGGCGTGAAATCATGAGCACCGAGTCCGAGCGGCGATTCCCCGGCGACGGCACGCGAAACGAGTCGGCGACCACGGCGGGCACCGGCGCCGACTACGACAGGTACGGCGCGGGAACTCCCGAGACGGGCCGTCGCCCCGAGACCGACGCCGAGCGGGTCGGTGAACCAGGAGCGGTATCGCACGGCGGCGAGCGGAGTGCGGACCCCGACGTGGTCGGTTCCGGAGGCGAGCGGCGTGCAGGCGATGAGGTCGAGGCAGACCGCCCCGCTCACGCAGCCGATCGATCGGACGCAGTGCACGCGAACGCTCGGGCAGGGGAGTCCGCAACCGACACCCAGCGCGGGGAACCCATCGACGGCACGGGGGTAGGCAACGCCGTGCCATCCGAGTCCCGGGACTCGGTGCCGGGAGCCGGCGTCGGGCCGAGCGCCGCTCCCGTGGCAGGCGATCAGCCCGCTCCGCTGTTCGCCGAAGCCGATTTCGATCGCCTGCGCACTCAGTGGCGGGAGGTCCAAGTCACCTTCGTCGACGATCCCGGGGCTGCCGTCGCACGCGCCGACGACTTGGTCAACGACGCCATCGAGCAGATGATCGCCACCTACCAGCAGCGCAAGCGCGAACTGGACGAGCGGCGCGGCGACACGGCGGACACCGAGAACCTCCGGCAGGTGCTGCGCGGCTACCGGGCGTTCTTCGATCAGTTGCTCTCGACCGGCGCCTAGCCGGAGCGAACCCATGAGTGTCTTCGGATTGGTCACCGGCACGGTCGACCAAGCGACGGATTGGGTCGCCCAGCAGGTGAAGGCGCGGATCCCGTCCGCCGATCCCGCCGACCGCGACCCGGAATTCATCGGCGACACCATGGGTTTGGCCTGGCTGTTCGCGCGCCTCTACTTCCGGGCGGAGGTGCGCGGCCTGGAGCGGATACCCGAGGAAGGGCCGATGTTGCTGGTGGCGAACCACTCCGGCGGCAACGTGTCGCCGGAGGTCATGGTGACCACCCTGGCGTTCGTCCGCCGTTTCGGCCCGCAGCGGCCCTTCTTCCAGCTTGCCCACGACATGGTGATGGCCTACCCGGTGATCGGCTCGTTGCTGCGCCGCTTCGGTACGGTGAACGCCGACGCGGCCAACGCCGCGCGAGCACTGCGCGACGGCGCGGCGGTGCTGGTCTATCCCGGCGGCGACTGGGAGGTGCACCGCCCGACCTGGGAGGAGGACCGGATCGACTTCGCCGGTCGTACCGGTTTTCTCCGCCTGGCCTGGGACGAGCGGGTCCCGATCGTGCCGGTGGTGAATATCGGTGCGCAGCAGAGTCAGCTGGTACTCACCCGTGGGGACCGGATCGCACGCCTGCTTCGGCTGGACCGGATGCTGCGGCTGAAGGTCTTCCCGATCTCGCTCGCACTCCCATGGGGGCTCGACGTAGGAGATCTCGCCGGTCATCTGCCGTTGCCCAGCAAGATCACCGTCGAGTTCCTGGACCCGATCGACCTGCGGGCGGCCTTGGGTCCGGAACTCCATCTGGAGCAGGCCTACCAGTTCGTCACCGGAACCATGCAACGGGCGCTGACCAAGCTCGATGACGAGCGGACCCTGCCGATCGTCGGCTGACCGCCGTTTGCGCCCGAAGCCGGCCCCTTTTATGGTACCGTTCGTAACATATATTCGTTCGTGTGATGGAGGTCTCCCGTGCGCGAAATCGCGCATGAAAGGTTCGGATCGCTGGCCGCCCCGGGCACCGAGGGCGGCGGAGCGGCGCTGGACCAAGTAGCGGCCATGACCGGCGCCGCGGGGCTCGTCGCCGTCGTTCTGCTGTGGATCGGGTATCTGCACCGCACCCGGCGCATCACTTGGCTCCAGCGGATCGCCGACCGTCTCGGCCGATTGTTCAACCGCCCCGGCTGGGTCGCTCTTCCGCTCGCGCTGTTCCTCGCGACGATCCTGACCGCGCTGTTGGGATTCATCTGGGACGTCAGCCTGCACGTGGGCAACGGCCGGGATGACGGGCCGCTGGCGAACCCGGCCCACTACTTCATCCTCGCGGGATTGTTCTTCCTGTTCGCCGCCGGGATGTCGGCGATCGTGCTTCCGTTGGACGAAAAGCCCGGGCCCGCGGCAGTGCGGATCACCCGCACGTGGTACGCGCCCGTCGGCGGCATCCTCATCGCAAACGCCGGCCTGTACGCCTTGATCGGATTCCCCCTCGACGACCTTTGGCATCGGCTGTTCGGCCAGGATGTCACCCTGTGGGGGCCGACGCATCTGATGCTCATCGGTGGCGCGGGCTTATCGCTGGTAGGTGTGCTGCTGCTGGAGTTCGAGGGCAGGCACAGCCGGCCCGAGCCCGACCGTCCGGACGGGCGGCGGATGTGGCTGCTGCGGGCCTTCGCCTTCGGCGGCCTGCTCATCGGGCTCTCGGTCTTCCAGGTGGAGTTCGACTTCGGCGTGCAGCAGTTCCGGCTCGTCCTGCAGCCGATGCTCATCGTCGCGGCTGCCTCCATTTCCCTCGTCGCTGCCCGTGCGAGCCTCGGGCCGTTGAGCACCCTGGTCGTTGTGGGCTTCGCCGCATCGGTCCGTGCCGTGGTGGCCGTGTTGGTCGGCGGGCCGGTCATCGACGCGCCGCGCAACGTATTCCCGCTCTATCTCGGCTGCGCGGTCGTGGTCGAACTGCTCGCGCTGCTGCCGCTGACCCGGCGGCCGATCTGGTGGGGTGCGCTGTGCGGGCTCGGCATCGCGACGGTGGGACTATGGCTGGAATCCCTCTGGATCGGTGCGATGTTCGTCAATCCGTGGCCGCCCGCCATGTGGCCGGAACTCCTGGCGATGGCCGTCCCCACGAGCATCGCGGGCGGTGTCGTCGGCGCGCTGCTGGCGATGACGCTACGGGGTGAACCGCTGCCGCGTCCGCCGGTGCGCCGCGGGTTGATGGTCGCCGCGGTCGCGATCGTGGCGGCCGCGACTGCCAACGGTCTGCTCATGGACGTACCGGAGCGGGCGGAGGCCACAGTCACACTGCGCGACGCCGAATCCGCCACGGACGCAAGGATGGTGCTCGCGGACGTTCGCCTCACGCCCACCGATCTCGTCGGCTCCGACCCCGAGTGGATGCAGGTCCTGGCCTGGCAAGGCGGGATCGGGGGAGACAGTCCCGGTCGCGGACTGGTCGTCGACCAGCTGCGGCGAGTGGGCCCCGGCCACTACGTCTCGACCGAACCCGTTCCGGCGCACGGGTCGTGGAAGACCGTCCTGCGGTTGCAGGACGGGCGCGTCCTGACCGCGGCGCCGATCTTCATGCCCGCGGACCCCGGCATCGGCGTCGAAGAGGTTCCCGCGCTCGCCTCGTTCACCCGGCCGTTCATCTCCGAGATCACCGTGCTGCAACGGGAGCGGTCGTTCGACCACCCCTCCTGGTTGTTCGCCGCGGCGTCGCTCGTCGTACTGCTGTGCAGCCTCGTCCTCGTCGGGGCGTTGTCCTGGGGTGCGGCGCGGATCAACGACCGGTACCCGCACGTCGGCCGGACGGTGGCGCCGGAGCCCGTGGGGTCGCGATGAACCCGGAATACGACGGCGTGGACGTGCTGGCCGATCATTCGATTCTGCTGGCGATCCCGGCCTTCCTGCCCGCGTTGCTCGTGGTCGCCGTCGTCGTGTTCGTCGCCCTGCGAGACCGTCGGGCGCACCAGCACGAACGGACGGCGGGGTCGACGGCCGAACACGGCGCGGACAAGGAGGAATGATGGCATCCGTGCGGCGCTGGGCCGCGCTCGTGATTCTCGGGGGTCTGCTCGTGACCGGCTGCGCTTCATCCGATCCCGCGCCCTCCGCGTCGACGACCGCGGTGGCTGGGGACACGGACAGCCTCGTCGTCGCAGTACGGATCGCCGCGGGCTCGGTGAGTCCGGCCGACGTCCGCCTGGAGACCCGGGTAGGACGACCGATCGAGATCGTGGTCGACAGCGACACCGACGACGAAATGCACGTTCACGCCACACCAGAGCGCACCTTCCCGATCACCCCGGGCGCAGGCCAGCGGTTCCGCTTCACCGTAGAGGTGCCGGGACGGGTGGAGATCGAGCTGCACCACGCCCGGCGCACGGTGGCGACACTGCTCGTGCGCGGATGACAGTTCTGGCCCACGGCATCGGCGGTGCCACCGACCTGCCGATCCCGCTGTCGTACGCGCTCGTCGGCGCCGCTTGGGCTTTGACCTTCTCGTTCGCGGTGCTCGCGGTCGCCTGGCGCCGACCGCGGCTGGAACCACGATCACCGGGATTCGAGCTCCCTTCGGTAGTCGGAGCGATCGTGGACGCCGAGCCGATTCGGATCGGCATTTCGGTGGTGAGCGCGGCCGTCACCCTCGCCGTCGTCGCGATCGGCGTGTTCGGACCTTCCGACCCGGCACGCAATCCCGTCCCCGGTGTCGTCTACATCTTCCTGTGGGTCGGTGTCATGGTCGCCTCGCTGATCGCCGGACCCGTTTGGAAGATCCTGTCCCCGGCGCGTGCCGTGCACCGCGTCGTCTGCCTGGTGTGGCGCCGTCCGCCCACTCGCGGTCTGCTCCGTTATCCCAGCTCTTGGGGACAGTGGCCCGCCGTGCTCGGCCTGTTCTCCTTCGTGTGGCTCGAACTGGCCTACCCCGAACCGGGCTCGGTGGCCGCGGTGACCACCTGGCTCGTCGCATACCTCGTCGTCAGCACGATCGGACTGATCGTGTGGGGCACGACATGGGCCGAGCGGGCCGACCCGCTCGAGGTGTACAGCAGCCTGTTGGGCAGGCTGAGTCCGCTCGGACGTCGCGAAACCGGTGAGCTCGTGCTGCGCTCACCGTTGGACAACCTGGCGGGCACTCCGGCACGGATCGGCGGGGTGGCCGTCGCCGCCACCCTGCTCGGCTCGACGGCATTCGACAGCTTCACCACCTTCCCGTCCTGGCGCAGCGTGCTCGCCGAGGCGGGCAGCAACGGATCCGAAGTCCTGCCGACCGTACTGAACACGTTGGGGCTGCTCGGCTTCATCGCTGTCGTCGGGGTAGCGTTCCGAATCGCCGCCCGAGCGACCGGAGGTCTGCCCGAAGACGAGCGGAGACGACTTCCCGCTCGTCTTGCACACAGCCTGACCCCGATCGTCGCCGGCTATCTGGTGGCCCACTACCTCACGTTCCTGGTGGAGAAGGGGCAGGCGACGATGCTCTTGTTCGCGGATCCGTTCGGACGAGGGTGGAATCTCGCCGGGCTCGCCGACCGCGACGTCGCCTACCTCCTGTCCACCCACCCCGCGGCGCTGGGGACGATCAAGGTCTCGGCCGTGGTGGTCGGCCACATCCTCGGTGTCGCCGCGGCCCACGACCGCTGCCTGCGACTGCTTCCGCCCGCGCACCGGCTCACCGGTCAACTGGCTCTGATGCTCACTATGGTCGGTTTCACCTTCACCGGTCTCTACCTGTTGTTAGAACACCCATTCGGCAGCGATTTCGCCACGTATGTGGGTTCATAGCGCGTTGGGCTACCTCATGGTTCGGGGTCGCCGAGGCTTTGCCGTCGGCTGGGGGACAGGGGATGTGGTTCGGTGTCAGGCAGCAGCGGGTGCGGCTCGCCGGTCAACGTGACCAGTGCCTCGACTACATCGCCGATGGTGGGCAACACGCTCGTCGGCATCGTCCCTGCCGGGGTCGCCGTTCTGTTCGATGCGAGAAGCGCTTATCAATTTCGCTTCACAAACAGCGCGCTGTCTCGAGACTGGTGAACGGGAACCGTTCACCATCGCCCGATCCGGTGTCGACCGAATACGCCGGAAAGGGTCCGCGGGAGGACGGCGATTTCGTCGGCTATCGCCGGAGTTTGTCCATCGCGCGCCTGGCCTGCTGTTCGGTGGTCCGCTGGATGTCATCGATATCGGCGGTGGTTGTGGGCGCGACACCATGGGAGTGGCTGAATTCGAACCTCATGGACACTTCGATATAGAGGTTGTCGTCGAGGACACCTATCTGATAATCGACCCGGGTATTCTCCCCGAATTCGATGACATCGCGCTCGAAGTATGCTTTTTGCCCGAGATCAGGCACGCCACCCCTCGACCTGTACTCCATGTGAGGCTCCCATGAGGGGTTCGCCTGGCTCTCATAGATGGTGCCGGCACGGCGGTGTGATGGCCATACGGAGGTGGAGACGGAGATCGTTGCGTCTATGGCCGTTCCCTCTATCTCCGGAGCCTGTGCATACCGACCGCGCATAACGCTCGATGCAGTGCAGTCGTGGTAGCGATCGCCGACAACAGGGTTGTAGTCTCCCTCTCGCGTGGTCGACTCGGTGCCGGTCCATCTTCGTAGCACCGAGCCGTCGATGAGGCCGCAGGGATCCGTCGCGTTTTCCGCGGCGTAGGTCGTCTTCGTCCAGGGCAGCTTGCCGGAGGACACCGAGTCGAACGCGATGACGGCGACCGCGACGACGACCATTCCCGCAATCAGCAGTGAGATCCACAGTATCCGGCGCGATACGCGTGGCTTGCCCATCCGTGGCGTGACACCTCGCCACGGCTGTGCGCTGTCAGGGTGTTCGGTGGGCGACATCAGGATCCATTCGTCCGCTGTGTTTCTGCCACGTCATGATCTCCGGTCGAGCTAGCGAAGTCCTTAAGGCTCGGTTGTCACCAGTGAGTGACATCGGATCCACGTCTCTGCCCCTGGAACGCAGTTCCTGGCGTACGCGGGCATGCCGCAGTCCTGCCGAGACGGCGCCGACCATAAGCAGCTGTCGCTGGAGCGGTACGTCGCGGACGGCTTCGGCATCGACCTGCCCCGCCCGAGGATGCGGCCAATCCATGGCGACGCAGTGGATCCACGGCAGCCCAGAAGTGCGTTCGAGCCGGAGACCGTCGAGGACGAGGACAGCCGCCGGCGGAGAACGAACGGATGGATCCCGCACGCGGGCCACGGAGCCTGTGGGCAACCCAGTGCTGAGCAGGGGCGTCCGCAGGCTGAAGACAGCGGGACCGGCGCTGCTATCCGTAGCGACTTCGCAGTGCGCCCGGACAGGCTCTGTAGTTTCCGCCCATGGCGCCGAACCGGTCGGCGAGGTGAGCGTCACCGCGCGGCAGGCACGGTCGGTCCTCGCCTGGCTACAGCAGCCCGATGGAGCTGACGTCAGAGACAGAGATGCCCGACAGGCGTGGCTCTAGGCTGGATGGGTGGAGTTCACAACGGATTTCGAGCGCGGTGGGTGGCTGCTGGCGCGCGTCGGCGAACACGGGGTCGGCGGCATCGCGGGTACCGGCTTCGAGGCTTATGCGCGGATCCTGCATCCGGTCGAGGCGACCCGCCGCGACGTCACGGTGACCGACGAGTGGGGCAATCCGGCGATCGTGGAGGAGGCGATGTGGCCGTGGGCCGAGGTCGCCGCGCGCAACGGCAGAGTGATGCATCCGCTGGTGCAGTGGCGCAACCTCACCGATGATGAGGACGAGGCGGCGATGTCGTTCGACGACGGCTGGGAAGTCGGCCAGACCGTCGAGGGATGGTTCGACCCGAGCCTGCTGGCCGCGCTCACTGTCCACCTTCGCGCAGCCACCGAGACACCGGAAGAGGTGACGGCTGGAGTTTGGAATGGATTCGGCGAGTTGCACACATCCTCGGGCGCGGTGTTCGTCGCCTCCACCGACGGCGATCCGCGCAACCTCGAGCGCGAGCGAGCTCGAATCGACGCCGAGCTGGCTGCCTCTGTCTCGCCGCAAGTCGGACGGGCGGTCGAGGCGGGGCCTTTCCTGCAGTGGCCGGGACGCGACTTCATGCTGTTCGACACCAGTCTCTCCGAACTCGCCGACCCCAGGTGGGTGCATGCGGCGGGCCTGGGATGGACGACCGACTTCCCCGGAGTGACGCCGCAGCTGCTCTGGCCCGCCGACCACGCATGGGTCGTGGCCAGCGAGATCGACTTCGACTCCACGATCGTCGCCGGCTCACGTGCTCTGATCGACGCGGTTGTGGCCGACGATCGTTTCGAGGCCTTCGAGATCACCGAGAATTCGGATCTGAGCTGGGACGGCGACACCATCAACCCCGCGCCGAAGGACTGAGATGTCGGCGAGGCCTCGACCAGGGCGTGCAACCGAGGTCCACGACGACCTCACGAACAAGGCGGCAGTACTCATGGACTCGGCGGCCGCACGCCTCGAGACGGCTCACTGGTCCGCACGAGGAGCAGTGATCGGACGGCGACCGATGATTGCGCCCACGCCGACACCCGCGGTCCACTCGCCGAGCACACGACCTCCACGCGACCAGCCGGGGCCGGAGCGTGCCGGTGAGCCGGAATATGTTGTCGGCATGTGGATCCTGCATACCTCGGACGACATATCGGGTTCCAGATGCGCGGCATGCCCCTGCTGGCTGCCCAACAGCAACCCGCCGACTCGTCAGCCCGTGGGCTGACAGGTCGTTCCGCGTCGAAGGTTGACGTGGAGGATTGCATGCCGGGCCGTTCTACTGACGGGGCCGGATGATGATCGCCGCGCGCCTATACCAGAAATTGGCGGTGTTTCCTTCATTGCCCATGTAACCCTCGATTTCCGACGCGAACGGCTCCAGCATCGACTTCGATCCGCCCGCACACAACTCCTCATCCCGGACCTCCCGCACAGCGGGCACACCGGCCGCCCCTGACCGGTCGATCAGCCACGTCAATGTGATGGTCGACCAGCGCAACTCACCGAGATCTTCCGATCCCGGGACCAAAGGAAGGCTGGAGCGCACCGGAAGGCTCGCGGGGTCATCGGGCACAGGCTCCACCATTTCCCCGTCTTCATCGAACTCCACGTCAGCACTTTCGACGCATTTCCACCCGTCCTCGACGCGCTCCCAACGTTGGCGATAGATCATCATCCACGAGGTGTAGTCCTCCTCGTAGGAGTCCTCGACCTCCGCGAGCGCCAGCGACGTGTCGTATCCCGCGATGTCGGCCGCCGCGAGCATCAGCCCAGCACGTGAAGCATCGCCTCCCTTGAGCTGATCCCATCCGAATCCGTGCTGGGAATACTGATGATCCAACAGGTAGACGAGTTGACGAGGTGGGCGTTTCGCCGGCTCGCCGTGCGTACGCCACGTCGGCAATTCGATCGGTGTGGTGAAATGCGCCCGTAACTGCTCGGCCAGTAACGCGACCGACGGATGCATAGCGAAAGCGGCGGCGTCCGGGCCGGTACGCCCCTTCGCCACCAGGTTGTAGGTCAGCGTGATCCGGAAACCGTCGGTGACCGGCAGCACCTCATGCTCGCAGTCGCCATAGAACGCGACGAAGGACAGCTCCTCCGGCGACCCCTGGTCGGTGACCTTCGTCCCCTGTTGCTCGATCACCAGCTCCCCGCCGGTGAACGCCGAAGGCAGAGTCACCACCAACGTGCCGATCATGCCGTCGGCCTTCTCCGAATCCTGATGACGCCGAAAGAATTGTCCCGGCTCATACACCAGCATCGAATGCAGCTCCGCCGACAACTCGCAGTCCGGCGCCAGACCTAGCTCCGACCGCAGTATGTCCAGCATGGGCAGCAACGTCTGGCGCCACTGCCGCTCGTCGACCGTTACCCGGTCCGGCGGAATCTCCCAGGTGTCGCGCACGTGCGCGTCCAGTAGGGTCTGCTCGCGCAATCCATACCGCGCCGGCCGCGCGACCTCGCACAGTCGCCGCGCCTGAGCCGGCGTCACCGGCAACCGGATCGGCCCCACCCCATCTACCTCGATCACCAGGTTCTCCGCCGACCCCGTCCGACGCGCAGCAAATGAGCCCGCCGACGACGCCGAACCCATGAGCTCGCCGATCACCCGTAAAGCCTTGTCTGTCATGCACTTCTCCCATGTTCGACAACGTTCGCGGGCATACTCTCAGGGCCCACCGACGATCCAGCCCCGATGCCGCACCTTCGGAACATCGGGGAGGTGAGTCGGCCGGGTGTCGGGCTGGTCTACACCGTAGGCAGGTAAGCCACTACCGCACTACAACGGCCCGGTTACTGGGTTTCAGCACACCGCCCATTTGCACGGCCCCTAAGCCAGATGACATCTGGTCTACCCTGCTGGCCGCTGTTCGGATCGCCGCCTGCGTCCAGAGATACCAGTGCTCACCTGACCGGCCGGCTCTCACCGGCGGTCGTTGCGTCCATCTCGCGGTTGGTTCGTCTGAGGAAGCGGACTCGCATCCGCCCGGGTGTGAGAGCACTTCTTTCGAGAGGAACCTTTTCGATGACCATTCACCTGTTCAACGACCTCGCTGACCGCGTCGGGGGTGTGCGATGACCGCCCCGGCCGTCGTGGTCGAGGATCTGCACGTCGCCTACGGCAAAACCTGGGCGCTCGACGGTGTCGACCTGGAAGTCGCTGCTGGGACGACGCTCGGGGTGCTCGGCCACAACGGTGCCGGCAAGACCACCCTGATCCGCGCCCTCACCACTCTGGTGCGGCCCACCGTCGGCCGCGTGCAGATCGCCGGTCTGGACGTGATCGCCGACGCCACCGAGGTTCGCCGACGCATCGGGGTGACCGGTCAATACGCCGGACTCGACGCATTCCTCACCGCCCGGGAGAACCTGGAGCTGATCGGCTGCCTGAACGGGTTGCGCCGCACCGCCCGCCCACGAGCCGACGCGCTGATCGACCGGCTCGGGCTGGGTGAGTACTCGGCCCGGCGGGTCGGGGAACTCTCCGGTGGCTCCCGCCGCCGCGTCGATCTGGCCGCAAGCCTCGTCGCCGACCCGTCGGTACTGTTCCTCGATGAGCCGACCACCGGTCTGGACCCCCTGGCCCGTGCCGGACTATGGGACGTCGTCGAGGAGCTCACCACCGCGGGCACCACTGTCGTGCTCACTACCCAATACCTCGAGGAAGCCGACCGGCTGGCCGATCACATCGTGGTCCTGTCCCGTGGCCGGGTCGCCGCCCGAGGCACCCCTGCCCAGTTGAAACGGATCGTCGGCGGCAAGGTGCTGCACGCCACCGTCCCGACCCACCGGATCGCGGATCTGCCGTTCACCCCGGACGTCGACCGGGTCGACGGCACCCGGGTGCGGGTGTCGGTCACCGTCGATGACGCCCCCACCGCGACCGCGCTGGTTGCCGACCTGCACCGCGACGGTATCGAGGTCACCGACCTGGATGTGACTTCCCCGAGCCTCGATGACGTCTTCACTCACCTCGCCCACACCACAGGAGCCCACCGATGACCACCACCACGACCGCGATCGGGCGTTCCCCGCTCATCGACCAACTCGCCGCACTGACTGTCCGGAACCTGCGCACCAGCGCCCGTGTCCCGCAGCTGCTGATGTTCTCGCTGACCATGCCGATGGCGATGCTCGTGCTGTTCAGCCAAGTGTTCCGCAGCGTCGCCGCCGGGCCCGGCTTCCCGGCCGAGGTCAGCTACATCGACTTTCTCGCCCCGGCCATGCTCGCGGTCTCCACGGTGATGGCCGGCACCAACGCCGGAGTCTCCGCCGCGATCGATCACACCAACGGCATGCACGACCGCTTCGCGGCGCTGCCGATGCGAGCGACGCTGCCCGGGATGGCGCGCACCATCAACGAGGCCGTGTTCACCCTCGCGAGAGCCGCGCTGCTCGGGATCGCCGCCGTATTGCTGGGTTTCGACTTCCACGGCAACGGCGTCGATGCCGCGGGCGCGGTCGCGGTTCTGGTGGTGCTGGCGGGAGCGATGAGCGCCCTGTTCGGTCTGATCGGGGACCGGCTACGCCGCCCGGACGTGGTCCAGTTCGCCGGAATGATGGTGATGATGCCGCTGATGTTCGTCTCGAGCGCGTTCGCGCCTATCCAGACCATGCCTGGCTGGATGCAGGCCATCGCGACGGTGAATCCGGTCGCACACGCCACCGACGCTCTGCGCGGGCACGTGCTCGGCACCGCCACCGTCGCCGACACAGCCACCGCCCTGGTCGCGGCGACGGGACTGTGGGCCGCGGTCACCATCATCCCCGTTCTGACGCGTCTGCTTCGGCCGGCGAGCGCTCGCTGAAGACCACTCCCATGGCCCTACCTCGCGAAAGGGGTAGGGCTGGTTGTTTCAGCGGATTTCGGATGTCGTTCATGCTGGAACTCGGCGACGACGAGGCGAGGCGAGAGGGGAAGTCCGCTCGGCGAATTCCGACCTCACGCGTTCCGGTACCACTGGTGGCGCCAGACCTTGACCGCGGAGGCGAGCAGCAGCGCGATCAGAATCGGGATGAGCGCGGCGCTGGGGACGACGCCGAGCAACAGCCCACCGATGATGGTCCCGTGATCGACCCGGCGGCCATGACGAGGACGAATCCGATGTCGGCGCGCAGGATCTGGAAGCGCTGGTCCCGGCTGGAGCGGGCGAACGCGACCAGCATTGTTGGCAGCGAGACCATCAGCGATAAGCTCCGGCGACTTTGATGTCGACTCCGAACAGCAGCACGATCGTCGGGATCAGCAGCTCCCCGCCGGCTACACCCATCAACGCGGCCACGATCCCGATGCAGACACCGGCCAGTGCCGCGCCGCCAACCCGCGCCGCCGTCGGCAGTGCGAGAGTGCCGACCTGGCCCAAGTGACTGATTGCCAGGGCTGCGGCGATGGGTGCGCGAATGAAGCGTTGTCGCCCAGTCGGCGCCGAGCCAGGCCCCGGCGAGGCTGTCGATCAGCAGGTTGGCCGCAATCGTCCAGTGCTGGCTGAGCTCGTCGTAGAGTGAGGCGGTCAGCCGAGCCGGGAGCGCGGTGAGTACGACGATCAAGCTCGTCGCCTTGCTCAGGATCACCGCGTGCAGGCCGCGAATCCGAACAGCCCGACCAGCAGCGGCAGCCGGAACTCCGCGCCACCGATCCCGATCAAACCGCCCAGGACGCCGATCACCGCACCCGAGCCGAACACCAGCAGCAGCGCATCGCGCCGCGCTGCGGCCGATGACGTCGATGCTGCCGGGTCCTCAACCGCCTCGCTCACACGGTGAGACGTTAACGCCCCGCACTGGGGCCTCCCGGTCATGGCTGCGGGGATCTCAGACGCGACGTCGGGATGCAACGATCAGCGGCGTCGAGATCCACCTACCGTACGGGCACAGGTGGGCTGCTGTTTCAGCGGATACGCCCGCTACAGGCGTCGATGGCGCTCATGCGGTGGCGTCGAGCAGATGCAGTTCCTCGGCCACGATCAGATCGACCTCTTCGTCGGTCAGATCCGACAGCAGATGTGTCGTCAGCATCGCTCTCACCTCCTCCCCGCGCTGACGGGGTCTGTCGAACCAGAGATCCGATATCGACTTCGACACCCATACAGACGTGACACTCCGGATCGGGACGCACGGATGCGTCCGATCCCGGTCAGCGCCGTCGGTATCTGTGCTGAGGAATCAAGGCTCGCCACCACGACGGCAGGCGAGGATGCTGGAGAGGGAGAGGAACCCCGATCATGAGCCAGCCAACGGCCACCACCGCGACCACACCACAGCCGCATCCTGGCGATCTCGACCAGCTGTGGCGCCGCTTTTCCGGCGACCTGCGGGCCTTCATCGCCCGCCGTGTCTCACGCCCGGAAGACGCCGATGACATCTTGTCGATCGTGTTCCTGCGGATGGCCAGAAGCTTGGACGATCTGCGCGAGCAGGGCCGGCTGCTCGGCTGGATGTATGCCATCACCCGCAACGCGATCACCGACTACTACCGTTCCGCGGCCCATCGCCGCGAGTTACCCGTCGACGCCGTCCCGGACAACCCCTCCGCGCACGGGGATGAACTCGAGAGCGACGCGGCGGCGGAGAAAGAACTCGCCTCGTGTCTGGTGCCGATGCTTGCCGGGCTGCCCGCCGAGCAGGCCGCGGCGGTGAAGATGGTCGACCTCGACGCGCGCACGCATGCCGCGGCTGCCGGTGAGGCGGGTATCTCGGTCTCCGGGATGAAATCTCGCGTGCAACGCGGACGCGCCGCCCTGCAGGCGCGATTGCGTGCCTGCTGTCAGATCAGCCAGGACCGCACCGGCCACGTGCACGACTACCAGCCCCGCGACGGAGCATGTGGCGGCGCGGCCAGCAGCGACGGGGGCTGCGGCTGTGGTGCCACACCACCCTCCGCCCCGTAGACCGGCACACCGGTTCAGCAACGCCCCGCCGGTCAGCCGCTGGATCACCACGATCGGACAAAGGCGCGGTGCGAGCCATACGAGGCGCGCACCGCACCGTGCCGGATGAGGGGCTACTGGCAGCCGCAGCCGCTGCCTGCCGTGGCCGCCGGAGCGCAGCACCTCGCCTTGTCACTGGCATCGCAGCACGTGGTCTGCCGTTCGGGGCTGCAACACGCCGGTGCCGCAGACTGCCGTGATGCGTCCATGCGTTCTGCCGCCGAGGACTGGAATTCATTCGGGTGGGTCATGGTGACTCCTGGCTTCGTGGGGATGGGTACCAGGACAGACGGAGGAGAACAGGAAAGGACGCACCGGAAGTCGCCGTGGATGCTCCTGTACCCAGCCGAACGGGATCGCCGCATCATCCGTACCGCCATCGCCCCTGCTCACCGACCTCGCCGACGACGCCCGTGAACTCGGTGATCTCGCTCAGGCATGGCTGGATCCCTAAGTTGATAGGGGTCCGGAGCCGGTCTTCGGATGCCTGGGCCGGTGGGGTGTGGCTGATGTGCTGGATGTTGTCGTTGTGGCTTCTTGCGACTTGCCGCCCTGCCGCCCTGGACTCTCCGGCCGCTGATTGAGAGCTGTTGCGGATCGTCGCTGTTTAGGGACCTGCCGGCGGGGTGTCCATGGGCGTGGATTGCGACGACGGGAGTGGATGAGTGGCCGAGCGCCCGGAGATCTGGGTCGGGATCGATGTCGGCAAGCGATCGCATCATGCGTGTGCGGTCGACGCCGCTGGTGAGGTGGTGTTCAGTCAGAGATTCGGCAACGACCAACGCGCGATCGAACAGTTGGTTGCCCGTTCGGGCAGCGCCGCACGAAGCGTGCGGTGGGCGGTCGACTTGACCGGCCCGTTGTCATTGATGCTGCTCACCGTGTTGCTGAACGCTGGTCAGGCAGTTGTTTATGTGCCGGGTAGCGTCGTGAACGCCATGAGTCGCGGGTTCCGCGGCGAGGGAAAGACCGATGCCAGGGATGCACGGGTGATCGCCGAGACCGCCCGCATGCGTAGGGATTTGGCCGAGGTCGCGATGCCCGAAGAGCTTGTGGCCGGGCTGACCCAGCTGACGCGATATCGGGCAGATCTGATGTCGGACTGGGTCGCAGGGGTCAACCGTCTGCGTGCGGTGTTGGGATCGATCTTTCCGGTGCTTGAGGCTGCGTTCGACTATTCCAACCGCGGCCCGCTGATTCTGGTGTCGGCGTTGTGCACCCCGTCCGAGATCATGGCCGCCGGAATTGACGGTGTCACAACTCATTTGAGTCAGAATGGCGTGCGGCCCTCGAGGGTTTCCAAGCTGGCTTCGACTGCCGTGGCCGTCGCGAACGTGCAGGATATCGCAGTGCCGGGCGAGGCAGACGCGGCCGTGCTGGTCAAGCGCATCGCCGGTAAGCTGCTCGATCTGGATCGGGAGATCAAGGACACCGACAAGCTGATCGCGAAGCGGTTTCGCGCTCACCCGTGGGCGCGGATCATCGAGTCCCTGCCCGGAATGGGTGCCGGCCTCGGTGCCGATTTCCTCGTCGAAACCGGCGGCAGCCTGGCAACATTCGGCTCCGCCGGGCGTTTGGCCAGTTATGCCGGTCTGGTCCCGGTACCGCGTGACTCCGGTCGCGTCAGCGGGAATCTGCGGCGCCCGACGCGTTACAACCGCCGCATGCGCCGCGTGTTCTACCTCGCAGCGTTATCAAGCCTGCGCGTGGAAAACGGCCCGTCACGGCAGTTCTACGACCGAAAGCGCGCCGAACGACGGATCCACCCCCAAGCACTGATGGCGCTGGCCCGCCGCCTGGTCGACGTGCTGTGGGCATTGCTACGCGACGGACGAGAATTCGTGCTCGATTCACCGAATCCCGTCGCTGCTGCGGCTTGACAAGATCATTGAGAGTCGCTGGGTCGCAGGCACCCCCGATCGTGCCGTGCGTATCGCAGGGTTCATCGCCTGGACTCGGACACACAAGCTCACCACGGGGCTGCGCGTCCACCAGCAGACCTCACCGTTACCGTTGATCACGATCGACGCCGATAGCCATCGCCAAGCACTGCAATCACTGTTCGACCCGAACTCCGTTGTGCCACTGGATGTCCGGGCTGCCGGAGCGCTGGTACTGCTCTACGGCTTGCCAGTGACGCGAATCCACCGCCGGAGCACCGAGGACATCCTCGACATCGGCGCCGATTCCTTTTCTCGACCTCGACCGGCATCCGGTGCTGCTGCCACCACCGCTGGCGCAGATGCTGCGCACGCCGGCTCGCAGACCTCGACGCGCCGGGCCCGCTGCACCGCGGCAGTTCTTGTTCCCCGGTACCCGCACCGTCGACGCGCCGATCGCGGCTGGCACGCTCACGACCAGGCTCAACGCCCATGGAATCAGCGTGCGCGCGCATCGCAACAGTGCGCTGATCGAACTGGCCAGCGAGCTCCCAGGGCCGCTTCTGCCGCACACCGCCAACTTCCACATCTCCACCGCGGTGCGCTGGAGATCGCTCGCAGCCCGCGACTGGACCCACTATCTCGCAGCGCACGAACGTCACCCGACCGGTTGCGACCGATCCCAACGAGCTATCGGTACGAACGGCTCACGAACCCGTCGGGGCGGACCAGCACCGTCCCGTACGGTCAGCCATCCACGAGGTGCACCGGAACGTCGGCCTCTACGTCGGGATCGGCCGTGAGCACGCACCACTGCGATCCGACGAGATCCAGCGTGGACACCCCGTCGGCCACCCACATGTGCGGCAGGCGGGACCCCGGCGATCCGTCGAGGTCGAGGGCGACGTCCTCGGTGGAGGGGAGCTCCGCGCCGCCGTACCGGTATCCCATGTGCACCACCGGCGCGTTGATCACCCCCGCTGCCTTGCGCGCCTGCGCCATGTCCTTTCCCCAGTGCAGGGACGGATCGTCGAACCGCAGGCGCGCCTGCTCCATCGTCATGAGCGCCACCGGATGGCGTTCCGCGTGATAAGTCTCCAGCAGCTCGGGTCCGGCTTCACCGCGCAGCACGTGCGCGAGCTTCCACGCCAGATTGTGCGCGTCGGCGACGCCGGCGTTCAACCCGAACGCGCCCAGTGGGGGGATCGCGTGCGCCGCGTCGCCCACCAGGAAGACCCGCCCGACGGAGAGCCGATCGGCCACCTGGCCGCGTCCCCGGAACCGCAGCACACTGCGGATCTCCACCTCGATCGACGGGTCGCCGAGCGCGGTGCGGATGAGGTCGGGAGTCGGCTCCGTGTCGAGACGGGTGAGGAACACCCACTCGCGTTCGCCGTCGACGGTCACCAGCAGGCCGGTCGCGTCGGGATGCTCGATATCGCACATCGCGAACGACTTGCGCGGACGCAGATCAGCGCCGAACAGAACACTCGTCGTCTCCTCACCGATCACACCGGGACCGGTGAGGCCGACGCCGAGGACCTGCCGAACCCGGCTGCGCACTCCGTCGGCCGCCACCAGATATCCCGCCCGCACGGTACGCCCATCGGACAGAGTCGCCGTGACGCCGCCGGAGTCCTGCTCGAACGAGTCGAGCGCCACGCCGAACTCCACGTCGCCGGCCTTGGTGATCAGCACGCGATCGAGCCGGTTCTGTGGGCAGGTGCCGCGGATCCGGGCCGGCGTGTAGGTGAGTTCGTCCGCGGTTTTCGTCTTCCACTCCGCGCTTTCGGTGAAGTCGGCCTCGGCGAGTGTGCGCCCTCTGATCTTTCCCGCCCGCAAGTCGACCGCGGCCCCGTCGACCGCTTGCTCCAGGCCGACCTCGCGCAGGATCTCCACCGTCCGCGACCCGATGCCGGTGGCCCTGGGGTGAGGCGACAGCTCCGGCTTCTCCTCGACGACGAGGGGCTTGACACCGTGGTGGCGCAACAGCACCGCGAGCATCAGCCCAACGGATCCGCCGCCGGCGATCAGAACATCAGTGGATACAGCGTTCCCGTTCATGGGCACACTGTATCCACTCCAGTAGACTCTGTCCATGTCGCTTATCTGGGAGCGTGAGCCGTACCGGCCGAAAAGGCAGGCCCTGACTGTGGAACGCATCGTGGACGCGTCCGTCGCCATCGCCGATGCCGAGGGGCTCGACGCGCTGTCGATGCGCCGCGTCGCCGCCGAGTTGTCGACCGGCACAACCTCGCTCTACCGCTACGTGGACAGCCGCGACGACCTGCTCGACCTCATGGCCGATGCGGTACAGGGCGACCATGTGCCGCTGACGGGAGACTGGCGCGCCGACCTCGAGGCGTACGCCCACCACGAGCGCGAGCTGTGGCTGCGGCACACCTGGCTCGCACCGCTGCTGGCCACCCGGCCATCGCTCGGCCCCAACTGGCTGCGCGGTCTGGAACACGCCCTCACCGCAGCCGCGCCGCTGACCGCCGACATCGCCGACGCGGCCTCGGCCGTCGGGCTGATCAGGGATTACGTTCGCGGGGCGGTCATGCGCGAACTCGCCGAGAAAGAGACCCAGCGGCGCACCGGTCAGACCGAGGAGCAGTGGCGCGCCGCCGTCGCCCCCTACATGCGCAAGGTCATCGAGAGCGGCGCATATCCCCGGGTTTCGCGCATGACCGAAGCCGCTGACCTGAGCCCTGCCGAACAGTTCTCGTACGGGTTGCGCCGCATCCTCACCGGGATCGCGGACTCTCAGCAGACGGCAAAGTGATCAGGAACACGCCTCGGGGCACCTGCTGCACGGTTGGTTGTTGTTCAGGTGATTACTGCAGTTTCCGGCCACTGGAGCCTGCATCGCCAGCAGCCGCACCGCGGCGTGCGCGTACTCCTGGCTGAAGGTGGCGGTATCGGCGCGGACGTCGATGGCGTGTTCGGCGAACCGGCCTCGCCGGTGTTGCAGGCGGGGCCGGTGGCGCTGCCGCCGGCAGGGGGAAATCGTGTGCTTGGTTCGGCGGCAGCGCGCGTATCCGAGGCGGGCGCCGGCCACCGGAGGTGACCGAAACAGTCGCACCCACCCGGGTATTCGAAATCGGCGCAGCACCTGTTACACCCGACTTGCCGAAAGACATGTGTGCACCGAGGTTTCAGGCACACGCAAGGCAGAACGTTCATCTGCGCGGTCTCGGGCACTTCTCCTCGCCTGGGCTTCGTATGAGGACGGCCACCCTCCAGCAGCGCTGCGCGGCAAGCAAAGCCATGGGCACGACCTCCGACGCACCCGTCATCCAGACGACACCACGGTGATGGCAGGCCCGCTCAATCCACAACGAACCCTTCAGAGGGCGGGCCTTCATCGACATCAGGTGGTGCGTCGGTGCCGGTATGTCGATGCGGCCCCGCAGCACCGAGACCCGTGCGGATCTACACCAGCATGCATCGGTGGGGGTGCGGACACAGGGCGCCGACGCGGGGCTGATGTTGTGGTCGGCTACGAGGTCCCCGCTGCCGGGGAGTCGCTCAGGTGAGGCGGCGACTTCTCGAGCGCTAGCCGACAATCACAGATCGACGGTGGATCCGGACGGCCGCGACCGGAGTTTCGAGGCGTAGACGGCTGCCTGGGTTCGCCGTTCCAGGCCTAGTTTGGCGAGCAGGCGGGATACGTAGTTCTTCACCGTTTTCTCCGCGAGGAACATGCGCTGAGCGATTTGCCGGTTGGTCAATCCTTCACCGAGGAGGTCGAGAAGTTTGCGTTCTTGATCGGTGAGTCCGGCCAGGGGGCCGTCGTGGTGGGTATTGGCTCGCAGCCGCTGCATCAGGGCGGCGGCGGCGCGGTTGTCGAGCAGTGAGCGGCCCGCGCCGACTTCTTTGATGGCTTTGGCGAGTTCCATGCCCTTGATGTCCTTGACGACATAGCCGCTGGCTCCGGCGAGGATGGCGTCCAGCATGGCCTGTTCGTCGGTGAACGACGTGAGGATGAGGCAGCGCAGATCGTCGAGTTTCGACAGCAGGTCGCGGCACAGTTCGATGCCGTTGCCGTCGGGTAGGCGCACGTCGAGGACGGCGACGTCCGGTCGGAGCGCGGGGATGCGGGCGAGAGCCTGGGCGACGTCGCCGGCTTCGCCGATGACGGACAGCTCCGGGTCGTCGGAGAGCAGGTCGGCGAGGCCGCGGCGGACTATTTCATGGTCGTCGACCAGAAACACCGTGATCATGGTGGTGTCCAATCCGGGGGAGGAGTTGCGTGGTCGACACTACGCGTCGGCACGCTCGGTACCGACCGAAGTCCTCTTCCCGGCGAACCGGCATCAGAACATGGCCGCTGCTCGGGCGGCCGCGTGAATTGTCGCGGAGTGTGTCAGCCTGCCGGACCGACGCTCCACGCCGGGCGTACGGACACGATCGGGTCAGCGCGCCGGTGCATCGGCGCTGGTGAGTCCTTCGGCGATCAGGATCCGGTGAGCTTGCTGGGCGGCGGATGCCTGAGCGGGGTCTTGGGGTTCGCTACCGGAGATTTCTTCGAGGCTGCGGGCCAGAACGGCGACCGCGTCGGTGAGTGCCCGTAGCCGGTTGTCCAATGCGTCGAGACGAGACGGTTCCGGACGCGTGGCTGGGGTGGCCTCCGGCAAGGCTCCGGTGCGGTCGGTTCCGCGCAGTACGGCCCGCAGATCTTCCGGCAACAACGCGAACACGTGATCGAGTTGCCCAGGAGAGAAAAGGTCGGCCAGCGCGTCGGTCACCGCGCCGGCCAGTGCGTAGGCCTCCTCGCGGGAGACGCCTGCTTCCTGGGCGAACTGACCGAGGAATGACGGCACGTCGTGCGGCACCGGGACACGGGCGGGAACCCAGCCCTCGTAGAAGATCCCGCGGAGGAGTTCGGGTAGTTGGGCGCTCAGGTGCGCGGCCGCGTTCACGCCGATGCGGTCACGTACGGTGTGCAGCCAGGCGCGTAGCGCGCGGTGTGCGAATGCCCGGTCGTCGGTGGCGAGTCCTTCGGTGACAGTGCGCAGCCACTCGTGCGCGGTGTGTATCGCTGGTGCGAGGGGGTCGCGATGGTAGCTCATGGGGGTCCCTTTCCCGGGTGAATCACGGTTGACCGTGCCTGCGGCAGCCGCAGGCCTCGGCCGATACTGCGAGACTCCTCGCCTCGGCCGGAAGGGGTCAGAGGACTCGTGCCCGCACTGACGGGACCATGGTCACCCCTGACGCTTTCCCGTCCCGATAACGGCCGGGTAAGGGGCAGCGGGAACCGGTGATCAGTCGCCGCGCTGACGTTTTCGATACGCGCGCACTTTCGAGATGCTGCCGCAGGCGCGCCCGTCGGGCGTTTCGGCATACATAGAGCACCAGGTGCGGCTGCGGTTGCGGCTGTGGTCGTAGAAGACGTTGCGGCAGTCGGGGCACGATTTCAGCCGGGCCCACTGATGCTCCGCGAGTGCGGCGGCGACCATCGCCATGATGGTCGCCGCCGCGCCGTGGTCGCAGGGGCGGTAGCGCAAGGGTTGCGCTACGTCCTCGACGGTCACGTTCACCGGGTGCCGTTCGAACCATTCGCGCAGGCCGGCCGGGGACGGCTGACCGAGTGCCGCGCGGAGGTCGGTGCGCAGCGCGAGCAACTCGTCCAGATCGTGCGTGCGCGGGAGCGGAATGTCCGGCAGGGCGATGCGCCAGTCCGCGGCCCGCGTGATCAGCGTAGGGAGATCGTCTGCGGGCGTTCGGGTCTCGTGCGGTAGCCGCCAGGTATTCAGGAATGTCCGGACCTGCTCGAGGCGACCGGGAGCGTTGCTCGTCCCCGACATGTTTACCAGTGTAACTGTTGACCGGTAAAGGTCGAAATGCTTACCGTCTAAGACTATGACTGGTAACAAATCGGCTGTGCTCACTCGGCGGGCGGGCTCCGCGCCGCTGCGGCATGCCAGGGCCGCGGTGGCGGTCTTGTTCGCCCTCGGAGGGTTCGTCTTCGCGGGATGGGCGGTGCGCATTCCCGCTGTAGCGCACCGCCTGCACGCCGCACCAGGCGAACTCGGTTTGGCTCTTCTGACCATGTCGGTCACAGCGGTGGCGACGATGTCGGCCGGTGGGGTGATCTGTCGACGCTGGGGCGCCGCCCGGGTGGCGGCCGTGGCGGCGACGATGCTGTCGGCGACGGTGGTACTGCCGCCACTGGCGACGTCCGTGCCGCTCCTCGCTCTGGCGTTGGCCGTCTTCGGCGTGGCCTTCGGAGCGCTCGACGTCGCCGTCAACACGGTAGCTGTCGACCTGGTCGCCGCGCTGGAACGCCCGCTGATGCCTGCGCTGCACGCGGCCAACAGTCTGGGCAGCCTGGCCGGGGCCGCGGTCGGTGCGGTGCTCGCCGCACACCTCTCGCCTGCCGGGCACCTGCTGTCGGTGGCCCCGCTGGGCGTCGTGCTGGCCTCGGCGGCCGGGTGGGTATTGAGCGCTGACCCCGTTCCCCGCGCGCCGTCGTCGCCATCCGGCTCGGCAGCGGGGGATCGCCCGGCCTGGATCGTCGCGATGTTCGGTGTAGTCGGGTTATGTGCGGCCTTCGCCCAAGGCGGCCTGGACAATTGGGTGCCGCTGCATCTGCGCGCGGATCTGGGGGTGACCGAGGGGCTGGCGGCGGCGGGGTACGGGCTCGTTCAGGGCGCCATGACAGTTGGCCGGTTGGCGGGGGGCGCGCTGATCGCCGCGGCCGGGCCAGGGTGTGTCCTGCTGACCGGCGGTCTGGCAGCGTGTTTCGGGACGACTGTCGCCGCGCTCACGTCCTGGCCGTGGCTCGCGCTCGCGGGTCTCGGCATCGCCGGGCTGGGGCTTGCCAACCTCTTTCCGCTCGCGGTCGCGGCGGCGGGGGCTCGCGGCGGCTCGAATGGCGTTGCGGTCGCGACCACCCTCGGCTACGGCGGGATCCTGCTGGCGCCGCCGGCGATCGGCTTCGCCGCCGAGGTCGCCGATTTGCCGCGAGCGCTGCTACTCGTCCCGGTGCTCGTCGCAGGCGCTACCGCGGTCGGATACGCGCTCCGCTGCCATACATAGACTTTGCGATCCACACCGAACCGAACCTCACGGTCAGTCCGCCGGACGGGCGCCCCGGATCGACGTATCCGTTCGCGACATCCCGCCCAGGCTGGGCGGCATGACACACCTCCTCGTGGAAAAGAAGGCGGCGAGCGTGACACCGACTGCCCGGTGGACATCACCCCGCCCGTCACGGCTTACCGAAAAGTGGGTTACCAGGGCAGAACTGCGCGATGATGGAGGGGTGCGCACCCGCTACCACGATCACCTCGAGCAGTTGGCCGACCAACTGCGGGTGATGTGCGTGCGCAACCGCGAGGCCATCGCGATGGCCACCGACGCGCTCCTCGGCGCCGATCTGGAGCTGGCCGAACGGACGATCGACTACTGCGCCGAAACCGTCGCGATGCGTGAGGACACCGAGCACGCCGCGGTCACGCTGCTGGCGCTCGAAGCCCCTGTCGCGGGAGAACTGCGGCAGGTGGTGACCGCGCTGCAGCTGATCGATGACCTGACCCGGATGAGCACGCTGACCGAACACATCGCCCGCGCCGCCAGACGCCGCCATCCGGGCGGCGCGGTCCCCGCAGCGGTGCGAAACCTGATGACGCATATGGGTGAGACGGCCGTCGACCTCGCGGATGCCGCGGTCGGCGTGCTGACCACGGCCGATCCCGTCGATGCCGCGGACCTCGATGCCCGCGACGACACCATGGACGAGCTGCACCGAGACCTGTTCGCAGCGGTTCTCGCCGAGGGATGGGACAACGGCACCACCGCCGCGGTCGATGTCACCCTGCTCGGCCGCTACTACGAGCGCTTCGCAGACCATGCGGTCGAGGTCGGCCGCCGCACCCTTTACATGACCACCGGCCACCGCCCCGACGACACGGCCGCGAAGTCCCCCGTCTAGGACTGCTACGCAGGCCCGCCCGGCGAGGGCTGTTCTCCCGGGGCGTGCTCAGCGTCGCTCCGGCCTGTCGGCACAAGCAGCCAGGCCGGCCCCGAAGGGCCGGCCTGGAGTTCACCTATAGCTCAGGCAAGGTCGAAAGCTCAGGCAAGGTCGAACCGGTCGTTGTCGACCACCTTCACCCACGCGGCGACGAAGTCGTTCACGAACTTCGCCCCGGCGTCGGCCTGCGCGTACACCTCGGCCACGGCACGCAACACCGAGTGCGACCCGAAGACGAGGTCGTTGGCGGTGGCGGTCCACTTGGCTTCGCCGGAGGACCGGTCGAAACCCTCGTAGACGTTCTCCGCCGACTCGGACGCCTTCCACTCCGTGTTCTGGTCGAGGAGGTTGACGAAGAAGTCGTTCGTCAACACACCCGGCCGGTCGGTGAACACACCGTGCGTGGTGCCGCCGTAGTTGGCGCCCAAGGCGCGCAAGCCGCCGATGAGCACCGTCAACTCCGGAGCGGTCACGTCCAGCATGTACGCGCGGTCGAGCAGCAGGCGCTCCAGCGGAGCTTTCTCGCCGGGCCGCACATAGTTGCGGAACCCGTCGGCCCGCGGCTCGAGCACCGCGAACGACTCGACATCGGTGTTCTCCTGGGTCGCGTCCGTCCGGCCGGGCGCGAACGGCACCGTGATGTCCTGCCCGGCGTCCTTGGCGGCCTTCTCGACCGCCGCGGATCCGGCCAGGATGATGAGGTCGGCGAGGGAGACCTTCTTGCCGCCGGAAGCCGAGCTGTTGAAGTCCTGCTGGATCTGCTCGAGCACCGGCAGCACCTTGGCCAGCTCGTCGGGCTCGTTGACCGCCCAGTTCTTCTGCGGCTCCAGCCGGATCCGAGCACCGTTGGCGCCACCGCGCTTGTCGGTGCTGCGGAAGCTGGCCGCCGACGCCCAGGCCGTCTTGACCAGCTGCGCGACCGACAGGCCGGACTCGAGGACCCTGCTCTTCAGGGCCGCGATGTCCTGTTCGTCGATCAGCTCGTGATCGACGGCGGGAACGGGATCCTGCCACAGCTGCGGCTCGGGAACCCACGGGCCGAGGTAGCGGCTGATCGGGCCCATGTCGCGGTGCAGCAGCTTGTACCACGCCTTGGCGAACGCCTCGGCCAGCTCCTCGGGGTGATCCAGCCAGCGACGGGTGATCTCCCCGTAGATCGGATCTTCCCGCAGCGCCAGGTCGGTGGTCAGCATGGTCGGAGTACGCGCGGGCCCGCCGAACGGATCCGGGATGGCGCCCTCGCCTGCGCCGTCCTTCGGCTTCCACTGCCATGCTCCGGCGGGGCTCTTGGTCAGCTCCCACTCGTAGCCGTACAGGTTCTGCAGGAAGCCGTTGCCCCACTTGGTCGGGGTGGACGTCCAGACGACCTCCAGGCCGCTGGTGATGGCGTCTTTACCCTTGCCCGTGCCGTAGGCGCTCTTCCACCCCAAGCCCTGCTGCTCGATCGGGGCGGCTTCCGGTTCGGCGCCGACCAGGCTCGCGTCCCCGGCGCCGTGGGTCTTGCCGAAGCTGTGACCGCCGATGATCAGCGCGGCGGTCTCCTCGTCGTTCATCGCCATGCGGCCGAACGTCTCGCGGATGTCCCGCGCGGCGGCCACCGGATCCGGCTGACCGTTGGGCCCTTCCGGATTCACATAGATCAAGCCCATCTGCACGGCGCCGAGTGGACCCGTCAGTTCACGGTCACCGCTGTAGCGCTCGTCGCCGAGCCAGGTGTCCTCCGGACCCCAGAAGACCTCTTCCGGTTCCCAGATGTCGGGGCGGCCGAAGCCGAAGCCGAAGGTCTTGAAGCCCATCGACTCCAGGGCCACGTTGCCGGCGAACACCAGCAGGTCGGCCCACGAGATCTTGTTGCCGTACTTCTGCTTGACCGGCCACAGCAGTCGGCGCGCCTTGTCCAGGTTGGCGTTGTCCGGCCAGCTGTTGAGCGGTGCGAAGCGCTGGGCGCCCTGCCCGCCGCCGCCGCGACCGTCGGCAATGCGGTAGGTGCCCGCCGCGTGCCAGCTCAGCCGGATGAACAGACCGCCGTAGTGGCCGTAGTCCGCAGGCCACCAGTCCTGTGAATTGGTCAGAACAGCCGTGACGTCGGCCTTGAGGGCGTCGACATCGAGTTTCTCGAACTCTTCGGGGTAGTCGAAGTCCTCACCCAGCGGGTTGGACTTGGACGAATGGGCGTGCAGCACCGAGACATCGATCTGCTCCGGCCACCAGTCCTTGTTGCTGCGGGGGCGATGATCCGTCTTCGCAGTGGGGGACGGGATCGCCGGGTTCTCGCTCTCGCTCGCGCTGCGAGTTTCGGTGTCAGGATTGGGCGGGCGGCTATCGGATGACACAGCATTCCTTCCTGAATGAGTGATGTGGGCTGCGATCACGAAGGTGATCGGGAAGCCTGTGTTTCCACACAAGCGGGACACAGGCCCCAGTAGATGACCTCGGCCTCGTCGATCGAGAACCCGCTGTCATCGGATGCGGTCAAACACGGGGCATCGCCGATGGCGCAGTCGACATCGGCGATCACCCCGCACGCCCTGCAGACGACGTGGTGGTGATTGTCGCCGACTCGCGACTCGTAACGTGCGACCGACCCGGACGGCTGAATACGCCGAACCAGGCCGGTCGCGGTGAGCGCGTTCAACGAGTCGTACACCGTCTGATGGGACACCTCTGGCAGATCGGATCGAACAGCGCGGATGATCGACTCCGTGTCGGCGTGCGGGTGGTCGTGCACCGCGCTCAGCACCGCGACCCGGGGACGGGTCACACGCAGCGAGACCCCCCGCAGCATCTGCTGGAACTCCGAGGCCGTTGGCATGCACGGAAGTCTCGTCCCTTTTCTGGAACGAGTCAAGAGTCTGTTTCCGGAGCCGTCTGGGCACCCCCAGGGGCCTCGGCGTGCTGGGCTCGACGCCGCGGCCCTGGCTCGTGTCGTGCGGTGTCGCGCTGAACCATCACCTCATGGCAGGGGCAATGCCGCGGAGAGCATTTCGATCCCTATTGTCGAGTGACCGTTTCGATTTGCGGCTGATCATATGGAAGCTGCATCCGATGCAATTTGCCATCCTTCGCCGAGAATAGCGCCGCGCGGTCACGATCGTTCACCGACCGCGCGCGCCGCAATACGGTATCGAAGTCCCTTCGATCTGTTCCCACTTCATCGGCCCGGATGCGGGTGCGGTGCCGTACGCCGAAGAGTTCGGCCCCGCACCACCGTGTGTTTTCCTCCTAGGAATGCCGAGTGTGCAGGTAGAGGTCGCGCAGCAGGCAGACCTCGGACAGGTGGTGGATCAGCTCACGGTGGATGTGCAACACCAGATCGGCCATGGGCAGTTCGGGGAAGGGCTCTGTCGCGCCGATCGGGACCCGCAGCCCGGGCTCGCCGAGCCCGCGCACCCCGGCCAGCCACGCCTCGAGCTGCGTCTCGAGCTGATCGAGCGCGGTGGCCGCGTCGCCCGCGTATTCCCACGTCTCATACGATGCAGCAGGCCCGCCGAAGTGAGCCGCGTTGCGCGCTGCGAGCACCCCGACGATGACGTGACCCAGGCGCCAGGCGATCGTGGTGAAGGGCGGGGGGACGGGTTCGGGAAAGGCGAAGTCGATCGTGAAATCACCGGCGCCGGCCTGCATGGGCGCCGTCGAGTTGCCGCGCGGTCGCACGCTCCAGGCGTCCGGCACCGGCGACCAGAAGTACTCGTCGTCGGTGAGGCCGTCGAGGCGGCCTCGCAGCTGATGGTTCCAGTGGAATTCCCATTGCTCGCGCAGCCTGCGATTCCAGTCGAATTCATCTGCATCCATACGACCACCCTGACACCTCTGGCGGACAGTATCGGTCCGCTATTTCTGGCAAGCTGAGCGACATGCGCGTGGCAAGCGGTGACGAGCGCGGCACCACCGAGCGTGTCCTCACGTTGCTCGGGCTGCTGCAGCAACGCCAGGTGTGGACCGGCCCCGAGCTCGCCGACCGGCTCGGCGTCACCACCCGCACGGTACGGCGCGATGTCGAGCGGCTGCGCGCGCTCGGTTATCCGGTGCATGCCGACCAGGGCGTCGGCGGCGGTTATCGGCTTGCCGCGGGACAGGACTTGCCCCCGCTGCTTTTCGACGACGAGGAGGCGATCGTCACCGCGGTTTCGCTACTGGCCGGTGCGGGAGGCGCTGTGGTCGGCGCGGGCGACGCCGCACTCCGGGCGCTGGCCAAGCTCGATCGCGTGCTGCCCGCGCGGTTGCGGCACGAAGTGCGCGCGCTCTCCGGCTCGGTGGAGTCTTTCGGGGGTGGTCGCACGCCGGTCGACTCCGCGGCACTGATGGCGCTGGCCAGAGCCTGCCGTGACGAGGTCGAGGTCGGTTTCGACTACCCGTCGGGTAGCGGGGTGCGACGGCGGCGGGCCGAACCCTACCGCCTGGTCGCTTCTGATCGACGCTGGTACCTACTCGCCTACGACATCGATCGCGATGACTGGCGCAGCTTCCGTGTCGATCGGATGGTCGATGTGTCCGCCCGGACCTGGCGTTTCCGCCCGCGCGCGGCACCCGACGCGGCGACGTACGTGCAGGAGGGTGTGGCGAGCCGGGTCTACCCGCACCAGGCGCGCTTCCTCGTGTACGCCTCGGCCGACACGGTACGTGCGCAGATTCCGGCCGCGGCCGCCGTCGTACGGCGGAGCGGCGCTGATCGCTGCGAGGTGCTCAGTGGCGCGGACAGACTCGACACGGTACTCATGCACGTGCTTCTGCTGGGGCACGACTTCGAAGTGCTCGACCCTCCGGAACTCGGGAAGCGGTGTCGCGTGCTGGCAGAGAGACTGCTGTCGGCCGGCGCGGCGATCGCATCGATGCCGGAGGCGGAAAAGTCATGAGCGCGGCCACGCCCTCGCCCGCAGCTCCGCGTGAGCGGAATGCCGGTTCTGTTAATCGCTTTCCAGAGGCGCCGGACGCAGCGGCGCAATCACCCGATCGACGGCACGGCGGGGAAATGGTCTGCTGTTCGATCGGTTGCTCGATGCCCATCCGGATGTCGAATCCGAACCGACTACGGCTCATGAGAATCCAGCTCGGTCTCGGCCATCCAGTCCGTGGGGCGAACACCCGTTCCGCGATGCCATGACCGGCCCCGCCCGGTTTGCGAGGAGCGAAATCCCGGGCAGGCCTTCGTTCCTCACGTAAGCGCAGGCAGCCCGGCCGGGCATCGAGTCGAGCGGGTCGCGGGCCAACTTCGAGCAAACCCTCGTCTGGGGCGGTGCGAAGACTTAGAGTTATCGGCTATGGGAGGTAGGCATCGAAAAGACCGAGAGCGCGGTCGCCTGGACTCCGGGTCTGTTGCCCAGGTCACGGCCGCGGCGGAGTGTGATCCGGAAAGCGCGACGGCGCGTAGTGGATTCGCTGCGCGGGCGCTGGCTGCGCAGCCGGAGGTTCCGGGATGGATCGTATGGCTGTACGAGCACGCCGGCGAGCAGCTGGCCCGGTTGGAGTACCAGATGCACTATCCGCTCGACTACGGCGGTCCGGACGCCTACACGAGCGAGGAGTGGCTGATCACCCAGCGCGCCTATCTCGCCGAGCGCTCCGCTCGCGCGGCCGAGCGCGCCCGCCGCTTTCACCGCGACCGTCCCGGTGTCGTCTACGCGCACGGCCCGGAGTTGCCCGACGACGAGGAGTTCTATGACGCCTTCGAGTCGGGCCGGGAATGGACCGGTCACTGGTATTCCCGTGACCCGGTCGAAGCGTGGGGACTGTCCGGGGTGCCTGCTTGACCGCACGCGAGACCGATTCGTCTCGCGTGACCCACAAGCCCCCTTTGGGGCCCCGGGGGGTGGAGGGTGCCCACCCCCCGGGTGGGTGGGGCGCCCTCAGGGGGTGGGCACCCGTCACCCAGCTCGGACGGTAGCGGGTTTTCGGCTCCACCATGACGTGATCGACGCCAGAACAACGCCGGGGACCGCCGAACTCGCGCAGGCGACGTCCGCGATCGACGTGGCGAAGCGCTCCACAGGCTCGACGCGGTTACCCGCCGGCTCCGCCCGTCCCGGTGCGACGGGCGTCAAGGCCGGAAGACGGATCGGATGCAGCCTTCCTTCTTGTTCTTGAAGACGTCGTAGCCGTACACCGCGTCTTCCAGCGGCATGTCATGAGTGATCAGGTAGGAGGGGTCGAGGTCGCCTTGCTGGATGTAATCGAACATCCGGGGCACGTATCGCTGGCCGTTCTGCTGTGCGGTCCGGATGGTGAGGCCCTTGTTCGTCACGACGCCCATCGGAAACTTGTCCGTCAGACCGTAGATGCCGAGCACTGAGACGACGCCACCTTTCCGGCACGCGAGAATCGCTTCGCGCAGCGGTGTCGCGCGGTCGGATTCCAGCCGGAGCAACTGTTTGGCCCGGTCGTAGAACTGCTGCAGTCCCGTGCCGTGTCCTTCCATCCCGACGGCATCGATGCAGGCGTCCGGGCCGCGGCCGCCGGTGCTCTCGCGCAAAGTCTCCTGGACGCTGTCGACGGCGGTGTAGTCGATCGTCTCGGCGCCGAACTGCTCGCTCGCCACGCTCAATCGCTCGGGAAAACGATCGATGACGAAGACCCGGTCGGCTCCGAGCAGACGGGCGCTGTGTCCCGCCATCAATCCGACGCCGCCGCTGCCCCACACCGCGACGGTGTCGCCCGGCTGGATGTCACAGAATTCCGCGCCCATCAGACCGGTCGGCACGGCATCGGACAGGAAGAGCGCCTGCTCATCGGTGATGCCCTCCGGGATCGGAAAGCAGTTGACGTCGCCGAAAGGAACGCGGATATATTGCGCGTGAGAGCCCTGATAGCCGCCGAAGGGGTGGGTGTAGCCGTAGATCCCGCCGCTCGGGTAGCCCAGAATCGGCTGTTGGAGTGCGCCGTTCGGGTTGGTGGTGTCGCAGAGGGCGTACAGTTCGTGGTCGCAGTACCAGCACGATGTGCACCCGATGAAGGACGGGACGACGACGCGGTCGCCCACCTTCGTCGAGGTGACTTCGGCTCCGATTTCGACCACCTCACCCATGAACTCGTGTCCGAAGACGTCGCCTTCCCGCATTCCCGGCAGATATCCGTCGATGAAGTGCAGGTCGGAACCACAGGTGGCGGTCAGGCGGACCTGCACGATGACATCGTGCGGGTTGACCAGGACGGGGTCGGGCACGGTTTCCACGGCGAGGTCGTCGACGCCGTTCCAACAGAGCGCATGCATGTCAACTCCTGTTCACCGAGCCGTGGAGCGAGCGCTCGGGTTGTGGGCCAGGGTGGGCATTTCGCCGGTCTGCAGCCGAGCGCGGGCTCGGTAGAGAGCGGTGAACATCCCCGCGCCGGTCAGCAGGTCGGGTAGCGGGGTCCGCGCTCGCATCGTCACTTCGGTACCGAGATCCCGCGGCGCGTCACGGAAGCTGATTTCCAGCTCCAGTCCCTGCGCGGAAGGGGTGTCCTCGTCGGTCGAGCCGACGAACCGGAGGTGCCCGTCCTCCTCGAGCAGCGTGGTCTTCCAGGTGGCGCGTCCGTCGGCGCCCGAGTGCAACGTCCACTCGTAGGTCGACGGTTCGGTCGCTCGGACCTCGGCGACCTCGCCCAGGACCTCCGACAGGTTCTCCGGGTCGCGCCAGAATCGCTCGACCTCGGCTCGTGGACGGGCGATGGTCACGGTCTGGCTGCTCGAGTGGCTGCTCGCCGACTCGATTACTCGCCCCACGAGATCGCTCAGCAAATGTTTGGTCTCATCGATGTAGTGCACGGGGCCTCCTCTCGCTCTCCGGTCCTGGACGCGCGTGAAGTGCCGTTCCCTGTGGTGCGCAGGGCGCAGGTGCTATTCGCAGAGGGAGCGAAGCCATCGCCGCTGCGCACGTCCTATGCGGTCTCGGAGCGGCTACCCGGGGTCGAAAACACCAAACCGGAATCGCCGTTTTTCATTCGAACTCGGTGAGAGCGGTCGGCTGTGGCGATCTTCCACCGTTCGCGGCGCGTCTGTCCCGGTGCGTCCGATCCGGTGGAAGAGCAGCAGCGCGACGGACAGGTAGGTCGCGGCAATGATCGAATCGACGATTCCTCGGACGGATTCGCTGCGGTAGAAGCGGTCGAGTGCGGCGATGGTGATGACGCCGGAGCCGAAGAAGTACCCGGCCATGAGGGAGGGCAGCGCGGTGCGCCGAGGGAGGAATGCGGCGATCAGCAGAACGAGGGAGAAGCCGAAATCAGGGGCGGCGAAGATATTGTTCGCGCGGTAGCCGGGATCGAGGATGAGCGTTGCCAGTAACCACAGGCTGACCGGGATGGCGCAGGCTCGGGCGACGTCGATCAGCGTCATGGCGCACTTCCCGACAGGTCGGCATCCATCGGCGAGGCCGGGCGACTCGGCTCGGCGTGCGCGAGGACCGAGGCGACCAGGCCGGGGAATCGAGTATCCAGCTCATCGAGCCGCAGCGTGTTCATGCGCTGGCGACCCTGATCGAACTGGCGGATGATCCCGGCATTGCGAAGCGCCTTGAAGTGGTGACTGAGCGTAGAGGGCGCAATGCCGAGACCGAAGGTGCCGCAGGGTCTATCGCCCCCGTCCAGGAGCGCGCGCACGATACGCCGTCGGGTCGGATCGGCGAGCGCGTGCAGGACGTCGTCGATCGATACGTCATCGATCTTCGGGTGGGTCGCGGACTTCCATCGCCCGAGTGGCATCGCACCTCCGCCGAGTGACATCTCTTCCAGAACTGCCGAAGAGATGCTAGCGCGCCGTACATGTAATCAACAGTGCTCGAAGAGAATTCGGCGAGTCGACATGACATCCGGTGCGCGCCGGTAGCGATCGATGACCCGGCCGAAGAGTCCGATGCCGACCAAGGGTCGATCTCCTGCTCGGACCGCAGGGATCAGGCGATCATCGCAGCAGCCGTTGCTCGATCTATACCGGCCATCATCGGTCCGGCGATGTCCAGGATCGGCGAGCCCGCGGTCGTGATGACGTCGCGCGGCGAGAATTCCGCGAAACCCGCCGCGTTCCCGGCGTCGTCCTCGACGGTGCCGGTGAGAGACCAGATGTGCACGAGGCTCGCGTCGGTGGTGGGGGAGCCCTGCGGCGCGTGATCATGGCGTGGAGCAAGGCATCGATGATGGGCCGCGCCCGATATCGGATCGCGGGTGCCGCGTCGGAGCGCCGAACTCTGCCCCATCGTTGCCGATTTCGTCGACCGGACATGAACTTCTCCGTCGAGATTCGTTTCCGGACGAGGCATGGATCCGGATGTGGCTGGAGTTCTCAGTCCAGATTGACGGACCGGCAGTGGTCAGGAA
Source organism: Nocardia asteroides (assembly GCA_019930625.1). NCBI lineage: Bacteria > Bacillati > Actinomycetota > Actinomycetes > Mycobacteriales > Nocardiaceae > Nocardia > Nocardia asteroides. The sequence continues at coordinate 5,133,288 of CP082844.1, forward strand.
GTCGTCCGAGCCGGTATCCGAACGGCTATTTCGCCACTCAGGTCGTAGTCTCCGGACAGCCGCAGACGGTCTCCGCTCCAGAACCGGCCCGGGTCGTACCAGTCCGGGTTACGGCGTTGGGGGAGCAAGCCCATCGCCTGGTATGTCGCAGCGACGATTTCGGCGCAGTAGGCGTTCTCCAACCCCCGGGCGGCCGACCGGCTCGGCTTGCGGCGGGGAAGGCGTGTGCGGCCGCGCAGCCAGCGTCCCGCCAGACCGGCGGTGGAGGGGAACGGGGTGCCGTCGAGCCGGGCGATGGTGCGCAACACGCTGTCCTCCATCTCCTGGGTGGCAGGAGGGTTCAACTGGCGCAACCAGGCCTGCTGTCCGTAGCGGTGTGCCCACACCAGCACCGCGTCGCGCAAGTTGTGCAACTGGACGCCACGGTGCGCGGATCCCGACCACATGTCCGGAAGCGACCGCCCGAGTTCCGCGTGCCAAATCAGTGCGGGTAGATCGTCGATCACGACGGACATCCCGACATGGTTGACCGGGCTGTTCGTCGTCATCCGGATCACCCGGTCCACTGTCGAATGGCCACGGAAAAGCCAAATGTCACCTGTTCTGGTGACCTCGACCGCTCGGTCGAGACTGATGCCCGTACCCGTCATGGTCGTAGCCTATGCGGTATGAGGTGGTGGAAGGCAGTGGGATTGGCGGGTGCGGCCGGTGTGGTCGCCACCGGTGTCGTGGTGGTGCGCGCCGAGCGCCGCCGCCGCGCCTACACGCCCGACCAGGTCCGGGAACAACTACATGCGCGATTCGCCCAGGCGGCGTCGGCTCGGGAGACAGTCGAACCAACCGCTGCGCAACCACGAGTACTCTCCCGTGTCACTCGATCCATCCGACGGTTGTTCCGTCGCTGACCTGCCGCGAACCGGTCGGCGGAATATCGCTCGCCGAGGGGCGGATCAGGCTCCGCTATGCCGCGGAGCCTGTCCTTCCCATGCACTGCTCCAGCAATTTCCGCGACAACAGCTCGGGCAGCGCGGGATCTTCCGCGCGCCATGCGCGATAGACCCTGTGCACGAGATCCATTCCGGCGAAACCGTACAAGCCGGTGATCCGGGCGCAGTGGTGCTTGTCCGGGCCACCATCGCGGAGCTCGACGTCGTAATCGACGCGGGGTTCCTCGTCGGCGTCCGCGTCCTGGTCACCGCCGTAATCGAGAGGAATCTGGAAGTAGAACTGGCCTGCGGGCTCGCGATCGAGCCTTTCCGCTGTCGCGTACGTCCAGCGGGCGTTCAGGCTCGCGAAGAGGTCGTGCGCCTCGATGTCGCTCGGATCATCCAGCGTCCGTCCGCTCGCATCGAATGCTCGAAGTCTCGGTGCCGTCACGCGCACGATCGTAGTTCGGGGCCGGTGGGAACGACGTGGACGAAACCCGCCGGGCCACCTGTCGCGCAGCGTCGCTTCTGCGCAGTGATTCACCCGTCAGAGGTGAATCCGATTCTGCTGGGCGCTTCATACACTGCCCTGTGCCCACCGAAGAGCCATCCGGAGAGGGGAGAGCAATGGCAACACCCACCGCGTCCGGTCTGCTGTCGCCAGAAGAGTTCAGGAGCCTCCTCGACGCCATCCGTGCCCATAGCAGAGCGGCAACAGAATCCATCGCGGCCGGCCACGGTGCGCTGCCCGCCTACCCGCTACCCGATCACCTTGAACCGGCGCGGCTGGATCGACTACCGCAGCCGGTCCGCGATGTCTTCGACGACTTCGGACGCGCGCCCATGCGAGATCAACTCCTCGACAACGAACAGAGACTCGCTCCCGCCGCCGATAGGTGCGCGAGTGGCCGGATGAGCAGAGCGGATTTCGCAGACCTGATCGCTCGGCAAATCGCGGACGACAAGACGCGGTTCCACGCGACCACGGATGATCTGACGACGAGGTTGTGCGACCTCGGCGACGAATATCCCGACAGCCGTGTCACCATCGTGAACGCGATGGAAAGCTACCTCGAGTTCGCACCCGGGCTCTGGAACCAGGTGTACGACTACCTCATCGAGTTGGAACAGGACTGCCGGCAACTGTGGCCGGGCGTCCCGTCCTACTTCGACGGCTTCCGGAACGAGGTGGAAGAGTTCTTCGTGGGCCTCACGAGCTGATCCGAACCCCGCAGGTGGGGTCGTCGGCCGGAGCGCTCGTCACTGCCGCGCCGGACAGCGCCTACGCTGGATCAGCCGTTCTCGTGGCGGCGCCGCGGTGGTCCGTACCACTGGCAGATCAGAAGAGCCAGTTCGATGTCGAGTCTGTCGTCGGCGATCGGTTTGCCGCGCCGCGACAATGCCCGTCCCACTCGATATTTCACCGAGTTGTAGTGCAGGTCGAGTTCTGCCGCTGCGGCTGTGTAACTCGAACCGGCGCGCAGGAATACTTGGAGCGTCTCGCGCAGCCGTGCGTCGTTCTCGTCGGCGGAGGCCAGGTCGCCGAGCACCTCGCCGACCCATTCCCAGACCTCCGCGATTCTGCCACCGAGTAGAGCAGCGACCGACAATCCGGAGTCACCGGCCGCGGTGATGCGCTGTTCGACATCCGCCCGGGCCAGCGCGACCGCGCGGGCGTTCAAAGCAAGGTGATGAGACCGGCGGAACCCTGCCAAACCAGGCGCCATTGTTCCGATCGCCACCCATGGCGCATCCGGCTGTGTGGCCGCGAAACCCCGGACTCTGTCGACCGCGTCGGGTTGCGCCGAACGGTAGGGCAGCCACGCCCAGCCGCTCATCTGATCGTCGGCGACGAACAGGGCGCTCGCGGCGGTTCGCGCTGTCTCGGCCGATTCACGCACGAATCGTTGCAGCTCGGGCAGTCTGTCACCGTAGGACCCGGTATCGGGGTACCAGACGATGAGTGCCAGATGGTGCCAACGCAGCGGATAGCGAATCTGGTCGATCGTGCGGTCGATGTCGACGCCCTTCTTGCCCGCCAGTAGCTCGCGCACGCGCAACGCGCGCACACTGTTGCGAGTTTCCAACCACTGCTCGCGCTCTTCTTCGTAGGCGGCGACGACCTGCTGGATGATGTGGTCGAGGTACTGGAACAGCTTGGTGCTGATCGCGCGTCCGACGAGAAAGCGATCCGCAGGCGATATATCGGCAGCCTGTATTTCGGCGAATATCAGTTCGGTTGCCCGCCGCTGGCCGAGGTGATAGGCCCGAACCAGGGTATTGAGCGGGACGCCGTGCTGAGCCAACCGCCTGGTGTATTCGATCGCTGCCGAAGGCAGGTATATCCGTGACACCGAAATGTCGTGGCGCAACGCGTGCAGTAGTGTGTCGACGTTGCCCTGCACGCTGGCCCGGAGCAGTTCGATGGTGGGAACATCGGCACCCAGTTCGGGTATATCGTCCCCGAGTCCCCGGTAGATGCTCGCGCTGATGTCCGCCACCCGCTCGGTCATGCGGGCGGCGATTCTTGCGACGATACGGTCGGGCTCGATATCACCGTTGCGACGAGAACCCGTCACCATTCGATAGTAGTTACCTCGTCGTGGAGCGGGCACGCCGCATGCGCGCCCGATACTGTCTCGTGGCGACAAAGCAGGCGAAGAATTTGATCGATTCGCGACGGTGCCGACCTGCGCAGTGGTTCCTACCGTGGTCAGCATTCCCCCTACACCGTTGCTGGAGGATGTCGCATGACGCTTTCTACCGTCCCGGACCGTCGCGCCGTCGCCGCGCCGTACGCTCCCGCGCTTGCCGATGACAGCAACCAACTCGACAACGCCGGATTTCTGGCCGCCGTGCGGCGTGCCGCGGCGGGCTTGCGCGCCGCGCGCGTCACGACCGGCGATGTTGTCGCCATCATGCTGCCTGACAGCATCGAGCTGTTGGTGTCGCTGTTCGCCACCTGGCGTTCGGGTGCCACGGCCAGCCTGGTCGACCCGTTGCTGACCGACTCGGAGACCAGTCGGCGGATCGCGGAGGCGGGCGCCGAGATCCTCATCGCGCAGCGCTCACTGGCGGATACCCTGTCGGTTCGAACTGTCACCTCGGTCCGAGAACTCTGCGTCGCAGAACCCGGCGCCACCGAAGCAGCGCCGCCCAGCCCGGAGGCACCGGCGCTGATCACATACGGCGGAGGCAGCAAACGCACCGTGCTCGACCACCGGAACCTCGAGGCCATGTGCCGGCTGGTGATCGAGGTCTTCGCCTTGACCGACACCGAGCACAGCCTGTCGATCATGCCTATGTGGCAGATGAGCGGCATCTTGGTGGGAGCCTTGTCACCGCTGGTCGCTGGGGGGCGCGCCACTGTGGGGGGTGCCGTAGACCCGAGAACGTTCCTGGAACGAATCGAGCGCACCCGACCCACCTACTTCTCTGCGGTGCCCAGCCTGTACGCAGCGCTGTCCGAGCTGCCCGGACGGATTCCGAGAACGATCTCGTCCGTCCGGTTCGCCATCTGCTGCGCGGCGCCGGCCGGGATCGAATTGAAAACGGAGTTCGAAGACCGCTACGGCATACCGATCGTCAATGGATACGGCTTGAGCCAGGTCATCGCGCGAGCGCACTCGATCGGTTCCCCGGCATCCGCTTGAACGGGCAGCCCGATGACCCCCTGTTGTAATTACTGTAGGTCCGCTTTCGTCGGGAGGGCCGGGCAAGACGCCATAATCGCGACCTGCGGTACACCGGATTCCCTCGGCTCGTCCGCTGGGTTCGGCGTGACGGTTCGACTGGCCGAATAGGCAGCATTCCACAGCTGGGGATGCGACCGGCGCCACCACACTATGGTGAGGCGGTGGCACTCGAGTCAGGTGAACAGTTCGCGGGATTCGTCGTGCGGGCCCGGTTGGGGCACGGCGGCAGCAGCGAGGTGTACCTGGCCGAGGACCCCGCACGGTCGCGGCCGGTGTCACTGAAGATCTTGGGTCCGGACGACAGTCGGTCAGCCGTGGCGCGTGCGCGATTCGTGCACGAATTCGAGATCCTCTCCGCCTTGCGGCACCCCGACATCGTGCGGATGTACGCCCACGGCGAATGCGACGGAAGACTGTGGTCGGCGCGCGAGTACGTGGCAGGCACGACGGGGGCGGCATTGGTGCGCATGCCCCACCAGCACCCGAACCTGCCCCGGGTACTGCACATGCTGACCCATATGGCGGCAGGGCTGGATTTCGCGCACGCCAACCATGTCCTGCATCTCGACGTGAAACCGGCGAATGTGTTGCTCGGCGTCGACGACCCGGCGACGGTGAAGATCTCGGACTTCGATCAGGCCCGGTGGTTGAACCGGCCCGAACCACCATTGGCCACCGATGGTTTCATCGTGGCGTCGGTGCCGTATGCCGCGCCGGAACTGCTGCGGGCGGGCACGGTCTCCCCGGCGACCGATCAGTACTCGCTGGCCTGCGCGGCCGTCGAACTGCTCACCGGCCTCCCGCCGTTTCCACACCCGAACCTCATGGCCACCGCGGAGGCCCACCTGCACGACGCACCCCCCGGCATCTCCGAACGCCATCACTGGATTCCGCGAGAGGTGGACGCGATCCTGCACCGGTCGCTCGCCAAGAAGCCCGGCACCCGTTACGACTCGTGCTCCGAACCCATCCGACTGCTCACCGAGGCACTGCGCGACGTCGATCCACGCCCCTTCGCCCCGTTGCTGAACCGCGCGAAGTCGATATTCGGACGATCGCCCCGCCGACAGGCGCGGTCGCGTACCCCACGATGACGTTTCGATCGCCGATCGGCAGCGGCCTCCATATGACAGCGGAGCATTTGCCGTCAACCCGAATGTCGGGCCGGGGGGATAGTTGGCGCGAGTCCGGTGAGGTCGACCGCGTGCGCCCCGGGAATGTGACCGCCGGAGGCCGGGCAGACCGAGAGCCAGTGGGACGGGAACTGTCGCATCCCGCAGTGTTTCCCACCCCGCACACCGGGTACCGCCCGTGGGTCATCGCGAGAAAGGGAGTGATGCAAGATGCGCAAGACCATCGCCATCCCATTGACAGCCCTGACCCTCACGCTCGGCGGAGTAGAGGTAGCCGAAGCAGCCCCCATCCCTTCGCCATCACCGCTGGCCCAGGACATCCACGTGGATGACGACAGCAGTGACAAGACCGGCCTGTGGGGCTTGCTGGGCCTCCTCGGCCTCGCCGGTTTGACCGGCCTGGCTCGCCGCAAGGACAACCGCACCGTTCCCACCACCGGCACCCACCCCCGCCAGCCCTGACATAGCGCGACCCGTGGGGCCCCTGTCACGCGGCAGGGGCCCCACCGGTGCGTGCGCCGATGCGGCCGAGTCCGCGGACTGGCACACCCGCCTGGTCAGCGAGGTGCCAGTGCCGGGTGTCCGACTTCGGCGGCTGTCAGCTTCCCCCTCCCCCGAGGGCGGTCAGCAGTACCAGTACCACCGTTGTGACGGCGAAGACGCCGTGACCGGCGACGACCGCAACGGGGAAGTGGCTTTCGGCAGCCTGCTGTGGGCTGGCCGGAGCCCGAGTCTGCTGTGGGCCGGCCGCAGCCCGAGTCTGCGGTGGACCGGCCGCGGCCCGTTCGCGGTACACCGGCAGCCAGCGAGCCAACATGAAGAAGCCGAGCAGGGCTACCGGGATCAGGAGGACGAATGCCGTCCACGCCAGCGCGTCCTCGTCGACGACGAGGTAGATGATCCAGACGATCAAACCCGCGACGGCCAGCAGGAAGTGGCCGAATACCACCGGGGGCGGCAGTTGAGTCGTACCCTGCTCCCGAGTGCCGCCTTTCGAGATCCACGAGGCGAGCAGGACGAATCCGCCTCCTGCGGTGAGCAGCCAGGTGATCAATGCCGCGATGGCCATGACGATCTCCTTTCGGTCGGAACGGATGGGGATCAGCGCCGGAAGCCCGCGGCTTGGCTCGCCTCGTCGGCCACGCGGACGCCGTAGTGGTAGGCCAGCTTTCCGCCGAGGTAGCCCGACACGCCCAAGGCCACGAGGCTGATCGCCGACAGCAGGAGCGGACCGAGCGCCACGGGACCGTGCGGACCGTCGCCCGCTCGGCGCCACAGGAAGCCGATCGCGAAGGCGACCGTGACGGCTATGTTCAGGCTCATGTGCAGCAGACCTGTTCGGAACGCCGGCGTGCCGCTCGGGATCGCCAACAGGTCCAGGAATCCGACGGCGGCCGCGGCCACCGCGCCGAGCACGCCGATCGCGATCAACCACAGCGCGCCCTGCGCGAGGAAGTCCGGATCGTCCACGATCCGTGAACCGATGTCGAACACCAGGCTCGCCGCCCAGGCGCCGATCGGCACGGTGACCAGGATCGGGTGGAAGGGATGCCCGTATGGGCCTGCCAGCAGCCCGCTGACCGGGCGCTTGGCCTGTTGTAGATCACTGGTCACGACAACCTCCGAACTGATCGCGGCTGTGTCTCTCGGGGGTAGCGGCGGCGGGTGGAGCGAACGTCTCGGCTGGAGATACCCACCGCGTTCCGAATCACCCCCGGCCTTACCGGTCATTGATCGAGGTCGGCGGTGCTTGCGGCCGGCACCGGGGTGCCGGGCGGGGTTCCGCGCCGGCGAGGTGAGTTACCACGGAGGCGCCGACAGCCGCAGCATGAGCAGCGCGACGAGCGATGGGTGACCGAGAATCACTGGCGGAGTTTGCGCGAATGCGTCGGCAGGCTCGGTGCACGCCGATTTCTGGGCATGAACCAGGCGACGGTGCCGGGGACCGCTTTCGGTCGAAGTCAGTAGGCGAGGGGATAGTCCTCGTCGGGGAGCGGCGTGAGCAGCGACTGATCGATACGGTCGGCGATACCAGCGGTGTCGAACGCGGTACGAATGCGTTCGGCCAGCGGTGTGAGCGTCGTGGTGTCCAGTCCGAAGTCGTGGTCGGCATGGTAGGCGAGGACGTCTTGCTCCGCGTAGTCGGTGTCGTTGCTCATGGGGAAGGCGGACATGACGAATCTCCTTTCGTTCTGCTGACCGGTGGTACGGACCCAGCCGGGGGAGGGGCCTGTGTCCCTCCCCCGGCCTGGAGAAGAGTGACGTGACTACGAGCAGGTTGTCCCTGCGGCGATGCCGTCCTCCCTGCCATGCCGCATGATGCGGCGGTGCGCGCGGAGCAGGGTCGCACGCTGTGCTCGAATGCGCCTGGCGCAGGGGCGGCGACGGCTCGCCGCGGAACTCCTTTCCATCAGTCGAATTCGGGCATCACCTCCCTTCTTTACGTCGTCGTATGCGGCTCGGCGGAGGAGCGCGTTGGCTGGCACGCCCCGCCCCGGGCCGCCTCCCAGGCGTTCCCACCGGGTCCTGGCCGGGTCGCGGGCTCGGCGTGCGCCGTGAGCGCGGCGCCGGGACCCAAGGGTATGGCCGCCCGCGCATACGGTCGCGGGCTTCGCACAGAATCGCGTCCACCTCGGCGAACAGCTGCTCCAGGTCGGGATCGAGCAGCCAGGCGTCGAACTCGTCGATCGACTGCGTGCTCGGAGCGGAACCGGTCATGACGGTGCCTTCCGCCGCAGCGTTCAGGCGTCGATCGCCTGGTGCCCGTCGCCGCGCCCGATGGCGATCTTGCGCGGCTTGGCCCTTTCCGCGATCGGAATCGTCAGCCGGAGTACGCCGTCGGCATAGTCGGCACGGACCTGGTCGGTATCGAAGTTGTCGCCCAGGAACAGTTGGCGGCTGACCTCGCCTCGAGGGCGTTCCGTGGCGATCATCTCGCGCTGTGCGTCGAGTTCCCGTCGGCGTGCGCGGACGGTCACGACGTCGCGCTCGACGTCCAGTCCGAGGGAATCACGGTCGATGCCGGGAGCGTCGATCTCGACGACGAACTGGTCGCCCTCGCGCCAGGCGTCCATCGGCAGTACCGCGGGGCCCGCCGCTGTGCCGAACACCTGCTGCGTCAGACGTTCCAGATCGCGGAACGGATCGGTGCGCATCAGCATGGGTCGTCACCTCCAACTCACTCTATTCTGAATAGAACGAATCAGATTAAGTGTGTCACCAGACATAGATTCTTATAGCACTGATGTCGGTGCCGCGCAAGGGTTCAGTGGAGAAAACTTCCTGTGGACCCGGGCTCGGCCAGTCGAACTTCGGCCGGATCGCCACCTTTCGGTCGGACTCGCTGGTTCGGGTGAAGTGTCGAGCGATGGGATGGTTCGGGAAGCGGGTCGGCGGGGCGCGTCGTGAGTTGGTCGCCCGGTCCGCGCAGTCAGTCCGATTCCATCGCAAGGTCGTGGTCTAGGAAGTCCGCGATGAGCGGGGCGATCTCGCGTAGGTGGGTTTCCAGGGTGAAGTGGCCGGTGTCGAACAGGTGAAGTCGCGCTTCGGGTAGATCGGCCAGGTAGGCGTGTGCTCCTGGCGCCGGGAAGAATGGGTCGTTCGCGCCCCAGACGATCAGCGTGGGCGGGGTGTGTCGCCGCAGCCACGACTGCCATTCGGGATAGGCGCGGACGTTGGAGTGATAGTCGAAGGCCAGGTCGACCTGCGCCCGCGTTCGTCCCGGTTGGTCGAGATAGTACTGGTCCAATGTCCAGCCATCCGGTGCGAGCAGTGCGGGCTCGGCGACGCCTCCCTCGTACTGGCCGCGAGTGCCTTCGAGGGTGAGCAGTCGGCGGATGGTGTCGTGCGCCCCGTCCTGGTCGGGGCGCAGGCCGATGAACTCGCGGGCGTCCTGCGACAGCCCGGATTCGTAGGCGTTGCCGTTCTGGATCACCAGCCCGGTGATCCACTCGGGATGGCGCACCGCCAGCCGGAAACCCACCGGTGCTCCGAAGTCGAAGACATACATCGCGAATCGTGACAGTCCCAGCTTTTGGACGAAACCTTCGGTGATATCGGCAAGCCTGTCGAAGCGGTACTCGAAATCCTCGGAGGTGATGGTGTTTCCGAAGCCCGGATAGTCGGGCGCGATCAGTCGGTAGTCGTTGCCGAGCGCATCGATGAGGCGGCGGAACTGGTGAGAGGCCGAGGGGAAGCCGTGGAGCAGCAGGAGGGTCGGCGCGTTCGGGCGCTGCGGGACGGACTCCCGGTAGAACACCGCGACACCGTCGACGTCGAGGTGGCGGTGCAGGACCAGTGGCAGTTCATTCATTATTCGCATGCTTTCTTATCGCGAGGTCGCATTAGTGATACTCCGATTGGTTCTAATGTGTCAACCTGATGAGTTAGCATTAGTGCATGCGCGATCTCGAACCGCTGATCGGCGAACCACTGGCTCTGGACCTGGTCAACACCCGACCCCTCGGGGCCGATCTATTGAGCACGCCCCAGCAACTCGCCGCCTGGCTGGACCTGCAGAACGGCCGCCTGTCGGAATCGCTCTCCTCGCCGGCCGGCGAGGACCTCGCCGCTGTGCGGGCGGTGCGTGAGTACCTCACCGCCGCGGTCGAGGCACTACTGCGAGGGGAGCGCCCGCCTGCGGCGGCATTGCGCGGACTGGGGGACGCCCGAGAGGCGGCCCCGGTCACCCGTCACCTCGACTGGAACGGCAACGCGGTCATCGCAATCGCTCGCCGCGCCGGAGACCCCGGTGCACGCGTGGCCGCGGAACTCGCCGACTCGGCGATCGACCTGCTCACCGACCCGCGCATCTCCCAGCTCAAACGCTGCGCCGCCGATGATTGCGTAATGCTGTTCCTGCCCACCCATCCGCGCAGGCAATGGTGCTCACCCGATCGATGTGGCAACCGCGCACGGGTCGCGCGCTACTACCAGCGCCAGAAGTCACGTTCGACCCGGGACCGGGACGCCGGGGGCTCCGATCAATAACGTCCTCGACCACGCACGGCTGTCGTCATACCGCAGGCGTATCCGCAGCCATCGGGTCGGGCGGCAGGTGACAAGAACGAGAAGCGTCAGCAGTGGCCTGTCAAGCGGATCGAGGCCCTGACCACCCCACTGCGCGAGCAGCCTGGACCACGTATTCGTTGACCGGTCCGGTCGACCACAAGTGATGTCGGACGCCGGAGCGTGCGGCGGCGATCCCGGATGCGGTCGCCGCCACACGGATGAGTTCAACGGCAGTGCTCTGGACGACCGTTCACCGGCAGCTCGGCGTGGCAACAGCCGTGCGCCGGCTGGTGTCTCGTCATCGATCGCACACTCACCGGACACCGGGTTCGTCGGCGAGGTAGGGCGGTGCCGGGTCATAGTGGATTTCGCGACGCACCGCCCGCGCGTGCGCGCGGCCGTGGAGTTGGCCGACGAGCCACAGCGCGCTGTCGATGCCAGCCGAGACACCTTGACTGGTGAGGATGTTGCCGTCGATGACGTATCGTGCGTCTCGGACGACGGTGACGTCTCCGCGCGCTTCGAGTTCGTCCTCGTGTTTCCAGTGGGTGGCGACGCGGCGTCCCCGGGCTGGGCCGGCGGCGTGTAGCAGGAACGCTCCGGTGCAGACGCTGACAACCCACGCGGCATCTGCGGCTGTCCGGGCGATCCATTCGGTGACGACGGTGTTGTACGGCTCCACCTTTCGTGCGCCGCGCCCGCCCGGGATCAGCAGTACGTCCAGCGGTGGGTGATCGTCGAGTGTGTGGTCCGGCAGGACACGGAGTCCTTTGCTGAATCGGACCGGGTCGGGCCGTTCGGCTATCAGGACGGCGCGGTCGGTGTCGTCGCGCAGGATCGCCGATGCGGTGAACACTTCCCAGGGGCCTGCGAAGTCGAGTTCTTCGGCGTTGTCGAAGATGAGGATTCCGTACGTGGTCATGGTTGCCTCTCGGTCGGCTCGGGGGAAGCGGCAGCGCTCATGGGAGCAACGCCGCCGCGATCGACTCGTTCGGGATCGCGCCGGGCGGGACGGCGAAGATCGCGCTGCCGGTGTGCTCGATGAGGGGGTTCATCCGGTCTTCGGCGGCGAGTGCATTCTGCGCTCTGATGAATTGTTCGGGCGGGTTGTTCATGTAGGCGGCGAACAACAGGCCGGCGTCGAGCTGGTTGTGGCCCCCGTGAGTATGTTCGGGCGTGCCGGGCAGGTGTGTGTGCGGAGTCTCGGGGGAGGAGCCCGCGGCCCCGGCGTTCGAGATCAGTGTGCCGTAGTCGTAGTTGTAGCCGCGGCGCAGCATCGGAATGTCATGGACCAGTCGCACGTGGGCGCCGGGCGGGATCGCAAGTTCGCCGTCTCGGCCGTGGTGGGTGAGGTCCACCGGATCGGATTCGGCCGCACCGCCCAGGGGCGCCCCATCACTGCGGCGGCGGCCGATGATGCGGTCCTGCTCGGTCTGCGGCAGCTGGTCCCATTCGGCGGTTCTCATGCGGATTTTGCGGAACACCAGGTAGCTGCCGTCCTGGAACCAGCCGGGTTCGTCGGCGGAGCGAACCCATACCGTTCGATCGAACTCGGTGTTGCCCGGGCGGGGGTTGGCGGTGCCGTCCTTGTGGCCGAACATGTTTCGTGAGGTGCCACCGTCGGCAGGACGGCTCAGGAACCCGTGCTGGGTCCAGCGCAGGCGCGCCAGTCCCGGCATGCGTGCCCGCAACGCGCGGAATGTGTGGCTGACGATCTGCGCGTCGTCGGCGCATATCTGCACCAGCACATCGCCGCCGCACCACGCCGGATGCAGGATGTCACCGGTGAACGCGGGTAGCGCTCGCAGGTGTCGCGGACGCTGGGCGGCGAGCCCGAACCGCTCGTCGAACACCGAGGGCCCGAGGCCGAAGGTGACAGTCAGGCGAGCCGGAGCCAGCCCGCTCGCGAAGTCGGTGTGGGCGCTGAACCCCGGTGGCGTCCCCGGTTGCTCCGGGAGCGGTGCACCGGCCGCCGACGCGGCGGCGGTCGCCGTCCAACCGGCCAGGAGTGCGCGCAGCACCTCACGGTCCGGTCGCGCGACATCGACCGCCAAGAACAGCGCGTGCGACTGCGCGGGGGTCGCGATGCCTGCCTGGTGTGGCCCGTAGAACGGGTTCCAGGCGGGTCCCCGGGGTGGTTTCGGGTGCGGTTGCGCGGCCCGCGACCACACCGGTCGCCGCGGCTCCCGCCGTCGCCAAGCCCGCGCCGAACAACCCGCGCCGGGTGACGCGCGGCGATTCGGCTTCATTCCGGTCCGCAGTAGATGTGCTCATGCCCTGTCCCGCCTCCACACTGTCCCCCGTCGCTCGTACTCCATGATTTCCTCGATCGCCACGGCGATATCCGAACCCAATTCCCGCTGCACCAACCACAGAGCGAGGTCCAGCCCGGAGGTGACGCCGCCAGTGGTGACCAGATCGCTGTCGTCCACGACCCGTGCTCGGGTGATCACGCCCCCTTCGCGCTTCAACTGCTCGATCAGCCGGTGGTGTGTCGTGCGCGGCCTGCCCCGCGTGATCCCGGCCGCCGACAGCAGCATCGCGCCGACGCAGACCGATGCCATGGTGAGGCCGTCGCGCCAGGCGGCGGCCAGCGAGCGCGGGAGGTGCCCGCGCGCGATCTCACCGGGCACGCCGGGCGCGCCCGGCGGCAAGCCGTAACCGCCGCCGGGCACCACGATCACATCGGCGCGCTCCGGAGCCCACCCGGCCGAGACGTCGATCCGGGTGCCGGACATGAGCACCACCGAACCGGGGGTCGCCGAGGTCACCAGCTCTACGCGTGCGCCGGAGTCGAAATGCGTCGCGTAACCGAGCACTTCGAGCGGGGCGAAGACATCCAAGTCGTCGACGCCGTCGAATACCAGGATCTGCACCCGCCACCGGCCCGGCCCGGTTCCGCCGCGGGCCGGCGGAACCGGTGTCAACGGACTCGACAGCGCACCCGCTCCGGCGACAGCGCCGAGTCCCGTCCGCAGCACCGCACGCCGGTTCATGGGCGCTCGCGATCACCGCACGGCGCGGAGGTCATCGAACGATGTGCGCGCCAAGGAATTCCGGTGCGCGCGTCCGACCCGCTCATAGGGAGAAATACAGGTCGTCGAGCACATACCGCCACGACCCGTCGCTCCCGCGCCGTGCGATCTCGGTCGAAGTGGAGATCACCGGGTCACCGACCGGCGGCGCGCCCGACACGGTGGCTTCGTTGGAGATCAGAGCCAGCTCCCCGACCACGTGCACGCGGCGGACTCGCAACTGGATCGTCGCCCCGGAGTCGATCATCGCGGCGAGCGAACTCCGGATTGCCTCGGCGCCGGATCGCCGATCACCGGGGCTCGGGAACAGCAGCGCCGTCGGCTCGTACAGCGACATCAGCGCGTCGAGGGCACCGGCGTTGAAGTACCGCGCGAACAGCGAGGCCAGTTCGGTGGGCCGCCGGGCTCCGAGGCTACGGTCACCGATCCGTACCGGTCGGTCGTTCCAGCCGGCGTCCTCGACGACGTCGAACCACGTGGTCGGCGCGTGCGTCGGGTAGTAAAGCTGGCAGAGCTGGCCCGGGAAGGTGAACCAGCTGCCCTTGGCGGGATTGTCACGCACCTGCCGGGCCAGAATCTCACCGAATGCGTAGCCGAGGTCGTAGCGTGGCCACACCGCATGCACTCGATCAGCGAAACCGTCGGGTAGCTGTTCGCGCCGCAGCCCGGCGATGTCGGCTCCGGTACCCATCTGCATCAGCGCCTCGACCGTACCGAAACGACGCGCGATGCCGTCGCTGGTGTGCAGGGCGACAGCGTTCCACACCGTCTGCACCCGCTGCTCGTCTACACCCTTGCTCCTGAGGAACTCCGCCGCCGCGTCGGCTCCGTCTATCTCGAAACGCTGGTCGCCGTTCGCAAAGTCCGTCGCCCCGAGGTCGTGCAGTAGACAGCTGAGATACAGCAGCTCGTCGTCGTAGTCCGCGCCGGCCCGCAACCCGTCGACCGCGGCCAACTCCCGCGCATACAGGTAGGCGCGCACGCAGTGGTTGTAGACCAGCGGCGGCGACACCTCGGCCACCAGCGCGTCCGCGGCCACGGCGAGATCCGAAGCGGGCAGTGCGAACTGGGTCGGATCGGCGTTTTGAACGGTCATCGTGCTCCTTCCGAAATGTGCGCACTCAGTGTGTGCCCGGAAGTAGCGGCCGCCCAGTGGCCAGATAGCCATCTATTGCCCAGATCCGGCCACAGTTTGTTCGTAGCTCAGTGCGTGGACTCGGCCATCCGACAGGTCGGCCCCTGGTGGTGATCCACGGACCGCATGGCACGGCCGGAATGGTGAAAGTTGTTGCGGTAGGCCTGCGGAGACGTCCAGGTCAGCCGGGCGAAGTGGTAGCGCAGGGTCGTGGCGGCGCCGAAGCCTGCCTCCTCTGCGATGCGGTCGATCGACAGGTCGGTGGTCTCGAGCAGCTGCTGCGCACGATGCACACGGGCGCGTAGCAACCATTGCAAGGGAGTGGTCCCGATCTCGGCACGGAACCGGCGATTGAGGCTGCGCACGCTGATCGCCCCGTGCGCGGCGATGTCGTCGAGGGTGAGCGGGCGGTGCAGGTTGACCTGCATCCAGTCGAGGACCGGTTGCAGCGATGTGTCCGGGCTTTCGGGGTCGGTGTAGGTGATGAATTGCGCTTGCCCACCGTCTCGCTGCGGCGGCATCACGATCCGGCGGGCGGTGTCGGCGGCCACCTTGGCGCCGAGATCCCGGCGAACCATGTGCAGGCACAAATCGAGCCCCGCCGTTGCCCCAGCCGAGGTGAGTGCCGCGCCGTTGTCGATGAACAGCACCGAAGCGTCCACCTCGACGAGCGGATACCGGCGCGCCAGCTCGGCGGCGTGTTCCCAATGGGTGGTCGCCCGTTGCCCGTCGAGCAGTCCGGTCGCGGCAAGAGTGAACGCGCCGACGCAGACGGAAGCCATCCGTGCTCCGCGCGCGGCCGCGTCCAGCAGCGCCTCGCGAACGCAGTCGGCGGGTTCACGCTGGAACTCGGATTGCCCCGGCACGAGGACTATGTCGGCATCGGCGACGCTGTCGAGAGCCCAGTCCGTCTGCAGTCGCACCACGCCGTGCACGGGGGCGATGGCGGCAGTGCCGCCGATCGTGACAATCCGGATTTCGTAATGCTTTCGCCCGCTCACAGAATTCGCGGCGCCGAACACGAAGCCCGGGAGCATTACTTCGAAACCGAGCGCGTTGTCAGGAGCCAGGACTGCCACGATCGCCATGGCCAGAATTTAAATGGATAGGCTGATAACAGCCACCGGCGGCCCGGCGCTGCCCGGGCCGCACCACTGACGCGGGCTCAGAGGCGCGGTGAAGATTCCGGGTACTCTCCAGTTCGTTATGGTGTCCGCCGTCCTGCTACTGACTGCCTGCATCCAGCTGGCCTGCGTGGTGCTGCTGTGGACTCGCATCACCCGAATCCCCCGGATCTGGTTGCTGGGCCTGGTGGGCATCGGCGTGGCTTACGACTCGGCGATCGTCGGGCTCGGAGCGACGCTGGGGGAGGGGGCGTTGCTGCATGCTCTGAGTCTCGGCCGATTCGTCGGCCACGCCCTGCTGACCCCGCTGCTGGTGCTCTGGGCGGCCGACCGAACCGGAGCGAGCCCGCGGTGGCGGCGGTCGGCGCTGGTGCTCACCGTCGCATTGGTGGCGTGGGGCGTGCTCACCGAACTGCCGCACCTGCGACTCGTGCCCCGCTGGTTCGCCGATACCCTTCGCTATTCTGCCGAATCCCCGGCACCTCCGGTGCCCGCGCTCGTCGTGACTGCGGTGCTGCTCGCCGCCGGAATCGTATTGTGGCGCAGCGAAGGGCGCCTCTCTCCGTTGCTGAGCACAGGACTGCTGTTGCTCGCGTCCGCGACGGCCGTGGCCGTTCCACCGCTCGGCAATGTCGGTGAAGCCGTAATGCTCGCCGCATTCACAGGCGCCGAAGTGCGAGTCTCTTCGGGAAGCCGATATGTCGGCGAGTAGCGATGACGAGCCCGAGACGGGCGCCGGCGCTAAGTGGCGACCGCCCGTCTGCCACCGATGCACTGATGATCCGAAACAAATGCGCCCCGCGCCGGATGTGCGCAACGGCAACCCGCCAGCGGGTCGGCGGGAACTTATATGTTCCTACGTAGATATGCGCATTCACGCATGTTGCTTGCGGTAAGGCGAATGCGGTTGCGGCATTGCGGAGAACAGTGGTCCGGGGTGCCGGAGCTGTCGGCCACGGGCGCTGAGTCGACAACCGGCGACCAGGTACGTGAGGCACCCGCTCGGGTGGAGAGCGGATCATCTGGTTCCGACTGGAACCCGTTGGCGGAAACCGACTCCCAACTACTTCCAGCCGATGATCCGGTTGGAAAGCGCATCGCGCATCGCGGCCAGCCAGAACGCGGGGGAGCTCGACGGCCCAGGACTCTCTACACCTGAAGTTCGCCCCTCGCGGTGCTCTATTCCGTGTCATCATTCCTGGGTTCGCGTATTGGTGGAGGGGGACACATGAGTCGGATGTCCGATGCGGACATGCCCGCGTTCTGGCGCAGTGCGGACGCGGCGTCGTTGCGGGGGCAGCAGATGACGCTGCGGCTCAACCGCATTCGGCTCGGCGGGACGGTGTTCGCCGCGGTCGGCGGAGCGCTGACCTGGAAGGCAGGCGCCGTCAATGTATGGGGTGTGGTGGCACTGCTCGGGTTCGCCGCCGCGCTGGCAGCGGAGATCGTGTCGAGCACTGTGCGGCCGGAGCAGGACTGGTATTCCGGGCGCGCGCTCGCGGAGTCCGCCAAGACCTTGGCATGGCGATATGCGGCGGGCGCTGCTCCGTTCCTGCCCTCGATGAGCGCGGCCGATGCCCGCGCCGCGATGCGGGACCGCCTTGCCGCCATCGCCGCGGAGTTCGGCAACCAGATTCCGATCGGAGCGGGCGATGCCGTCGCCACGTCCGCGATGCAGACATTGCGAGCCGCCCCGTTCACGGAGCGCAAGGCTGTCTACCTCCGGGACCGCACCGAAGACCAGCGTCGGTGGTACGCGAACAAAGCCGAGGACGCGAAGCAGAAGATGTCTCGGTGGCGTGTTGCACTGGTTTTCGGAGAAGTTCTGGGATTGGTGTTGGCCGGGTTGCGCGCGTTCGGCATCTGGGAGATCGACTGGTCAGGTGTTATCGCCGCCTGCATCGCCGCGGGTACCGCATGGATGGGCATCAAGCAGTACGCGGCACGGAACTCTGCCTACGCCACGGCAGCGAACGAACTGGCCTTGCAAGCCGACAAACTGGCCGATGTCTCGGAAGCCGAATGGCCGCAGGCCGTCGCGGACGCAGAAGAAGCCATCAGTCGCGAGCACACCATGTGGCTGGCATCCCGCACCGCCAACCTGCTGTGAGCTCGTCCCGGCTTTCGTAGCTCCCCGATGCGCGCCATGCGCTGCACTTCTCTGGACCCGGAGAGGCTGTCCCGCGCAGCGCGGTCGGCGTCTGTTTTGTCCGTGTCGTCCGTTATGGCTGGGCTCGACCGGGACACCGTCCGTGGCGGATTCATCCACGGTTGGTCGCGCTCGGTGGATTGTCAGCGGTGGGCGGCATGGTAGGCGCGGCCCTGGGTGGCCACGATGCGCACCAGATCACCCAACGCGATCTCCACATCGGCGAGGTGCAGACCCCACGTCGCGTCCGGCACGGCGTACAAGTCGGGGCTTCCCGGCTCCGGAGTCGCCATCAGCACGTTCGTGTCGCCGTTGCGCAAGCACTGGAGCCGGTAGCGTTCGGCGGGATCGAGCCACGGGGTCGGCGCGACGACAGCGGACGTTCCGTCCCGCAATGCCAGTTCGACGCCGAGCGGGCTGGGCACCGGATTCACGCGCAGGACACTGGCGGCGACGCGAGATTCGTTGCGGTCCAGAGAAACGGGGTTGGTGCAGGCGACTTCGTAGTCGTCGCCATACGGACGTGGGAGTGGCTCAGGAGTCACGGGGTTGCGACCGAATCGGCTGTCCGGTGGGGGAGTCTCGTCGTATGTCTGCCAGGCGAGCACACACCCTGTCTGCTGCTCGGCGCGGCACAGCGGCAGATGCTGGAAATCGCCGCCGACGTCGCGGTTCTTCGGTACGACCACATTGCCGCCGAGCAGGATCGCGGACACGATCCGATCTCGTACCTCCGGCCGCGGGTCGATTTCCTCCCTGATCAGTTGACGCAACATGCGTGTGCCCTGCGAATGTCCGATCAACACCACCGGTCTGCCGTCTCGGCGCTCGCCGACGAACTGCCGCCAGGCCCGCAGCACGTCCTCGTAGGCGATCCGCGCCATGTCGGCGCGCTGCTCGAAGGTATACGCCTTCTCCGCCGCCAGCGCGGCCAGGGTTCGCTGCCGGTACACCGGCGCGTATATCCGGCAGACTTGGGAGAAGCGGGCCGCCTGTTGTTCGGCTACGGCTCGGATCTCCGGAGTCACCGAGGTATCGGCGTTGGGGGTCGGTTCCAACGATGCCGTTGGAT
Source organism: Nocardia asteroides (assembly GCA_019930625.1). NCBI lineage: Bacteria > Bacillati > Actinomycetota > Actinomycetes > Mycobacteriales > Nocardiaceae > Nocardia > Nocardia asteroides. The sequence continues at coordinate 5,152,567 of CP082844.1, forward strand.
AGACGTAGAAGCAGTCCGAGCCCGAATCGTTCGCCGCCGGTTCGTCCCGCACGTCCGGCTGCCCGGCCCGGCGTACCGTTGTCGCCGAACTCGCTCGGCACGGATCATCGGCCCGATCCGGTCGGCACAACCACACGACGCCGACGTCCGCAACCGGATCCGCCGCCGCGCTCACCGGCAGCCCCGCCAGGACGCCGGCGCCACAAGCCGCCGCCGCAACCGTCCGCCGCCACCAGCTGTCCCGCATCGCACACCTCACCGCTCCGCGCGCGACTCTGAGCCTGTGCCCCGCGACACCGCGCATGTTCGGAGGGGCGGCCTTCGACGGCGTCAGCTTAGCGACGATCGCGCCCGACCAGAAGCGATGTCGAGGTCGAGCCGTGCCCACCACCGTAGGTGATCCCGCATCCGCGGTGACTCGGCCGAGTCGCACGGGCAACGGATTGATCGGCTTTTATCGAATTTGTCGACCAGCGAATCGAATCACGCTCGACTCATGGTGTATTCACGTCCATCGTGTTATGCATGAGTCATGCATGATGACCGCACCGGCAATCTGCTCGGAGCCGCGGCGCTGGCGGTGACCGATCTGATGCTCGAGGACGTGACCGAGATGTCAGGGGCCGGCCCAAGGGCTGCCTCGGCACTCGTGGTGCTGGCGACCTCCGCCGCGCTGAGCGGTACCGAGCTCGGCAGGCGGGTGGGTCTGAGTCAGTCCGCGGCGGCGCGGATGATCGACGGGCTCCTGCAACGTGGATTGGTCGAACGGCGGCCGGGTCAGGGCCGTGAGGTGTCCATCCGGTTGACGCGGCGAGGCCGCACCGCGGCTGCCGGCATTCTCGCCGCACGCAGGGATCGGTTGACCCGAGCCCTGGCCGTCCTGGACCCGTCCGAACGCGCCGCCCTGTCCGAGTTGCTCGGCAAGTTGCTGACCGGGCTGTACGGCGAGGTGGGCGACGCCGATCTGTTGTGCCGCCTGTGTGACCGTCGCTGTTGCACAACCGATGCCATCTGCCCGGTCGGACAAGCAGAGCGGGAGCGAACCGGATGACGTCGGGCGCCACGCTGGCGTTGGTTTCCGCGGCCGCGTACGGTCTGTCCGATTTCACCGGTGGCCTGCTGGCGCGACGCGCTCACTTCCTCGTCGTCGCGTTCTTCGGACAAGTCGGCGGCCTGATCGTCGCCCTGGTCACCGCGCCGTTGTTCGCCGCCGCGGCGGATTGGAAAAGTCTTGCGTGGGGTGCCATCTCGGGGGCCGGTACGGCGGTCGGCATGCTGTTGCTCTTCCGCGGGATCAGCCGAGGCGCCATGAGCGTGGTCGTCCCGGTCAGCGCGGTCAGCGGTGTGACGCTGCCGGTGTTGATCGGGGCGCTGTGGCTCGGCGAACGGCCATCGCTTCTGGCCTGGGCGGGGATCGTGGCGGCGATTCCAGCACTCTGGCTCGTCTCGCACGGCCACGGCACCGCGGGCAGATCGACAGCCGCGACCGTGGACGCACTGCTCGCAGGCACGGGCATCGCCCTCCAGTACCTCGCGCTGGCACAAGCCGACGCGGCGGCCGGAACCTGGCCCGTTGTCACCGGACGCCTGGCCGCGATCGCCACCCTCCTGCCGCTGCTGCATCGGACCATGCCCCGCCGCCCGCGTGCCACCGCGCTCGCCATCATCCTGTCACTCGTCACCGGGGTCCTGGCCGCCCTCGCTCTGGTCTGCTACCTGCTGGCGACCCGGGAAGAACTGGTCGTGATCGCCGTCGTGCTGTCGTCCCTCTACCCCTCGATCCCCGTTCTCCTCGGCATCGCGGCGCTCGGCGAACGCTTGACCCGGAGCCAGGCGTTCGGGCTCGCCGCGGCCGCCGCCGCCCTCGGTCTACTGACAGTCGGCTGAAGATCGGATCCGGTCGGTGCCGCCGCCCGGCGCGGGCCGTCGAAACAACCGTCCTGGTCAGGCGGCAGACTCGGGTAGGTTCCGGTCGGCGCGACTGCTCGTCGTCGGTAACGGCTACGGCGAGCAAGCTCGAGGATTGGTCGGTCGTCATCGCTTGTCGACATCGGGTCGACCCCGCCGTGGTGGGAGCGTCAGTTGTCCGGCAGGCGGCCACTTCGCGGATCGGTCGAATCCGGCCCGGAAAGGTCTCGCTGCCACGTCACACTCAGATGGTCGCGCTCGCCGAACCGGACGAGATGTCTCGCGAGCACATCCTCGAGCCGCGGCAGATCCTCGGCGGCCGCGTCGATGCGCAGATGCAGTTCGCCTTCACGGGCGGTGAGGGTCGCTCGCCCGACTTCGAAGTCGATCCAGCCCGAGGCGGAGTCCGCCGACCATGAACCGCCGCTGCGTCGCCCGAGATGCGCGACCAGCTGCTTGCCGTATCGCTCGGGTCGATCGGTGCGCACCACCGACTGGGACGAGGACGAAGGAGCCTCTGCGGTCACGACGCGGCCCGCGATCGAGATTCGACGCCGGCGAGATGGGCACCGAGGACCTGTAGCACCATGATGCGTACCAGCCTTTGGGTTGCTCTGCATTCGCGTTTTCATGCCGATTGCGGCGCGTGTAGCCCGACCGAAGGACAGCCCGGCAACGCCGACGTGGCAATCGTCTCGGGACTACCCCGCGAACTGCCATTTACCCAGCGGCACGGGACCGCCTATCCGGCAGAGGTACCGATCGAGTGGCGATTGCACAGCAACCTTCCAGTGCTGGCTACGTAAACTCTCGACATGACCGATCTGGCGGAATTCGCTCGGCTGATCGCGGGCGACCACGGACTCTGCGTCGTCTCGACCCTCCGGGCGGACGAAACGATTCAGTCGTCTGTGGTGAACGCGGGTGTCTTGGCGCACCCTGAGACCGGTACGGACGTGGTGGGGATCGTGGTGCGCGGCGATGCCCGCAAACTGGACAACCTACGTGCCCGGGCGCGTATGACGATCGTCGTCCGGGTCGGTTGGCAGTGGGCCGCCGTCGAGGGGCCGGTCTGGATCGCCGGGCCGGACGACCCGGTGTCCGGCATCGATGCCGAGCGGCTGCGGCTTCTGCTGCGTGAGGTGTTCACCGCGGCCGGTGGCGTCCACGAGGACTGGGAAGAGTACGACAGGGTGATGGCCGCCGAACGTCGTGCGGTGGTGCTGATCGTGCCGGATCGTGTCTACGGCAACAGCTGAGGTTCCATTCGTGCCGTGTCTGCGAGCCGTGTGTGAATCCGACGACGGCTACGGCGGTAGGTGACGACTTCCGGCCCTGTTGGCAGTGTGTCAACAAATGTGCTGCGCGCGAAGACGCGTCCATGGCGGCGCAGGGCCCGCTTCGTCATGGCTCGACCGGTCGGTGCTGCTCGATGAGCATGCGGGCCATGCGCTTCGCGCGCCGGGCGGCCTCGAGGTCGCCCTCGGCGGCGGAGATGATCGAGCCCTTCATCAGGATGTGCCAGGAGCGGGCGAAATCGTCCGGGTCGCACAATCCCGCCGCCTCGGCACGGCTGCGTACGATGCCCCGGATATTGTCCAGATATCCGATGCTTGCCTGCCCGGCCGGATGTCCCGCGCCGAGTTCGAGCAGCACGTTGATGAACGAGCAGCCGTCGAAATCCTCGCGCCGCTGGAACCAGTCGTGGAAGACGTCGAAGATCGCCAGCAGTTGCTCTTCCGGTGTGTTGCCGAGCAAACGGGACTGCTTCTCGACCAGGCCGAGTGTCCACAGCTGCTCGCGGCGCTGCAGCACCGCGAGGACGAGATCGTCCTTGGACGGAAAATGCCGATACAGTGTGGCCTTGGCGACACCGGACGCCGCGATCACCTCGTCGGTGCCCACCGCCCGGACGCCACGCCGGGTGAACAACGTGTATGCCGTCGTCAGGATTCGCTCCCGGGCAGGTACCGCGGGTGCGGCGTGGGAAAGGTTCGGAGTCGCCATCTCCCCGTCACGATATCGCTGTACAGACAGGCCTGTCTATGTTAGGAAAGAAAGACAGGTCTGTCTTGAGGATGCAGGGTGGGCCCTAATGTCGAGCGCGATACGCGCGAAACGAATCGAGTGCCCGTATGAGCACAGCACTGCACGGTCAATCCGGCCCCCTGCACCCACCAACCGATGAGCCGGAGGATGCTCGCCGCAGACTGAACGCCACCATCGAACACCGCGGTAGCGCGGTCGTTCTCCATGCTCGTGGCGAAATCGACGCCTACACACTGCCGACGTGGCGCCGATTACTGCGCGAGGCCGCCGCGGCTACCGCGGCGCCGAATCCGATCGTGATCGATACCACCGGGCTCGATTTCATGGCATGCCGTTCCCTGCTGGTCTTGGCGGAGGAATCCGAGAGATGCCGACATCAGGGTATGCGACTGTGCGTGGTCGGCCGCTCGGTCCTGGCCCGCATCGTGACCCTCATCGACCTCGACGCTCAACTGCCCATCTACTCCTGCGTCGAGGACGCGGTGGCCGACTCGGCGCCGAACGGGCGTTCCCATGGATGCCGTGCCGCGGGGCAACGTGGCACGGTCGCGTCGGTAGCGAAGATAGGAGATCCATCCGGCGCGTAGGCGGCGAACTCGGTATCCTCCCCGGATTCCCTTGCGCTCGAACTCGATAGAACGGGCGTCGCCGCCGAGCATGTTCGTCATTCCCCGCCTCTACCGTCGCGCGGTCGAATAAACTGGCCCTGCGTCGGTGACGGCAACCCGAAACCCCTTCGCAGAACTGGACTTCGGGCAGTTGTCGGCGTTTGCCAGCCGGACAGCCGAAGGGGAGGCGATGTCCCAGCGCCCGATCAGCCATACGACCAATTCGGAGCCGAACCAGAACAGCCATTCGAAGCGGCGCATCGTGATCGCGTTCGCGGCGGTGGTTCTCCTGGCTGTGGCCGGCGCGATCGCCTACTCGGTGTTCCGGTCGCAGCCGCAGGCACCGCCCACGGACTCGGCGCAGCCTGGAGCGACTATCGCGCCCGGCTCGAAGCTCAATATTCTCGCCAACGGCGATCACCCGTGGAGCATGCTCATCCGCTCGGACGCCGGAGGGGAATGCGGCCTCGCCGCCGATCACACCGCGCCGCCGTGCAGCTTGCTGATCCCGGAAGGCACCACGGTCATGCGCTTGGAAGCGACCTTTCAACAGCGGTTGATCTACGATCAACCGCCGCGGGACGGATTCCTGTGGTACGGCTGCGATGAAGGGCCCAAGTCCAGAACATGCACCTTCACAGTTACCCGACCGGGCGGAGTGTGTATCACCGGCGTCGATCCGGAGTTCGTGCGAGTCGATGGCTGTGCGACGCTCTACGAAGACGGTGTGCTGGACCGCCTGCCCAAGGCCCCGCCGGAGTTCTCGCGTGTTCCCGTGAGTAACCGGTTGACGTGGAGTTTCCCGCCCGGCGTGTGTCAAGGCAAGTCGGGAGTGACGCGCTGCTGATGGCCGAGCCCGGTCGTTACGACGTCTTCATGTCCTACAGTCACGCGCTCGACACCGAACTGGCGCCGGCATTGCAGCGCGCTTTGCGTGGACTGGGTCGCCGGTGGTATCGGCCGTACGCGCTGCGGGTCTTCCGCGACAGGACCGGCCTGGGCGTGAACGCCAGCCTGTGGCACGGTATCGAAAGCGCTTTGGTGAAGGCGGACAACTTCGTCCTGCTCGCCTCTCCGCCTGCCGCCCGATCGGTGTGGGTACGCCGGGAGGTCGAGTGGTGGCGGGCGCACCGTTCCCCGGAGACATTCCTAGTGGCGCTCACCGGTGGGGAGATCTGCTGGGACGAGGCGACGGGCGATTTCGACTGGGACCGTACGGATGCGCTCCCGGACTGCCTGTCGGGTTGGTTCTCCGCGGAGCCGAACTACGCGGATCTGCGCTGGGCAAGGAAAGAAGCTCTCTCCCTGCAACACAGTGAGTTCCGCAGCGACGTCGCTTCCCTGGCCGCCGCCGTCCACAAACTCAGCAAGGACGAGATAGAAGGCGAGGACATCCGCCAGCGGCGGATCACCCGGCGAATCATCGGCGGTGTCGTCACCGTGCTGAGCGTGCTGCTGGTCTTCGCCCTGGTCGCGACGGTCCTCGCGGTACGGGCACAGCAAGAGGCGCTGGATCAGCAACGGGTCGCGGCAGCACGTTCCCTGATCACGGCGGCGGATGCGGCGAGGAACGGCAGTCCCCCCGACATCGACACGGCCTTGCGGCTGGGCGCGGCCGCCTACGCCAACCTGCCGAATCCGGAGACGACGGCAAGCCTGGTCCACACGCTCGCCGGGAGCCCTCTGGCCACCGTGCTGCCGGGCAGATTCGGACGAGCCACCCCGCTCGCCTTCGCGCCGGACAACCGGCTGCTGGCACTCGCCGACGGCGGCAGAAGTCTCCAGTTGTGGAACCTCGACGGCGAGCGGCCGTCCCGATGGGGCGACGCACTGGCTTCCGACCACCTGATCGAGTTCCTTGCCGTGTCCCCGAACGGGACGTTACTTGCGGCGGCGGGGGCCGGCATCCTGCGACTGTGGGACATCACCGATCGTGCGAAACCATCCCGAATCGAGTTGCCCGCGATGGAGATCGTTCCGGTCGGCGCGCTCCGCTTCTCGCCGGACGGCCGGTTGCTGGCCGTCGGCTTCGGCAGCACCCTGATGCTGTTGGACGTGAGCGAGACGCCGGGCCCCCGGGTAGTGAGCTCGATCGACACAGTGGGCTCGATCTTCACCGGTGTGCCCGCACGGGTTACATCCGTGGCGTTCGCGAGCAGGACGCCGACAGTGGCGGTGAGCTATACCAACGGTCTCGTCGGCGTCTGGGATGTTCGCGACGCCAGGGCGCCACAGAGTCTCACCGGATCGTGGATCGCGAGCACTCGGGCCGTAGCGCAACTCGCACTGTCCCCCGACGCCTCACTGATCATCACCTCCGAGCAGGAAGCGGTCTCCTTCTTCACCCTCGAAGCAGGTACCGCGCGGTTGGTCGCTCACGACGACTCGCCCGCCGGGCCGACCGCGACACCGACAGACCTCTGGAACGCCGGGCTGTCCACCTTTCTTCCGGATGGCCGCTCCGCCGTCACGATCGTCGGTCACACCGTGGTGTGGTGGGATGTCACTGCGGTGGACGCACCCAGGGAGACCCGTCGATTCACGGTCGAGCACACCGGCGGCATCAACCATGAGGCGCTGACAGCGAACGGCCGATGGCTGGCCACCAGCGGCGACAACGGCCAGGTGATCTTGTGGGACGTCACCGATGCGAACCGGCCGCAACGGCTCTCGGCGCCGCTCGGCGGACTGGGCGCGGACGCGTCGGAAATGGCGTTCGCTCAGCGGCGGCCCGTCGTCGCGGTCGCCGCCGGCGACACCGTCGGGCTGTGGAGTCTGGAGGCCGGCCGCCGGGTGCCCGGCGGGCAGGTACGGCGACCGGGGAACACGATCACCGCGACAGCGATCTCCCCGGATGGGCGAATCCTCGCCGTCGGCGGATCCGACCGGACCACGACGTTGTGGAACATCGACGACCTCACCGAGCCCCGACCGGTCGGGGCTGCTTTGACCGACTTCACCAATATCGTTCGCGCCATCGCCTTTTCTCCAGACGGCAAGTTACTCGCCGTCACCGGCCATCCGGCCATGATGCTGTGGGACATCACCGACCCCGGAAACCCGAAGCGACTGAGTCCGAAGCCCGTCGGGCGACCCAGCACGACGACGGGTCTGGCATTCTCACCGGACGGCCGCACCGTCGCGGCCGCGCGCGAGCGCGACGTCGTCGTCCTCTACGACGTCGCCGACGTGACTCGCTCGATCAGTGAGTTGGGTGGCACATCCCAGACCGCCAGGCACCTGATGTTCTCCCCGGATGGCCGCACCCTCGTGACCGGCGGCAGCAATCCGGGCGTGCTGCTGTGGGACGTCACCGACCGCGCCCGTCCGTCGTTGTCGGGGCAACCGCTGCCCGGCTATCCGGACTCCGTTCACGGGGTGGCGTTCGCGCCTGACGGCCGGACCCTCGCGGTGACCGCCGACACCGCCCGACTGTGGGACCTCAGCGATCGGCAGCGTCCGCGCACACTCGGCGCTCCGATGGAGACCGGCGGATCGATGAGGCCGGTCGCATTCGCACCGGACGGGCATACCTTGGGAATCGGTGCTGCCGACCACACCATCGCTGTCTGGGATCTCGGTGGGCTCGAGGAACTGCGCGCCGATCCGCTCCGGACCGCGTGCCGACGCATGTCGTCCGTACTCGACGAGGCCACCTGGTCGTTCTACGCTCCCGGCCTCGACTACCACGACGGCTGCGGACACTAGCCCGAGGACGCGCGAACTCGAGAGTGCGGTGACGATCACGCCCCAAGCTCCGTAGTTCGAGAGTCGCCGGTTGGTCGAGTGAGTTGAACTCCGCCGGTCGACATGGATCGGCGCAGCCCGAATCGAACGAGCCGGTCCGATCATTCCCCGCGAATCCTCTGGCGGCTGTTCCTTCCGTGACGCGAGCGAAATGTTTGTGTTCGCGCTGATCGCAATCCTGTTCGTCGGCACATGCATTCGGTTGACTTCGGTATCACCTCCGTTCGGCGTCGCCCAGGAGAGGCGCAGCGCCCTCGGACAGAGGGCGCGGCGACGCTCGGACGCCGGGGTGCCGCGCGCGTAATGCTGGGCCTCGAGGACAGCGCCGAACCGAGGACAGACAGAGGAGCACCACATGACAGCGCAGGCCACCGCAACCCCGACCGACGCCTACGCCGCCGACCGGCAGGACTACCTGCCCTGCGCCTACACCGACCTGGCGACCTGCCCGTTGCCACCGGCGCAGCATCGGCTTCCGGTCGCGATCGAGGCCGGTGAGCAGATCCCGTACGAGCGGCGCTGAACTCCATGAGCGATACCACATCCCGGATCACGACGTTGTCGTTCCTGACTCCGGGCAATTATCTCGACGACGACCCCTACTCGGGGCTCGAGGACGCACTGCAGCTGTTCGAGTACGGTGAGAGCCTCGGTTTCGACGGTGCGTGGGTCCGGCAGCGCCATCTCGAGCACGGCGTCGGGTCGGCCGCGGTGTTCCTGGCCGCCGCCGGGCAGCGCACCAACCGGATCGAGTTGGGCACTGCCGTGATTCCCATCGGATACGAGAGCCCGTTCCGGCTGGCCGAGGATCTGTCGCTGGCCGACGTGCTCTCCCGGGGCCGGTTGCAAGCCGGTTTCAGTGCGGGCACGCCGCCGCATGCCGAGTTGATCGGAAACCTGGTGTTCGACGGGGAGTGGCGCAACTACGATCTGTCCTACGGACGGATCACCAGGCTGATCGACAACCTGCGCGGCGACTACCTCGGTGACACCGACACGGTGATCCACTCCCCGGGGAACATCCAGCGACCCCGCTTGCAGCCGCACAATCCCGGCTTGATCGACCGGCTGTGGTACGGCGGCGGCAGTAGCCGTTCGGTGCGCTGGGCAGGCGAGAACGGGCTCAACCTGCTGACCGGGAATATCGTCTTCGGCGACCGCAGCGACGATTTCACCGCCACCCAGCTGAGCTTGATCGGCGACTACCGCCGACTGACGAATCCGGTCCGGCCCGGCCGGGTTGCGGTGGGACGCGTGATCGTCCCGTTCGACAGCGCCGACCGCACGACCCGCGAGCGTTACCGGCAGTACGCGGCGAGCAGGTACGAGCGCACCCTGGCGCCACAGGGGGAGCGGCGGGTCCTGTTCGCGCCGGACGTGGTCGGAAGCGCCGAGGAGATCATCGAGCGGCTGCGGGCCGATCCGGTGCTCACGCGGACCTCGGAGTTGCGGCTGGAGCTGCCGTACGAGTTCTACCGGGCCGATTACGAGCAGATCTTGCACGACACCGTCGAGCTGATCGCCCCAGCTTTGGGCTGGCGGCCCGCGACGAATCGGCCCCGCACCGAGCGCGACGCCGGAGAGGTGGCCGCGTCGGCCTGAGCAGACCGCTCGACGCGGGTGACCGTCGGCTGGGATCGTCAGGATTGTTCGGCGATCGCGGCGGCGAACACCGGCCATGAGCTGTGCAGGTCTTCCTGCCAGTAGGACCAGGAATGGGTGCCGTTGTCGCGCAGCTCGAATATGGCGGGAATGTTCAGCTCACCCAGTCTGTCACGCAGCTGACGGGTGCAGTGGTCCGCGAAGGTCTCCAGTACGCCGCCGATGAGTAATTGGTCGAACAGCTTGCCGGGATGATGCTCGATACCGGCGCCGTCGAGTGTGTCGTGTGGTCCGGGTGCTCCGGTACCGGTCGAGACGTAGATCGCGGTTCCCCGCAACTTGTCCGCGTGCAGATACGGGTCGTTGGCCGCCCACGCGGGATCCGTCGGCGGACCCCACATGTTGACCACATTGCCGCGACGCCCGCCCACCACCGCACTCACGATCACCTGACCCTGCGGATCACTGGTACGCACACACCCCGAATACGACCCGATAGCCCGATACAACCCCGGCGCGGCCAACGCCAACTGGAACACCGACGTACCCGCCATCGAGATACCCGCGATCGCGTTCGCCCCGTTCCCCCCGAACGCCGCATCCACCAGCGGAGGCAACTCCCGCGTCAGGAACGTCGCCCAACGCTGCCGTCCCAACACCGGATCATCCGCACGCCAATCCGTGAAATACGAACTCGCACCCCCGAACGGAACAACCACATTCACCTGCTTGTCCCGGAAGAACTCCACCACATCCGTCCGGTCGAGCCAGTTGCCGTCAGCCCCGCCGTCGATGCCGTTGAGCAGGTACAGGGTGGGCGCGGGAGCCGAGCTGTCGACGGCCGGAAGGACCTGTACGGCTACGGTGTTCGCCATCGCGGCGGAGTGGACCGTCAGCTCGACCAGCCGTCCCGATCCCTGTACCGCGCCCGCGATACGCGACCCATCCGGGGCGGCGCTGATCGATGACGGCATCTCCGGCGTGATCGGCTCGGCGTTCACCGAACCGGCTGTGCTGCCGGTGAATCCGAGGGCGACGGCGCTCAGTGCCGCGATCAGCCGCGCCGCGCCGCGGTGATATGACGGCGGGGGAGGGGAATCCACACACGGCCTTCCTGAACGGGCGGAACGGAACACGGCCAACGCTAGGCGGCGAATGCGTCGGCGGGCAAGGCGCGGTCGAGGTCGTTGGGGTGGGTGGCCAGTTCGCTCGGCGTCGCACTGGGAACGTCCACAAGGTCGGAGGTATCCGTACTCACCGGCTCACGGGATGCGGTTGACTCGATGCTGGTTCTGGAGAGCCCGGTCGCCTATCTCCGGCCCGTGGAGCCGAGCGTACCGGCCGGGGTGCGGTCTGGAGATCGGAGATGCCATGTCGCTCAACGGTTCAGGAATGCGAATCCTGCTCGCTGTCATGGTGTGTGCGGCGATGGCGGCGGGCCCGAACACTGCGGCGACGGCCGAACCGCAACCGGATCTCGCATCCGTGGCGGCCCCTGACGGGTCCCGGATCCACGACATCCGCGCCGAGTCCGATCGGGTCCTCGACCTCGGCGTGTTGTCGACGGCGATGAACAGCGTCACCCGGGTGCGCGTTCTGCGTGCGTCCGATCCGGCTCGACCCGCACCGACGTTCTATCTGCTCAACGGCGCCAACGGCGGTATCAGCGACGGCAACTGGCTCGACCGGACGGATGTGGTGGAGTTCTTCCGGGACAAGCAGGTGAATGTGGTTGTTCCGTTCGGGGGTGCGAGTTCGTATTTCACGGATTGGCGTGCGGATGATCCGGTGTTGGGACGGCAGCGTTGGGCGACGTTCCTGACGCGGGAGTTGCCTCCGCTGGTGGATGCGGCGTTCGGGGGGAACGGGGCGAACGCGATCGCGGGTATCTCGATGGCGGGTACGTCGGTGTTCCAGTTGGCGTTGGCCGCGCCGGGGTTGTATCGGGCTATCGGGTCGTATTCGGGGTGTGTGCGTACCAGTGATCCGCAGGGTCAGGTGATCGTGAGTGCGGTGGTGGGCGGGCGTCGCGGCAATGTGGTCAACATGTGGGGTCCGCCGACGGATCCCGCGTGGGCGGCCAACGACCCGTATCTGCACGCGGACAAGTTGCGGGGAACCGCGATCTACGTCTCGACCGGTACCGGAGCACCCGGACCACACGACACACTCGACGGCGCGAACGGTTCCGGGATACAGCTTGCCTACCAATTGATTTTCGGTGCTCCTCTGGAAGCCGTCACCAATCTGTGCACCCGTCAGCTCCGGGAGCGACTGCGCCAGTTGGCCGTTCCAGCCACTTTCGAGTTACGTCCGACCGGCACCCATTCCTGGGGGTATTGGGAGGAAGATCTGCACAAGTCGTGGGACACGATCGGCGTCGCTCTCGGTGTCGATCCGTAGCAGAGGGAGTTCATCTTCGGCAGTCGTCCGCGCTTGCGTGTCGAGGCCACTGCCCTTCGACCGACTTCCGGACTCGGCAACCGGCATCCGGGTCAGTGGTCGGTGATCCAGGTGTCGGTGAACTGCGCCTCCACGGTGAGCATGTCGAGCAGCCGGGCTACGACGGCCGCTTCGATCTTCCTGCCGAACAACGGGATGCCGACCTCGGCCGAGCCGTCGACGACCGCCACCGTCGTGGTGTCGCCGCCGGTGAGCCGGACGGTTCCGCTCACTTGGGCGGGCACACCCTCGACGCGGGCCTCGAAACTGCCGCCCTCGCGGGTGTAGGTCTCGGTGCGCGTGATGACCAGCCCCTCCGGTCGCACGGCGGTGATGCCGCTGGGCAACTCCGCCGCCGGAACGGTCTGCACCAGCCGCACGTGCAGGCGGTCCTCGGCGGCGTCGAACTCGACGAGCCGCGCGTCGACCCCGCCGACCTCCTCGATGCGGTCCTTCCAATACTGCTCGTCGGCCAGCGCCGCACGCAGCGCGTCGGCCGAATGGGAATAGGTGGCCGTATACGCCAAGGGGGTCGCCATACCGACACACGCTACCTGCCGCTACGCCGCTCGCAGCGGGCGAACCGCCGATGCTTTCATTCCCCGAACATGCTGAATCATCTTGTGAAATAGAAGGTTCGACAGCGAGGTATGGCTCCTCCGTCAAGGAGGACCGCTTCGACGGGTGATGGACGCGGTCTACTTCCGACCGGGGAAACCATATCCAGGTGCACACAGCTGCCCCTGTCGAGCGACCGAATACCGCTGGCGGGCCGGCGTCGATCAGCTGGTTCGACTGCGCTCGGCGTGGATGTGCGGAGCACCCGGCATAGGTGTCGGGTTTCGACGTCCGCCTGTACCCGACTCGTTCCGATCCAGCGCGGGCAGTCACCGCCGACCCGCGGCAGGCAACTACCGATGCGATCCGTTGCCCACCGCAGGGCCGTTTCACCCCTCCAGGAAAGCCAGCATGTCCGCACGCAGCTTCGCGTTGGTCTCGCGCTCCGCGGCCGCGGCGACCCAGCCGCGCGCCTGGGACGGGCGCGCCTGCGGCGGCCAGGCGTCGAGAACTGTGAGAACCGCCCGGCGGCACCGGACGACCCGGTTGGCGAGTGCGACCGGCAATAGTGCCTGGCCGTGGCCCGGATGGTCGCGCAGATTCCAGACGATGATCTCGAGGACCGTATCGGCCTGATGGTCCGGGCCTAGGCCCAGTGCTTCGGATGGGCCCGTGGTCAGCTGGTCGAGCGGTAGGAGTTGCTCGGCGAGGCCTACCACCTGCTCTACAGTGACCTGGTCTGCGTGCCGCATCGCCCACTGCCAAACGTAGGCGTTGTGGTGATCGAACCGCAAGCGCGCGAGAGCGTTCGGGAAGGCGTTCATGCCCAGCCGTCCCGCGCAGGAGAGCGCGACCTCGAACGCGTAGGAGCGGCGCGCGCCGCGAGGTTCCGCGGCGGAGTCGACGCGGGCGAGTTCGGACGCCACCAGTTCGCGCCACCGCGGCTGCGCCGTGAGGGAGGTGTACCTGGCCCGCAGCCGGGCAGGTTCGCCGTCGGGCCAGTCGAAATCGTCACCGGATACCAGGCGTTCGAGGGTCAGTGCCGCGTCGAGCCGTCCGAGGGTGGGTTGGGCACGGGCGAGGTGTTCGGCGAAACGATGCATGGCGGGCACCGCGTCCTCGTAGTCGTGCATGTCCTCGGCGGGGCCGCCCTTGGCGAGTGCGTTGAGGATGTCCGCCGCCCCATCGATCAGGGCGTCGTCGACGTCGTCTTCGAGCAGCGCCTCGTAGAGACCGCCGGTCGTGGCGGCGAGGTGGGCGAGGTACTCGTTCATCACGCCGTTGCGGAAGCCGCCACGCAGCAACCATGCCGTGATGTCGGGGTCGGCGCAGCCCTTCAGTCGCTCCACCGCGTGGATCCGTCCCCAGCCCTCGAGCCGCTGTGCCAGCTCGAACACCGCCCGGTGGGGATGGGGCTGGGTGTTCATCAGCGCGACGACCGCGAAGAGTGCGAACTCCTCCAGCGAACCCAGCAGTTGGAGGAGCTCGCGGTCGCGTTCGTCACCACATGTGCCCAGCAGCACGATGCCGAGTTTCGCGGCCTCCCGTCGCGTGGCGTTCTCCGTTACGAATCGCGCTGCGTTACGGAGCTTTTCGCGTGGAAAGTGCCGGGATCGCAACTCGCCCACGAGATCGTCGGCGACGCTCACGGCCCGTATCCCGGCAAAGTGCTCGAGTAGCCGAGCCGGATCGTCGAGGTCGGCGAGGATCCGATCGGTGAGATCGGCGACCGGCTGCGCGCCGGTCCCGAAGTGATGGGTGCTGACGCCGTCGTACACGACGCTGGGAAGGACGCTACGGCCGGTTTCGTTCGGCGGTTCGTCCGGTAGGGGATACCCGTCACACGGCCAAGGGCCGGGACCGTGCAGAGCGGACAGAGATAGCGCGTGGGCCACGAATGTGGCCGAGTGGGGGCTCATCGAGCCGGGCGCAGGACGCCCTTTCCGTCGAAGATCATGAACACGAGGATGGCAGCTCGCTGGTCGCGACGCAACCGCGCTCGGCGAGGCTGCGGGACGCCCGCTGTTTGCTGGATCGGACGGCATGATGATCCGGTGCCGCGAAGGAGCGAGGCGAAGACCTCTCCCTTACCGACACCTGCCGTGCACTGCGATCGCGTCCCACAGCCGTCGCGACAAGGACATCGGACATTTGCGGTCAGGGAAGACGCATCAGCTGGCGGGACAGGCCGAACAGGCGGCGCGCGAGCTTGACGACAGGGATTCCCACCGGTAGCAGGATGACCGTCACGCACAGCACCACGCCGACGAGCCACAGCACAGCGGCCAAGAGCCCCAGCACCGTGCCGAGCACGGCCGTGAGAATCCCGAGCACTACGCCGAGCAGGCCCTTCAGCAGTTTCATGACGACCTTCCTGCTTCCATTCTGCGCCCTTTCCGGCCCGGGTGCACCTGCCCTGTTTGCTGGGCCTGCCTTTCGGACCGGTTGAGGACGGCGAGCTCGCGCCTCGGCTCTCCTCGGTGGGAGCGGCGGTACGGTCCCTGGCATGAGCCGAGTGATCGTGGAGTTGTCCCACTCGATCTCGGACGGCATGCTCACCTGTCCGGGCCTGCCCGGACCGCGAGTCACCACGGATGTCGCGCGTGAGCGGTCGCCGCTGATCGGCATGGATTACGACATCGCACGCGTGGACATGGTCGGCCACACCGGCACGTATATCGACGCGCCCTTCCTTTTCCACGCCGATGGCGCCGATGTTGCCGACCTTCCGCTGGAACGATTGTTCAACGTGCCGATCGTGATCATCCGCGCTCCGAGACTTCGCGCGGTGGGGCCGGATCTGCTCGGCGACCCGGCGCGCCTGTGGGGCAAGGCGGTGCTTGTGCACACGGGGTGGTCTGCGGCGTGGGGTTCGCCCGACTACCGGGGCCCCGGGCATCCGTTTCTGGTCGGTGAGGTCGCGGATGCGCTGGTCGCGGCCAATGTGGCGCTGGTAGGAATCGACTCCCTCGACATCGACGACACGTCTCTGCCGACGCGGCCGTGTCATCGCACGCTGCTCGGGGCGGGGATCCCGATCATCGAGCAGATGACGAACCTCGACGCGGTGCCCGACACCGGCGCCAGGCTGGTCGCCCTGCCCGCACCCATCCGCGGGATGGGCTCGTTTCCGCTGCGCGCCGTGGCGTGGATCGAGCACAGCGGCGCAGCCACGCTATAGCGTGCGGCTCTTGCCGTGGACTCATGACCGGAATGGCGGGACCGCTAGGTCATCACCGAATATGTCCGGCAGGTCGCGGTCGACGCTGTCCGGGAATCGGGCGGGCCGCTTCTCCAGGAAAGCTGTGACGCCTTCCCTGGCGTCGGCGCTCGCGCCCCGATGGTGGATGCCGCGGGATTCGACGCGATGCGCGATCATCGGATGCTCGGCGCCGAGATTGCGCCACAGCATCTGCCGGGACAGGGCCACCGAGACGGGTGCGGAGTGCTCGGTGACGCGGCGGGCGAGGGCACAAGCCTCGTCCAGCAGCGTGCCGGCCGGATGCAGCGCGTAGAACAGTCCGGCGTCGAGCGCTTCGGCGGCGTCGACGAGACGGCCCGAATACACCCAGTCCAGCGCGGTCTGCACGGGCACCAGGCGGGGCAGGAACCAACTGGAGCAGGACTCGGGAACGATCCCGCGTCGATTGAAGACGAATCCGATCCGGGCGTTGTCGACGGCGAGCCGGAAATCCGCGGCGAGAGTCATGGTGATGCCCACCCCGACGGCGGGACCGTTGACGGCGGCGATGATGGGTTTGCGCGATTCGAACATGCGCAGGACGACTTCGCCGCCGCTGTCGCGGAAGTCGGCAGCGGCGTTCTGGTCGCCCGCGACGAAGGTGTCCGCACCCGCCGACAAGTCCGCGCCGGCGCAGAAGGCGCGTCCGGCGCCGGTGAGGACAACCGCTCGGATCTTGTCGTCGCGATCGCAGGAGTCGAAGGCATCGATCAGCTCCGCACCCATCGCGGTGGTGAACGCGTTGAGCTGCTTCGGACGGTCGAGGGTGATGGTGGCGATGGTGTCGGAGACGTCCAGGCGAATATCGGCCATAACGTACAGCTTGCCACGACGCCGATACCCCCTCTCTTGCAGGGCGTTCGCGCCGCATCTCGCGACAGTGACGCCGAGACGAAGCAGAATGATTGTTTACTTATTCCTCTCTGTGCGGTTAGCCTGTCGCGGTGTCCCGATTGGTCACGGGCACCTGGCCCCGCCGCGGGGTGGCAACGGAGACCAATCGGCCGGCGCTTCGCGCCGTCGTTCGATAACCCGGAGAAGGGGAGTGGGATGGAGATCAGCAACGCGGTCGCGGCAGTGACGGGCGGCGCTTCGGGACTCGGCTCGGCGACCGTGCGTGAACTGCACGGCAAGGGAGCGAGGGTCGTGATCATCGATCTGCCGTCGTCCGCAGGCGAGGCCGTCGCCGAAGAACTCGGTGACGGCGTGGTTTTCGTTCCCGCCGACGTCACGAACGAGGAGCAGGTCACGGCGGCTCTCGACGCCGCGCAAGAGCTGGGCGACCTGCGGATCGCGGTGAACTGCGCCGGAATCGGCAACGCCGTCAAGACCGTCGGCAAGAAGGGCGCGTTCCCGCTGGCGGATTTCACCCGGGTGATCAACGTCAACCTGATCGGCACCTTCAACGTCATCCGGCTGGCGGCCGAACGGATCTCCCGGACGGATCCGGTCGGCGAAGAGCGCGGCGTCATCATCAACACCGCGTCGGTGGCAGCGTTCGACGGCCAGATCGGGCAAGCGGCCTATTCGGCGTCCAAGGGCGGGATCGTGGGCCTGACCTTGCCGGTGGCGCGCGACCTCGCGGCGCTGAAGATCCGCGTGGTGACCATCGCGCCGGGGCTGTTCCACACTCCGCTGTTCGCCACGTTGCCGGACGACGCGATCGCATCCTTGGGCGCGCAGGTCCCGCACCCCTCGCGACTCGGCGATCCCGTCGAATACGCGGCGCTCGCGCGTCACATCGTGGAGAACCCGATGCTCAATGGCGAGACCATCCGCCTCGACGGCGCCATCCGGATGGCGCCGCGCTGAAGTGGACTCCGCCGAGCGGGTTTCGGGTGGGTCCGCCGATGCGACTCCCGGGATCTACGAGTTCACACGGTGATGGCCAGGCTCGCCCGACTGCGACGACTCTTCCGGGGCGGGCCTTCATGCGGCATCCGAACGGTGCGTGCGCGATCGTTGCCGATGCCGATGCCGATGCCGATGCCGATGCCGATGCCGATGCCGATGCCGATGCCGCGGCTGCGGTGGTCCCCTACTTTCGGCTGCGTCAGCGGAGGCGTCGGGAGCCGGGTGCCGTACGGATGCCGACGACGGTGAGGACGGTGACCACCAATACCGTCATCAGCCGCATGAGGTTCCAGGTATCCGGGTCGCCGGGCGGTTCGGCGGCGCGTACGTCCCTTCCGCGTGGGCGGTTCTGCGGGGACGGCGGCCGCTCGGCCAGCGGTGGCGGTGCCTGAAGTTGCGTCCGCGTGGCGCCGGCGGCTGGAGACGGCGCGATCCGCACTTCGGGCGCGGGCGGTTCGAGCTGGAGGGGGTTCATGGGGACCGGCGGAGCGGTGGGGACCAGCAGTAGGCAGGTCAGCAGTGCGCTTCCGGTGAGGGCGCTACCGACGGCGGCGCTGCCGAGGCTCGATCCGCTCGACCCCGGGCCGATGAGGCTGGACCCTGGGCCGATGAGGCTCGATCCCAGGGAGCCGAAGCCGCTACCGGTAGCCAGTCCGAGCACGAGCAACGCGCTCCCCGTCACGGCGCTTCCGGAACAAGCCGCCTGCACGCTGCCGGAATCGAGCTCCAGGGTCTCGGCCGGACTACCCGTCGTTCCGTTCGAGTGAGTCGCCGGATTCGCTGCGAGGGGAGTCGCATCCTCGAGTCCCGCATCCCCCGTGGCGAGAAGGCCCGCGTGCGCGCTGCCGGTGGCGAAATCGCCCGGACCGGCGCTGCCGGACGGTATTCGAACCGGGCCGAGACTGAGAGATCCGCCGGAAGACGCCCCTTCGGGAGCGGGATCGGAGGCACTGCCGGACGACGTGGCGCCGGGACCGAAGCTCGAACCACTGCCTACGACGTCGCCCACTGGCTCGGCGCCGGTCGTTGAACTCGAACTACCGGTTGCCAGGTCGCCGAGGGGCAGCCACGGCGGCACTTCGGCGGAGGCTTCCAGAGGCCGAGCCGCGAGCGTCGCTATGGTCAGCGGGAGAATCGCAGTAGCGAAACCCTTTGCAAAACCTCGTGTTCGGATAACTCCTCGATTGCTTGGCATATGCGGTCGCCTCGTCGTCGTCGAAAGTGGCCGGAAGGTCACGCCGTGTGCTGGTAGCGGGACAAAGCGAGCTCGAAGGCGTCCTTCGGCACCACGTTCCCGCCGGAGAACGGCTCATCGAGGTTGTAGATCGCCCGGATAACCACACCGACGATGGCGCCGAGCAACGCGGTCGTCACCACAGTGCGCTTGCTGACCTGGACGCCGGAAAGGATGACACTGAGAAGCAAGAGGACCGTACAGATCCACATGGCGAGGTAGAGGAAGCCCGGAACCCGGTAACCGGCGTCCAGCGCACGATCGGCTCGTGCCTGCGCGACCGTGTCGAGGCTGGAAAGAGCACTGGTACGGAGCGCATCGACCTCGGAGTCCGCCGAGTTCACCGCGGCCACCGCGTCGCGCAGAGTGTCGAGGGTGTCCTGGGTGGACTGACTGAGATGTCCATGGTCGGCCATGACGGCCCATTCCTCGCTGAGAACCTGGTCGGTGTAATCGCGCACCAAGCCTTGGACACGCGCGTGGTCGGGCTCGGGCATTCCGTGTGCGGCCCAATACGTGTCGATGAGCGCCTTGGCTTCCGCGATCGTGTGATTGCGTGCGTTGTCGTACTGCTGCCAGGCGATCACCACGATGAATGCCACCACCGCCATGAAGATCGTGTTGATCAGGTTGAGCACCAACGCGCCGACTGTGTCGTCGTCGGTCTGCCGCCACGTCTTCGGGTGTAGGCGGTCCCCGGCCAGGAATACGACCACCGCGACCAACGCGGTGAGAGCAGGCACGAGGAATTCGAAGACCATGCGGCGACTCCGTTTCTGTCTGGAATGGTTCTCGCGACCGCGGCGTCGGTGATGTACACAAAGGCTGGTGCACCACGGGGCCGGTGACGGACCGATCGAGCATCGTTCGGTGCGACGTCGCTATCGATCAGTGCGTCGAGCCGCAGTGCTGCTGCGGCCGGCAGGTTTTCGCAAGGTGGTCGTCGCGGATTTCGAGCGGCCTCAGTTCCGCCGACCAGGCGTGGCGAAATTCCGCGAGCCAGTATCCGGTAGCCCTCGCGCGTCGGCGGTCGGCCGCGACGACGAGACTTCCGCGCAGGCCGGTGCCGTTCGGACAAGCATTTCGATGGTCATGCGTGGTCCTCGCCCCCGAGACGGATACCGAGACGATCGATGATGGTGCTGTCGACAGTCTGCGTTTGTTCGGATCTGATCAGTGGTGCACAGCGAATCTATAGGCGACACGCGCCTGAAAGAACCAGGCGCCGTTGAACTGTCCTGGACGGTGGACCGTTCTGGACGACACCGATAGTAGACTGCGAATCCGTCTGGGTGTGGGGGAATTTCGGAGAAAGACCGCCGAAAGCGTAGGCGCGGGCCACGGAGGGGCCGGCTCAGTGCCCGCGATGCGGCTGTGCGCCGAACGATCGAAGTCCTGTGCTCCTGCCGGTCCGGGTGAGTTCCTGCGCGGCGCGTGGCGGGAGTTCGGCTATGTGCATCTGATGCCCAGCGCTGCGTCGGTGAGCTCGGAGGAAGTGCGGAAGATACGCAACGACAATGCCTTCCGTACCATGTTCGTAGCCGTTACCTCGCATGTTGCGTGAGGCTGGCGAAACAGTCGGCAGAACCTTTGCCACCGGGCCGCAGGTGCCTGATGGGGGTGACGGATCCGGCGGTCCGGGTCCGCGACCCGGTCGGCAGCTACCCGGTACGTTCGATTCTCTGCCATGTGAGCTTCTGGCAGACAGCGGTGGACATGCTGCTGTCTCCGGTCGATCATGTCGTGCTGGATGATGAGCAGCGGGCTGTCGAGCTTTCTTTTCAGGGGACGCCCGATGGTACGGCGTGGCTGCCGGATTCGACCGTTGCCGGGGCTTACCATGATCGGGCTGTGCGACGTGGCGGCGCCGCACGGCGAACGGGGAAGCGGCCCGCTCGGTGTGATCGTGACACCGGGCGGGCCGTTGCGTTCGGCCTGGTCTGCCAGTTCCTGCCGTGTTTGTCGCCGAGTGGCCCGGGTAGCCAACGACGAATGGCTTCGTCAGGAGGTGGAGGATGACTGCGAACAAGAGGGTCGGACAATTGCGTAGCGTCGTGCTGGACTGCCCCGAACCGCGCAAACTCGCCAGGTTCTACCAAGAGTTGCTCGGGGGAGACCTGCTCGAGGACGAGGACGACGACTGGGTGGTTCTGGTCGAGACCTCGGATAGGCGCATCGCCTTTCAGACCGCGCCGCAATACAAACCGCCGCGTTTTCCCGATCCCGAGGCGTCCCAGCAGATCCATTTCGACGTGTTGGTGGACGATATCGCGGAGGCCGAGCCTGCCGCGCTCGCTCTGGGCGCGACGCTCGTCCAAGCCGAAACCGGCGGAGCGTTCCGCGTGTACGCCGACCCCGTGGGGCACACTTTCTGCCTGGTCTGGCTCCCGGGCGCCGCAGCCGGCCTAGGGGGTGTCCTCAAAGTTGCTGCGGCGGATCTGCTTTGTGGCCGGTGGTGTTCTGTTTTGATGTCGCGTTGTGGTGCGCAGGCATGAGTTGACTGATGAGCAGTGGCAGGTCGTGGCGGGGTTGCTGCCGGTGTCGGGGGCCAGGGGCCGCCCCAGGGTGGATGACCGGCGGGTGGTCAACGGCATGTTGTACAAGGCCAAGACCGGGATCGCTTGGCGGGACCTGCCGCAGCGGTACGGGCCGTGGAAGACCGTCTACAACCGGTTCTGGCGGTGGTCGCGCAACGGGACCTTGGCGCTGCTGGTGGCGCGGGTTCGGGTGGTCGCCGAAGCGGTCGCCGAGCTGGATCGGGAGGTGTCGGTGGACTCGACGATCGTGCGCGCGCATCAGCACGCCGCCGGTGCCCGCCGCGGTCGGGTGGTCCATACCGGCGGAGACCGGGTTCTACCCCGAGGCAGGCGACGAGCCCGCTGACCACGCGATCGGCCGTTCCCGTGGTGGACCGACGACGAAGATCCACCTGGCCTGTGACGGGCTGGGGCGGCCGTTGTCGGTCGTGCTGACCGGCGGCAACATCAACGACTGCACCGTGTTCACTCGAGTGCTGGCCGGTATCCGTATGCCACGCCCCGGGCGGGGCCGGCCGTGGACACGGCCACGTCGGGTGCTGGCCGACAAGGGCTACTCTTCACGAGCGATCCGGGAGCATCTGCGCAGACGCGGGATCGCTGCGACGATTCCCGAACGTGCCGATCAGCAGGCCCACCGCCGTCGTCGCGGCCCGGCTGGTGGTCGCCCGCCGAGTTTCGACCCGGTCGCTTACCGGCGCCGCAACGTGGTCGGGCGTTGCTTCAACCGGCTCAAGCAATATCGGGCCATCGCCACCCGATACGACAAAACCGCAACCTCTTACCGCGGCATGCTCGACCTGGCCACCCTGCTCATATGGCTTTGAGGACACTTCCTAGGCGAGTCACCCGAGAAGTGATCGCGCAGTGCGGCGATTATCCTGCACAGGTGACGAGCCGGGCCGCCGCGGTGTCAGCGGATCTGCCGGATATCCGGGCAGTCATTCCGGCGGGGAAGGTCGCCGGATGTCGTCGGCCACAGAGCCCCCCGCAACGTCGGCCGAGACGCCTAGTTCTTCCTCGTAGCGGTGGTCTACCGGCACCCCGTCGCTGTCGGCGGTGATGTCTTTGAGCTTCTGGGTGTCCTCGGTCTCCGGCACCGCGCTCGGCTCGACGTCGGGTTCCTCTTCGGCGAGCCGGTCCCCGATCGGTCGAGGATGGGCTTGCTCCCACGGTGTGACGCCGTACTTCGTGACCCCGGTCCAGTGCTCCGGCGGGTCCATCCCGGCCTCGAGCGGGTCGGAACGCAGTCGGTCTTCGTCGAGATCCTCGGCACTGTTGAGGGCCGCCGGATCGGTTTCCACCGAGTCGGGCGCGCCCGTGTCCTGGGGCGGGTCGTAGGTATCGTTCGGTTCGGTCATCGCTGCCTCCTCTCCTGCATTCAGCGACTTCCCGCAACTGTCTGCAGCAAACCCCCGGAAATGAGCACACAGCGGAGACGAGTGGTCGCGATCACGCGCTGAGGCCCCGGACATCGGCGGTAGGGACGGCGGCGAGCGTCACCTCCGGGTGAAGACGCCGAGGTGTTCGGTGTCGTAGTACTCGAGGGTGAGCTTGTCGCCGGCGAAGGTCGCCTTGGAGACCGAGCCGGGGTTGGCGTTCTCGCCAGAAGGGCTGAAGACGAAAGTATCGCCGTCCCAGTGCTTCAAGGGGAAGGTCATGTTGTTCGGGCCCAAGCTGAGGGTCAGGGCATTGTCGGTGGCGCTGATCGTCGCCGGGCCGTAGTAGGTGTTGTCATAGGTGCCCGCGTACGACGCCGGGGGGCGGGCGGGTGTGGGGTCCGCGGGCGGCTGTTCTCCGGCCAGAGCCCCCGCAGGCGCGCTGAGCGGCTCGAACGCCGTGCGATAGAGGGCGCGCCAGTCCTGCTGGATCCGCCCGAACTGGACCAGGTCGGCGAACTCCGCGTTGAGGGTTTCGGGCACACCGATCGGCGCCGCGTTGGTCAGTGTCACGATCCCGACGTCGGCGGAGGGGATCAGTGTGAACGCGGTACCCGCGCCGAGACCGAACGCCCCCGAGTGACCCAGTACGACCCGGCCCGAGGCGGAATCGCTCACGTTGAAACCGAATCCGTAGAACCCGGCACGCGCGTCGGGCGTACTCGGCGGCGCCGACACGGCTTGTGGGGTGATGGCGGGCAGCAGATCCTCGGGCGGCACCACGACCGAGCCGCCCGCGGAGCCGTTCGCGAGCACCATCGTCATCCATTTGGCCATGTCGGCCACCGAGGAACTGACCCCTCCCGCTGGGGACTGCGCGTCCGGTTGGCGCTGCGGGTTCGCCACCTCGTACTTGCCGTCGACCAGAACGTGCCCCTCGGCACGGTTCGCGCGGGAGGCGAAGTCGGCGTAGCGGGAGCTGGTCGACTTCATCCCGAGCGGGCCGTAGATCGTCCCTTCCGACAGCGTCTCCCAGTCGTCTCCCGCCGCCGCGGCAACGGCGACGGCGGCCGCGGTCAGCCCGAAATTGGTGTATTCGTACGAGTCCCGGAAGGAGCCCAGCGGCAACAGCCGGAGCCGGTCGAGAATCTGCTGACGGTCGTAGCCGAGGTCCTCCAGCAGGTCGCCCGCGTGATCGGGCAGTCCGGAGCGATGCGCGTACAGGTCGCCGACCGTGACGTGCTCGGTGACGTAGGGATCGGCGAGCGCGAAAGACGGCAGCAGTCTGCGCACCGGAGTGTCCCATTCGACGCCCCCCGCGGCGATCCGGCGGGCGACGACCGTCGCTCCCACCGGCTTGGACAGCGACGCGAGCTGGAAGACCGTATCCTGGTCGACCTTCTCCTTGGTGACGATATTGCGGACGCCGAAGCCTTTGCTGTACACCAGTTTCCCGCCGTGGACGACGGCGATCGCCATGCCCGGAATGCCGGACGAGCTGAGTAGGCCTTCAGCAAGTCGATCCAACTCGCCAACGGCATCATCGATGCGTCCGTCCGGGATCGGCACACCGGCGACCTGATTGGGCATCGCCGCGGAACTGGACGGTGTACCGGCACCGGTCGTGTCCGCGTCGTCGCCGCCGCAAGCCGTGCAGGCGAGGAGGGCGGCGGTCGCCATCGCCGCGGGACCGAGCAGTGCGCGCCACAGTGTGCTCACAGGTCGCCTCCTGGCTGTCATAGCGACAAAAGACCAGATAAAGGCTAGTTGAGGTGCGATTGCTGCGCGGGTGGTTCAGCCGTTCTCGCCGGGCGATCGCCGACGTCGCCGGACGCGGCTTCCCCGCATCGGGCGAAGCCGTTGGGAGCGCGGCCGGCGAGGTGGTGAGGCGATCGCCAGCTGCGACGTCGCCGACCGGAATCCGAGATGCGCCCGGTCCTAACCGGCGGCGGGTGTCTTCCGGATCTCTACGATCGGAAGTACCAGCGCGGCGGGAGCATCTGCCGGAACCGCCGGCTTGACCGGCGCGACCGGAGCGATGCGCCGGTATCCCGTGCCGACCGGGGGCCGGGTGTCCACTTCGCCCTTGTTCGGCCAGTACGCCGCCGCGCGCTCGGCCTGCGCGGTGATCGTCAGCGAGGGATTGACGCCCAGGTTGGCCGAGACCGCCGCACCGTCGACGACGCTGAGCGTGGGGTAGCCGTACACGCGGTGGTAGGCGTCGATCACGCCCTGCTGAGCGTCGGCTCCGATCACCGCGCCGCCGAGGAAGTGGGCCGTGAGCGGGATATTGAAGATCTCGCCCCAGCTGCCGCCCGCGATGCCGCCGATCTTCGCCGCGACCCGCCTGGTCACGTCGTTGCCGACGGGAATCCACGTCGGATTGGGCTCGCCGTGGCCCTGTTTGCTGGTGAGCTTGCGGCCGAACAAGCCCCGCTTGGTGTAGGTGGTGATCGAATTGTCCAAGTGCTGCATGACCAGCGAGATGATTGTTCGCTCGCTCCAGTTCTTGGTGCTCAGGAAGCTGAGCAGGTCCATCGGATGCCGCAACACCATGCCCAGGAAGCGCAGCCAGCGCGGGATGCGGCCGCCGCCGTCGACCATGAGCGTCTGGAGCAGGCCCATGAAGTTGGAGCCTTTGCCGTAACGGACGGGCTCGATGTGCGTGTCCGGGGTGGGATGGATGGACGAGGTGATCGCGACGCCCTTGGTGAAGTCTTGGCCCGGCTTCACCTTCTTGGTGGCCGCGCCGACGATCGATTCCGAGTTGGTGCGCGTCAGCACGCCGAGTCGATCGGACAGATCGGGCAACACGCCTTTGTCACGCATGGCGAACAGCAACTGCTGGGTTCCGCGTGTGCCCGCGGCGAGCACGACGTGCGCGGCGGTGAACGTGCGCGGCTGCTTGCGTATCCAGGCGCCGGTGCGGGCGGTGGACACGTCCCAGGTGCCGTCGGGGTGTGGACGCAGCTCGGTGACAGTCGTCATGGGAATGACCTCGGCGCCGGCCTTCTCGGCCAGATAGAGGTAGTTCTTCACGAGGGTGTTCTTCGCGCCGTACTTGCAGCCCACCATGCAGTCGCCGCATTCGACGCAACCGGTGCGCTCGGGGCCGGCCCCGCCGAAGTACGGGTCGGGCACGGTCTTTCCCGGTTCGCCGAAGAACACGCCGACGGGGGTCTGCACGAAGGTGTCGCCGACGCCCATGTCGTCGGCCACGGCCTTGAAGACTTCGTCGGCGGGCGTCATGTGCGGATTGCGTACCACGCCGAGCATCTGCTGCGCTCGTTCGTAGTACGGGGTCAGTTCGTCGCGCCAGTCGGTGATGTCACGCCACTGCGCGTCCTGGAAGAACGGCTCCGGCGGCACGTAGAGAGTGTTCGCGTAGTTCAACGACCCGCCGCCGACACCGGCGCCGCCGAGGATCAGCACGTTGCGCAGCGGATGGATGCGCTGGATCCCGTAACAGCCGAGCGCGGGCGCCCAGAGAAACTTCTTCACGTCCCAGCTGGTCTTGGGCAGCTCGTCGTCGGCGAAGCGCCTGCCCGCCTCCAGCACGCCGACTTTGTACCCTTTCTCCACCAGCCGGAGCGCGGTGACGCTGCCGCCGAACCCCGAACCGACGATCAGCACGTCGTAATCCGTCGTCCGCTGGTCCATGTGGAACTCCTCGATCGTGTCGCCAGTGACTCGGATAACACTACTCTCGGGTAAGTAACGGTTCGCAAGTCGGCCGGAACCGGCCCCATCGGTCTGATAATCGGTTCGCCGACGGTCCCTCGTCCCGGTGTAGAGCGGTGCTCTCAACAGTTGACATCGCTCTCTGGAGCGCGCATGGTTTCTGCTATGCCGACCACACCCCGCGCCCGCGCCAGGGCCCAGACCATGGACGACATCATCCGGATCGGGCGAGAACACCTGGCGACAGACGGCGCCGCGGCACTGTCCCTGCGTGCGGTGGCGCGTGATCTCGGCGTGGTTTCCTCGGCCGTCTACCGCTACGTCCGCAGTCGCGACGAGCTGCTCACCATGCTCGTAGTGGACGGTTACAACGCACTCGGTGACGCGGTTGACAACGCGCTGGCCGAGGCAGGGGACGCGCCGATCGATAGGCTGCGGGTCCTCGGGCGCACGGTGCGGGGGTGGGCGCTGGCCGAACCCGCCCGCTATGGGTTGCTGTTCGGCACCCCGGTTCCCGGCTACGACGCGCCCGCGGCCGAGACCGTCGCACCGGGCACCCGGGTGATCGCCACGATGCTGACGCTGTTCGCTCACGCCTACGGAGCGGACGAACTCACGGCCCCTATCAGGGAACCGCGGATATCCGCTTCTCTCGCGGACAATTTCGGGCGGATCCGTGACGAATTCCGGCTCGAATTGCCGGACTGGCTGGTCGTCCGCGGCGTGACCTTCTGGGTCGGCCTGTTCGGTGCGGTGAGCGCGGACGTCTTCGACATGTACGGCCCCGACACCTTCACCGATCGCGACGAGCTGTTCGAACTGCAACTCGACGGACTGCTGGACATGCTGGGGCACCGCGGGTGATCGGCAACCGGGACAACGGGGGAGTCCGCGGCCGAGCACAACGGCGTGTGTTGGGATGGAACGCGTGACGATGCCAGGCGAACCGTCTGCGGTACCCGACCTGAGCGCCGCGACCGCGTGGGCGCGTCGGATGGGTATGCGCATTCCTCTGGTCAACGCGCCGATGGGCGGCGTGGCGGGCGGGCGGCTCGCCGCAGCGGTGACCGCGGCCGGCGGACTCGGCATGATCGGGATGGGCAGCGCCGGGTCGGTTCGCGCGCTGGAACTGGAGTTGCCGCACCTGGGCGGCGTCGAAGGCCCGTTCGGCATCGGGCTGGTCGATTGGGTCGTCGCCAGGGAACCACGACTGCTGGAGGTCGCGATCGAAGCACGTCCCGCGCTGATCTCGGTCAGCTTCGGCGAGAACCTGGATTGGGCCGCCCGGGTCGCGGCCGCGGGGATCGCCTCGGCCACCCAGGTCTACAGCGGGCAGGACGCGCGGCGTGCGCAAGACGCGGGCATCGGCGTCCTCGTGGCCCGTGGCGTGGAGGGCGGCGGGCACGGCGCCGTGAACGCGGCGCTGCTCCCGCTCCTCGACGAGGTGCTGGACGTGGCCTCGGTCCCGGTGCTCGCGGCCGGCGGCATCGGCGCACCGCGGGATCTCGCCGCCGTCCTTCGCGCCGGGGCGAGCGGCGCATGGCTCGGTACCTGCCTGGCGGCCTGCACGGAATCGCTGCTGTCGGATGCGGGCAGGCAGGCACTGCTCGACGCCCGCGGCACGGACACCGTGCTCACCCGCGCCTACGACGTGGGGATGGAACTGCCCTGGCCCGCGCGATTTCCCGCGCGGGTGCTGCGCACCGGATTCACCGATCGGTGGACCGGACGGGAAGAAGAACTCGCGACGGATCGGTCGGCCAAACACACGCTCGCCGCCGCGCTCGCCGTGGACGATCCGAAGACCGCGCCGATCGACGCGGGGGAGGGCGTCGGAATGATCACCTCCGTGGAACCGGCGGCGCGGGTGCTCGAACGGCTGTGGTCGGGTGTGACCGGTCCGGTCGGGAGCTGAGCGGTTCAGTCCTCACTGCTGGTCCGATCGCCGAGGTAGCGGATCAGAGCCGGATCGGCGGACACCACCCGCTCCACTTCCTCGCCGCCGGTGCACTGGTAGAGCGCGACGGTGACCGAACCGGATCGGCGGCCTGTCACCCGCCAGACCCCACCCGAATCGGTCCAGCGCCGCAGGGTCGCGACGGGATCGTCGGTCATCGTCCACCTCCACTCGGTGGTCTACCCGCCTTCGGCTTCCGTGTCACCGCGGCACGGTGACGGGGTCGGAGCAGCTGGCGGGCCCGTCGACGAACGAGCAATCCTTCGGCGTCCGCGTCGGTCGATAGTCCGGCGCGACGCCACCGGCTCGCGTGATAGCCGTGTACGCGGCCACCGCGTCCGTCGGCTTGCGCGTCAGTGCCGGATCGGTGAGAACGTCGACGGTGTAAAGGCCGAAACGTGGTGTGTAGGAACCCCACTCGTAGTTGTCGGTGAGACTCCAGTAGTTATAGCCCATCAAATTCATGCCGTCGGCTTTGGCGCGCTGGAGCCAGTAGACGGTGTCGCGGAGCGAGTCGGCGCGCCCGTAACCGTCCGCACGCGGTAGGCCGTTCTCGGTGGGCATGCCGTTCTCGACGATATAGAGCGGCTTTCCGGGGAACTGGCGCGAATAGTGCTGCAGCGCATAGTAGATGCCTTCTGGCTGCATCGGGTTCTTCCACAGCTCGGTGAAGTTCACGGTGGTGGTGAGAGTGTCGGGGGAGAGGCCGTAGTAGTAATCGATGCCGATGTAGTTGAGCTTGGCGCCGATCTTGTCCACCAGTGGCTTGTTCACCAAGTCCTCGGCGCCCGGGATGTAGGCGACGTTGCTGGTCACCATGGCGTCGGGCTGCACCCGGTGGATGTGGTCGTAGATGCTGTTGTGCGCCAGCGCGATTCGATCCTGCATCGCCGGCGCCGCGGTGGGCGGAAGTCCGCCGTGTCGCAGTTCGTTCACCAAGTAGAAGGTCGGCTCGTTGAAGGTTACCCACAAGGGCCGGTACGGGGCGTAGCGATCGACGACGGCGCGCGCGTTGGCCAGCCAGTCCTCGACGATGCCCGGGTTGTTCCAGCCGCCGCGGTCGACCGCCCAACCCGGGTAGACCCAGTGGTCGATCGTGAGCATGGGACGCATGCCCGCGGCGGTGATCGCCGCGACGAGATCGTCGTAGAACTTCAGTCCGTCGGGGTCCCACTTGCCCGGCTCGGGCTGGAGGCGAGCCCACTCGATGCCCACGCGGTACACCTTGACGCCCAGGCCCGCCGCCAAGGCGATGTCCGAGCGATAGCGCGTGTAGAAGTCGATCGAATCCCGGTAGGGGTCCGTCGTTTTCCCGGACGCGACGTAGCGAGACCAGTTGCTGTCCGGGGCGTGGCCCTCCGATTGGTATCCCGACGCGGCGACGCCCCAGAGAAAGTCCGGGCCCATCGGTGCGACCACAGGGGGTGGCGCGGGCCGGGCGGCCGCCGGAGCGGCTCCTGCGAGAAATACCGCGGTGACAGCCACGACGGCAGCCAAGGCGTGGCGGCGATGTGAACGCATCGAACTCCTGTTGCCGGAGTGGTGACCGGTACGCGTGGACCTCGGGCGCACTGGGCGGAGAGTGGATACCACGGGGGACAGGGTAACTGGTCACTTGTCCGTTTTCCTGAAGTCGGGGAGGGGTTATAGGGAGCGGGCGAGTAGGCGTGCCTGAAGCTGGTCGAGGAAAGTGCGATGTGGCCGTCTCGGGATAGCCGGTCGAGAAGCGCCTGAATTTATATGTCGAAACGTAGATATGCGCATCTAACAATGCCAATCCCACAAACAAACACCACGCTGTGAAACAATCGTTTCAACACCCAAAAAGCCTGGATCGGGCAACTACTTACCGAGCTTGCTGCTCGAGCGTGGATGTCTGTGCGCACCCCATACGATGCAACGAATCGACCGCCGCCGCTGCTATCGGCAGCGCCGGGCGGTCGTGCGGGAAGGACACAGTGGGAACAGACAGGCCCGTGCGCGCATTGGACAGCGGGGTCGCGCTCGAAGTGCTGAGCGATGGTCTGCGCCGAGCCGAGTGGCCACAGGCCGATGCGGTGTTACGGCAGGCCGGTCCGGCGGTGTGGCCGGAGTTGACCGACTTGGTCGTGGGCGGCGCGGACGACAGTGCGCAACGGGCGGGCGCTGTACTCGGATTTCCCCGTGTCACCGACGAAGTCCGGCTGCAAGTAGCGCACCTGCGAGACGAGGATCCGGACGCGCGCCGCCTCAGCGCGGAGGTACTCGGACATCGCGGCGGCGATGCTGCATTGCCTTACGCGCGCGTGCTGGCCACGATGTTCGACGATCCGTATCCGGGTGTGGTGGCCGCAGCCGTGGGCGCCTTCGCGGACATCGGCCGCGCGGCGGTCCCGATCCTGCGGGAAGTCCGGCGCTCGGCTCGCCGCTCGCGTCGTGCGGCACTGGCCGCCCTCGTTGAGATCGGCTGGGATACACTCGATCCCATTGATGCTCGGGTGGCGGCACGTCTGGTTGCCGCCAAGATTCGCGCCGAGATCGCTCAACCGTTCTATCCCAACGGGGAGTGGTACGCGCTGCGCACCGACGACCGCGCCGCGGTGCTGCGCGCATTCGGGCTGTCCGATCCGGTGCCCATCACGATGCGCGCCGGATTCGAACGCTGGCAGTTCCGCCCCACCCCCGGAAGCTGGCTCATCGATGACTTCAGCGGTCACCGCCGGTGCGCCCAGATGTTCGTCTCCCCGGTTCTCGATGGCTGGACCCTGGTCTTCGGCACGCCCAAGAGCATGATCAGAAAACACGACGAGACGTCCATCGAGGACGAGCACGTTGCCCAGCAACGCCGATGTGTGGAGCTGAGCCGGCAGTTCGGCACCGTCTACTGGTACGTCCAGGTCGAGAACGGAGGCTGTGGCGACTGGATGGGCTGGTGTTCGGCCGAGCAGGAGTCGCTGATCCGCTACTACCACCACGATTTTCACGAAGGTGAGGTCGAGGCCGGCGAGCCCTTGGCTGCCGAGGCAGGCTTGCACACCCCCGATGGCAGTGGGCTTCTGGGAAGGATTCAGCAACACCTGCCCCACGAACAGGCGATGTACCTGCTGCTCACCATGCCTGAATACGACCCGGACGCCGAGGGGGAGAATTCGAGTCAGGAAGCGCTGGCGGCGCTGGGCGAATGGCGCGAAGAAGTACGGGCCCACCTTGCGGACGTGGGTGTTGAACTACTGCCGGGTCGAAGCGCCGCCATCATCGCCGAGCGTACGACCGTCGGGCTCGGTCAACTCGGGCCCCACACCTCGGTCCAGGGCCACGGAGTCCTTGGGCTGACCGATTGTGGAAGGCAGTGGGGGCATCGTGGCGCATTCCCGCTATAACTGTGGCCGGACCGGATCGGACCGTTTCCTTCCTCCGGAAGTAGGTGGTATCGGGGAGGCGGCGGTGACAATCGAGATGGGCAGGCGCCCGCGTCAAGTCGAGGAAGAACCGGGCGGGCTGTCGAGGGGGCATCGGGATGGGAAGACGACGTGGTCGCCGCGGATCGGATGCGGCGGCGTTGATGTTCATGGCTGCCATCGCCGCGCTGGTGGTTGCACCCAAGATCGCGGACATCGCCGCACGGCAAGCCGCGGCGCTTGCTTCTGTCGGGGCCTGTGTTCTGGCCATTGCTGCCGTCGCCGCCGTGCTGACGGCGCGGCATCGCCGCCAGGTGCGTGCTCGCGATGACGCGCGGCTGCTGGTGGCGCTGCGGCAGAACTCGCTGAGTCCCTCCGAGTTCGAGGAAGCGCTGGCCGCGTTGTGCCGCCGCGACGGCTGCACCGATGTCCGGGTGGTCGGCGGATCCGGTGATCTAGGCGCCGACGTGATCGCGCGGGCACCGGACGGTCGCCGAATCGTCCTGCAGGCCAAGCGTTACCACAACGGCCGCAGCGTGGGCAGCCAAGACGTCCAGCGCTTCGGTGGGACCGCGCACACCATCCACGGCGCCGACGTGGCGGCCGTGGTGACCACCGCGCATGCGTTCACCCCGCAAGCACGCGCGTACGCGGCCAAGGCCAGGATCTTGCTCATGTCGGCAAAAGAGCTCGCAGCGTGGGAATCGCAGACCGGGCCGAGTCCCTGGAACTGAAACCGAGAAACCAGAGTGCCCGAGAAACGATTGATCTCTGGGACGTTTGCAACCCGCTCAGGTCGAACGCCGCTCAGGTCAGCGACACCAGCCGGTGCGTGTGCGGCCGCGGCATGGCAGAACGTCTGCGGACGGCCCTCGACGGCGCGACCGGTCAAGCGGGGGCGGTGGCACAATCGGGCCGAGCTTCAACGCATGGCGAGAGCTGGCCGCGAACATCATCGTCACCGACGCCGTTCGGATGTGCCGCCCCAGTGACCAAGTTCTGATTCGGGGGCGATCAGCAGGGGGCCTCCGGTGGACTCGACCCAGGTGTGAAGCATGGCGGCTCACACGTTGCTCGTTTGTCGGTCGGTTTCCTGTGCCCGTCATTGTCGACTACGTGAAACCTATACCGGCCCATCGTCATTGAGCGAGGGTAAGTCGTCCATCCAAAGCTCCACGGGGATGGACCTGTGGCAGGGCATGAGTGTCGGCCGCGTTCACCGATCGAAGCCGCGGAAGACACCGTCGTCGTCGACGCTGCCGGCGTAGTCCTCGAAGTCCACGTTGGAGAGGAGGAAGTTGGCCTCGACCTCGGCCATCGCGATCGGTGCGATCCGGAACACCGCGTCGCCGTCCTCTCGAACATCCTCGCCGCTGGTATCGACCACCAGCAGTGGGTGCTCGGGGTCGGTCATCGTGGTGGTGTCGGCGAGGAACACATAGGTCTGGCCATCGATCAGATCACCTAGATCGGCGGGCGTCAGCCCGTCGAAGGTCACGTCGTCGACGGGTGTCAGCTCTGTCATCGTGTCTTCGTCGTAGGACGCGATGACCGCCGCGAGGGTTTGGGCCCACGCCGCGTCGTCGGTGAAGTCCGTACGCACCAGAAGCGATTCGCCCTCGGGCAGAGATCGTGCCATAGGCCCGATTGTGCACCCCTACCGCGAGGGAGGGTCGGGCGACCCACGCCCCACAGGCCGTAACCGGGGCTATCGGGGGGCCGTGATCGTAGATCGGGATGTTCCATCTCTCGCGCGTCCAGTCGCTGGCGATACCGAGATCCAGATCAGGCATTGTTGGGGTGGCGCGTCGCGCTGGCTCGGCGTGCCTCTTGGGTGCGCGCTCATGCCGAGTTCGAGGCGTTCGCAGGAGTGTGTACCGATCTCGGCTGCACCGATGAATTCTCGGATGGCTTCCTCGTCAAATCTACTGGATAGGCCGAAAGACAGGAGCCCGACATGACCGACCTGCCGACGTGGCTGGATCGTTCGTGCGCAGCGGCGAGGCGGGCACCAGTATCTGAGGGCGCTTGTGCGCGGGACCGAAGGATTCCGGCCGCCCGCACATCTACGGCACCGCATTACCCGCGTCGGGTCCAGCGCCCGCCGCTACGACAACCGAGGAGCTCGAACTATGGACCAGCACGCCATCGATGAGGTACTGAGCCGCCCACTCAGCCAGGAACTACTGGCCCGTGACCTGGCCAGGCTGGCCTTCATCGGGCTGGACGGCACCCCGCGGTCGATCCCGATCGGGATTGTCTGGAACGGCACGGAAATCGTCATGTGCACCGCGACGAACGCGCGGAAACTCCCCGCGTTGCGCCGCAATCCCGCGGTCGCGCTGACGATCGACACCGAGTCGCACCCGCCGAAGGTCCTACTCATCCGCGGCCGTGCGGAGCTGGATGTCGTCGACGGCATCCCGGACGAGTACCTCCAGTGGAACGGCACTTATGAGATGACGCCCGAACAACGGACCGAGTGGGAGGAAGGCGTGAGGTCGCTCTACGACGGCATGGTCCGAATCGTGGTCAAGCCGACCTGGGCCAAGCTGATCGACTTCGAGACAACACTGCCCACCGCCATCGAGGAACTAATGCAGCGACAGAAAGAACGTGAGCGCGCCTGAACACGTACACGCGCCGCCGAAGTCGGCGGCGCGCCCCGAAAGGAGATCACCATGAGCGAGACCGACCAGCGTGGCCCCCGACCCGGGCGCGGGACAATCCAGCGGATGGACAACATCGCCATCGTCGTCGACGACCTCGCGGCTGCCACGGCGTTCTTCGTCGCACTCGGACTGGAGCTGGAAGGCGAGGCGACAGTCGAGGGCAGCGCGGTGGATCGCCTCGTCGGGCTCGAGAGAGTCCGATCGGACATCGCGATGATGCGCACCCCGGACGGCCACGGACGGCTCGAACTGACCAAGTACCAGACGCCGCCGGCCCGCGGCGGTGACCCGCGCGCTCCGGCGAACACGCTGGGCATGCATCGCATCATGTTCGCGGTCGAAGACATCGACGGCATCCTCGACCGCTTGCGGCCACACGGAGCCGAGCTCCTCGGCGAGCTGGTGCAGTACGAGAACAGCTACCGGCTCTGCTACCTCCGGGGCCCCGCGGGCATCCTCGTCGCGCTGGCCGAGCAGATCAAGTGACCGGCCGGTCAACGGTCCAGCGCCGCGACGGGGCCATCTCGCGCCCGCAACCTGTGGTTCGTGCTGAAACCTGGGATCGGTAGGTGGCGGGCGTGGCATCTACTTACCCCATGACATCTTCTCAACATCCTACGAACAAACCGCAGTCCGCCGGCTCGGACAAAAGGACCAGCGCGATCCTGTCGTACGCATTGGGGTGGATCACGGGAATCATCTTCCTATTCGTGGGAAAGAATGATCCCGACGTGAAATTCCATGCCGCGCAATCAATCGTTTTCTTCGGGGCGATCTCGGTGGTCAATATTGTTCTGAGCATCGTCGGCTCGCTCCTCGGAGTCGTGGGGATCATCTTCAGCCTCGCCGGGCTCGCAGTCGCGGTCTTCGCGGTCGTCGTCTGGATCATGGCCATGGTCCAGGCGAACAAAATCGGCGGTCTCCGTGCAGAGCTTCCCATCGTCGGAAGATTGACTGCCCCATATGCGGATCGGTTGGCCGACTCCGTCAAGTAGCGGCATTTTCGAAGTCCTCCGCTGGATTTCGTAATCGAGGATGGGTGTCGGCACTCCTGCCGACGGCCGGATACGGCAGTCCGAAGATCAACGGCCCGAGACTATCTCGGGCCGTTGACGTCCTCGCGGAACGTCCGATGATGCCACCGACTCCTCGGCGTCGTAACGCGCGGACTTGACCAAGGATCGCCGGCGTCGGTGAGCGCGGCGGCCATGGTCGGACCTCCCCAGGCAAGATCTGCTTCACGACGACCACCTCTCACCGACTGACCGCAGGCCGATGGTGCAGGGTTGTCGGTACGGGGTGGTAGTTCTGTTGTAGAGCGCCTGCCAGGTTGTGAGTTCGCTACGGAAAGGTGTCCTGACATGGTCTGGAATCCGTTGCCGCGGGTGGCCCGGCGGTTGGCCCAGCAGCGGTGGGTGATGCGCTCGGCGCCGGTCGTGCTGCGGGTGGATCGGTTGGTCCGGCGTGCCAGCGGCGGCCGCATGGGCGTCCTGGATCTGGCGGGTCTGCCCTCGATCCAGATCACCGTGGCGGGGCGGAAGACGGGGATTTCGCGCACCACGTCGTTGCTGTGCGTGCTGCACGATGCCGACTTCGTAGTCCTCGGTTCGAATTGGGGCAGTGCCGAACATCCGGCGTGGTCGGCGAATCTGCGTGCGGCGCAGACCGCTCAGGTTCGTTACAAGGGCGAGCAGTTCCCGGTCGTGGTACGTGAACTCACCGGCGTGGAGCGCGAACGCGTCTGGGAGCGGGCGGTCGCCTTGTGGCCCGGTTACGCCATGGAGCACGAACTGTCCGGCGGGCGGGTGTTCCGCATCTTCGAGCTGCGCCGCGTGTCTGCCTGAAGCGTTGTGAATCGTATGCGAGCGGCGGTCGGGCTCGTGTGCGGCAGCTTACGGTGGGACGGTGACCACGCATCTGACCCACTGGGGCGCATTCGAGGCCGACAGCGACGGCGAACGACTCATGAACGTCCGGCCGTGGCGTGGTGATCCGGAGCCGACGCCGCTGATCGGCAATATCGCTTCGGCACAACACCACCCGACCCGTATCGATCGGCCGTACATCCGCAGGGGTTGGCTGGAGAGCGGTCCCGCTCCCGGCCCGCGCGGTTCGGAGGGTTTCGTCCCGGTGTCGTGGGAGCGGGCGTTGGACCTGCTGGCAGGCGAACTCGGGCGGGTGTACCGGCAGCACGGACCGGAAGCGGTGTACGGCGGTTCGTACGGCTGGGCCAGCGCGGGGCGTTTCCATCACGCGCAGAGTCAGTTGCATCGGTTTCTCAACTGTCTCGGCGGCTACGTCCGGCACGTGAACAGCTACAGCCTCGGCACGTCGACGGTGTTCCTGCCGTATGTCCTCGGCGACATCGGGTGGGTGACGCAACAGGCGACGGCGAAAGCCGTGCTGGCCGAGCATTCGGAGCTGGTGGTGGCTTTCGGTGGGTTGTCGCCGAAGAATGCGGCTGTGTCACCGGGTGGCGTGTCGCGGCACAACGCGCGCGGGTGGATCGCGGCGGCGCGGGCGCGGGGCTGCCGCTTCGTGTCGATCAGCCCGCTGCGCGACGACACTGCGCCCGAGGGTGCGGCCGAGTGGATCGCCCCGCTGCCCGGGACCGACGTGGCGATGATGCTGGCGCTTGCCCAGGTGCTGGACGAGGAAGGATTGGCCGATCAGGAGTTTCTGCGCCGGTATGCGGTCGGCTACGAGCGCTTCGCGGAATACCTGCGTGGCGCGGCGGACGGAGTCGTCAAAGATCCGGCGTGGGCGGCGTCGATCACTGGTGTGCCTGCCGAGCGTGTACGGACGCTGGCGCGCGAGATGGCGACCGCGCGCACGCTCGTGACGGTGAGTTGGTCGCTTCAGCGGGCGCGGCACGGTGAGCAGCCGCTGTGGGCGGGGGTCGTGCTGGCGGCGATGCTGGGGCAGATCGGGCTTCCTGGTGGCGGGTTCGGACACGGTTACGGGTCGGTGGCCGGTGTCGGCGAGCCGGCGCGTATGCCGGTGCCGCGATTTCCGCAGGGGCGCAACGGCATCGATATCTTCATCCCGGTCGCGCGGATCGCGGACATGCTGCTCAACCCGGGTGAACCCTATCGCTACAACGGTCAGGACCTGGTGTATCCGGACGTGCGGTTGGTGTACTGGTGCGGTGGTAATCCGTTCCATCACCACCAGGATCTGGCTCGGTTGCGGGCGGCGTTCACGCGCCCGGACACGGTCGTGGTGCACGATGCGTTCTGGACGGCCACCGCGCGGCACGCCGATATCGTGCTGCCGTCGACCATGTCCATCGAGCGCGACGATTACGGTGCGGGCGAGGGCGGCAGCTCCTTCTTTCCGATGAGGGCGCTCACCCGCCCGCGCGCCGAGGCTCGGGACGATTATTCGATCTTCGCCGAGGCGGCCGATCGGCTCGGAGTCGGCACGGAATTCACCGAGGGGCGCTCCGTCGGCCAATGGCTGCGGCATCTGTACGAACAGTGGCGAGCGGGGCAGTCACGGCTGGGCCACGAGCTGCCGGACTTCGACACGTTCTGGACCGGCGAGTGCCTCGAGCTTCCGGTGCCCGACCCGCGGCAGGTACTGGCTGCGGACTTTCGCGCCGACCCGGACCGGTTTCCGCTCACCACACCGAGCGGGAAGATCGAGATCTTCTCCGCGACCATCGATGGCTTCGGGTACGCCGATTGCCCGGGGCATCCGGTGTGGTTGGAACCCGAGGAGTGGCTGGGCGGTCCGGCGGCGAGGCGATATCCGTTGCAGTTGGTGGCGAATCAACCGCGGACCAAGCTGCACAGCCAGCTCGACATGGGTGCGCACAGCCGGTCTGTGAAGATATCCGGGCGGGAACCGATTCGCATGCATCCCTCCGACGCCGCGGCTCGTGGCCTGCGCGCAGGTGAGGTCGTGCGGGTGTTCAACGAGCGAGGCAGTTGTCTGGCCGGATTGCTGGTCGACGACGGGGTGCGGGCTGGTGTGGCGCAGCTGTCCACCGGGGCTTGGTACGACCCGGATCCGGCCGATCCGACGTTCTGCCGCCACGGTAATCCCAACGTGCTCATCGCCGACCGCCCGTCCTCCACGCTGAGCCAGGGCTGCGCCGGGCAGCTCACGCTGGTGGAGATCGAACGCTATGCGGGTCCTCCAGCGGATGTGGAGGTGCTTCGCCCGCCCCGGATCGGAGTTGCGTCCGAGTCGTAGTCCACCGTTGGTGGTCGTGTCCGTGCGGTGCTCACACCGCCACACAGGTGGGCCTCGACGTTCACGGGACCTATCGCTCGGCGAACATCGTCTGGTTGTAGGTTGTGTTCGCTGATCGCTATTGCTGGTCCATATAAGCAGTGGTGATCGCGGAAGTCGAACAAAAGACACGAAAATATGGACAACGGATGGTTGTTCATGGAGGTGGCGGGTGGACCTGGATCTGGCGGCGCTGCGCGCGTTCGTCGCGGTGGTGGAGCAGGAGCAGTTCGGCCACGCCGCGGCCGTGCTCGGGATCAGTCAGCAGGCGGTGTCCAAGCGCATCGCGAAGCTCGAATCACAGCTCGGTGCGGAGCTTTTCGATCGCGGGCACGGCAGTAGCGTGCCGACCGGCGCCGGTGCGCGATTGCTGCCGTACGCGCGGTCACTGCTGGCGGGCGCCGAGGAGGCGGTGCGGGCCGTTCGTGCGCAGGTGCGGCCGTTGCGGGTGGCGGTGCTGGGGAAACGCGCGGCCGCGACCGAGTTGATGGAGTTCTATCTGGCGCGCCATCCGCGCTGCGACACCGAGATCGTCATCTCGAACGCGATCACGACCTCGCGGGAGGCCTTGCGCAGCGGCCTGGTCGACGCAGCCCTGGCCCGCGCGTACGGCGGACCGGTGACGTTGCCCGGCGACATCGTCGCCGCGCCCGCGTATCTGGAGCCGTTGTATCTGCTGGTGGGTAAGGATCATCCGTTGGCGGGCCGGTCGACGATCGCGTTGCGGGAGATCGCCGGGCATCCGGTGTGGGTGCCGGGGGCGGCCACACCGTCGGAGTGGGCGGATTTCTATCGAGATCTCAGTGCGTTCAGCGGGGTTCCGGTCGACACCAGTGGACCGATGCTGAACTTGG
The DNA here is from genome assembly GCA_019930625.1 of Nocardia asteroides. Classification (NCBI taxonomy): domain Bacteria; kingdom Bacillati; phylum Actinomycetota; class Actinomycetes; order Mycobacteriales; family Nocardiaceae; genus Nocardia; species Nocardia asteroides. Next base: position 5,192,506 of record CP082844.1, read on the forward strand.
CGCAGCTCGTCGACCGCATCGCGGACTCGTCGTCGCTGACGACCTTCAGCGGAGACGGTGGCCAGACGCCGTGGCATCCCAACCTGCGGCGTCTGATGGTCGTCGATCCCACTCCGGCGTATCCGCTGGCGCTGCTGTGGTCGGCGGGCAACCGGCATCCGGGGCTGCGTCCGTTGATCGAGCACGTCGCGCAGAACTACAACCGGGATATCGCGGCCGCCTGCTGGGTGCCCGAAGCCGATCGGGCGCTGTTCGCCGTGCCGGGCGCCGCGCCCGGCACGGAGTGTCCGCCCCTGCCTCTACCATTCCCCGGGTGACCGGATACGACCCGCTCGACGCCTTCGAGCATCTCGACACCTCGACGTTGCCGCCGCGGCAGCAGCGGATTCTCGCCACAATCCGGGAGTGGGTGCTGCGGCACGGGTATCCGCCGAATACGCGTGAGATCGGTGACGCGGTGGGTCTGCGCTCCACGTCGTCGGTGTCCAAGCATCTGAAGAGCTTGGAGGAGCGGGGTTTTCTGCGGCGCAGCCGGACGGTGTCGCGGCCGATCGATGTGCGGATGTTCCTGCAGGCGGGCGCGCGGCGGGAGACGGCGCAGGATTCGGTGGCGGTGCCGGTGGTCGGCGATATCGCCGCGGGCGCTCCGATTCCGGCCGAGGAGCATGCCGACGAGACGATGACGTTGCCGCGCGAGCTCGTCGGGCGCGGCACGGTGTTCGGCCTGCGGGTGCGTGGTGATTCGATGATCGACGCGGCCATCTGCGACGGTGATCTGGTGGTGGTCCGCCGGCAGCACGAGGCGCATTCCGGGGAGATCGTGGCGGCGATGATCGAGGACGAGGCGACGGTGAAGGTGTACCGGCGGCGCAACGGTCACGTGTACCTGGAGCCGCGCAACCCCGCCTATGAGGTGATCGATGGCGACGAGGCGGTCGTGCTCGGCAAGGTCGTGTCGGTGATGCGGCGGGTCTGACCTCGCCGAACTGTGACGGCGCGATGCCCGGCCCGCGGTGACCGCCGTACCCTGAACGGCATGCTGACATCTTCCGGCGCCGGGCTCGAGCAGCTGGTGCGCTTGCTCGACGGGCGCCGGGTCGTCGCGCTGACCGGTGCCGGGGTCTCGACCGACAGCGGTATCCCCGACTATCGCGGTCCGTCCTCGCCGCCGCGCAACCCGATGACCTACCAGCAGTTCGTCGGCGATCCGGTCTTCAGGCAGCGGTACTGGGCGCGCAACCACGTGGGCTGGCGGCGCATGGACGCCTCGTGCCCCAATTCCGGGCATCGCGCGCTGGCGTGGCTGGAGCGGATGGGCGTGGTCACCGGGCTGATCACCCAGAATGTGGACGTTGTTGTTCCGGCTGGCGTGTGAGTATCTGATCTCGGCGCGGTTGATCCGGCCGGGTCCGGTGACGGTGGTGGAGCGGGTCGCCCACGCCCGCAAGCAGGCTCAGTCCGAGACCTACGACCGGTTGGCGCATGAGTTCACGCCGGAACGGTGTGCCGAGCTGGATGCGTTGCTTGCCACCGACGTGTCGATCGGAATGTCACGGTTGCGGTGGCTGTCGACCGGACCGGTGGAAGCATCGGCGGAAGCGGTGAAGGCCGAAGTCGACAAGCTCGGGTTCTTGCGCGGTCTGGGCGCGGACAGCCTGGACATGTCGGAACAGATGCCGGTGGTGTCAGGCGTTGGCAAAGGCATCGAGTCCAGCACGAAGCTCAACAAGCACAGAAGGGTGATCGAACGGTCGATCGCCTGGCTGTTCGGCTACCACCGCCTGAGCATCCGATACGAGCGCTACGCCAACCACTTCTGCGCCTTCCTCACCCTCGCCGCCGCACTGACCTGCTACAAGAGGCTGGTGCAGGTGAGAGCGACAAAGTGATGTCTAGGGTGTACCCGTGACTGTCACCTGGGACTCTTCGACGCCTGGCCTGCTCGTTCTGCCGTCAGGCCGGATGATACGCGGCCGAGCACTTCGTCGGCCGATGCCGGACGGTCCCGTGCCTGAATTCGGGTTGTACCTGCTCGGAAAACAGCCTCCGGCCGTGGCGTGGTCCAGCAGATGGATTCGGTGGCCCGACTTCTGGTTGCCTTCAGATCGCACCGACGCCCACGGTGCACTGCAGGAGGCGTGGAAGCGAACCGCCGCCGAGCGAGTCGAGGTGGCCTGCAACGGCGGCCACGGCCGAACCGGCACGGCACTCGCATGCATCGCAGTGCTCGACGGCATCCCCGCAAACGAGGCAGTCGCCTACATCCGCACGCACTATTCACCGCGCGCTGTCGAAACACCTTGGCAACGCCGCTTCGTTCAGCGCTTCACGACTTCAGCCGACCACTGACAAACAAGCCTCCACAAACCCGGCCAACTAAATGTCACGACGTGAGACACTCTGAGTCAGTACTGCTCTCCGGTACCGACACCACTGAGTCCGATCCTGTCGACACCTCGCCGGACATCGGGGAGGCCGAGTGTGTGGAGTGGACCCCGCGGTGGCGGCGCAGATCCTGCGGTCCTCGACACCCAGCGGGTACCGGCTGGTGCAGGCCCTGATCGCCGAAGGCGGCAGGATCTCAGAACTGACCGGCGACAGCCTGCTGCGCGTGGCCACACAGTCACTCAACGTCGCGGCCCGGCGGGAAGGCGTCACCCGCGGCCTGCCCGAAGCGGCGGCTGATCCAGGCAATCCGTTACCCGAATCCGCTCACCTCTCCAAGGTGGCCGCCTACTCACTTCCGACCGAGTCGATTCCGGCGTTCACCGCCGCGATCGAGCTCCTGGACGACCTGCACCACCGGCTCCACGAATGACCCGCCGTCATTCCCCGCGAAATGAACGGTGCATGGTGCGGAGGCTCGAGCTGACGCGCGACGACGGATCGACCGAACCGTTGCGCCCGAGGCACTCGATCCTTTCCAGCGCACTGTTGGCGGGTGCCGACCTGCAACGCATGGGCTAGCCAATGGTTCAGCTCCTGCATGAGTCACCGGGTCGGGAAGATGCGGCGGACCGTTGAACCGCACCTCGCCCGCGGAGGGCCGACCCCGCCCCGGATTACCGTGAACCGGTCAGCTCGATCGCGCAGCGGATCGCACTTACTTCGTCGTCATGTCAGGGTGGCCGGAGGTGCAACCTCCTCCGGCCACCCGACACCTGACGACAACCAACAACTGCCGAATGGCGTTTTCCGGTGAGGTGGGGAGGGCGGGTGATCGCCATGCGACGAAGTGGTCGGGACGCACGAGAAACGCTCCGTTTGGTCCGATGCCCGCGATATCAGTGAACGTGGCAATGTCGCCGTCGATGTGGCGAACTCGCAATGCTGGCAGACCATTCGGGTTTTCGTTCGAGGCGACGATGCCACCGGGAAGGGAAAACCTTGTGGCATCGTCGATTGCCGCAACCGCAGGGACGGGGGTCGAGCCGCCGACATCACGGTGGCCGGCATCTGTGGCGGGCTGCTGCGGCATCTGCACCGTCTCGTGCGGTTTTATTTATTGCTGAGCTCGAAGTGGCCGTGGTCCGCGTAAATGTGCCGCGGCATATCTGGTCCGGCCGCAGCGAGTTGCGCCATCTTCTCGCGGAACTCCGGATCTTGATTGTCACCTGCGCTTATGGACATGTCGACATCGGCCAGCCATCGAGGCACCGTCGCGAACCGGTCCACTACCTGGCTGTCGAGGTGCCAGACGAGGGTCACGGTGGTACCGGTCTCCTCGTACCAGCCCAGAAACTCGACGTTGTCTGCCAGTCGACGGTACGTAGGTTTCTGGATGGCGTGACGCCCCTTGTGAGGACCCTCGGTCAGCGTGTAGTCGATAAAACCGGCACCAGTGATCCAGGGATCGAATTCCCAACCGTTGGGCAAGTACAGGTGCAAGCGTTGTCCGACGATAGATTTCAGCATTCGACAGTCCGGGTCGGCCGTGAAGCCAATCCCGATCCCCCTTTCAAGTGAGTTCCTGCGAACGATATTCGATGATCATCATCGCATAGGGCCGGAGACCTTGGTTGTAGATTGAGCGAAGCTTCGGTGTCGGCTGCATTGTGGCACAAAAGATTCCAGGGCATGGCTGCGGTGTTGGCGACTCGCGATTCGCACACGCGGAAGAGGACCTACGGCGGCTTCGATGCTCACTGAGGTGATCTCACCAAGGTAGGCGACAGATTCCGACTCGTCCGGATCACGACAGAAACATCGGGGCCGGCTCCGGCCGCGGTGGCCAACCGGGAGCCAGAATCCGACCACCACTCGCGGCCACCGCCACCGCACCCGGCGTCACCGCGCCAAGTTCGGCGAACCGCTCGGCGACCACGACCACGGCCCACTCAACCGCAGCCAGCGCATCCGCCCACGCCGATCCGGCTGCCTTCGGCACCCTCACATCAACCTCCCGCCGCCACGGCGAACCGGACGAATTCCGCCCGCACTACCTCCAGACGACCAGACACTGGCCGCACAACGCCGAGCACGCGGCACCCCTGCGGCAACCGGGCGCTGACCTGCTGGAAACAGGTGTTGATGCTGTTGGCATGGTTCCGCAAACACGAAGATATCGCGGTGCTCGGCGCGGCATTCGGCATCAGCCGTGCCACCTCCGACCGCTACCACCACCACGACGGCATCACCGCCCTCGCGGCCCAAGCCCCCGACCTGCACGAAGCCCTGTACCGTGCTCACGAGGAAGGTCTCACGCACCTGATCCTTGGACGGGAAGGTCTTCGGCGCCGACCGCTGCGGCGAGAAGACCACCACAGTCAAAGGCGAGCAGATCGACGTGTGGTACTCCGGCAAAGCCCACAGTCCCGGTGGCAACGTCCAAGCCGTCTCGGCGCCAACCGGATTGCCGCTGTGGGTTCCCCGACGTCGGACCCGCCTCGGTGCACGACCTGGTTGCCGCCGCCCGCGACCACGTCCCCCGCGTTGTACTGGGCAGCGGCACATCCTGGACCTGCCGACCCTGGCCGAGCGCGGCTACGAAGGTGCCGGGATCGGCATACACACCCCGATCAAGCAACCCGCCGATGGCCGAGCCCTCGCCCCCAGGGAAACCGCACCTACAACGCGCTGCTCCGTGGGCTGCGCTCCCTGGGCGAGCGCGGCTTCGCCGTGCTCGTCGGCCCGCTGGCGCGCCCTGCGTCTCATTTCACGTGCAGCCCCGAAAGAATCGGCACCGTCGTCGAAGCCGCACTCGTTCTCACCCATTTCGAATACCGGCGCGTCAGCCGAAAGTTGATGAGATCACTTCACTGGGGGACAGGCATCGCTGGCAGTTGCTCGAAAACGACCGGAAGTGCCTCCAGTGCCCGGTGGAAGGGTCCCGGCCGCCAGACCAATTCATCTACGGGCACGGCTGGCGTCATGTCAGGCACCGCGGTGCACAACTGATCGACAGCATGCTGCGCGATCTCGTAGGCCAAGGTTTTTGCTGGGCAGCCGTGTGGTCCGCCGCCAAACGCCACATGTGCCCGGTTGCCGATGTGACTGCCGCCGGGGTCGGCGGCCACGCGGATCGCAGGGTCGTTGTTGCAGGCAGCGAGGCTGACGACGATCGGCTGGTGTGCCTCCAAAAAGATTCCGTCGACCATGACCGGTCGACTCGGATATCTGAAGCAGAAGTTCGCCATCGGCGGGTCGATGAACAAGACCTCGTCGAGGGCGGTCATAGTCGACAAACTCCGACCGTAGTCACCGCCGAACGCCCCGTACCGAGTGTCGGTGAGCATCCGCAACAGTGTGTTAGTGATCAGATTGCGTTCCAGTTCGAAACCGGCACCATAAAAACTCATCAGCTGAGCGAATACCTCAATGTTGTCGAGCGCGCTGGGGTGGGTCACCAGTCGCGAGGTTGCGTCCTTGTCAGGGTCGGGGTTTGCGCGCTTGAGCGCAATCAACTCCATCAGTGCGTCTTTGATCATCGTCATGCCCTGCTGAGCTGTGAGCGTGCTGCGCTGATCGAAACGTGCCGCCATACCGGTTGCGACCCGTTCCCCGATCTCCGCCGGACAACCGCATATCCGGTTGATGACGTCCAAGACCAAATGGAATGCGTAGTCAGCCATCAGATCGGCTGAACCGCGGCCACAGAACTTGTTGATCAGCGGGATAGCGATGTCCTCGACCAGCGCGCTTATGTTGTACAGGTCGACTCCGTCGATGCTCGCTACGGAGGCACCTCGATAGCGGTCGTGTGCGGCACCGCTGTTGTACCGCGCCGCGGGGAACCAGGCCATCATCGCCAGGACGGGTGTGTCCTGCGGAACGGTGGGCTGCCATTGTCGCGGATCTGACGGGAAGTGGTCGGGATCGTTGAGAATTTTCACCGCGGTCGTGTGGCTTATCACCAGCGTGGCCGGTACTTTCGGCGCCAGGTCGACCGGAACTAGCGAAGTATAACGGCGCCGCATCTCAGCATAGGCACGGTGCGGGTCGGCGGCGAAGTCGGGGTCGTACATCCGAAACCGCTCGGGTGCTTGGTGGAGGGGGGCGGTCGGGTGGGCCGGGGACGACTGCGAGGTCAAAACGTGGCTCCAAGTGGATTGAGTTAGGACGTGGATCGCGATGACGGATACAGACTCGAATTACGTTCACCGATTGGAAGTAACAGGCTCCTGTTCGGTGCCGGCATCGGCGACGACTTTTCTCTTCTGCGTTCATGCACGGGTCGATAGGCCGACGGGTAGCATTGAATCGCGCGTTTCATCGTGGACGCAGACCATCGCGGTGAGCGGTGGTGTCCATGAAATCGCCTCAGCGACATACTGATTCATGCGCGCGTGCCTCTCGTCAGGTCGGTCCAGAACTATAGTCCCCGCGATGAAGTTCGCAATCCCTGGTGCCTGCGGGCCGGCCGAGCCGACATAGCCCCGGGAGGGCGCACGCGGTCGCGAGGCGCGTCGAGCCTCGCCGCGATCCCGAGAGCGGGCTCGCGCGTAGGTCGTCGCTTCGCATGAGCAGGTCCGGGAACGAAGTTGTCCAGCAGCCACCCGGCTCCGCGCCCGAATCCATCGATGCAATCTTTGCTCGGCGTTGAGCTCGCTTTCGTCGGTTCCCTCGTACAGCGCCGGATCTTGCAGAGCTGGCAGACACGCCTTCACCGCCGTGAGGCGGCGAGAAAGCTCATCCGGATCCAGAGCCTCTGGGCGACGGGTGCGCGGGAGTAGCGACAGTAGACTGCGGCGGTACCTGTCCCTGTTGGACGGAGGATGTTGCCGTGAGCTGGAAGCCGATTCCGTGGATGTGGCCGGGTTCATGACAGGTTTTTCTCCGGGGGCGCGGATGGGGGTTTGTGAGCGAGAGGGTGTGGCTCCCTGGTCAGGACTGACAGGGCGTAGGCCACCACTTCGATGGTCGCGCGGGTATAGATCAAGGTGACATTGTCGGAGTGGTTGCTGGCGTGTCCGGCATATGCCTTCGCGACGGCGTGGCCGAAATTGCGCTCTACCCATGTCAAGGTGGTGTGGCGCAGCCAGTGGCAGGTGATTCCTTGCTGCTTGACCCACGGCAGCTGCTTGCCGATCTGACTCCAAATGGTGGTGAAGCGCATTGTGCTGATCGGATCGCCGTTTCGGTAGCGCAGGAGTCTTTCGTGGGCGTTAACGGGAATCGGCCTGCCGTTTTGCGCTAGGAGATTGGTGGGATCTCGAGGCTGTACGCGTGAATCGTGATGGTCCACAAGTGCGCGCATGAGTGTCGGCGACACGGGTTGCCACCGCTCGGTATTGCCTTTTTCACGCAGTAGGATCAGGCATTGGTGCTCGTCCAGATCCTGCTTCCTAAGTGCCAGGATGCCGGCCCGCCGACATGCGGTTTCTGTGCACAATCGAAGGATGAGGGTAGTGAGTTCCGGGTAATCGCCATACTCGGCTGCAACCCGGTTGATTTCAGCGAGACGGCCGGTCGGTATCGCTCCACGGCGAGATGGGCGCCGTCTAGGCTGGACCAGTCTGGCCGCGGGATTGCCGGTGGGCCGGATCAAATTGTCATCGACCGCGTGACGGTAGAGGCAGCGCAATGCGTTCGTAGTTGTCTGGGCGACGCCGATTCCACCACGGTCGCTGCGCCTGAGATCGCGTTGCTTCTGGGGTGTCGCAATGAGTTGTTTGAGTTCAGTGGTAGTCGAGTCGGCGACTCGGCCACATCTCGACGATTCGATTCCAATAGCTACTGTATAAATCGCGGGTTCTATTCGGAGGTATGGCCGCATATACGATCGGCACATACTCGGCGAAGGTTGGCATTGGCCGCTTCGACTGGGCGGCGATGAGGTCCTCTAGGGTCACTCCCAGCTTTTCGAGAAGCAGCTGCGCGGTCTGCACTTCGACGTTCGATGCCGACATTGTCATTGGACCACCTCTGAGGAAGTTGTTGCCTGTGCTTGCCGTTCACGCGCAACCATGGCGTCGACAGCGTCGGAGGTGAACATCAGAAGGACGCCTTCGGACGGATCTGCGGCGAGGAGGATCTAAGACGATGTCTCATGTGGCGTATTTCGTCAGCTTCTTGAAGCAGGTCAGCGCCGCGGCAAGGGTGAGGAACGCAGGGAAGTGTGTGGCTTTGCGGTCGTAGCGGATGTTGAGCCGGTGGTAGCCGGTGAGCCAGGAGATGGTGCGTTCGATGACCCAGCGGTGGCGGCCGAGGCGCTGGGAGGATTCGATGCCTTTGCGCGCGATGCGGACGGCGATACCCCGATCACGCACCCATTGCCGCAGCTCGGCGGTGTCGTACGCCTTGTCGGCATGCAGTTCGGCCGGTTTGCGCCGACGCGGACCGCGCCGCGACCGAACCGCGGGGACCGCCTTGACCAGCGGCCGCAATGCCTCGGCATCGTTGGTGTTGGCCGCCGAAACCGCCACCGACAGTGGTATTCCCGCCCGATCGGACAGTAGGTGGATTTTCGAGCCGGACTTGCCGCGGTCAACCGGGCTCGGGCCGGTCAGAGATCCCCCCTTTTCGCCCGGACGCTTGCTGCGTCGATCACCGCACGCGACCAGTCGATCAAGCCCTCGCTGCCGAGCTCATCGAGTATCGCGCGATGTAGCCGCCGCCAGAGACCGGCCTCGGTCCACACCGTGAACCGGCGGTGCGCCGTTGGAACGGTGACCCCGAATGACGGCGGCAGCATCCGCCACGCACACCCGCTGGTCAGCACGAATACCACTGCCGTGAACACCGCCCGCTCGTCGGTCGGAGCAGTACCCCCACCCTGCGGTCGTGACTCGAACTTCGGCAGCAACGGCTCCACCATCGCCCAAAGCTCGTCCGGAACGAGACGCTTCGACAACTTGTCCGACACGGCCGAACATCATGCACCACAACCGATCACAGTCCATCTCGACCCACCGATAACCAGTCACAGCGACATGAGACACGGTCTAAGGCAAATCAACTCAGTGGCAGTGAGACACGCCACGATCTATCGCACCAATGGGGGATGATCGGAGTCATGACCGACAGTGCCGCCCCCTCTGACCAAACAGCCTGATTGCCGAAGGAACTCGGCCCGATCGCATTGCGTCTCGCCCGAGTAGACCTACTGGCCCAGGAACTTGGGGAGTTGGCTGCGGCTTGGTCTCTCAACAGCCCGGTCGGCATAGAGCAGATCGCCCAGGAGTCCGGCGAACTGGCGGCTGTGGTGATCGGCGTTAGACCGATCCCGCCGTTGGCGTCGATGTTGTTCAGCGAGGCAATCCACCACTTGCGTGCCGCGATGGAGAATGTGCCGTTCTATCTCGTGGAGGAAGAACGTTGTTCGGCGATCCCCGAGAAGGACTCGCCGAGGATCAAGGTTCCGGTTCAAGACGATGCTACGAAGTTCTCTTCGTGGCAGGGCTCGGTGAAGAAGCACATCCCCGAGTTGGCGGCAGGAACCACACTCGGCGATCGCCTGATGAAGCTGCAGCCGTATATCGATACGGCGTCGCGCGTCCCGTCGATCAGTGAGCTACTGGGACGCATGATGGGCGTCAATGTCGACTACGAACACCCGATGTTGCTGCTGCAACGCTATTCAAACATCGATAAGCATCGCGTCATCCGCATGGCGGCAGCACGGACAATATTCAAGCGCGGAGACGCGCCGATGGTCAATGTCAGCCTTGAATTTCAGAACCTGGAGCCCGGGACAGTGCTGGCAACCACACGGCCGGGTGAGCCAGTGATGCTGGAGCTCAACTCGGCCGTCATGGTCGAATGTCCGGACAGCCCAACGATGGTCGGTCCGATGGTCGAATTGAGTTACCTGCACCGTCACGTGGCTGAAGTTGTTATCCCGACGCTTGTCACTGGGCGGTCTCTGCCGCAGTCGCTGCCGCCCGCGATCGATCTGGGTAACAGTGGCAAAACCGTGCACGAAAGGATTCAAGCGGGGGAGTGGTCCTATGCTCACAACCGCTGGTCCTCCGCGGCGTTCGCGAACTTCGACGAGTGGTCGAGCATTCCGCCCGAGATTCTTGAAACCGCTCAACCTAATACGGGTGCGGAGGAGTAGACGCCGCTCCGATTACAACTTTTGACGCGCCCGAGACAATCGATTCGCGACGGAAACCCGGCGCGACATCGTCGACGAAATCAGTGAACTCGTTGACGCGCAGCTCGACAACTCCAGCAACCGGTCCGGATATGAATTCAACGCCAACCGAGAACGCTGCCGACACTGCGGCGGCTCAAATCACGCGACGCATGCGCGACATGCGACGCTGCGGCGGTACGACGAAGAATACGGGTACGCCGACGACGGCTCGACGGTATTGTGTCCCGGATCCGCCTACGAAAGCGAACGGACACCGCCCACGGGTTGGGTTCGCGGCCATCCCGAGAGCGACCTCGGTAGACGAACAGATTCGGGTAGCGTTGACGTCGATACCGATGGATCCGCACACAAGACGATGAGGCTCCCGAAGCAGGCGCTCCAGGCGATCTCCGCGCAACGTCCGGTGCCGAGGTGTGGTGGGTGACGTATACCGTGCCGTGGGTGCGGGCCCTTGGTCGGTGTCGGCAACAGCCCGGTCGGTACCAGCGTCCCGGGTTCACGACTTGCGGCCGTTTTCACGGGGCCCGGGGCCTGTTTTCAGTCTGCTGCTGATCCGTATTTTTCTTGCATGGCTTGGCCGTGTTGTTTGGCCATGTGGTGGGCTTGGGTGGCGGTGATGTCGCGGTCGGCGAGCTTTTGGGCTATTTCACGTGCTGTCTGGGTGTGTTCGGCGCGCATCGGGGGGTTGTCGAGGGTCCAGGTGGGCGGGTATTGGTGGCCTTTGACGGGGTCGCGGAAGCCTGCGTCGCCAGCGGCGCGGTTGGCGAAGGCGTCCATGACGGTGCGGTCGGCGACCCGGCCGTCGATCATCGGCCGGTAGTTGGCGTATCCGTCGATGTGGCGGATGCCTTCCTCGGTGAATCGGATGCGCTCATTGTTTTCGATCATGGTGCGGCCGAGGATGCGGTCGGGGGAGTGGCGTGCCGAGGAGAGGTCTTCGGGGGCCAGGTCTAAGGTGCCTTCCAGGGAGTGCGGTTCGGCCAAGGTTTGCAGATCGACCCCGGCGATGGCTTGGACGAGGGGATCGGGGTCGTTTTTGCCGGCTTGGGCTTTGGTTTGTTCGTCGAAGGCGGTGCCCAGGATCATGTCGTGGATGCGGTCGGCGCGCCCGGGGTCGTAGTCCAGGGCCAGGGCGTGGGCGCGGGCCAGCTCGCCGGAGCGTAGTTCGTCGTAGCCGTCGGGGTTGTTCTTTTTGCGGCCGTCGCCGTAGTTGGCGTCGCTATAGGTGTCGGCCACCGCGGCGTCGAGTCGTTCGTGGGGTTGGGCGCCGATGTTGTCCAAGTGTTTTTGCAGCAGGCGCCCATCGTGGTCGAGGTCGAATCCATTGTGGTAGGTGGCCGGGGCTTGATATTCGAAACGTTCGAGCTCGCCGAAGAGCGTGTTGGCTCGTCCGATGTCGGGGTCGCCGTAGAGGGTGGAGGTGATGTGTTTACCGTTGGCGGCCAGCCGGACCGCGGTATCGGCATCGGGGTGGTTGAGGGCTTGCTCCGGCAGGAAGGACCGTACGGCGTCGATTTCGCGTTGCATCACGTGCGCTTCCAGCGGGGGCTGAGTCGGGTCGAGCAGCCGGGCCCGCATCAGCTTGAGGTCCTTGACATCCTTGCTGAGCCTGCGTTCGTCCTTGAGCGCGTAGACGTCGGGAAGGCTGGCGACCCAGATCCCTTCCGGTGTGCGCCACGCACGGCGGGCCAACTCGCCATGCGAGGGCTCGTATTTGCGCTGGTGCATGACCTCGAGGTCGCCGTTTCTCAACGCTGTAATTCCGTCGGAGAATCGGTGTTCCGACCAGCCGGGTTGGTCCCGCATATACCGGTACGCGGCCTCGGACACCTTCACGTCGAGGTGGTGCGAGAAGCGGACCGGAGTTCCGAAGGCGAGGTTCATCGCGGTGCTACCGGTGATGAGGGCCTCTCGTGACACGTTCTCCCCCAATGGGGCGAGCCGGGCCGCCAGCGACGGCTGCTTCGACACCACCCCCGGCACACCGTCGCCCACCTCGGGGGTGGGGCGATCAGTGACCTCCACACGCCCGAACCCGGACGCGGCTCGCTCGAGCGGAACTCGCCCTTCACGGTCCTTGTCGACCACTGTCTCGACAAACTTCTCTACACCCTTTGCGGCCCCCCGAGACGGCTGCTCAGCTGCCGAACCCATGCCCGGCGCAAGAGCCCTGAGCCTGTCACCCATCCTGCGAAGCCAGTCCGCCGACCCCCGTACCACCGCGCGACCCTACCACCCAAAAACAATGGAGTTTCGCCAACCAGCTTGTCCTGCAACATGTTTTATGTTATGGATCGCTGGCCGACAGTGTACCAACGAGCAGCCCACGCCTCCCACACCATCGATCTGTGAGGGGGCGCACTCCATCCGACGGGAAGTCCGATGCGCCGGTGCGCGACTTCGGCGCCCGCAGCACCCCGGCCGCTCCCCTCCGGGCCCGCCCCGATATTTGCCCGCCCGCCGGGCAGCCGCGCTCACGTCGGATGTTTCACGTCGATCGGCCGAGGCAACTGAACGTCGTGTTGGGGTACGCTCCAACACCACGTTCGAAGCGAGGCTAACAGCGTCAAGGCGAGGCCCTTCGCTGAATTTCCTGACGCAAGTCCGCCTGGCTTACAGAGGCCATCCGAGCGCCTGGGTGGTTCTACATGTCATCTACGACACCACTTATAGGTGGGTCTGAACGTCACTGGTGATCCGAAGATGTTGGTACAGACGAATTTCGGCGTCACCGGGCCGTGATGGTGGTAGGTTGCGCTGCAACGTTCTGTGTGCTTCAGCTGAAGGAGACGACCGTGCGACTCGCCCGTATCCTCGCTCTGTCCGCCGGTGCGCTGCTGCTCGGTTCCGGTCTCACGCTCGCCGCCGGGTCCTCGGCCGGCGCGGAGGGCGTTGGACTCGACGTCGCCGCCTTCAGCTGTCCCCAGCCCGACGGCCTCTTCCCGCACCCAGAGGACGTGACGAGGTACGTTGAGTGCTCGAACAACATCGCGACCGTTCAATCGTGTCCGTCCGGCCTGCATTGGAACCGGAATGGCCAGTACTGCGACTGGCCGTCCAGCGCGGGGGCGGTGGCTGACGAATACCAATCCGGCCAAGGCTCGGCCCGGCATCGGTCTTAACCCCGCCACCAGGCCGAAACCATGCGAGCACGCCCCGGCTTGTTCTGATGGCCAGGGAAGTCGAGGCTGAACATCTCGTTCCAGGTATTGCGCCCGGCTTCGCAGGGGGCGGTGCGGCGTGTCGCGCTCTCGTTCAGAAGCTGCGTGGCTCGACCGAGCTGAAGGACTGGGTGGCTCGGTTCCCGACGCTCGAGATCTCCGCTCAGTGGTGAGCAGAACGAACAGTGGGGTAAGCGTTTTGGAGATCAAGGATGCACCCCCGATAACGCGGCGATACGCAGGGCATCGGCCCACTTCACCGCATCCGGCGTGAAGTCCTCCCGGCACTTGCCCAGTCGCTCTGCGCGATTTCCAGCACCGCCGGGTCGGCGGTGCTGATTCCCGGAGTCCGACGCGCGCTCCGGTGATGTGGGCATCGCGGCGGATCGCGGTGAGGAGTTGGCTGCGCAGAGGTACGGGTAGCCCAGTGCTGTAGAGGGATCGCGCCCAGCTGGCGTTGGGTGGCGGGTTGGGTGCCGCTGCGGAGCGGGCGGTATCTGCTTCGCTGGTTGTCCCAGTGGCCGTGGACGTCGATCTGGCCGGGCAGGGTGTGGTAGGCCACCTTGTCGTCCCATGAGCTGGATGTGCGGCGGGTCCAGGTGTGGATCGGTCGCGGATGGTGGTGAGGTCTTCGTCGACCCAGTCGCGGATCATCAGGCGTCCGCTGGAGGGGACGGTGATGGCGTGGGAGCGTCCGTGTGGGTAGTGGGCCGGGTCGCGGTCGAGGTGCGCGGCGACTTGCAATACCGCAGCACGGATACTACTGAACCGAGCCCTCGCACGCGGCACAGCCCGAGCGGCGCCGGTTGAGCGACCCTGGGCCCACGCCCAGCAACCTGACCTTGCCCGTCCCTGCACGTACGGGTGTGAGGGCGATGATCACGGTGCCCGCCCCTTCTCGTCGTTCCGAACTACGCCGATTCGGCGGTCCGGTATGCGATCCTGGGCAGGATGCGAGCGCTCGATCGATTGCTGGAGAACGAAGTTCCGTACGCGAAGAGACTGGATCTCATCATGGAGGGTTCCTCATGCGTGTCGTTTCCGGGCTGGCAACAGCTCTAGGGGCAACAGTGACATGGCTGACGCTGGTGTCGTCACCGGCGATGGCCGAGTTCGCCGCAGCCGTCGACACAGAGACGCTGGTGTCCTTCGAATTCGGCTCGGGCGGAGCCCGCAGTGAATGCCACAGCGGAAAGTTCCTGTGCGAGCCAGAAGAATTCAAATGCGACAACGACAGATGCGTTCAGAAACAATGGCTGTGCGACGGCGACGACGACTGTGGCGACGGATCCGACGAAAGGAACTGTCAGTAGAACCCACGTGATTCGGTGTCCGCTAAGACCGTGTCTCATGTCGCTGTGACTGGTTATCGGTGGGTCGAGATGGACTGTGATCGGTTGTGGTGCATGATGTTCGGCCGTGTCGGACAAGTTGTCGAAGCGTCTCGTTCCGGACGAGCTTTGGGCGATGGTGGAGCCGTTGCTGCCGAAGTTCGAGCCACGACCGCAGGGTGGGGGTACTGCTCCGACCGACGAGCGGGCGGTGTTCACGGCAGTGGTATTCGTGCTGACCAGCGGGTGTGCGTGGCGGATGCTGCCGCCGTCATTCGGGGTCACCGTTCCAACGGCGCACCGCCGGTTCACGGTGTGGACCGAGGCCGGTCTCTGGCGGCGGCTACATCGCGCGATACTCGATGAGCTCGGCAGCGAGGGCTTGATCGACTGGTCGCGTGCGGTGATCGACGCAGCAAGCGTCCGGGCGAAAAGGGGGGATCTCTGACCGGCCCGAGCCCGGTTGACCGCGGCAAAGTCCGGCTCGAAAATCCACCTACTGTCCGATCGGGCGGGAATACCACTGTCGGTGGCGGTTTCGGCGGCCAACACCAACGATGCCGAGGCATTGCGGCCGCTGGTCAAGGCGGTCCCCGCGGTTCGGTCGCGGCGCGGTCCGCGTCGGCGCAAACCGGCCGAACTGCATGCCGACAAGGCGTACGACACCGCCGAGCTGCGGCAATGGGTGCGTGATCGGGGTATCGCCGTCCGCATCGCGCGCAAAGGCATCGAATCCTCCCAGCGCCTCGGCCGCCACCGCTGGGTCATCGAACGCACCATCTCCTGGCTCACCGGCTACCACCGGCTCAACATCCGCTACGACCGCAAAGCCACACACTTCCCTGCGTTCCTCACCCTTGCCGCGGCGCTGACCTGCTTCAAGAAGCTGACGAAATACGCCACATGAGACATCGTCTAAGAGGCGGGACTCGAGGTTCTCAGTTCCGCGGAAGTGTAGGCGCGGATGGTGCAATGGCCGCCGGGCCGCTTTCCTCGACGGAGTCCACGCAGCGCGTTGGCGGTGCGCAGGCCGGCATCGGCCGATCGTGACCGCGTCAGCTCCGCTGCTCGAGGCCCGATCCCGTTGGCTCGGCCGTGGCGAATGCCGGTGATTCTGGAGCGGAAGATGCCGGAGTTTCCGGAGTGGTCGCGGCAGCAGCCATGGGGCATGCGTCTGGAGTCGGGCCTGGCCCGGGGCGATGGCGGTGGGCCCCGGCCGCGCGTGCGTCGTCGTGGTCGACGTCTTGTCGTCACGACGTCGGTGTCGGTCGCGGTCGAAGCCGGGACATACGTGCTGCCCTACCCGTGGCGCGACGGCGAGGCCACGCAGTTCGCGGCGCGGCACGACGCGGCGCTGGCGGTAGGGCGGCGAGCGGTGTCCCAGCGGCAGCCGTGGTCGCTGTCTCCGGCGGCGTTGCGGCGCGCGCCGGTCGCGGCTCGGCTCGTCCTGCCCTCGCCGAATGGTTCGGCCATCTGCGCGGCCGTGACCGGTGTGCCGGTGGTCGCGGCCTGCCTGCGCAACGCGAGCGCCGTCGCCCGCTGGATCGTGGAACGAGGGTGGGGCACCGTGCAGCGGCCGGTGGCCGTGATCGCCGTCGGCGAGCATTGGCCCGGACGCGACGCATTGCGGCCCGCGGTCGAGGATTGGCTGGGCGCGGGAGCGGTCGCCGCGGCGCTGGCCCGCGGCGGAGCGGGGCCGCTGTCCGCGGAGGCTGCTGCGGCCGCGGCGGCACACGAGGGGGTCGCCGACGTCGCGGCGCTGATCCGCGACAGCGCTTCCGGCCGGGAGCTGGCCCGAGGCGGGTTCGCGCAGGATGTCGCGGTGGCCACCGAACTCGACGTCAGCCAGGTGGTGCCGGTGCGCGCCGAGGCAGCCTTCGCCGACGCCGTCCGATGACCGTGGGCGCGCGCCGCGGCCGGTCGGCGCTAGAGGTGCGGGCCGACCAGCGCGATCGCGGATTCGACCGCCACGTCGACGATGCCCGCGATGTCGTCGCCGTCTTCCACGGTGGTGGCGATCAGTTCCCGGAAGCCGCCGAAGAGGATCGTCGCCACCTGGCGGGATGGCGGCCGCAGTCCGGCGGCGGCGAATTCAGGTGTGTCGGCGAGCTTTTGGATCAATGCGACGAACGCGTCGCCGACCTCGCGCTGCAACTGGCGCGTGGCGTCACCGAGGGCCGGCACGACACGGATCCAACTGAGGGTGAGGGAAGGCTCTTCTCGCGCGGTGGCTATCCAGGCTTCGATGGCTTGGCGGATCTGGGTGCGCCATGGCATGCAGGGGTCGACCGCGGCATCGATCCGCTGGATCATCTCCTTGTGGTGCTCGGACAGCAGGGCGATGAAGCAGTCCTGTTTGCTGGTGAAGTGCTCGTAGAAGGTGCGGCGCGAGGTGCGGGCTTGGCGGACCACGTCGGCGACGGTCGAGTCCTGGTAACCGCGTTCGCGCACCGCCACGGCCATGGCGTCGAGCAGGCGGCGGCGAAACCCCGCGTCCGCGCCGTCGTCGGCGGAGGTGCGGGGTACCGGCTCGGCGCGTGTCACGAGATTCAGGTTAGTCAGTCCGTTCGGCTCGTCGCGTTCCGCCCGAGCCTCGCGGGCGGGGATCCGGCCCCGGCCAGAGCACGGTCGAGATGAGGTCGGCGAGCCTGCCCGTCGACGAGGGTGACCCCCGGCCGACTTCGGGGAACCGCTCGCTCATGCCGTCGCCTCGGCGGCGCGGTCGCGCGCTTGCTCGCGCTGTCGGGGACTGCGACGGTGCACCACTGCCCGGCCCTTCTTGGCCGGGACGAGCGCGACACCGCGGAAGTGCGCGCGCTCGTCGCGGGCGTCGGTGGGTTCGAGCGTGAAATCACGCAGCAGCGTGCGCAGCACGACGTTCATTTCCAACGTGGCGAACGCGGCGCCGATGCACCGGCGGCTGCCGCCGCCGAAGGGAATCCAGCTGAAGGTGCCCGGACGGACACCGACGAATCGGTCGGGATCGAAGGCGCGGGCATCGGGGAAGAGTTCCTCGTTGTCGTGCATCAACCGGATGTTGGCCACGATCTTCTGGCCCTTGGGCAGGGTCCACCGGCCCAGCCGCAGAGAATCGGCGCGGACCTGGCGGAACGTGGCATCGACGACCGGCCGCACTCGCTGCACCTCCAGCAGCGTCGCCTCGCGCAGCTGTGAACCTCCCGCATCGGCTTCGGTGAGCAGGCGGCGCAGGATGTCCGGGTGCCTGCGCAACCGTTCGATCGTCCACGCCAGCGTTGTCGCCGTCGTCTCGTGTCCGGCCGTGAGCAGGGTCAGCAATTCGTCGGCGATCTCAGCGTGCGACATGGCCGAGCCGTCGTCGTAGCGCGCTTGCAGCAGCATCGCCAGCACGTCGTCGCGCTCATCGATCCGGTCGGCTGCGGCGCGGTCGACGAGTCGGCCGACGATTTCGTCGTAGCGTCGGCGATAGGCCGCGAACCGGGCCCAGGGACCGAGCCTGCCCAGCGCCCGCTGGGGAACCGGGACGGCCGCGAGGGCCGAGGCCACCAGCACCAGTTTGGGTAGCAGTCGGCGCAGTTCGTCGAACTCCGCGCCCTCGGCGCCGAAGACCGCGCGCAGGATCACGTTGAGCGTGATCCGCATCATCGAGTCCATCGTCGCGAACTCGCGGCCCGACGGCCAGGCCGCCATCTCCCGGACCGCTTCCTCCTCGATGAGCGATTCGTACACCGCCAGCCTGCGGCCGTGGAAGGGCGGGGTGAGCAGTTTGCGCTGCTTGCGGTGTTCGGCGCCGGTCAGCGCGAACAACGAACCCGGCCCGAGGAACTGGCCGAGGTTGACGTCGAGGTTGTCGACGAGGTCGGTGCTCGCGGTGAACAGGGCTTTGATCTCGGCTGGATCGGCGAGCACGACGCATGGGCCGAATCTGGGCATCTGGATGGTAAAAGCCGATCCGTAACGGTCGTGCATCCGTCGCCAAGTCCGGGTTCGCCCGGTGAGTATCTGCAGGTTCTGCACGATCGGCGGGGACGAGGGCCCGTCGGGAATGCGCACAGCGGGCATGCGCCCACCTCCTCGTGTGGTACTTCGATGTACCACCAGTACGGTACGCTTGCGTACCGCGTGTGACAAGGCTTACACCTACCGGTCTCCGCACGCGAGGTCCCACAGCTCGGTGCTGTGGACGGCGATCAGCGACGCGATGCGGCCGAGCGCCTCTGACACGGGCAGCCGATCGAGTCGGTGCCCGTCACGCAGGCGCAGCGCCACATCGTCGGGGGCGGCCTCCTGTGCTCCGATGATCGCTTGATACGGCACGAGACGGTGGTCGCGGATGCGCGATCCGAGACTGCCACGATCCGGCGGGCAGACCACCACGCGCAGCCCGAGGTCACGGCAGCGCCGTTCGAACCGCTCGGCCGCCGCGTGCTGCACATCGCTCACCGGCAGCACGACCACCTGGGTGGGCGCCAGCCATGCGGGGAACCGGCCACCATGGTGTTCGACCAGGTGAGCCACGGCGCGCTCGATGCTGCCGATGATGCTGCGATGCACCATGACCGGCCGGTGCGCGGCGCCGTCGGCGCCGGTGTAGTGTAAATCGAACCGCTCGGGTTGATGGAAATCGACCTGAACGGTGGACAGGGTGGACTCCCGTCCCGCGCTGTCGCGGACCTGCACATCAATCTTCGGGCCGTAGAACGCGGCTTCGCCTTCCACCGCCTCGTAGCGCAGGCCGGAGTCGTCCAGGACGTCGGTGAGCACCGCCATCGAGCGCTCCCACAGTCGCGGCGCGGCAACGTATTTCCCACCGGGTCCGGGCAGGGACAACCGGTAGCGAGCCGCGTCGATGCCCAGCGCGGCATAGGCGGAACCGATCATCGCCAGCGCCGCGGCGACCTCGGCACAGACCTGATCGAGGGTGCAGAAGATATGCGCGTCGTTGAGCTGGATCGCGCGCACCCGGGTCAATCCGCCCAGCACGCCGGAGAGTTCGGAGCGGTACATGCCGCCCAGTTCAGCGATCCGCAGCGGCAGTTCCCGATAGCTGTGCGCGCGGGAGCGGAACAGCAGCGCGTGGTGCGGGCACAGGCTCGGACGCAGCACCACTTGTTCGCCGCCCAGGTCCATCGGCGGGAACATGTCGTCGCGGTAATGCCGCCAGTGCCCGGAGATCTCGTAGAGTTCGCGTTTGCCGAGCACCGGCGAATACACGTGGCGGTAGCCCGCGCGGTGTTCGGCGGTGCGGATGTAGTCCTCCAGGGCCTGGCGCACCGCCGCGCCGTCGGGCAGCCAGAACGGCAGTCCCGCGCCGATCAGCGGGTCGGTGTCGAACAGATCCAGCGCACGGCCGAGGGTGCGATGGTCGGGCATGGTGGTCTCCTCGTCAACAACGGGCGAGTGACCACAAGATGAAGCCCGGGGCACTCGCCCCGGGGCTGGGATGGAACAGGGATCAGCGCGCCGGGACGGATTCCGGCGTCGTCGTCACAGCAGCGCGCTTCACGTCGGCGACGCTAGCAGACGCCACCGTCGCCGCACACCCGAATATCGCGTGCGCCGCCGCGAGAGGCGCGAAGATCTCGAAGCGCCCCCCGGCACGGCGGCTTTCGCGCATAATCGACTTCGATTGGCATGCAATGACATCGGGGGTCGATGGGGACACGCAGAGCGGTGCTGCAAGCGGGGGTGATGCTCCCGCTGGCTGCCGCGTGCGCGCCGGATCTGCTGCTGGGCAGTTCGGACGCGGTGCGTGTCGGGGTGTCCTGGAGCGGGTCGGAACTGGCCGCCTTCCACGCCGTACTCGACGGGCTGAACCTGCCCTTCGACGTCGAAGTCATCCCGCTCGGAGACAACACCGACACCGCCTTCAGCGCAGGCGGCCGATCCGCGCCGGACGTGGTGCTGCTGCCGCAGGCGGGGCGGGTGCGGGAACTGGCCGAGCGAAAGAAACTACGGCCGATCGCCGAGACGGTGTGGACCGACGACCTCGGTCCCCGCTACGCCCAGCACTGGCAATTGTTGCTGCGCTATGGAAGTCGTGCGTTCGGCGTGCCGTTCAAGGCCGCCGACAAGTCACTGGTGTGGTACGACCGGCGGCAGTTCGACACCTACGGGTTGGGTGACCCGGCGGAATGGACGCTACCCGACTGGGTCAACCGGATGGAGGTCCTCGCACAGTCGCCGATCCGCCTGCTCGCGCTGGCCGCCGCCGACGGATGGGTGCTGACCGACTTCTTCGAAAACGCCCTGCTGGCCGAATCACCCAGGATCTACGACGAACTGGCCTCCCGGAGCGGACGAGAGTGGGACAACCCGGCAGTGCGGGCCGCGCTCACCCACCTGGGGGTCCTGTGGGGACACCGGCACGCCTTTCCCGGAGGAGTCGGGGTCGCGTTGACCCGGCAGTTCTCCGACGCCGTCCGCGACGTGTTCCAGCATCGCCACGCCGCAGCCGTGGTCGCCCCCGATTTCGCCGAACCGATCATCCGCAGCGCGGTGCGCGCGTCCGGCCGCGAGGTGCGGGACGTGGTCGGGGTAGCGCCGTTTCCGTCCGTCAACACCGCGTCGGGGCGGCCGAAGATCGTCGGCGGTGACGTGATCGTGGTGACACGCGAAGCGAACCGGCGCGCCGAGGATCTGGTCGAAAAACTGGCCGGTGTCCACGCCCCTCTGCCCTGGATCGAGCGCTACGGCGGTTTCCTCACGCCGAACATGCGCACCGACGCGACGTACTCGCCGCTGCTGGCATCCTCGGCGCGTGAGCTGAACGCCCGCAGCGCCTTCGACCTGTCCGACCGGATCGGCGCGGTGGGCGCACGGGAAGGATTGTGGCGGGTGCTGACCGAATTCCTGATCGCGATCGGCGACGGTGCGCAGACGCGGGTGGCCGAGTCCATCGAACGCGCGATCACCGCGCTGGACGGCTTCGAGCGGCGGCCCCGGTGACGCGGCCCACGGACTTCCGAGCGAACGGGCTTAGCATCGAGCTGGCCACCCGCCGCATGCGCGGGCCGCTGGTCGCCGGCGGCCGGCCGCGGCGCTGGCCGGCCAGGCTGGCCGCACTGCCCGCGACCGTACTCACGGTGGCCCTGCTGGTGCTGCCCGCCGGGTGGAGCGTGGTCATCGCCACCCGCGCGCGCCCGATCACCGTGCTCGCGTGCGCGATCGTCGCGGTGAGCGCGCTGCTGCCTGCCATAGTGCGCAGAAGGCTGGGTGCGCCGCCGATACGGATCGCGGTGTGGCTGTGGGCGATCGCCGGCACGGTCGGTGGTCTGCGGCTGCTGGGCGGCACGATGACCGCCGACGGCAGAGGCGCGTACCTGCGCACGCTGCTGTGGGTGGCCTTCGGAATCGGGCTGCTGGTGTTGGCGTTGGCGATCGCGTGGTGGGGGCGCGCGGCGCGCTGGCTGTGGCTTCCGCTGATCGTGCCGTTCGGGATCTCGGCGTTCGTATCCGGTGTGGCGTTCCGGGTGATCTTCGGTTCCGGTGCGCGGTGGCTGGCCATCGAAGACGTCGGCGCCTACCGGTGGTGGCTGGCGGCGATGCTGGGGTCGGCGTTCCTGTGGACCTGGCTGGGTTTCCTCACCGCGCTGTTCCGGGCGGGCATCCACGCGATCGAGACCGACCCGGCGCGCGCCGGGTACCTGTATCGCGACGACGGCAGGCCGCTGGCGCTGCGGCTGTACGAATTGCTGCGGCCGGTACTGCTGGTCGCCGGGCTCGCGGTGGGAGTCGCGGCCGCGCGCGTGTTCGATGTCGTGCTGATCGGGGTCCCCGGGGCCCTGGAGTACCAGGTGGACAGCGCCACCGTGCACTGGTGGCGACTGACCGCCGACGCCGAGCCCGGCGCCGCGGCCGCCTACGCGCTACCGCTGGCGGTGCTCGTGGGCGCGGTCGCGTGGCTGTTGCAGCTGGACGTGCGCAGACATCGCGCCAGTTGGTCGGCGCTGCAGGCGATCTCGGTGCCGGGACGGCGGCGCATGGGCCCGTTGCGGGTAGCGGGCATCGTGGTGGTCTCGGTGCTGGCGCTGTTCCCGATCGGCGTGCTCGCCTATACGAGTGTGCGCGGACACGACGGATTCGGGTGGTCGGCGGTCGGTCTGGTGTGGGGTGACGACGGGTTGTGGCGCTCGCTGCAGACCACCGCGTGGGTCGCGGGGATCGTGACGGTGGTCGTGGTCACCGCTGCGGTGCCGGTGGCCTACCAGCTGGCCGCCTTGCGCCCCGACGGCACCGCCGCGCGAGTGGCCGTCGTGGCGCTGGTGGTGCTCGCGGTGATCCCGGCGCAGATCTATCTCGGGCCGATCGAAGGTCTCGTCGACACCTACCAACTGTCGGGAACGCGGATACCGCTGATCCTCGTGCACGCAGCCGCGGGCCTGCCGATCGCCATCCTCGTGCTGCGCGGCGCGCTGCTCGCCCCGCCCGGGAGCGCCGCGGCCGACGCCCTGCACGGCCTGGCCGGTCCCGGCACGATCGCGCATCGGGTGCTCGCCTCCTCCGGGCCCGCGCTGGGTGCGGTGGCGGTGCTGGAATTCGTCCAGGTGTGGAACGACTTCTTCATCGGGCTCGTGGTCAGCGGGGCGGGAGCGAGCCCCTGGTCGCTGCTGTTGTGGGGTGAGGCAAGGCAGTTCGGGGAGAACGCCGCCCAACTGGCCGCGGGATCGCTGGTGTCGGCGGTGTTGCCGGTGGCGCTGCTGCTGGCGACCTGGCGGCGCTGGGTGGTGCCGGGACTGACCGGGGGAGTACTGCGATGAGACGGATCGAACAGGCGCGATCGTGCGGCGCGGCGAGCAAGGAACGCCGTTGAGCGCATCGGGCGAACACCGCGAAACCGCCGGGCAGACCACGACGCCGAGGTCATCGATCTGGCTGGGGTTTCTGGGCACCGCGTCGGTGGTGGCCTACACGGTGCTGTTCGAGTTGGTACGCACCCTGGTGGTGAATTCGTTCGGCGAGAACGCCGTCGTGGAATTCCTCAACGGCCCGTTGCGATGGTTCTCGGCGCTGTTCGTCGCCGCGGCGGCCACGTACGCGCTGCACCGGTTCGCCGTCGGGTATCGCACCAAGCTGCGCACCGCCCGCGCCATGGACTCGATGGCCGGGCTGGTCGAGCCGGGGCCCGCGCTGGCCGATCCGAGCCCACGGGTGGTCACGCCCCCGCCGCGGAGGGTCGCCGCCTTGAACGGGCATCTCATCGCCGCGGTCCTGCGGGACCTGCCGGTGCACGACTACGAGACGGTCGCGCTGCTGGCGGTGCTCAACGCCATTCGCGATACCCCGGGACGGTTGCCGGTGGCGAGAGAACCCTCGGCGCGCACCGCGACAATGCTGCTGGAAGGACTGCGCCGACGCGGCGTCCTCGCCCACGACGGTGCCCAGCGCTTCTGTGTGCGGCAGGTGCCCGAACTGCCGGATCGAGCGACGGTCACGGCGGGGCCGCAATGGGGTGCGGCGCTCACCGCGCTGCTGCACCACTACGCCGACCGCGCTGGCCGCTGGGCGATCGCGCTGGAGACGCGGCGCTTCGCGGTAGGCGCGCGCCGATGGTTCGAGGCCGAGGAACCATACCTGCGCGCCTTGGTGGCCGCGTGCGCGAATCCCGGCGTGGAATTTCCCGCGGCGGCGCTGGCGCACCTGCTCGGCATCGGTAGCGCACTGGACGTGTGGTACGCGCGAATCGGTATGGCCGAGAACGAGCGTGGAGTGCCCGACGATCTGTGCTCGCTTCCCGGACTCGACGACCTGAACCGGGATCTGATGTTGCTACGGGCCGGCCGGCTGCCAGAGCGTCCGCGCGGCTACCGGCCGCGGCGATTGTCGACGAGCCTGGCCGCCCGGTGGGAACACCACGCGGCGCTGCGACGGCTCGCCACCGTCCCGCTGGATCTGGACGAAGTCGCCGACCAACTGGAAACCGCCTGGTGGCTGCTGCCGCGTGACGACATCCCCGGCGAGGTGTGCGCGCTGATCAACCTCGCCGTCGTGCACATCCGGCAAGGACGCCTCGACGCCGCGCAGGATCGTCTCGAACTCGCCGAATCCCTCACCCGCACCGGCCTCGATCCCGACGGACGCGCCCAGACCCACGAGACGATGGGCGCCCTGTGGTGGGCTCGCGGCGAACCCCGCCGAGCGCTGCGCTGCTGGCAGCTCGCCCTGAGCGCATACCGGGTACTCGACGACGACCCCGGCATCGGCCGCTGCCTGCAACACCTCGGTTCCGCAGTCGTCATCGCCCCCGATTACGCCACCCTGCTCCTGCCCACCGACCAGCCCCTCACCCGCGTCGAAGCCCTCCGCCAAGCCACCGGGTGGCTCGCCGAAGCCCGCCGCAGGCATCCGGCCGCTCACCACGCCGAACGCTATGCCGCACAGGCTCGCACCGCACTGCGCTCCGGCCGTGGCTTCCGCAACCTCCTCCCGGCCGGCCATCGCACTCCACTGTCGCGCATCGACCAGTGGCCCGCATCCGTCGACGACCACGCCCCTGCACCGGCGCTGTGAGAGACTACGCAACCATGCCGGAGCTTCGCGTCGCGGTGATCGCCTCCCACAACGGGTCCAATCTGCGTGCGATGCACCGAGCTTCCGGCGTCCCGGACGCACGGTTCCGGATCGTGCTGGTCATCAGCAACAACAGCGACTCCGGCGCGCTGCGCTACGCGCGGGATCACCAGATCCCGGTCCGGCACCTGTCCGGACGCACCCACGACGACCCGGACGAAGCCATCCGCGCCGCACTCGTCGAGCACGCGGTCGATCTGGTGGTGACCGCCGGTTACCTCAAGAAGATCGGGCCGCGGACCAGGAGCGAATTCGCCGACCGGATCATCAATGTCCACCCCGCGTTGTTACCCCGCCACGGCGGCCCCGGCATGTACGGCGAGCACGTGCACCGAGCCGTCCTCGACGCCGGAGACCTCCTCACAGGCGCGTCCGTCCATGTCGTCTCCGGCGAATACGACGCCGGTGAGGTCATCGCGCAGGCCACGGTGCCGGTCCATCCGGGAGACACCGCCGAGACGCTCGGTGCGCGCGTCCTGGAAGCCGAACACACCTTGCTTCCCGATGTGGTGCGGCGAATCGCGACGGACAACGCGTTCCCGGCACGCGCAACCACGTGCCCGTGACCGCACGAGCCACTCTCGTTCTGGTTCGTCATGCCGAGCCCTACCGTCCGCGCCCAGGCGGCCCGGCGACTATGAACGTTCTCGGCAGCCACGGCTCTTCGATCTCCCGGGCTCTGGTCGGTTTCGGCGGCCGTGAGGCGACCGGGCATTCAGCCGTGCGATGCCGATGCCCGCGATCTACCGGGTGGATTTCGAGAACGACCGCGTCCGGAACCGGTGGCGGGTAGGTATTCGTTTCGTGCGCTATTCCCCGGGGAGAAGAGGGGGAATTCGAGCCGATATATGTTCGCGCGCTTGCTCACATTCGGTCATGCTGTGCGGGCAGGCGAGAGCATGCTCGATCAGTTCCTTGGCCGCTTGTGCCTGCGCGATGCGCCGCTCGAGCTCGTCGACGTGGTGGCACAGCAGATCCCGGTGTTCCATCGGGTCCGCGGTGGACAGCACCGTTGCCAACTGCCCCAGCGTGAGACCAGCCTCCTTGCCCATCAGGATCAACGCCACGCGTTCGAGGTCCGTCTGCTCGTACAGCCGCTGGCCACCGTTGCGGCGAGCAGGCTCCAGCAGCCCGAGGCTCTCCCAGTACCGCAGCACGTGTGTGCCGAGCCCGAACCGCCGGGCCAGATCGCCGATGGTCAGCATCTCACTTGACTTCATGTGTCCATTAACCGGCACGCTGGCGGCATGAGCAAACCAGTGAATCCGGAAGAGCCCGAGCGCTCCGCGGCGGTGAGGCTGCCGCAACACCGTCCCTACCAACTGATCAGGAATCGCGTATCGAACAACAAGGTGCGAGCCAAAACGGTGCTCACTGCATTCGGTGTCGTGTCACTGCTGGCCACTGCACTCAGCGGTTGCGGAGCCGGCGATGGCGACACACCGCCCCCCGCGGAGAACCAGGTCGAGATTCTCGAACTCGAAGTCGAGAACGATCAGTACGCGGCCCCAGATCTCGATCGCGCGGGAATGAGCATCGGCGATATGGATATTTTCTCCGGAAACGCTATAAAGAACGGGCAGAAGGTCGGACGCGGGGGCGGCACTTGCCAAGCCATACATGTCGACGGAGAAAAGGTCACTTCGCAGTGCTTGCTCACGATGCAGTTCGAGAGCGGCTCGGTCACGTTGCAGGCCGTGTGGGTCAGGGGCGCGAACCCGCTGGACATGGCCATCACCGGCGGCACAGGCTCCTACCTCGATGCCGGGGGCAGTGTTCGCTTCTGGGACATCGGGACACCGAACGAGAGAGTACGCGCCGAAATCATCCGTTGATACGGCCGTCAGAGGCAAGGGTGCCCGCCCGCCCTCGTGATTCGTGAACGCTGCCCTTTGCCGCATGCCGGTGCCGCCGACATTCGTGGACATCTGTCCTCGGATGCAACGGCCCAATCGAGTGGTGCTGTCCGGTGAAAGCGCAGGGAGATAAGCGGACCATTCGGTCTTGGCGAACTGGGCTCACTTGTGTGCCGTCTGCGGGGCAACGCCGAAGAGATCGCTGACCACGAGGGCGTCGAGATCCATGACATCGGCGATCGTCGCCGTTGCAGGATCGCGTTGCCCTCGTGGAAGCCTGTTGGTGCAGGTTACGGATTGTTGTATTGGATGCGATTCCGCCCGATTGCCGCGTGACCGGGCCTGCGACCGTGAACCGCCGGGCACGACCGGCCAATCTCCGAAATCACTGCGACGGAGGCACTTTCGCTTCTCGGGGAGACCTGTCGGGACGCAGGCCGCGCCAGCTGGGGTGGCGCAGGCCCTCGGGGGTGACTTCGCGGTATTCGATGTCGGCGACGAGGACCGGCTCCACCCAGTGAGCGGTAGCGGCGAGGGCTCGCGGCGGGGCGATGTCGAAGGGCGTGTCCGGGCGGGCCAGCTCGTTCAGCCGGGTTTGCAGGGAGCGGCGGGCGTGCATGGTCCATCCGGTGCCGACATTGCCGATGTGCACCAGGTGATCGTGGTCGTCGTATGCGCCTAGCGCGAGCGAACCGAACGTCGTGGAGAAACGGCCCGTGCCGGGCAGCCAGCCCGCGACGACGACCTCGGTCGTTCTACGCAGCGGCGTCTTGATCCACAACGGGGACCGGCGGCCGGGGTAGTAGGCGGAGTCGAGGCGCTTGGCGATGATGCCTTCCAGGCCGTGCTCGCGGGCGACGTCCATCAGGGTGGTGGGATCGATATCCGGGTAATACGGCGGGGTGCGGGCCAGCGGCCGGTCGAGCGCGAGTTCCGCCAAGCGCTCGCGGCGCTCGGTGTAGGGCAGATTCATCAGAAACGAACCGTCGAGGGCAAGCAGATCGAAGGCCAGGTACTGCGCCGGGAAGCCGCGCAGCAAC
Organism: Nocardia asteroides; assembly: GCA_019930625.1. Classification (NCBI taxonomy): domain Bacteria; kingdom Bacillati; phylum Actinomycetota; class Actinomycetes; order Mycobacteriales; family Nocardiaceae; genus Nocardia; species Nocardia asteroides. The sequence goes on from CP082844.1 coordinate 5,220,982, forward strand.
TCCGCACCCGGCGAGATCACATGCATCCGCCGCTGCAGGCGACCGAACGACGGCGCCCCCGTCACCGGATCGGGCGCGACGATCTCACCGTCGAGCAACAGCTCGCCTCCCTCACCCAGATCCGCCAGAACCGCTGTGAGCTCAGGAAACGATCCGCTGAGATCCCGATTGTTGCGACTATAGAACCGGCAGTCCCCGTCCCCGCACCGCGCGATGGCGCGAATGCCGTCCCATTTCATCTCGAACGCCCACCGGCCGCGCTCCTGCGGTGGCCGTCCGGAGACGGCCAGCATCGGCGCCGGCGCTGACAGCACACCAACAGCATATCCTTAGCAAACATCCGTGCCGGATCGGCTCGGCAGACCGGTCTCCATCAGGGGCGGTGCATGAACGCCATCAGGCAGCACTCCTTGGTGCTCGCGCTGTCGATGCTCCGTTCGATCACGCTGACCAGCTCCCAACCCTGGGATTCGAGCAGTTCGATGCCATTGAGCAGGTGGACAACCGGCTCGAAGATCGCGGACCTGTTGTCTCCCAGGGTGCGGAACTCCACACGCGGAGGCGAGCTCAGGACCAGGTTCCGGCGCGGATAGGACCGCAGGTCCACCGCGCCGTTCAGTACGGCGATCACGTCGAAGACGGGTCCGGGTGCAGGAGTATTCACGTCCTCATCATGCATACTCGACACCTCCGGCCAAAGTATCGAGCACCAAGCGCTTTTCGCCGCGCGCGGATGGCAAAGGGCCGCTCGATCACACGGAATTCACCGAGGGATTCTGTGCGCGACGCAGTGCCTGCCTGCATGCGGATCGCTAGGTACGAACTGCTCTCGACCTGCGTCGCAGCCCCTCATCGCGGCAATGCGCGATGTCGCATCGAATGCGGTCATCCTGAGCCCCGCGATCACAATCCGAGCTTGGTGACCGCGTTGTCCTCCAGCGGGTTGGCGGTCCGAATGTAGCCGTGGACGGTGCGCGGGTTGGACCACCGGCCTTGGCGCATGATCTCGCGGTCGCTGGCGCCGCCGAGCGCGGCCTGGGTGGCGAATCCGGCGCGCAGCGAATGACCGGAGAACAGGGCCGGGTCGAGTCCGGCGCGGGCGGCATAGCGCTTGACCAGCTCGGCGACCGCTCGGCCGGACATGGCGCGATCGCCGATCACGCCGTGCCGGGTGATGGTGGGGAACAGCGGAAGATCCGCGTCGGTGAGGGTGGTGCCGGTGAAGCCGTGGCAACGGTGGATCCCCGGCGCTCCCGCGGAAACGTCGGCCAGCCGAGCGCGCACGCCGGATGTCCCGGCGGCGGCGTGAATTTCGCGCAGACGCAGCCAGTCCGCGAGAGCGCAGACCGGACAGGTCGCGGGGCGCCGCCCCCGGGGCAGGGCCACGCGCTGTTCGGCCGAGCCGGTCGGGTCGGTCTTCGTCGCGGGCAGCCGGATCAGCAGGATCGGCTCCCCGGTGGTGTGGTCGAGGCCGACCTCGACGTCGCCGATGCGCAAACCGGCCAATTCGCTGCGGCGCAACGCGCCGGCGAAACCGATGAGCAGAACAAGGGCATCCCGGCGGCGTGCGGGTTCGGTGGGCCAGCCCGCTTCGGGAAGCCCGCCCAGGAGCTGATCGAGAGTGTGCAGCAGGACGGGGCGTTTGCGATTGGGCCGAGTGCGCCGGGTACGGCGGATACCGCGCAGCGTCAGACGAACCACATCCGAACGCGTCGGCGACGGCAGGCCGTTGGCCGCGTGCACCGCCGCGATCGCGGCCGACTTGCGTTCCAACGTCGCCGGACTGAATGCCCACTCGCCGCTGTCACGGCGTGCGTCGGCGGCCGCGGCCAGATAAACGGCGACGTCGAGCGCGTCGGCAGGAAGCGCCTGGCGGCCCTCTGCGGTGCACCACGCCGACCAGGCCACCCAGTCGGCCCGGTAGGCACGCAGAGTGTTCGCCGATTGGGACGCTTCGAGATATCGGCGCAGCGAACCGGCTTGGTCGTCATCGAAGCGATCACGCACCAACCGCAATGCCACGGCATCGACCAGGACGCTGCGCACGCCATGCCGCAACTGCGTGCGCACCGACTCCGGGACCGCGACCACGCTGGATCGATCGTCCATGGCTGGCTCCCGCGTTCCGGTCGGCGACTGACTGTCCGCGCCAGCACATTCGGCGCGAGAATCCAGCCTACGGCACTCCGAGAGCACCCTCACGATCGAAAGCTCGCCGCGCTCCGGCTCCGCTGCCCAGGCACTGCGCCGGACCCGCAGCAGCAATCAGCAAGCGTCACAGTGACAGCGGGCCGGGGAGGTCCAGGGTGTCGAACCGGTGCGTGGCCCAGATCAGCCTCGAGCGTTCCTCGGGATAGGGCTGGGTGATCGACTCGGCGGTGTAGACACGGGTGAGCCGGGTGTCCGAATCGTAGCGAGCCCAGCCGGGGTCGCCTGTGGTCGCGAAATTCACCCAGTCGCTGCGCATCTGCTGGGAGACGCGCACCACCTCATCCGCGGCGTTCGGATGAGCGGAGGGATGGCCGCGCACATCGTCCACGCTGAGCGTGGCGAAGACGAGCATGAAGTCGAGGCTGTGTGAGGCGCCTTGCTCCGAGTTGAAGCTCCAGCACAGTTCGTAGGTCCAGACCGGCCCGCCACCGGCATGGTGGGCGTGTGCGAGATGCAAGCTGGGCATCCGAAACAGCCAGTCGGAGTTGACCAGTTCGTACAACTGCCCGTGCGTGGCATCGGGGTACGCGGCACGGTAAAGGCCAAGGCTGTCGGAGGCGGGCGCGAGACGGTCGAGTACGGCGGTCACCTGATCCTCGGTCACCTCGCTGCCGAGCAAGCCGTTGAACAGCCGGTATTCGTCCCGGGTGTGCCCAACGAGCAGATCGATGCCCTCTGCGGTGCCTGCGGCGAGCGCGCGCCATGGCGCGCTTGGGAGCACGGCACCGTCGACGACGGGTGAGAACGGTGTCGGGGTCAGCGCCATCGGTCCCCACGTTTCGACGAATCCGGGCATCTTCTGGATGACCGCGTCCGTCGCGTTGATCAGCGCGCGCGGCGAGACACCGGCCAGCTCACCCACGGTGGCTCGCACACCGAGTTCCGCGGCGATCCTCGCCGAGATGGCGGCGGCGAGCCGCGGGGTGAAGTACGTTCCCGGGACGCTCTGGGCTATCGCTCGATGAAACAGCCCGGCGGCCATCGGCATCGTGAGCAGCGCCGCAAGACAGCCCGCCCCGGCGGACTGCCCGAACACGGTCACCTTGCCCGGATCGCCGCCGAACGCGGCCACATTGTTCTGCACCCAACGCAACGCGGCGACCTGGTCGAGAATGCCGCGGTTGTCCGGGGCTCCGGCGATATGAGCGAAACCTTCCGCGCCGACGCGATAGTTCATGCTGACCACCACCACACCGGCCCCGGCGAGAGTCGCACCATCGTGATGCGGGTTACCGGAACGGCCACCCAGATACGCACCGCCGTGGATCCACACCATCACCGGCAGCCCGGCGGCGCCGAGGTCAGGTGACCAGACGTTGAGGGTCAAGCAGTCGCCGGAACCGTCATCGGTGTCCCCGGACATCGACGGCACCGCGCTGCCCGCCTGGGGAACCGGTGGACCGAACGCCGACGCGTCGCGCACGCCATCCCACGGCTGTGCCGGGACCGGCGCCGCGAACCGTCGGATACCGAACGGTGGCTGGGCGTAGGGGAGACCCCGGAAGACCGCGACGGCGTCCTCCCACCTGCCACGCACAACTCCGGCAGCAGTGCGTATCTCGGGTTCGATGTTCACGCGGTGCTCGCTTTCCTTCGGTAGGTCATCGGCTGCGGGGGAGCGAAGGTGGTGATGGTCGACGCACGCACGGTCCGAATATTCACAGCCTGCAACGACATTCAACCCTGCAAGTCGTTTCGTCACCTCCGGTTTTCGCGCGCAGACATCCGAGAACTCGTCACGGCCAGGGCAAGTCTCCGACAGATCACTGCTCGAACGGAGGTGTCCCGATGTCTGCTGATCGCCCTCGGAGAGGGTGCTCGACGGGTCTCACCGGCTGGCGGCCAGTTGGAATTCGAGAAGTCGGCGTTGGTCGGTCAGAGCGGTCACAGTGCCGAGGACCAGTCCATGTGAAGCGGCTAGCGTGGTGAACTCGTCGATCCGGCGCTGGCGGCCGCCGTAGTGCACCAGCATGATCAAATCCATCTCGCTGTCGGCGTCGAGCTCTCCGACTGCTTCGATCACCAGGATGCGCCCGTCCGGGTAGGCGGCCTCGACGCACCGGTCCAGGATGTGATGGACGTGCTCGTCGTCCCAGTTGTGGAGGATGTCGAACAGCAAATAGGCATCCGCCCCTGCCGGGAGCGGGTCGAAGAAGCTGCCTGCGGTCACCACGGTGCGATCGTCGAGGTCGTGAGCTCTGAACGCATGCCCGGCGTGGGCCGCAGTTGGTGCGAGATCGATGAGATGGCCGTGTATCCCAGGATGAGCGGCCAGGATCGCGGTGAGCAGGGTGCCGTGGCCACCGCCCACATCGACGATTGGTGGAGAACCGTGACCAATCGAAACCAGCGACGACCTGCGGAATCTGCTCTCGCAACCGCACGGTCATCTGCCGGTCGAACGACTCACGGAGGTGAGGGTGGCCGGTGAGGTCGGCCCAGAAGTCCTGCCCGTAACGACGTGGGTAGGCCGCTTTGCCGGTGGCGATGCTGTGAGCGAGTTCGACAAACGCCAATTCGGGGTGTCGGTAAGAAACGTGTCACCAGGTACATGAAGCCTGCGTGAATCGGGGTTGCGGACCTGTTGGTGCGTGTAGCTTTCGCGCGTGATGAGGGAGCTGGACCAGGACGAGCTGATCGACCGGTGGACGTTGCTGGGCAAGGAACCGGGCGTGGTCGCTACCAAGCGGGGTGCTGCGAAGCTCGGGTTCGGGCTGATGCTGCGGTTCTATACCGAACGAGGCCGGTTTCCGCGTGGGCGTGCCGAGATCCCTGACGCCGCGGTCGATTACGTTGCACGTCAAGTGGGTGTCGAGCGAACCGAGATCGCGTTCTACGACTTCACCGGCCGTACTAGCAAGGCACACCGGACGCAGATCCGCCAGGCGCTGGGATATCGGGAATGCAGCGTGAGCGACGCCGACGAGATCGTCGGATGGCTGGTCGAGCATGTGACCCAGCGTGAGCGTAGTGGCGAACGGGTGCGCGAGCACCTGTTGGCGCGCCTGCGTGAGGTGAAGGTGGAGCCACCCACGGCCGGGCGGATCGAGCGGATGGTGCGCTCGGCGCTGCACCGCGGTGAGGAACTGCTGTTCGCTCAGGTCAGTGCCAGACTGCCGGAGCCGGTCAGAGCGCGGCTGCTGGCGTTGATCGCACCGCCCGGCGGTGGCGAGGAAACCCTGGACCGTGACGCCGAGGATGGGTCGGCGGTGCTGGTGGCGATCCGGTCGGACCCGGGCAACGTCAGCCTGAACACGATGCTCACCGAGATCGCCAAGCTGGAAGCGGTCCGCGCGGTCGGAGTACCAGCAGATGTATTCGCCGATGTCGGGCCGAAGATCGTGGTCGGCTGGCGGGGGCGCGCGGCGGTGGAGGCACCAAGCCATCTGCGGGAGCATCCGCTCGAAACGCAGCTGACGCTGCTGGCGGCGTTGCTGTACTGCCGGTGCCAGGAAATCACCGACACACTGGTGGAGTTGCTGAATTCCACGGTGCACCGGATCAACGCCCGCGCGGAGGTGCGGGTCACCAACGAGCTGATCAAGGAGTTCAAGCGGGTCACCGGCAAGGAGAACCTCCTGTTCAAGGTGGCGGAGGCGACCGTCGACGCGGGCGACAAACTGGTGCGGGACACGGTGTTCCCGGTCGCACCGCCAGGGGTGTTGCGGGATCTGGTGGCCGAGTTCAAATCCTCGGGGCCGACGTATCAGCGCACGGTGAAGGCCACGCTGCGCTCCTCGTACACCAACCACTACCGGGCCGGGCTGATCAAGCTGCTGTCCGTGCTTCAGTTCCGCAGCAACAACACCACGCACCGCCCGGTGCTGGACGCGCTCGAACTGATCGGGAAGTACGCGGGAACGAGCTTGCGGTACTACCCGGCCGGTGACGAGGTGCCGGTGCATCGCGGGGTGTCAGGGGACTGGGCGGAGCTGGTGTACCAGAACGATCAGCACGGAGACCGCCGGGTGGTGCGGATGGTGTTCGAGATCGCCACGTTCCAGGCGTTGCGGGATCAGTTGCGGTGCAAGGAAATCTGGGTTATCGGCGCCGAGAAGTGGCGCAACCCCGCCGAGGATCTGCCGGCCGACTTCGAGGAACGCCGCATCGAGCACTACGAGAAGCTGAGTAAACCCCTCGATGCAGGCGAGTTCATCGAGGGCCTGCAAGCCGAGATGCGCGCCGAGTTCAACGCCCTGCACACCGCCCTGCCGCACTGTCCCTGGCTGGAGATCAAGGAACGGCGCCACGGCGCGATCAAGCTGACACCGCTGCCCAAGGCACCGGAGCCGCGGAACCTGCGCAAGCTGAAATCCCAGGTCGGAACCCGGTGGGGGGTGGTGCCGCTGATCGACATGCTCAAGGAAGCGGTGCTGCGGACCGGGTGCCTGCGGGCGGTCACCTCGGTCGCGGACCGCGGCAATCTGCCCGAAGACATTCTGGCCGAACGGCTTCTGCTTGCGATCTATGCCTACGGCACGAACACCGGGATCAAGTCGGTGGCCGGCGGCACCGACCGCCACACCGAGGACGACATCCGCTACGTGCGTCGCCGCTACTTGAACACCGAGGCGGCGCGGCGGATCGCGATCGAGATCGCCAACGCCACCTTCGCTGCCCGCAAGCCATCCATCTGGGGTGAATCATCGACGGCCATCGCCAGCGACTCAACGCATTTCGGCGCGTACGACCAGAACATCTTCACCGAACACCATTCCCGCTACGGCCGCCGCGGCGTGCTCATCTACTGGAGTGTCGAGCGCAACGGGTCGGTGGTCATCCACTCCCAGCTGCTCAACTGTTCCGCATCCGAGGTTCATGCCATGGTCGACGGGGCTATGCACCACGGCACCGAGATGGACGTGGAATCCTCCTATGTCGATACCCATGGCCAGTCGGAAATCGGATTCGGCGTGACCAGGCTGCTGGGATTCGATCTGCTGCCCCGGATCAAGCGCATCAACAAGTGCCGGCTCTACCGTCCCGCCGCCGGGGAGCCGGACCTGTGGCCGGGACTGAAACCGGCCATGACCAGAACCATCCGGTGGGAGCTGATCTCCCAGCAGTACGACCAGATGATGAAGTACGCCACCGCGATCCGCACCCGCACCGCCTCCACCGAGGCGATCCTGCGCCGGTTCATGAAGGCCAACGCCGCCCACCCCACCTACCAGGCGATGATCGAACTCGGCCGGGTCCAGAAGACCATCTTTCTATGCCGCTACCTGCGCAGTCGCGAATTGCAGAGGGAGATCAACAGCGGCCTGAACGTGGTCGAGTCCTGGAACGGCGCCAACTCGGTCATCTACTACGGCAAGACCTCCGAAATCGCGTCCAACCGGCGCGATGAACAGGAGATGTCGGTGTTGTGCCTGCGGATCTGCCAGGCCGCCCTCGTCTACGTCAACGTCCTGATGATCCAGGACATTCTCGCCGACCCCGAATGGGACGGTGTGCTCACCGCCGAGGACGAACGTGGCCTGACCCCGCTGTTCTGGTCCCACGTGCTGCCGTATGGGGAGGTCAAGCTGAACATGAACAGCCGCCTGGCTTTGGGGGACTGAAGCTTTCACAGTTGCTGATCAAGTCCCAGGGAATGGCCTGGTCGACGGGACTGACCCCGCAGTTATGGAGCAACTCCTGTCCTACGGGATGTCGAGCTGGACCTCACCGGTCAGCCCTGGGAAGCTCGGGCGGAGGGCATACGCTCCGCGCTGTGACCGACACAAGGATGTCCTTTCGCGAGCAGCTGCTGCACCCTGATCCCGAGGTCAGGCACTGCGTTCTGCGCCCGCTGTACCACGACGCTGGTGAAGGCCACCGGCAGTGTCGCGAGCGGCTCACGGCGGTGCTGGACCTTCTCAACGAAAAGGCCGGCGAATACCTCCATGAGTACCAGCGCGTGATCTCCTCGGTCACCCCCGACGATTTCTCGCTTGTCATTGACGCGCTCGCGCGCACCGACACCGAGCGCCTCGCCGAGTCACTCCGCATCACCGTCCACAATGAGCACGGCCTGCGGCCGCGCACGGCGGTGCTCGTCAGCATGTTGGCCAGCGGCTGGGCGAGCCAGGCCGCCAACCAGCTGCTTTCGGGCGGACCGGAGGTCCACGACGCGACACTCGATAGAACCCTCCTGCATCGTCGCGCGCAGGATCTCGACGCCGCTGAGCCGCTCGAATCCACCTTCGTCGACGAGTGCTCCTGGTACGCGGTCCCGACCAGCGACCAGGACGCGGTGCTCGACGCATTTCAGCTCACCGGCGCGGTGCCCGTCGGCTTCCGAGAGGCCGCCGGGCTCTTCGATGCACAAGGTGCCCTGCCGCCCGACAAGGCGGTTGTCGTCACCCCGGCGTTCGACGGCTGGACCCTGCTGGTGCACAGGCAAGCCCTGGACGCCGACCTCGAAGCGCTCAGCGCCCGCTTCGGAGCGGCACACTCTTATGGCCACGGGTACCAGAGCGGCTGCGGCGACTGGTCGGACTGGACCGTCGCGGAGCACGGCAAGGTACTGCAATCGTGCTATTACGATCTGTACGGCAACGACTCCATGGGTCCGGCAAGCCGCGACGAGATGCTCGCGTGGATCAACGAGCGGCGCCGACCGGCGACTCCAAGACTCCTAGCCGCAGACGATCCCGCCTTCGACAACTACAACGACTGGGAATTCGATGCAGAATCCGTCGCACACCGCCTGTCGGTCTCGCTACACAGGGTCGCATCCCACACCACAGTGAACGGAACCTCGCTGCTCGCCACGCCGATCGCGTCATGACGACCAAACGATCTCAGCGCCGGGGACCCACCCATCAGGCGCCCACCCTCGACACGGTCCGCCTTCCGGCCCGGAACTCCTGAAACTGTCATGAACTGCAAAGTGTACGACCGGTGCTGCTGACGTGGTGGTGTTCCGTAAGCCGAACGCTCAACGGAACAGCACGGCTGGAGGATTCCGACCCTGGTCACGGTGTTCCGTAGAGGTGTTCCGCGAACTGTTCCATTGATCCCCCGTCATATGGAACGATTCCGACGTGATCGAGCCCTTCCGCGTCGGATACGTACGCTGCTCCACCGACGAACAAGACATCGAGATCCAAACCGACCAACTGATCGCCCTTGCAGTGCCACGCGAGCGGATCTTCATCGACAAAGGATTCTCCGGCACTACCCGCCGCAACCGCACCGGCCTGGACAACGCGCTCACAGCGGTCACCTCCGCCGCCGCAGCGGTCACGGACCGGCAGGTGGTGCTGACCACGACGAAGTTCGACCGGTTCGCACGCAACATGGCCGAGGCCGGCGAAATCCTCACCAGCCTGCGCGAGCGCAACGTGTTGTTCGGGCTCGGCAGCCAGATCTACGACTGGGCCGACCCGTTCGGCAAGCTCTTTCTGCAAACCCTCGCCATGGTCGCCGAATTCGAAGCCCACCTCAACCACCTGCGCACCCGCGAGGGCATGGCCAAGGCCCGCGCAAAAGGCCGGCTCAAGGGCAAGCAGCCGAAACTACCTTTGGCAGCACGGAAAACGATCCACCGCCGCTACCACGACCCCGACGACAACGCGAGCCTGGCCGACCTCGCCCAGGAATACAGCGTCGGCCGCTCCACCATCCACCGCATTATCAGCGGCACCGCACCACGCGCGTAGCGCTCATGTACCTGGTGACACGTTTCTTACGGTCACCCCAATTCGGCGCGGCCGGCAGCGGAATCCAGGCGCAGGAGGATGTTGGTGAAGCCATCGCCCGCATCGGCGCATAGGTTCGCCCCGAACTCGGTAGTCCGGTAGTCGGTCGATATTCGCTCGACTACCCCGAGGGTGGTGAGGTGGCGCAGCAACAGATCGAGCGCGACAGGTGAAACGTCGAGCTCGGCCGCGAGCTGATCGGCGGCGGCGCCGTCCCCGCGGAGCCGGTCCGGCAGGCCCAGGGTCACTGCGACCCGCAGAGCCATCGGCGTCGCCAGACCAGCCATGCGACGAAGTGTGTCGGTGTCGTTGTGTCTCACGAAGATTCACTGTGGCAGGTATGTCAATCGCAAATCGGTCCTGCTCCGCAACTGGTGTCGAGGGTACCCAGTTTTTCGTGACTTCCGTTGGGATTTAGTTTCGTCACACTTGACGCTACTAAACGAATTGGTTCGACTGAGAGTGGATTCGGACCACCCGCCCTGACCTCCGATAAGGTTCACTTATCGGCGGTCAGAGGAGGAGCGGTCGTTCGTCGGCCATCGAGGCCGTGGAAGATTTCGTTTCGTATAGATACGTCATATTTTACGAAACAAACGCTACGATTTTCTTCGTGTCGAACGTATGCAACTATCCGGGATGTTCCCGACCCATCACGCGAGTAGCAGGGCCCGGTCGCCCGTCGGAGTACTGTGACCGCCCCGATCACACGAGATGGCGGGCATGGCGCGAACGACAACGGCAACAACAGGAGTCGGAAGCGGCGACCGCTGCCGTCACTGTGACGCAACTGGGGCCGGTGACCGCCGCGCGGTTGCGGGCCGATGAGCTGCTCACCCAGTTCCGGGGACTCGCCGAGCAGCTCAACTCCACGCTGAACGCCGCCGTCGCGGAGCTGGCCACGCTGGCCGACCCGGCGACCGCCGAAGCTCAAGTGCAGGCGGTGCAGGTGGACGCGGCACGGCGGATCGCCGAGGCCGAGGGTGCGGCCGTCGCGGCCGAGCAGGCGCGGCGGGAGGCGCAGGAGGCCAGACAACTCGCCGAATCCGCCGCCGACGATGCCGCCGGCGCCGCCGAACAGGCCGAAGCGCTGATCGCCACGGCGAATTCGGCCCGCGACGACGCGCTGCGCGAGCTCGAACGCGTCACCAAGCAGGCCGCCGACGACGTGTTCGCCGCCCGCAGCGACGCCGAAGCAGAGATTCGCGCCGTGCGCCGCGAGTCCGCCGAGCAGATCGAACGCATCGAACAGCAAGCGGCGGACGAAGTGCAGCGCGCGCAGCGCCGCGCCGAGACCGAGATCGCCCAGGCTCAGCGGGAAGCGGCGGCGCGTGTCGCGGCCGCGCACACCGAGCGCGACGTCGCCGCGCAGCGCGCGGCCGACGCCGAGCGCGCCACCGAGCGCGCCGAACAAGCCGCCACCGAACGAGCCGAGGCCGCCGAGGAAGCGCGCGCCGAATGGCGCAGAGTCCGCGCCGAACTCGATGCCGTCCGCGTCGAACTCGCCGAGACCCGTCGCACCGCGGCGGCCGAACTCGCCTCCGCCCGCGCCGAAGCCGCCACGGCCGTCGAAAAGGTGCGCGCCGAAGCCGCCCAGCGACACGAAGCGCTCGATGAGGCCCGCGCTCAAACTCTCGCTCGCGCCGAACGCGCCGAAGCGCAACTGGACGAACTCCTCGCCGAAACTCGGCGCAGATCAGCCGATACCGAAGCCCCTCGGCGCGACGAGGCTTGACCTGTCGACGGTGCGCCCGGACCGGACACCCGGCAAATGATCCGATGGAGAGGAGAGTTCGGCCAGGCGATCAAGCCATGACCGTAGCTGCGGTCATATCATGTAGCTATGCCCGAAACCGAGGTAGAAGGGCGTACGGAACCACTGGCCGGGGCAGCCCGGCAGACGGTACTGGTGGCCGGTGCCTGCTCGATGATCATGGGTGTGGTCCTAGCGGTGTGGCCGCACAAGTCGCTGTCGACAGCGGAACTGCTGTCCGGCGGCTACCTGTTGCTCAACGGCGTTGTCCAGCTGGTCGTGGCGGTCGGCGCGCGCCTGGTCACCCCACTGCGGGTGCTTGTGCTGATCAGCGGCGGATTGTCGGCCCTGCTGGCGATGCTGTGCTTCGCGGGTGGTTCGACGTTGCTGCTGTCGTTCTGGATCGGGCTGGCGTGGACGATTCGCGGGATCTGTCATGCCACCGTGGCGGTTTGGGCCGACGATCTGCCCGGCCGCGCGCGACAAGAGCTGTTCGGCCTGCTCACGCTCGCACTCGGCGTGCTGGTCGGGGTGCTGCCGTTCGACTCGCTGGACGCGCTCGGCTGGGCGACCGGGGCGTGCCTGCTCGCGATCGGGGCGATGGAGGCCCTCTTCGCCGCCGGCCCCCAGGCGCAGCGCGGTGACGGTGCCGGGGCTGACGCCGACCGTGCGCCTGGATGGCTGACCGCGACTGCGCATCCGGTGGCGAGCCGCGTGCTCTCCAGGTTGACTGGGCGACATGGCATCCCAGTATTCCGAGCTCCGATCGCCCGCAGAGCTGATCGTGGTCACCCGAGGCGCCGACGCCGAGATCACGCCGACAGCCTTGAGCGACAGTCGCAGCGTCCAAGCGCGCTTGAACGAATTACTCCCCGACGACGGTGAACTGGTGCGGATCTTCGGGCCCGCGAACCGATTGGAGCGCAGGCTGACCGGAACCCCGCACCTGGGGACCGGCGCGGAATATCTCCATTACTACTTCGTCCGCGGCGTCACCGACGACCTCGACGAGCTGGCCGCGCGGTTGCGGGCCGTCGACGACGTGGCGGCGGCATACGTGAAGCCACCCGCCGAACCGCCCATCGCACCGGAAGGTGCGGTGGTGAGAACCGGCCGCTCGGCTGCCGAGGCGCCGCCGGTGACCCCCGACTTCGCCACGCGGCAGGGATATCTCGACGCCGCCCCCCAAGGCATCGACGCCCGGTGGGCCTGGACGGTGCGGGGTGGCCGCGGGACCGACGTGCGGGTGGTGGACATCGAGGGCGCGTGGCGATTCACCCACGAGGATCTGCAGGTCAATCAAGGCGGTGTGATCGGTGGCAGTCCCTCACCGGATCGTGGCTGGCGCGACCACGGCACCGCCGTCGCTGGGGTGATCAGCGCCGACGTGAACGCCTATGGGATCACCGGCATCGTGCCCGAGGCCTACATCCGCGCGGTGTCGATCTTCGGATCGGGCTCGGCGTCCGCGATCCGCTCGGCCGCGGACGCGCTGAATCCCGGGGATGTGATCCTGCTCGAACTGCACCGTCCCGGACCGCGTTTCGCCTTCGCCAACCGGCCGGATCAGCGCGGTTACATCGCGATAGAATGGTGGCCCGACGACTTGGCGGCGATCCGGTATGCCGTCGGCAAAGGCATCATCGTGGTGGAGGCGGCCGGGAACGGCGGCGAGGACCTCGACGACGCCGTCTACGACACCCGTCCCACGGAGTTCCCGAGCACGTGGCGCAATCCGTTGCGCGGCGGGGAGGTCGACTCCGGGGCGATCATCGTCGGAGCGGGCGCACCCCCACCTGGATTCCACGGCCGCGATCACGGCCCGGCTCGCTCCCGATTGGAATTCTCCAACTACGGAGAGCGAGTCGATGTTCAGGGGTGGGGTCTGGAAGTCGCCACCACCGGGTACGGCGATCTCCAGGGCGGCCCCGACGAGGACATCTGGTACACCGACGTGTTCAGCGGAACCTCGAGCGCGTCCCCGATCGTCGTCGGCGCGGTCACGAGTTACCAAGCGATGAGCGCGGCCGCGGCAGGGCGCAAAACGCCCGCCGAAGTGCGTGCCAGGCTACGCGAAACCGGTTCGCCGCAAACGGACGCGCCGGGACGGCCCGCGACACAGCGCATCGGCAACCTACCGGATCTGAAGTCGATGATCCTGCCGCGGTAGGCGCAGGAACCACGCAGCCGAGGGGCTGACCTACATCGCGCTGCGCCGATTCCGCTGGGTGGAATTGTCTAGAGGCATAGTTTCACCAGATGAAAACGCCATGCCAGGGAGCCGACAAGGGGCGACGTCGGGTCACCGGGCCGCCATCACGGCGTAGTCAGCTCACCCGCGCCGCCAGCAGCCGTTCGAGCAGCACTTGGACGAACTCGGCGGGAGCGTCGGTGAAACCGCTGTGCCCACCCGGGAACTCGGTCAGGGGGATGCCGAGTTGCGCGGCGAGGGTCTCGGCCGGGCGGTAGGGAGTTTGCCCTTGCTCGCGCGGGCATGCGCCCAGCACGAGGCGATCGCTCACCGGCGCGAGGGCCGCCACGTCGGGGAGATGGGAGGTGATCGTGCGTAGTTCGTGCGCCATGTTGCGCGGCGCGTTGGCGTGCAGACGTTCGACCATCGCGGCAGCACGCGGCGACAGTCGGCTGGGATCGGGCATTTCAACCCCTCCGCCGATCCCTTCGAGGAAACGCGCTCCCGCGGCGGCGAGACCGTCGGTGACGAACAGTTCGTATACCTCGTCGACGAACGCTTTGTGCTCGGCGGCGTCGGGCAGCACGCCGAAGGACGGCGGTTCGTGCGCGATCACCAGCCGCAGCCGCTGCGGATGCCGGGCGAGCAGGTCCAGCGCCACCACTGCACCCCCGCTGCCGCCGAACACGTAGACGTCTTCGCCGGCAGGCGCGAGATGTCGCAGGAGCAGGCGGGCGTCCTCGCTTTGCGCCTCTACGGCGATGTCGGCGGGTGGGCCGGGATGGAGCACGCTGCGGGAGTAGCCGCGTGGGTCGAGGGTGACCACGGTGAAGTGTCGTGCGAGAGGATCGAGGATGGGATCGAGACCGCCGCGTCGCCTCCGCTGCCGGGCAGCAACAGCAGCACCGGCCCGGCGCCGCACACCTCGTAATACAGCGTGGCCCCGGGAACATCCAGCGTGCCGGATCTCATTGTTGCTCCTTGTTGTCGGTGGGCCACTGCTCGAGGGTGACGTGCAGGGCCTCGATGATGCGTTCCCACGATTCGGCGGTGGACGGGTGTGCCCGAAACCGCCGGTTTCCTCCAGGACGCTGTATCCGTGGAAGGTGCTGCGCAGCAATCGGACGGCGTCGGTCCGGTCGGGTTCGGCCAGACCGTAGGCGCGCAGCATGCCGTAGGTCAGTTCGATGGCGCGCGGCACGCCGGTCGCGGTGCGCGCCACATCGGGATCGAAGGGAAGCTGGGTCGCGGCGTAGCGACCGGGGTAGCGAAGCGCGTAGTCACGCCAGGCGTGGGCGTAGGCGGCGAGCGCGTCGCGTCCGGCGCGACCGGCGATCGCGGCGGCGACGAGGTCGGTCTTCTCTGTCGTCGCCAGGACGGCCACGCGCGCACGAAGGTCTCGCAGATTCTTGACGTGCGAGTACAAACTCGCGTCTTGGACGCCGAACTTCCTGGCCAGCGCCGACGGTGCACGCCGCCGCCGAATTCCTCAGCGCCCGCGTTCCCCAGCCGCAGGCACGGTCGAGCCGATCGACGACACCACCTGTCTGCTCCACACCGGTGCCGACACCCCGGAAGCGCTGGCGCACAACATCGGGCAGTTGGGCATGCACGGCATCGATTTCACTGTCGGCGGACCGCCGGAGTTGGTGGAGTTGTTGCGTACCTTGGGCAACCGCTACCTGCGTGCGGTCACCGCGGCGACGCGAGACCCAACGGTCGAGGGCGCTCATTCGCCATCAGGCGCGTCCGGATCGCGCAGTGGGCGGTGATCTGTCGAAGTCGAGCAGGTGGAAGCTGTAGTGGCCGTCGATGCCGTTGTGGTCGCGGATGAACGGCGAGAGCCGGGCGGCGTCGGGCTCGGCGACCGGGTACTGCTGGGCGCGCAGTTCGGCTGGAGCGCGGGACATGTAGACGGTGTGCCACAGCACCACGCAGCTCAGCACCAGCGCCCAGCTCGGTCGTCGTCAACAGGTCGAACAACTCGAGCACATCATCCGCGGCGCGGAAGCGCAACCACTGTGAGCCGGCGCAGCTCCAGCTCCCAGATACCCCGGGCGCGGTGGCACCCGCTGGGCGGATCGACGGCGACACCGCAACCATCGTTCAACCAAAACGACGCGGTTCCTCGGCTGGCTCGCCTCACACGTCCGCTGTCTGCCGTCAAGGCGTTGAACACTACTATTTTCTGCTGGCTTTCTCGAGCATCCTCAGTGCACGCTCGTTGGCCTCGTCGGCCGTCTGTTGTGCCTTTGCCACTGCTGCGACCTCGGCGTTCGCCTCGGCTCCGCTGTCCTCGGATACGGCGGCCTGGTCAGTCATGACAGTGCCTCCTTTTGTCGGGCTCCGGTACCAACCGTGTGAATCATCCCATGCAGAAGGCGGGTCGGTACCAAATCATCGGCACACCGCGGGAGGCGGAAACGCGAGTCCTGACCTCCAAAACTTGCGCCACCGTGAACGATCTTGACCGCGAACCCGATCCGGCTCACAAAGTGAATCGGCGTCCCTTCGCGGCCCACTCGCCGCGGCCCCGTGGCGTGATGGCCCAGCGGCCGCGGTGCTGGCAATCCATGATCAGACCACGCGACTGCAGGCGTAACAAAGCGCTGCGCACCGACCATGCGGTCAGCCGCGCCTGCTGAGCCAGTTGCTCGACGGTGAGTAATCCGCCTGGCGCAAGCACACCCAGCACCGCGAAATCGGCGGCAGTCCTGGGTCGTCTCATCATGTCGAACCTCTCCTCGAGTGGAAAAGACAATCGGGGAATCGACAGCGCGCGGGGTCCCGAGTTGCCGAATCGACGGTAGAAGCCACACCCCTTCCACCGCCACGAGTTTGCGCGACTTTGCGAAGTGCGTTGACCGTCACCGTCTCCGGTAGGGACGATTGCACGACATCGTCCGTCAGCTCTCGCAAAGGATCGGCTATGAACCTGCGGCTTCTCGGCTCCGGATCCGACCATGGCGCTTGTCCCGCCGTGTATGCGACCGACACCGGCGTGCTAGTGGTGCAGGGCGATGCCACCGACCGCACGGGGACGGTCCTCGTGCCGCACGAGTTGTTGGACTGGCTGGAGCCGGGCATGTGGCTACGGGTGGAGGCGAGTGGAACCTGTGGTTCCGTGCTGGTGGCCGGTGAACCGGTGACCGACCCCGAACTGCTCGCCCAGCTCACCCTCGACTGTCACGAGACCGCCGTGGTGGTGCGCTGATGTTGCACGTCGTGGGGGCCCGATGTTTCGAGCCGCTCTTCCGGGCGGCTCGATCCCGCGCCTTCCATCTGGAGGTGCGAGACGACTACGTGATGGAGGACGAACAGGAAGCATTGCGGCGCTTCGCCGCCGGAGTAGCGTACGAACGAGACGAACAGCCCGAGTCATGGAAAGCCTGGGATGCTCTGATGGTCGAGTCAGCCACTCGCGGGGTGACCCTCGAACGACTACGAGTCGTGACGGTCCCGCACACCGGCTACACCCGCTGGCTGTTGTCGGCGACCGACGACAACATCGCCACCGGCGAGGCCGTGCGCTGGCTGCCGCGGCACCTGGTCGACCCCGTCGACCTGCCACACGACGACTACTGGCTGTTCGACACGAACACGGTCGCCTTCAACACCTTCGCTGAGAGCGGGGCGTTCATGGGCCTGTCGATCACCACGGACCCGGCGCTTGTCGCCCGCTGTCTACAGGTGCGGGAGCGGCTGTGGCCTAGAGGCATCGACCATCAGCGATACTGCGAGAGTGAGCACGTGGACGAGTGAACGGTGTGTCGGACGCGCGTGAGGTGCTGGGTGCGCGCCTGCGCGAACTGCGTCGCGCCGCCCACCTCACCGGCCTGGAACTGGCCGCGAGGTGCGGCTGGCATTCGAGCAAGGTCTCCCGGATCGAGGGAGGCAAGCAGACGCCCTCGGAAGCGGACCTCGCCGCGTGGTGCGAGGCCTGCGGCAATATCGCCGTGCTGGACGATCTGGTCGCCAACGCGCGCAATCTGCAGTCGATGTACCTGGAGTGGCAACGCACTGTCGCCTCCGGGCACGCCCGCAGGCAACGGCAGTCGATCGACCTGGAGGCGCAGACCACGCAGATCCGCTGGTACGCGCCCGATACGTTGCCGGGACTGTTGCAAACGGAAGCCTATGCGCGCGCGATCCTGACCGCCTGTATCGCCATAACCGGCGGACGCGACGACTTGGAGGACGCGGTGGCCGCGCGCATGGCCCGCAAGCCGGTGCTGTTCCGGGCGAAGCACCGGTTCCACTTCGTAGTCAACCAGGCCGCGCTGTGGCGAACGGTCGGCGACTCCGCGGTCATGGCCGAGCAACTGGCCCACCTGCTCGCGGTGATGGCCAACCCGAGGGTGCGGCTGGGCATCATCCCGATCTGCGCCGACTACCGGGCTCCCGCAACGAATTTCGTCATCTACGACCGTTCGCAGGTGCTGACCGAGACGGTCTCGGCCGAGCTGACCATCACCCGGCCGTCGGAGATCGCCGTGCACGAGAAGACTTTCGCGATCCTCGCCGACCAAGCCGAGTACGGTGATCGCGCCCGGTCGCTGATTGCGAAGGCGTTGGAACGCCGCCGCGGAAGCTAGGTGCGCCGATCGCGGTAACGGCGATGCCGCCGCTGTCGCGCAGCGGCGGCAGCACAGCGGCCGGGAGAGACCTCAGCGGACGAACGTCGCCGCTTTACCGGCCAGGTCGAGCAGCGGCTGGGGGAAGACGCCGAGCGCGAACGTGAACGCCGCGGTGATCGCCACGATCGTCGTCGTCAACGGCGGAGTGACCGCCACCGGAGCGTCGGCGGGCGGGTCGGTGAAGAACATCAGCACGATGACCCGCAGGTAGAAGAACGCCGCGATGGCACTGCAGATCACGCCGACGATGACCAGCGGCGCCGCGCCGCCTGCGGCCGCGGCCTCGAAGACGACGAACTTGCTGACGAAGCCGCTGGTGAGCGGCAACCCCGCGAAGGAAAGCAGGAACAGCGCGAAAACCGCGGCCAATCCCGGGGATCGGCGGCCGAGACCGGCCCACCGCGGCAGACCGGTGGCTTCCTCGCCATCCGGTTCCCGGACCAGACTGACCACGGCGAAGGCGCCGAGGGTGCCGATGCCGTAGGCCGCCAGGTAGAACAACACCGCCGCGACGCCGCGATCGTCCGCGGCGACCGGGCCGGTGAGCAGGAAACCGGCATGGGCCACCGAGGAATACGCGAGCATCCGTTTGACGTCGGTCTGCGTGATCGCCATGACCGCGCCGACGGCCATGGTGGCGATCGCGACGGCCGCGAGGATCGGCCGCCAGTCGTCGCGCAGGCCGGGCACTGCGACCTGCAGCACCCGCACCAGCGCCCCGACGGCGGCGATCTTCGTGGCCGCCGCCATGAAACCGGTGATCGCGGTGGGAGCACCCTGATACACGTCGGGCACCCAAGACTGGAACGGCACCGCGCCGATCTTGAACAGCAGCCCGACCGCGAGCATCGCGACCCCGAGCACCGCCAGGGTCGCGTTGTCCGGATGCTGTGCGATCGCGTCCGCGATGGCGCCGAGCCGCACCGTGCCCGCCTGGCCGTACAGCAGCGCGACGCCGTAGAGGAAGAACGCCGAGGAGAACGCGCCGAGCAAGAAGTACTTCAGCGCGGCCTCTTGAGACAGCAGCCGCTTGCGCCGGGCCAGCCCGCACAGCAGATACAGCGGCAGCGACAGCACTTCGAGGGCGACGAACATGGTCAGCAGGTCGTTGGACGCCGGGAACAGCAACAGTCCGCCGACGGCGAGCAGCGTCAGGGGGAACACCTCGGTGGTCGCGATACCCGCCCGCAACGCCGCGGCCTCGGCCGCACTGCCGGGCACCGCCGAGGCCTGCGGTGTGAACGCGTCCACACCGCGTTCGACGGTGGCGGCGGCCCGGCTCCAGGTTCCCGGCCCGGACCGCCCCGCTCGACGCGGCTCGGCGCCGCGCTCGGCGAGGAAGCCGACGGCGAGAATCGATACGACCAGAATCGTGCCTTGCAGGAACAGCGTGACGCCGTCGATTGCCACGGCTCCGGCGATGGCGGTGGATTCGGTGCCTGCCAGCGCCACCACGGCGACCAGCGCAGCGGCCAACCCGACCACGCTCAGCACCAGGTGGGTGGCGTAGCGGTAGCGCCGCGCGACGAACGCTTCGGCGAGTACGCCGAGCACGGCGGCGCCGAACACGATGAGCATGGGGGACAGGGCGCCGTATTCGATGCTCGGCGCGGGGACGCTCGCGGCGAGTGTCGTGGCGGAGGCGAGGTCGTTCATTTGTGGGCACCTCCGGAATGGTGGGCCGAGCCCGCTTCGGGCAGTGGGGGCGTCGACGGTGCGGGATCGCTGCGGCCGATGGTGGTGAGGGTCTGGTTCACCGCGGGATTGATGAAGTCGGTGAGAACCTTCGGGTAGATGCCGAGGAACAGCAGCGCGGCGATCAGCGGGATCACGACGGCGAGTTCGCGGGGCACGAGGTCGTAGATCCGCTCGCTGCCTTGCTTCACCGGCCCGGTCATCATCCGCTGGTAGAGCCACAACACGTAGAGGGCGGCGAGCACGAGTGCGCCGGTGGCGACCACCGCGGCGAACTGGTAGCGGGCAAAGGTCCCGACCAGCACAAGGAATTCGCTGACGAACGGGGCGAGCCCGGGCAGGGACAACGTCGCCAGACCGGCGATGAAGAACGTGCCCGCCAGCACCGGGGCCACCTTCTGCACGCCGCCGTACTCGGCGATCAGCCGAGTTCCCCGCCGCGACACCAGGAATCCGGCCACCAGGAACAGTGCGGCGGTCGAGATGCCGTGGTTGACCATGTACAACGTCGCGCCGGTCTGGCCCTGGCTGGTCATGGCGAAGACACCGAGGACGATGAAGCCGAAGTGGGAGATCGAGGTGTAGGCGATCAGGCGCATCACGTCGGTCTGCCCGATGGCCAGCAGGGCACCGTACACGATGCCGATCACCGCGAGCGTGATCACCAGCGGCGCATACGTGTCCGACGCGCCGGGAAACAGCGGCAGGCAGTAGCGCAGCATGCCGAAGGTCCCCACCTTGTCGACCACCGCCATCATCAGCACCGCGCTCGACGGTGTGGCCGCGACGGCGGCGTCGGGCAGCCAGGTGTGCAGGGGCCACAGCGGCGCTTTGACCGCGAAGGCAAACATGAATCCGAGGAACAGGGCATTGAGCACCGCGGGTCCGGCGCCGAGTTGCCCGGCGTTGGCGGCGGCGACCACGGTGCGCAGATCGAACGTGCCCGAGGATCCCTCGCCGAGGCCTTCGCGGGCGGTCAGCACGTACAACCCGATGACCGCGGCCAGCATGATCAGCCCGCCGAAAAGGTTGTACAGCAGGAACTTCACCGCCGCGCGTGAGCGCTGCCTGCGCAGTAGCGCGTCCCCGGTGCGCGGCCCGAATCCGCCGATGAGGAAGTACATCGGGATGAGCATCGCCTCGAAGAACACGTAGAACAGCAGGATGTCCAGGGCGAGGAAGGAGACCAGCACCATCGCCTCGACGAGCAGGATGAGCGCGACGTAGGTGTGCGCCACCCGCTTGCCGCCGCCGACTTCGCGTTCGTCGTGCCAGCCCGCCAGGATCAGCAGGGGAACCAGTGCGGTGGTCAGCAGCACCAGCACCAGCGCGATCCCGTCCAGCCCGAGGGTGTAGCCGGCGCCGAATGCCGGGATCCACCGGCGGGATTCGACGAACTGGTACTGCGCGCCGCCGGGATCGAAGCGCACCGCGAGTCCGATGCCGATGACCAGAACGAGCACCGAGAAGCTCAGTGCCACAGCGCGGGCGAGGGTGCGTCGCGCGGCGGGCAGCACGAGCACGATCGCCGCACCGACGACCGGAGCCAGCCACAGCGTCGTCAACCAGGGGAACTCGTTCACCACAACCTCACCGCCAGCAGGGCGGCGGCCACCAGGGCCGCGCCGGTGAACATGGACAGGGCATAGGAGCGCACGAAGCCGGACTGCACTCGCCGTGCCCGTGCCGACAACCCGCCGATCAGCGCCGCCGTGCCGTTGACGACGCCGTCGATGCCGCGGTTGTCGAGGAAGACCAGCGCCCGGGTCAGGTGCTGCCCCGGCCGCATGAACGCGGCCTCGTTGACCGTGTCGCCGTACAGATCCCGCCGCGCGGCGACCGTCAACGCGGACACCGCTCCGGGTGCGGTCTCGGGGACCTCGCGCTGCGCGTACTGCGAGTAGGCGACCGCGACACCGATGGCGACCACCCCGAGCGCCAATACCGTGACCAGCGCCGCGGGTACGGTTTCGGTGCCGTGGTGGGCGCCGACGACCGGTTCGAGCCAGTTCTGCAGGGATGAGCCGAACGCGAACACCGCGCCTGCGCCGACCGAGCCGAGCGCGAGCAGGATCATCGGGCCGGTCATCACCACGGGAGCCTCGTGCGGGTGGGTGTCGGGTTTCCAGCGGCGCTCGCCGAAGAACGTCATCAGCATGACCCGCGTCATGTAGAACGCGGTCAGACCCGCGCCGAACAGCGCCACCAGCCCCAGTGCGATCCCGCCGAGGCCGCCTTGGTTGAACGCCGCCTCGATGATCCGGTCCTTGGAGAAGAACCCGGCGAACGGCGGCACACCGATGATGGCGAGATAGCCGAGACCGAAGGTGACGTAGGTGATCGGCAGCAGCGTGCGCAGTCCGCCGTAGCGGCGCATGTCGGTTTCGTCGTTCATCGCGTGCATCACCGAGCCCGCGCCGAGGAAGAGCCCGGCTTTGAAGAACCCGTGGGTGAGCAGATGCATGATGGCGAAGGCGTATCCGGCGGGACCGAGGCCCGCGGCGAGCACCATGTAACCGATCTGACTCATCGTGGAGGCGGCGAGGGCCTTCTTGATGTCGTCCTTGGCGCAGCCGATGATCGCGCCGAACAGCAGGGTGACCGCGCCGACCAGCACCACCCCGAGCCGTGCGTTCGGCGCGAGGTCGAAGATCGCGTTGGAGCGCGCGATGAGGTACACGCCTGCGGTGACCATGGTGGCCGCGTGGATGAGCGCCGACACGGGGGTGGGGCCCTCCATGGCGTCACCGAGCCAGGATTGCAGCGGCACCTGGGCGGACTTGCCGCAGGCGGCCAGCAGCAGCAACAGCCCGATCGCGGTGAGTGCGCCTTCGCTCGCGGCGGGCGCGGCGCCGAACACGACATCGAAGTCGACCGACCCGAACGTCGCGAACATGACCATCATCGCGATCGCCAGGCCCATGTCGCCGACTCGGTTGACCACGAACGCCTTCTTGGCCGCCGTTGCGGCGGAGGGTTTTTCGTGCCAGAAACCGATCAGCAGGTAGGAGGCCAGGCCCACCCCCTCCCAGCCGAGGTAGAGCACGAGATAGTTGTTCGCCAGCACCAGCAGCAGCATGGCCGCGAGGAACAGGTTGAGGTAGGCGAAGAACCGCCGCCGCGCCGGGTCGTGGCTCATGTAGCCGATCGAGTAGACGTGGATCAGCGAGCCGACGCCGGTGATCAGCAGCGCGAAGCACACCGAGAGCTGGTCCAGTTGCAGCGAGAAGTCGACCTGCAGGCCGGCCACCTCGACCCAGCTGAACAGATCCTGGTGCACCGCGCGTTCGGCGGTGTCGCGTCCGAGCATGGCGACGAAGGCGAGGGCGGCGACGGCGAACGAAGCCAGCGCCATCGCGGCGCCGAGCAGATGACCCCACTTGTCGGCATAACGTCCGGTCAGTAGCAGGACGATCGCGCCCGCCAGGGGGAGTGCGGGCAGCAGCCACAACGTTGCGGTGTCCACGTCAGAACTTCAGCAGGTTGGCGTCGTCGACCGAGGTCGAGCGGCGGGCGCGGAAGATGGTCATGATGATGGCCAGGCCGACGACCACCTCGGCCGCGGCGACCACCATCGTGAAGAACGCGAAGACCTGTCCGTCGAGGTCGGCGTGCATCCGGGCGAAGGTGACGAACGCGAGGTTCACCGCGTTGAGCATCAACTCGATGCACATGAACACGACGATGGCGTTGCGCCGCAGCAGCACTCCTGCCGCGCCGATCGTGAACAGCAGGGCGGACAGGAACAGGTAGTTCTCGGGGTTCACCGGTTGCCTTCCTCGTCGCTGGGGTTGTCGGTCTCCTCCGGTGTGGGCGTGGTGCCTACCGAGATGACGGCCGCTTCGGTGAGCGCCCTGGTGCGGCGGTGGCGCAGGATGGTGCTGACCGACAGTTCCTCGAACGACCCGTCGGGCAGTCGCGCGGGGACGTCGACCGCGTTGTGCCTGGCGTAGACGCCGGGGGTGGGCAGCGGTGTCGCGCGGTGTCCCTTCTCTCGGAACCGGCGGCGCGACAGTTCCCGCTGGCCGGTGCGGGATCCGAACTGCTCGCGATGGGCCAGCACCATGGCTCCGATGGTGGCGGTGATCAGCAGGGCTCCGGTGAGTTCGAAGGCCCAGACGTAGCGCAGGAAGATCAGCTCGGCCAGCTCGCCGATCACGTCACGGCCCGCGAAACCGGAGGCGGGGAAGACGATGCCGGACTCGCGGACGCCGTGGGCGATGCCGCCGCTGAGCAGCAGCCCGAAGCCGAGGCCGACCGCGGCGGCGGCGAGCCGCTGCCCGCGGATGGTCTCCTTCAGTGATTCGGCGGAGTCGACGCCGACGAGCATCAGCACGAACAGGAACAGCATCATCACCGCGCCGGTGTAGACCACGATCTGCACGACACCGAGGAACAGCGCGTCCTCGGCGATGTAGAACGCGGCCAGCGCGATCATCGTGGCGGCCAGGCACAGCGCGGAATGCACCGCCTTGGAGGCGAACACCATGCCGAGCGCGCCCAGCACGGCCAGCGGGGCCAGGATCCAGAACTGGACGGTCTCGCCGGTGGAGGCGTTGGTCAACGGCTCCGCGGCCAGGATCAGATCGGTCACCGTGGTGCTCCTTCCGTGCCCGCGGTGGCAGGTTGCCGGGCCGCGTCGGCCGGGATCGTTGCCGTGGCACCACTGGTGGGTGTGAGGTTGCCGGGCACCCGGCCGAGGTAGTAGTCCGCCTCGTCGGAGCCGGGGTGCATGGCGTGCGGCGGCGCGGTCATCCCGGGCTGCAGGGGGGCCAGCAGACGGTCCTTCTCGTAGATCAGGTCGGCCCGGTTGTCGTCGGCCATCTCGTAGTCGTTGGTCATCGTGAGCGCCCGGGTGGGGCAGGCCTCGATGCACAATCCGCAGCCGATGCAGCGCAGGTAGTTGATCTGGTAGACCTGCCCGTACCGTTCACCGGGCGAATACCGTTCGGTCTCGGTGTTGTCCGCGCCTTCGACGTAGATCGCGTCGGCGGGGCATGCCCACGCGCACAGCTCGCAGCCGATGCACTTCTCCAAGCCGTCGGGATGACGGTTGAGCTGGTGCCTGCCGTGGTAGCGGGGCGCGGTGGGGATCTTCTGCTCGGGATAGAACTCGGTGTTCGGCTTCTTGAACATGGTCGCGGCGGTGACCGCGAACCCCGACAGCGGTTCGAACAGACCGGCCTTGGCGCGGGTGGCGTCGCGGGCGTGCGCGTCGGCGGGCAACGGCGGCACCGGGAAACCGAGGAAGACCGTCGAATCGGCGGAATCCGCGGTCACAGGCTCCTCGGCCGGTAGCGGTGTTCCCGGCGCCCGGCCCGCCCGCAGGAACTGCAGCACCAGCAGCCCGGTGACCGCCAAGCCGCCGATCACCAGAACGGGAGTCTGCACGGGGTAGCCCTCGGCCTGCAACACCCGCGCTGTGGCCACGACCATGACCCAGGCCAGGGAGGTCGGAATCAGCAGTTTCCAGCCGAGATTCATGAACTGGTCGTAGCGCAGCCGGGGCAGGGTGCCGCGCAGCCAGATGAACACGAACAGGAATGTCCAGACTTTGGCGGTGAACCACAGCACCGGCCACCATCCGGTATTCGCGCCGTCCCAGATGTTCAGCGGCCACGGCGCCCGCCAGCCACCCAGGAACAGCGTGGTGGCCAGGGCGGAAACCGTTGCCATGTTGACGTATTCGGCGAGCATGAACATGGCGAACTTGAGCGAGGAGTACTCGGTGTGGAAGCCGCCGACCAGTTCGCCTTCGGCTTCGGGCAGGTCGAACGGCGCCCGGTTGGTCTCGCCGACCATCGAGACGCAGTAGATCAGGAACGACGGCAGCAGCAGGAACACATACCAGGTGCCTTCCTGTGCGGACACGATGCCGGAAGTGGCCATGGTGCCGCCGAGCAGGAACACGGTGGCGAAGCACAGCGCCATCGCGATCTCGTAGGAGATGACCTGCGCGGTCGAGCGCAAGCCGCCCAGCAGCGGATAGGTGGAGCCCGACGACCATCCGGCCAGCACGATGCCGTAGACGCCGATGGAGGTGATCGCCAGGATGTACAGCACCGCCACCGGAAGATCGGTGAGCTGCAGGGCGGTGGTCACGCCGAAGACGGACACCTCCGGTCCGAACGGGATCACCGCGAAGGCCATGAACGCGGGCACCACCGAGATGACCGGCGCCAGAATATAGATCGGCTTGTCCACGATCGCCGGGACGATGTCCTCCTTGAGGGCCATCTTCACGCCGTCGGCGATGCTCTGCAGCGAGCCGAACGGGCCGGTGCGGTTGGGGCCGATCCGCATCTGCATGCGGGCGACGA
Source organism: Nocardia asteroides (assembly GCA_019930625.1). NCBI lineage: Bacteria > Bacillati > Actinomycetota > Actinomycetes > Mycobacteriales > Nocardiaceae > Nocardia > Nocardia asteroides. The sequence continues at coordinate 5,247,477 of CP082844.1, forward strand.
TCTTCCGCTCCGCGAGCACCGCGACCAGTGGTATGAGCATCAGGTAGACGAACACGGCGACGGCCTTGGCGATCACGAGCCACAGCGGGTCGTGTCCGAAGCCGGTGAGGGTGTAGGGCTCGGCGGCGTGGTTGATCGCGGACGCCATGACGAGCGCGGCGGAATCACTCATGACGGTGCTCCTTCATCCTCTCGTCGGCGTGCCGCAGGTGCACGATCGCGCCGGGCTGGACGGCGAGCTGCTCGGTGATGGAGCAGCCGGGCGAGTGCTGCGGCAGCCACACCACGCGGTCGGGCAGGTCACTGATCATCAGGGGGAGCGTGACGGCGCCGCGGCTGCTGGCGACGGTGACGGGATCGTCGGGTTGGACGCCGAGTTCGGCGGCGGTGGCGGCCGACAGGCGCACCACCGGCGGGCGGGCGATGCCGGCCAGATTCGGTTCGCCGTCCTGCATACGTCCCGCGTCCAGCAGCATGCGCCAGCCGGCCAGCACCGCGGTGCCGGGTTCGGGCCGCGGCAGCGGATTCGGCGGGTGGGTGGGCGCGGTGACGGGCGCGCCGTCCCATGCGCCGAGTTCGGCGAGTTCGGCGCGGGCGGACTCGGTGTCGGGCAGCCCCAAGCGCACCGACATCTCGTCGGCGATGGCGTGCAGCACTCGCTGATCCGACAGCGGCGCGGTCTGGCGGCGCACCATGTCGTCGCCGAGCGCGGCGGCGAACGGACGCGGCCTGCCCTCCCAGGTGCGGAAGGTGCCCGCTTTCTCCATGGCCGCGGCTACCGGAAAGACCACGTCGGCGCGCTCGGTGACCGGGCTGCGGCGCAGTTCCAGGCTCACCACGAATCTGGCCGCGTCGATGGCGGCCAGCGCGGCCGCCGGGTCGGGCAGGTCGGCGACGTCGACGCCGCCGATGACCAGCGCGGCGAGGCCGGAGGCGGCCTCCAGGATGGCCGTCGTGTCACGGCCGGCGCCGACGGGCAGCTCGGGCACGTTCCATACTGCCCGAACCTGTTGGCGGGCACGAGGATCGGCGACCGGGCGGCCGCCGGGAAGCAGGCACGGCAGCGCGCCCGCTTCGACCGCGCCGCGTTCGCCCGCCCGGCGCGGAACCCAGGCCAGGGCGGCTCCGGTTTCGTCGGCGAGCCGCACTGCGGCCGACAGGGCGCCCGCGATGCCCGCCATCCGTTCGCCGACCATGATCACCGCACCGGGTTCCCGCAGCAGCCGGGCCAGATCGGCCAGGCGGGCGGGATCCGCGCCGGGTGTGGTGATCTCGCCGGTGCGGATGGCGTCGAGCAGATGCGGTTCGGCGCCCGGCACGGCGCGCATCAGGCGCCCGGACATGCGTTCGAGGCCGCGCGAGGTGTACGGCGCGAGCGAGTAGACCGGCAGGCCGCGTTTGCGGGCGGCCTTGCGCAGCCGCAGGTAGACGATCGGCGACTCTTCCTCGGGTTCGAATCCGACGAGCAGGACGACCGGCGCGGCCTCCATGCTGTCGTAGGTCACCGTGCTGTCCTGGCCGGCGACCCTGGCGGCGAGGAAGTCGGCTTCCTCCGCCGAATGCGCGCGGGTGCGGAAGTCGATGTCGTTGGTGCCGAGGGCGACTCGCGCGAACTTGGCGTAGGCGTAGGCATCCTCCTCGGTGACCCGGCCGCCGACGAGCACGCCCGCGTTGCCGAAGGCCGCGGCCAGCCCCTCCGCGGCCGCGGCCAGCGCCTCCGACCAGGAGGCCGGGGCGAGCTCGCCGTCCCAGCCGCGCACGAGCGGGGTGGTGAGCCGGTCGGGTTCGGTGGCGTAGGTGAAGGCCCACCGGCCCTTGTCGCAGTTCCACTCCTCGTTGACCTGTGGGTCGTCACCGGCCAGCCTGCGCAGCACTTTTCCGCGCCGGTGGTCGGTGCGCTGTGCGCAGCCGGACGCGCAATGCTCGCAGACGTTCGGGCTGGACACCAGGTCGAACGGACGCGCGCGGAAACGATAGGCGGTGCCGGTGAGCGCGCCGACCGGGCAGATCTGCACGGTGTTGCCGGAGAAGTAGGAGTCCAGCGGTTCGGCCTGCGCGGTGCCGACTTGTTGCAGCGCGCCGCGGTCCATCAGCTCGATGAACGGATCGCCTGCGATCTGCTGGGAGAAGCGGGTGCAGCGGGCGCAGAGCACGCAGCGTTCCCGGTCCAGCAGGACGGCCGTCGACAGCGGAATCGGTTTCGGGTAGGTGCGTTTGTGTCCGTCGAACCGGGACTCGGCGCGGCCGGTGGACATCGCCTGGTTCTGCAGCGGGCACTCGCCGCCCTTGTCGCACACCGGGCAGTCGAGCGGATGATTGATCAGCAGCAGTTCCATCACGCCCTCCTGCGCCTTGTCCGCGGCGGGGGAGGTGAGCTGGGTGCGGACCACCATGCCGTCGGCGACGGCCATGGTGCAGGACGCGACGGGTTTGCGTTGCCCCTCGACCTCGACCAGGCATTGGCGGCAGGCGCCGACCGGGTCGAGCAGCGGATGGTCGCAGAAGCGGGGGATCTGGATGCCGATCAGCTCGGCGGCCCGGATCAGCAGGGTGCCTGCCGGCACGCTGACGGCGTTGTCGTCGATCGTCACGGTCACCAGGTCGGCGGGAGCGGGCGCGCCGGTGCGACCGCTCACGGTGGCCGACCTACCCCTCGCCCGAGCGCCGCCGGAGATCGAATCGCTGCGCGATGCCGGTTTCATCGGACCTCTTCTCCTGACTCCGCCCATGCGGTAGAGCACGCCGGGTCGAACGGGCATCCGCCGAGCCGCAGGTGTTCGGTGTACTCCTCGCGGAAGTACTTCAGCGAGGAGACGATCGGGCTGGCCGCGCCGTCGCCGAGGGCGCAGAACGACTTGCCGTTGATGGTGTCGCTGATGTCGAGCAGCTTGTCCAGGTCGGATGCGGCGCCGGTGCCCGCTTCGATCCGTTGCAGCAGTTGCACCAGCCAGTAGGTGCCCTCCCGGCACGGGGTGCACTTGCCGCAGGACTCGTGCGCGTAGAACTCCGTCCAGCGCAGCACGGCTCGCACCACGCAGGTGGTGTCGTCGAAGATCTGCAGCGCCTTGGTGCCGAGCATGGATCCCGCACCCGCGACGCCCTCGTAGTCGAGTGGCACGTCGAGGTGCTCCTCGGTGAACAGCGGCGTGGACGAGCCGCCCGGGGTCCAGAACTTCACCCGGTGTCCGGCGCGCACGCCACCGGCGTAGCCGAGCAGTTCGCGCAGCGTGACCCCCAGCGGCGCCTCGTACTGGCCGGGTCGGGCCACGTGACCCGACAGCGAGTAGAGGGTGAAGCCTGGGGATCTCTCGCTGCCCATCGAGCGGAACCACGCGATGCCGTTGCGGATGATCGGCGGCACGCTGGCGATGGATTCCACGTTGTTCACCACGGTCGGGCAGGCGTAGAGGCCGGCGACGGCGGGGAACGGCGGGCGCAGGCGGGGTTGGCCGCGACGGCCTTCCAGCGAGTCCAGCAGCGCGGTCTCCTCGCCGCAGATGTAGGCGCCCGCGCCCGCGTGCACGATCAGCTCGAGGTCGTAGCCGGAGCCGAGGATGTCGTGGCCGAGGAAGCCCGCTTCGTAGGCCTGCGCCACCGCGGCCTGTAGCCGCCGCAGGACCGGAACCACCTCGCCGCGCACGTAGATGAACGCGTGCGCCGCGCGGATGGCGTAGGAGGCGATGACGACGCCTTCGATCAGAGCGTGCGGTGAGGCGAGCATGAGCGGAATGTCTTTGCAGGTACCCGGTTCGGACTCGTCGGCGTTCACCACCAGGTAGTGCGGTTTGGTGATCCCGTCGGGCCCGGGCCCTTGCGGGATGAAGCTCCACTTCATGCCGGTGGGGAATCCCGCGCCGCCGCGCCCGCGCAGTCCCGCGTCCTTGATGGTCTGGATGATCTGGTCCGGTTCCATCCGCAGGGCGGTGCGCAGCGCCTGGTAGCCGTCGTGGCGCAGGTAGGTGTCCATCGTCCAGGACTGCGGATCGTCCCAGTAGGTGGTCAGCACCGGGGTGAGGGTCATCGCAGGCCCTCCGGATCCTCTTGCGCGGCAGGAGCTTGCATGCCCTGTTCGTGGGCGACCCGCAGACCGGCGAGCGTCGCCGCACCCGCGGCGCCGTCGAGCACGCCGGGCCGTTCGTCCGGGAATCCGGCCAGGATGCGCGCGGTCTGCTTGAACGTGCACAGCGGTGCCCCGCGAGTCGGGGTGACCTGCTGACCGGCACGAAGCGCGTCGACCAGGGCACGCGCGGATTCCGGGGTCTGGTTGTCGAAGAACTCCCAGTTGACCATGACCACGGGGGCGAAGTCGCAGGCTGCGTTGCACTCGATGTGTTCGAGCGTGATCGATCCGTCCGGGGTGGTCTCGCCGTGCCCGATGCCGAGGTGCCGTTCGAGCGCGGCGAGGATGGCGTCACCGCCCATGACCGCGCACAGTGTGTTCGTGCAGACACCGACGTGGTAGTCGCCGGTCGGGGTGCGCCGGAACATGGAGTAGAAGGTGGCCACCGCGGTGACTTCGGCGCCGGTCAGGCCGAGTTGCTCGGCGCAGAACTCGATGCCGGTGCCGGTGACGTAGCCCTCTTCGGACTGCACCAGGTGCAGCAGGGGCAGCAGCGCCGAGCGTGGATGCGGGTAGCGCCCGATGATCTCCTTGGCGTCGGTTTCGAGCCGCTCGCGCACGAAAGGCTGGTAGGGCTCGGGCCGGGTGCCGAGCTTCAGCAGGATTGCCGTGCCGCCGGTCGCGGGACTACCGCCGCCGGTGGAATCGTTCTGCGATGTCGTGTTCATCGGTCCACTCCGCCCATGACCGGGTCGATACTGGCGACCGAGGCGATGACGTCGGCGACCATGCCGCCCTCGCACATCGCCGCGACCGCTTGCAGATTGGTGAACGAGGGGTCGCGGTAGTGCACCCGGTAGGGCCGGGTGCCGCCGTCGCTGACCATATGGACGCCCAGCTCGCCGCGCGGCGATTCCACGGCCACGTACACCTGGCCCGCCGGGACGCGGATGCCCTCGGTGACGAGCTTGAAGTGGTGGATGAGCCCCTCCATGGACCTGCCCATGATCTTGCCGATGTGCTCGGGGGAGTTGCCGAGTCCGTCCTCGCCGAGCCGGAGGTCGGCGGGCCAGGCGATCTTCTTGTCGTCGACCATGACCGGGCCGGGCCGCAGCCGGTCCAGGCATTGCTCGACGATCTTCAGCGACTCCTTCATCTCCTCCACGCGGATGACGTAGCGGCCGTAGCAGTCGCATCCGGTGGTGGTGGGAACGTCGAATTCGTAGTTCTCGTAGCCGCAGTAGGGCTGTGCTCTGCGCATGTCGTGCGGCAGCCCGGTGGCGCGCAGGACCGGGCCGGTGATGCCGAGCGCCATGCAGCCCTGCAGGTCGAGGTAGCCGATGTCCTGGGTGCGGGCCTTCCAGATCGGGTTGGCGGTGAGCAGGTGTTCCATGTCGCGCAGGCGCTTGGGCAGCAGCGCGAGCAGTTCGCGCACCTTGGTGACGCCGTCGTCGGGCAGGTCCTGGGCGAGGCCGCCGGGGCGGATGAACGCGTGGTTCATGCGCAGTCCGGTGATCGTCTCGAACACGTCGAGGATCAGCTCGCGTTCGCGGAAGCCGAACAGCATCGGCGTCAGCGCGCCGAGTTCCATGCCGCCGGTGGCCAGGGCGACCAGGTGCGAGGAGATGCGGTTGAGTTCCATCAGCAGCACGCGGATGACCGTGGCGCGCTCAGGGATCTGCTCGGTGATGTCGAGCAGTTTCTCCACGCCCAGGCAGTACGCCGTCTCGTTGAAGAACGGCGACAGGTAGTCCATGCGGGTGACGAAGGTGACGCCCTGGGTCCAGTTGCGGAATTCGAGATTCTTCTCGATCCCGGTGTGCAGGTAGCCGATTCCGCAGCGGGCCTCGGTGACCGTTTCGCCCTCGATCTCCAGGATCAACCGCAGCACGCCGTGGGTGGACGGGTGCTGCGGACCCATGTTGACGACGATGCGTTCCTCGCCCGCGCCGGCCAATGTCTCGGCCACCTGGTCCCAGTCCTGGCCCGCGACGGTGACCGTGGTGGGCTCCGGCCCGGAGTCGTGGGTGACGCCGGGCTCGGTGTCGATGTCGTTCATCAGCTGTATGCCCTCCGCTCGTCGGGCGGCGGGATACGCGCGCCCTTGTATTCGACCGGGATCCCGCCGAGCGGGTAGTCCTTGCGCTGGGGATGGCCGCGCCAGTCGTCCGGCATGGTGATCCGGGTCAGTGATGGGTGCCCGTCGAACCGGATGCCGAAGAAGTCGTAGGTCTCGCGTTCGTGCCAGTCGGTGGTCGGGTACACCTCGTAGAGCGAAGGGATGTGCGGGTCCGCGTCCGGCGCGGCGACCTCCACCCGCAGGCGCCGGTTGTGCGTGATCGACATGAGGTGGTAGACGGCGTGTAGTTCGCGGCCGGAGTCCTCCGGGTAGTGCACGCCGTTGACGCCGAGGCAGAGCTCGAAACGCAGTGCGGGATCGTCACGCAAGGCGCGGGCGACCGACAGCAGATGCTCCCGGCGCACGTGCAGTGTGAGCTCGCCGCGGAAGACGATCACTTTCTCCAGCGCCGCGTCCAGGCGTACGTCGCTGCCGGTGAGTGCGCCGTGCAGCACCGTGACGACCTCGTCGAAGTATCCGCCGTACGGGGCGGGCGTGCCGCCCGGCAGGGTGACCGAGCGGACCAGGCCGCCGTAGCCGGAGGTGTCGCCGGTGCCGGTGACGCCGAACATGCCGCGGCGCACACCGATCACGTCGGCGCCGGTCTCGACGGCATCCTCTTCGGGCAGTGTGCCTTCGGGGCCCGCGGTGGCCGCGGCATCGATGGCATCGTGCGCGGCCGGGATGTCGGTGTTGTCGGGGGTGTCGAAGGTCATCGCAGCAGACCCTCCATCCGGATGGTCGGCGTCGAGGCGAGCGCGGCTTGTTCGGCGGCCCGGATGGCCTCCTCGCGGTTGACGCCGAGCGGCATCTCCTGAATCTTCGCGTGCAGTGCCAGAATCGCGTTCAGCAGCATCTCCGGCCGGGGCGGGCAGCCGGGCAGGTAGATGTCGACCGGTACTACGTGGTCGACGCCCTGCACGATCGCGTAGTTGTTGAACATCCCGCCGGAGGACGCGCAGACGCCCATCGCCAGCACCCATTTGGGTTCGGTCATCTGGTCGTAGACCTGGCGGAGCACGGGGGCCATCTTCTGGCTCACCCGGCCCGCGACGATCATCAGATCGGCCTGCCGCGGCGAGGCGCGGAAAGCCTCCATGCCGAAGCGGGCGATGTCGAATCGCCCCCCGCCGGTGGCCATCATCTCGATGGCGCAGCACGCCAGCCCGAAGGTGGCAGGCCACAGAGAGCCTTTGCGCAGGAATCCGGCGAAATCCTCGACCGTGCTCAGCAAGAAGCCGCTGGGCAGTTTTTCCTCGAGACCCATGTTCTACTGACTCGCTTCCACTTGTCGGCTACGACCTCGGCTGCGCGGCGCTCAGTCCCAGCTGAGCCCGCCGCGCCGCCATTCGTAGGCGTAGGCCACCGAGACGTTGAAGATGAACAACGCCATCGCGGTGAGACCGAAGAGACCGAGCGCATCGAAGTGGACAGCCCACGGGTAGAGGAACACGATCTCGATGTCGAAGATGATGAACAGCATCGCGGTGAGGTAGTACTTCACCGGGAAGCGTTGTCCCGTAACATTTCCCGGTCCGCCGGCCACGGAATGCGGCGTGGGTTCGATACCGCATTCGTAGGGTTCCAGCTTCGCCCGGTTGTGCCGCTTCGGGCCGACCAGGGCCGATAGGACGATGGAGAACAGCGCGAACGCCGCCGCGATCGCGCCGAGTACGAGCGTCGGCACCTCGATGTTCACGACTGCACTTCCCCTCCTTGCGAGCTGCGGCTGACGACAGCGTCCGAGGCGGGCTGACGTCGTTGTCCGCCTCGGCCGGACTCGCCCCTCGGCTTCACCGGGACCGGTCATTACCTGATCCGCTCCCATGTGAGGTAGGGCACAGCCTACAACCGAACGGGCGGCCCGCAGCGCGTTTGGCGACGGTGTTTGATCGAATTCAGTACAAGGATTTATGACCGAAACGGTGGTAATCCGTGCGGGCCGCGCAAGAGGTTGGGTGAACGGTCAGTTGGATAGCCCGAAGTGTCGGGTATCGCGACGTCACATGTGGTCCCGAGCGGGCTCAAAGTCGGAATCGGCGACAGCTGGGCGAGGATCGACAAGTCGATGGGTCGGAAACTCCGGGCTCGTTCCTTGCCGGTCGAACCGCGGTCGCAGGCCGGGTCGTACTAATTCATGATCGCTATGAATAGCGTGGTCGATGGTGGTCGGCGGTGATCAAGCCGCAGAGCGGCTGCGCAGCAGCGCGACGACGGCCTCGGTGAGCCGGAGCGGATCGATGGGATGAGCCACCGCGGCCTCCGCTCGGGACCAGCTGGCCAACCATGCGTCGTCCGGCCGGCCCGTGAGCACCAGAAGCGGCGGGCACGGATCGACTTCGTCCTTCAACTGCTTGGCGATGCCGAGTCCACCGGCCGGGGTCGCCTCGCCGTCGAGCACGGCGAGGTCTATACCGCCGGCATCCATCTGCGCGATCACCACGGGGGCGGTGGCCACCTCGAGGTACTCGAACGGCGGTAGCTCCGGGTGCGGACGCTTGCCCAAGGCCTGGATCACCTGGCGCCTGGTGTCGGCGTCGTTGCTGTACACGAGAACCCGCAGCGGGGTGGAACGAGTGGAATCGGCCACGAACGGCATGGTACGTCCACGAGGGTGGGCCGCGTGGCAGGTTCGGCGCAGATCGTCCCCGCGCGTCGTGCGGTGCGTGTCACCGGCGCGGCCGTGCGGGCAAAGCCGACGACAAGCAGTTGGTAAGAATCTGCCGGTAGAGTCCGGCCAATGCGGGGAGACATCACGCAGGCCCTCGTCGATACCGACGTGTGGACCGATGAAATGCTTGGCAACACCGGGATTCCGGTGATCGACGTACCGTTCGTGACCATCGGCAGCGGCATCGGGTCGTTCGTCACCTACGACACGCTCCGGATCTTCGGCGTGCCCGCGGAGGCGATGGCCGTGCTCGGTCCGCAGGAGCACCCGTGGGCCTCCTACGAATACCTGACCAGGGTCTCGCAGATTCCGCGCGGCGAGCGCCTGCGCAGCGACTCGGCCTCGACGCCGGACAACATCTGGGGCTTCCCCTCCTACGCCGTGCGGGAGGCCGTCGCGGACAAGTCGATCAAGCCGCTGTGGAACGTCTTCGTCGAGCCGATCTTCGCCAATTACTACACGCCGCGGGCGGGTCAGGCGTTCGCCGCCATGGAGCGGGAGTTCCATCGCATCGGCTACGCTCGCTCGCTGCACCGCGGTCACGTTCGCATGGTGCGCAGACGCCACGGCGGCGGATACTTCACCATCCTCACCCCGCCAACGGGCTCGACACCGACCAAGCGCGTCGCCTTCCGCAGCACGTATGTCCATGTGGCCGTGGGTTACCCGGGGCTGAAGCTGTTGCCGGACTTGCAGGAATACCGGGAAACCCATCGTGACCCGACCCGCGTGGTCAACGCCTACGAGCCGCACGAGCACGTCTACCAGGCGCTGCAGCGGCGGCCGGGCACCGTGCTGATCCGCGGCAGCGGGATCGTGGCCAGCCGCGTCCTGCAACGGCTGATCGACGACCGGGACAAGTACCGCCTCGACACCCGGATCCTGCACCTGTTCCGCACGTATATCTCCGGCTCACACGGCAAGAACATCTTCAGCAGGCGCAAGGGCGGTGACGGATGGGCCTACCAGGGTTTCAACTATCCGAAGTCGGTGTGGGGCGGTCAGCTCAAGCAGAAAGTGCGCCGCCTGCAAGGCGAAGATCGCGCGCGGGCGTACAAGGAGATCTCGGGCACCAACACCCCGATCAGGGACAACTGGCAGGAACAGTTGCGCCGTGGCCGCCGGGAGGGGTGGTACCAGGTGATGGCGGGAACGATGCGAGCTCCGCGTCCCGCCGGCGGGCGGCAAGGCGTTGTCGCGACGATCCTTCCGGACACCAGTGCGCCGCTGCCGTTTCCGCCGCCGACGCAACCGTTCGACACGACCGTCGACTACATCATCGACTGCACAGGGCTGGAAGCCGACATCCGCGAGCACCGGCTGCTGGCCGACCTGCTCGACCACACCGGCGCAGGACGCAATCCGCTCGGCAGGCTGGACGTGGACACGACATTCGAGCTGATCGGCACCCGCAGCGGCGCCGGACGGATGTACGCCTCCGGCAGCGCGACGCTCGGCGGGCCGTTCGTCGGGGTGGACACCTTTCTCGGCTTGCAGATCGCGGCGCAGGAGATCGCCGACGATCTCGCCGCGGTCGGGCTCTGCCGGAGAATGGGGCCGCTGCGCTCGACGCGGCAATGGTGGCTGTGGGTTACGAACAAGAAGATCTGAGCGATGCTTCCTACCCTGAACGGGCGAATCCAGACCCGTCTTCTCGCGCTGAGCGTGATCGGCTTCTTCGTCGCGCTGATCATCACACCCGCGCTGCCGACCGGCTCGTTGAGCATCGGCCAGGCTTACCGGGTGACGTTGTCGGTGCTCCTGGCGACCGTTCTGGTCGGTGTGCTCTGGGAATTGCTCTACCATTTCCTGCAGCAGTTCCGCTGGGAAAAGGACTGGCCGACCTTGTTCGGTTTCGTCACCATCCTCAACGAGGGGGCGCTGATGTGGGTCCTCGTGCGCTACACCACCGTGGTGCTGCCCGAGCATCTGCGTCCGTCGCTCACCGCGTTCGGAATCCAGTTCGTCCTCACGTGGATCGTCTTCTGGCTCATCGTGAACGGGCCGATGCGGGTGGTATTCCACCGGTGGCGTTTCCAAGGTGGCAGGTTCCTGTGAGCGCGCAGATCGAGGTGGTGCCGGGCGCCCATCTGGTGGCGAGTGTGGGTGGCGTCGTCATGGTCGTCGCGCATCGGGGCGACGGCGCCGTCACCGTGGACACGGTGGCTGCCCGCACGATGTCGGCGTTGCTGGACATCGTGCGAGAAGCCGTCGCGCGCGAGCGGCGCCACAGCGGGCGCGCGGTGGCGCGGCTGGCCACGACCTGGCTTATGAGCCTGTCCAACGGCGAGGAGGACGAGGTCGAATTCGGGGTGATCACGCCCCTGGACAACGGCCTGGCGGTGTTCCTGCACGGCGGGGTCACCGCCGTCCTGGCAGGTCCCGGCCGCACCGAGGTACTGCGCGGCCGGGACGCCGGATTCACCGTCGACCGCATGGTGACGCCCGCGCCCGGCAGCGGTGCGGGTTTGTTCGTGGATGAGGCGGGGTGGACCGCGGAGGCCCTGCCGGGCCGCGGAATCTGCGCGCTCGGTGAGGGGACCGCACCGGGGTCGGGCGCGGTGCTGTGGCCAGGAGCCATCGCGGAGGCAATCGGTGGCCGACCGGTGAGCGACAGTGTCACCGCGTCGGTGCGACAACCTGATGCCGGATCCGCACAAGCCGAGCCTCGGGTGCGATCGGCACGGGAGGGGGCACCCGAACCGCGACGGCCGGCGCAGCACGTCGAGGCACGGCCTGCGTCCGGACCCCCTCCCGGCGCGGAGCCACCTCCGCTCTCGGAACCGGCGCCGCCACCGCATCGGGTCCCCGGACCGCAGGCAACGCCGGATCCGCAGCGTCCCGGTGCGCGGCCGGGTTCCGAGCAGGAGCCGGTACCGCAGCCGCCACGGGTGCCGAGCCTGCGCAAGGGCGAGGAATCCGGCGACGCCGCAACGGAAGTCGATCTCCAGGCGTCGGCGCGGCGTGTGACGCCACGCGAAGGCGGGACACCGGTGGCGCCACCGGGACCGAACCAGGGTCCGGCGCGACCGGCGCACCGCACCGATCGGGATTACGCGATCGCCAACGACGCGAACCTCGCCGAGACGGTGGTACCGAACGCCGATGTCGTCGCGGACGCGCTCGGGTCCACCGGTTCCAACGCACTGGGGCACCGCGTGATCGTGCCGGGCTTCCAATGCGCCCGCCACCATCACAACGACCCGCGGGTGTCGTTCTGCGCGGTCTGCGGCATCCGAATGGATCAGCTCACCTGCGTGCTGAGCCCGGGGGTGCGCCCGCCGCTGGGGGTGCTGCTGCTGGACGACGGCACATCGTTCGTCCTGGACAGCGACTGCGTACTCGGTCGCGAGCCGGAGCATTCCGAGGCGGTCGCCCGCGGTGCGCGCCCGGTGCGGCTGGAGGACAGCTCGGGCGGGATGTCGCGAGCGCACGCGGAGATCCGCCTCGTCGACTGGGACGTCACGGTCGTCGACGGCGGTTCCACCAACGGCACCCACATCCGCCACCCCGGCCGCCAGGACTGGGTCCGTGCGGTTCCCGGCCATCCGGTCACCCTCGCACCGGGCACCCAGGTCCAGCTGGGCGGGCGGGTCCTGACCTTCGACTCCCAGCACGGTCAGCTGTAGCCGTATCGCCCAGCGGCGCGTCCGATGCCGGGGGGCCACCGGAACGAAAGTCGAGGCAGAGACCGACCTCGTCCGCGACGTGGCGCCGGCCCGCCCCTTCAGGACTCCGGCGGGAGGATCGGCGAGGAGAACACTTCCTCCAGCGGAGTCGGGCCGGTGTATCGGCGGCAGTGGCAACCGACCCACTCCCGCAAGCCGTGCGTGCCCTTTCGAGAGATCTCGGCGTGACAAGTTCCTGTGGCACGGTCGTGCAGCGCCAGATCGTGACCGCAGCCGCAACGCGCGGGAAGTTTCTCCCCCGACCGGACTCGCCGACGCCCGAACCGACCACAAACCCAGCCGACACCGACAAGGCCGGCACCGACTACGAGGCTGAGGGGATCAAACATAAGCGCAGTATACGTATACGCATAGCGATGGTCATGCGAATTGTGAACTCCGGTATCTTGTTCTGCTGGGTGCGTCGGTGGGCTGCTTCTGCCCCCCGTCCGGCGCGCCGGCCGATCGAGTCGACCCCCGGTACGTGGGTGCGGACGACCTGATTGCTGACCGTGCGCCAGCCCCGCCGCCACCATGAGGGGCTGTCGGAACCTGCTCGGTGAACGGTCGCGACGTATCAGTTCGATAACCTCGACGGAGAGCTTTCCTCTCGGGGTGAGGACGACATCCGCTATGCACTCAGTGCGTTTGCCGAGGTAGCGGGCGAATGTGCGCAGAAGGTAACGGTTTGGTCTCGCTCGCGCTCTGGCGTTCGTGTAATGCAGTCACTCTTTCCTCCAACCTGCATAACCGCCACGATATTGATGGCTGATAGATAGCCTTGTGCCAGCTGCTATACCGAATCGCTACCTCGGTCGACCGAAACGTCGGCCTGGAGACCGCTATGGCCACACCCGCGTATGCACCAAACCTGTTCGGCACAGTTGACGGCGGTGTCGCCGCCACGCCCCGGCCCAAATATGCCGCGGACCCGACGCGGTCTGTGCGTGGCCTCGATGAGCAACTCGCTCCGCTGCGGATCCCGGCGCTGGTGCTGGGCACACTCCTGATCTGCCTCGGCGTCGCGGCGCTGGTGCCATTGCGGGCATGGCTGCACGACTACGGCGGATGGCTGGTCGTCGCCGCCTACCTGCAATACATGGGCATAGCGGTAACCCTAGGAGTATGGGGACTGCGAACGACCAGGAGGGGTGAGCCCTCCGCGGAGGGCTCAGCCCAGCATGTTCTCGATGAGGTCGACGGCTCGCATGGTGCCGCCGTCGGCTCGTCCGTCGTGCCCACGGCGGCACCGAGCGGCGGGCAACCTCCGCGTCGGTGACAAGGCCGTTCGAAGCCGTCCGTGAATTCTGGGCGGTGTCGATGCGGCGGGCCCGGGCGGCGTCGATGAACTGCCGCGGCTTGTGACCAGGCGATCTTTGCGACTCCACGAGGACGCCCGGGGCGGGAGGCGGGGTCCGCGCGGATGTTCGGCCCTGGCATGGGGCGCCAGGTCGGCGCGAACGTGCTCTCGGCATGGTCGAACTGCAATCCGTAGGCGCCTCGCCAGTAACTGGCGATTTCCTTTGTGGCGGCTTTGCCGCCCACTCGGGCCAACGCTGACGCGGTCCGACGCTCGGCGTCGCTCTTCCTGTGAAGCTCGGCGACGCCGGTCAGAGATTGACGTCACCTGCCGTCAGTTCTAATGTGATGGCAATTGCCATCACATTGGAAGGCGGCGTCGCCATGGCCCTGTTCAACCCCAGAACCGAGACGTTCGACGAGTTCGATCCAGCCACCAGGGCTCGGTTACGGTCGGTGGTCGAGTTCTTCGAAGCGAAGGGCAAGCAGGCGCTCACCGGCGACGCTCACCGGGCGGAGTGGTACGAGGACTGGATGGAGTTCCTGGCCGAGAGCCGGATCATCGCCTACATGGCAACACCGCGGGCAAGTGCCGGCGCGGATCCGGACAAACGCTGGGACACGGCGTTCATTTCCCGGTTCAACGAGATCACCGGCTTTTACGGATCCCAGTATTGGTACGCGTGGGGTGTTTCCACACTTGGTCTCGCCACCATTTGGCAGAGCGCCAACGTCAAGGCGCACCTTCGTGCCGCCGAGGAGCTCGACCGCGGCGGGGTCATCGGATTCGGGCTGTCGGAGAAGGATCACGGCGCCGACATCTATGCCACCGATATGCTGCTCACTCCCGATGGCGCGGGCGGGTTCACGGCGACCGGGAGCAAGTACTACATCGGCAATGGGAACGTGGCCAGGATCGTGCCGACCATCGGCAGACGTACCGACTCGGCGGGTCCCGACGCGTACGTCTGGTTCATCGTCGACAGTCAGCACCCGAACTACCGGCTGGTCAAGAACGTCATCCACGGCCAGAACTTCGTCAGTGCCTATGATCTGGTGGACTATCCCGTGTCGGCCGACGACGTATTGCACACGGGCCGCACGGCATTCGACTCCGCACTCGCCGCTGTCAACTGCGGAAAGTTCAACATCGGCATGGTCGCGCTTGGGATCGTGCAGCACTGTTTCTACGAGACGATCAACCACGCCAGCGCCAAGATTCTGTTCGGCCACCCGGTCACCGACTTCGGGCAGGTGCGCCAGATCCTCTGCGACAGCTACGTTCGAATGAATGCCATGCGGCTCTACCATGAACGAGCGATCGACTACATGCGATGCTCCACCCCGGAAGATCGCCGTTTCGTGATGTTCAATTCCATCGGCAAGATGAAAGTCACCCGCGAAGCGGAGCGTGTATTCCGGGAACTCTCGGATGTCATCTCGGCCAGGGGGTTCGAGAAGGACAGCTACTTCGCGACGGCGCGCGGCACCATCGACTCCATGCCGAGGCTGGAGGGCACTGCCCATGTCAATATGGCGCTCACTCTGAAATTCATGCCGAACTTTCTCTTCAATCCGGCGGAACTGCCTGCTGTGCCCGTGCGACGTGATCCCGGCGACGACGAATCCCTGTTCCGGCAACCGGGCGCCGCCGGGTTGAGCAAAGTTCGCTTCGCCGACTGGCGAGCGGCGTACGCGAGCTACCGTCATCTCCCGAATGTGGCGCTGTTCATCGAGCAGGCCGAGCAGTTCACCCAGTTCCCGGTGCAGGCGCCGCCCACCTCGGCTCAGCTCGAGGATCTCGACTATCAGCTGGCAGTAGGGGAGTTGTTCACGCTGCTGCCTTACGGACAGCTCATCCTCGAACAAGCCGCCATCATCGGAACGTCGGAGGACATCATCGATTCGATCTTCGAGGTGTTCGTTCGCGACTTCTCCGCGTACGCGCTGGGAGTGTTCTCGAAGGCATCGTCGACCCCTGCCCAGCAGGATTGGGCACTGAGTGTGCTGCGCAAACCGATCATCGATGAGCAGCGGACAGCACGCCTCTACGACGAGGTGACCAGCCACGCCGGCGTCTTCGAGATGAATCCATAGCTCGCTGCACCCTCCCGGCGTGGCCCGGATGACGCCCCGGCAAGAGATGGCGAGATCGACGCGGCAGCCCTATCCGTCGGTCTCCTCGAGTTTGCGACGCATCAGCTTGCCGGTGGCGTTCCGTGGCAGCTCGTCGACGAACACCACCTCGCGTGGCACTTTATGGCGGGCCAGGTTCGCCTTGACGTAGTCCTTGATCTCTTGCTCGTCGCGCTCGGCGCCCTCGGCCGGGACGACGAAAGCGCGCAGTCGTTTGCCGAAGTCGCGATCCTCGACGCCCACCACCGCGGCGTCGAGGATGTCGGCGCGCTCGACGAGCAGATTCTCCACCTCCAGCGGAAAGACGTTCTCGCCTCCGGAGACGATCATGTCGTCGTCGCGGCCGTCGATGAACAATCGGCCGTCGGCGTCGAAATGGCCGACGTCGCCGCTGGAGAGCAGTCCGTCGACGATTTCCTTGTGCCGGCCGTCGGTGTAGCCGGAAAAGCTGAGCCCGCTGGAGACGAAGATGGTTCCGACCTCGCCGGGCGTGGTGATCCTCTTTCGCTGCGCGTCGTAGATCGCCACCCGGCATCCCACGGGAGGTTTGCCGACGGTCCCCGGCGCCACTCGCATGTCCTGCGGGGTGGCTACGGCGGCTACGGCGACCTCGGTCGAGGCGTAGAGGTTGTACAGCACGTCACCGAAGGCTTCGGCGGTGCGTCTGCTCAGGTCCGGGGAGACCGGCGATCCCGCGGCGAAGATCACCTTCAGCGAGCGCGTGTCGTGCTGCTCGAGCACCCCGGCTCCTAGATCGAGGATGCGCTGCAGCATCGTGGGCACGACGACCAGCGTCGCCGCGCGGTGCTCGGCGACGTTCGCGAGTGTTCGCCTGGGATCGAACTTGCGCTGCTGGAAGACCACCTTGTTGCCCAATGCCCAGCCGAGACCGAGCTGCGACAGGCCGGTGCCGTGGAAGATCGGCGCCGCCATCACGATCGTGTTGTCGCGCGGCATCGGCACCCTGTGCAGGAACTGCGCCGATTGCAGCGGTGAGACCTTCTCCCGCGGTGCGCCTTTCGGCGTACCGGTAGTGCCGCTGGTCAGGAGTACGACGCCGCCCGGCCGTGGGGGAGGCGGGAGTGCGGCAGTCGAATTCGCGGAGATGAGCGCGTCGATCGTCGGCGTATCCGCCGCCATGGCGTCGGCGTCGTCCACCCAGGTCGCCACTCGCGGAACCCGCGGAGGAATCGCATCGAGCAAGTCCATGAACTCACTGTCGAGCAGGATCGCGCCGACGTTCTCTCGCTCGGCGACGTCGGCGAGCTGCGGTCCGGCGAACCCGGTGTTCAGCAGCACCACACGAGCGCCCAGCTTTCCGGCTGCCAGCAGTGTCAGCACCATCCCACGGTGGTCGCGGCACAATGCGGCGAGCACGGTGTCGGGGCCGATGCCGGCGGCGGACAGTCCGCGGGAGAGTGCGTTCGACTGCTTGTCCAGTTGATCGAAGGTGAGCGCTCCACGTTCGTCGACGATCGCGGGCGCGGCCCCGTTGCGACGTGCGGCATGTGCCAGCACGGTGACGAACGGGCCGTATACCGAGGCCTCGCGCATCACACGAATCGTCTCGCCGGGGCGCGCCGGATCGAACATCCCGCGCTTGGCGAGCACGACGGCCGCCGATACCGAGTCGGCCACCGACCGGATCGCCCTGACCGGCGATCGCAACGTCATTGTCATCGGACACCTCCAGTTGCGCCGCTCGATGATCGCGGCCCAGTCCCGGCTGCCGCGCGGCGGGTCAGCAGCTCGATAGAGCCTACCGCACCACAAGAATAGTCATTCACATATTCACGACAGATAGGTTACTTGATCTGGTGATTCAGGGTTGCCCACCGCCCCGGAGGATGAGAGAATAACGTGTAATTTATATCAGCCCCTCGTTGGAGATCGGCATGCCCCGTCCTGAACCGTCGGCACCCTCGCCGACCCCTTCCGCTCCGGATCTCGGGCGCCGACGCCGCTATATGGCAGGCCCGGCCGCGCTGCTGGGCGGCCCTGCCAACGTCATCATGCAGCTGAGTTCGCCCCCGGTCGGCCGCGGCGTGGTGGAGAGCACGGTCGACAGCGGGCGCTACACCCTGCATCCGCGCAAACGCGGCCGCACGACCCTGACCTATCTGGCGGTGGCGATGCTGGGTTCCGAGGACGACCGCGCCGCGTATCGGGCGGCGGTCGACACGTCGCATCGTCATGTGCGCTCCGCTCCCGGCAGTCCGGTGAAGTACAACGCCTTCGATCCGGAACTGCAACTGTGGGTCGCCGCGTGCCTCTACCGGGGCACCATCGATTCCTTGACCTACCTCTACGGCCGCGTGGACGACGACCTGGCCGACGAGTTGTACTGCGAGGCCAGCCGATTCGGGACGACATTACAGATGCGACCGGAATTGTGGCCGCGCGATCGCGCGGCGTTCGCCGAGTATTGGGAATCGAAGCTGGCCGGCATCGCGATAGACGACGAGGTGCGAGCCTATCTGCTCGACCAAGTTGTCGATCTGGGGCCTTATCGGCGAATCGAGCGGATGGCTTTCCGGCGGATCAACCGGTTTTTCACCACGGGGTTTCTTCCCCGGCGATTCCGCGAGGAACTGGGACTGGACTGGAGCCCTCGCCGACAGCGCGTCTTCGAACTCACGATGCGTTCGATCGGACTGGTGCTACGGCTGGTTCCCGAGCGCTGGCGGTTGTATCCGTTCGAAACCTATCTCTACGACATGCGCAGGCGGCGCTCGCTGGGGAAACCGCTGGTGTGAGGTCTGTTGTCAGTGGTGACAGACAACAACTCGCCACGCTGCGGCAGCGCCCTCGACCGGACGCCTCCGGCCACCCGAACCGACACCGAACCAATGCGGTAGCGCATCAGCGCTCAGTTTCCTCCGCCGTCGCGCGGGTACCACGTCGACGTCTGAAACGGGAACGAGCAAGGAATCGACCATGAGCAAGAAATCGTTCAGCAAAGGTGACAAAGTCGAATGGAATAGTCACGGCAGTACCACCGCGGGCGAAGTGGAAGAAGTGATCACCTCCGACACCGAGGCGGCCGGACGTACCGTCCGGGCATCCGAGGAGGACCCGCAGTATCGCGTGCGCAGTGCGAAAAGCGGCCGTGATGCGGTGCACAAACCCGACGCTCTACGTCGGCACGGTGAATGAAATCGAACCGGAGCCGCTATGGCGACAGACGACGAAGAGACACGCAAACAATTCGACAAGGTCGTCAACATGACGGCGAAAGAACTACGTCGGTGGCTCGATACCGACGAGTCCAATTCGGTGGGGCAGAAACCGAAGGGCGGCGGCGAGTCCACCGGGCACGTCAGCGGACGCCGCATCGTGGAAATTCTCGAGAAATCCGACCCGACCGACGACGACTACGCGCACATGCGCAAAGTCGTCGGCTATGCGCACCGCCATCTCGAACAACGACCGTCCGGAGAAATCGCGCACAGTAACTGGCGATACTCGCTGATGAACTGGGGTCACGATCCGATGAAAAGCTGACGGCAGAACCAACCTGACGGTTCGCTTTCCGTCAGTTCAGCGGCGAGTTGCATGGGCAGCAGCTTCCATGTCATCCACGGCAGGGGCCGTGGGTAGCGAGAGTCGTCCTCGATCAGGTGTTGCCGTTCGTCGGGGTCCCTGAGTCCAGTGTTCGACCCGGTTCGACGACCGCGAGCAACGGCGCCAACCCCGCGACGGCGCCGAAGACCTGCAGGACGACAACGGCGGCGAAACCGCGCAGGAACGGGCGCAGCAACCCCGCCAGCACTTTTTTCGCAGCGGAATCGGCAACGACGCTTGTCATCGCCGTCCCGTCTCCGTTGCTCCCGTCGCGGCACTGCCCGCCTGCTCGAGCAGGTGGCAGCGTAGATGAGCGAGGATCTCAGCGCGTGCGGGCCGGGCCGCGGGGACCAGTCCGGGCATACTCATGAAGGCGTGCACCGCTTCCGGATAACGGGTCAGCGTCACCTCGACTCCCGCTCGCCGCAGCCGATCGGCATAGGCCGGTGCCTGATCTTCCAGCGGATCCGTACCCACGGCTTGGATGAGTGCCGGGGCGAGGCCAACGAGGTTGTCGGTGTGCAATGGCGAAATGGTGTGCGGGTCGAGGGATTCGGGCAGAGCGAGGCGTTGCACCGCGCGGCAATTGGCCGGTGTCGCGGTTGGGCTGTCCGCGTTCTCGGTGAACGACGGGTACTCGAAGACTTGCTCGGTCCAATCCAGTTGCGGGTTGATCAGTACCTGGGCACGCACCGGCAGCCCGAGGTCATCGGCTTTGATCGCGGTGAGAGCCGCGAGAGTAGCTCCCGCGCTGGCGCCCAGCACGGCGAGCCGCGTGGGGTCTGCCCCCCATACGGCGGCCTCTTCGACGATGCGGGGGACGGCGTCGTAGGCGTCCTCGATGGGAGCGGGAACGGGCTGCTCGGGTGCCAGCCGATAGTCGACCGAGACGACAACGGCCGGACAGCCGACCGCCAGATGGCTGAGGAGCCAGTCGTCCTGGTCCGGTGCGCCGAGAATGAATCCGCCGCCGTGGAACGCGGCGATCAGCGGCAGCGCCGAGTCTTCCCGCACGGGCCGGTACACGCGGGCACTCAGCCGACGCCCCGGCAGATGAAGTGTATGTGTGGTGATCAGCGCGCGACGGTCGGGCTTGCCGGTGGCGAAGCTGCCGAGGGCGGACCTGCGCCTGCGGTTCTGCGCTTCGCGCAAATTGATGACCTGGGCCGGGGTGATGGAATCCCAGTCCGGTTCGGTCGAGAGTGCGGCTAGAATCCGCACACCAAGGGGAACTTTGCCTCGCATGACTGCTCTCCAGACTCCTTGTCGACCGCCGTGGTCCGGCGGCGTACCGATACCCTGGCAAGCGTGACCATCGACGCGCTTTCGGAAATCTGCGGTTCGGCGCGGACGCCGGTGGCGTGGGTACGGCAGGGTCACGTCGGCTATATCGGGCCGGATCTCGGCGTCGACCCGCATTCCCCCTCGGTCGCGATGCTCAGTGTCGGCCTGGACGCGCCGCTCGTCCTGCATACCGCGAACGGGCCGATTCGCACCGGTAGTTCATTCGCTCCCGCTCGTACGATGCAGCGCATCGTCGCAACTCGCGGATGGATTCTGGCGCTGTTCGTCGACCCCACGGGTGCGCCCGCCACTGCCATCGCCGACGAGATGACCGCTGCCGCAGGTCCTTTCGGCCTGTCACACCGGCGGCAGCGGGAACTCATCGAGCTGTGCCGTGGCCCCATCGTGGATCCGGACCGCATCTACGCCCGAGCCGTCGCCGGTCCCGCAACCGCCCCCGATCCACGCATCGAGCGGGTCGCCGCCACCATCCGCAGCGACCCGGCCCACGCCTTCCGTGCCGACCACATCGCCGCGAACCTGGGCCTGTCCACCACCCACTTCCTCCGCCTGTTCACCCAGCAGTGCGGTACCACATTCCGCGGCTATCAGCGATGGAACCGCATGATCCACACTGTCCGCGGCGCTGTGGCAGGCCACGATCTCACCCGATCCGCCCTCGACGCCGGCTTTGCCACCCCGTCCCACTTCAGTGAGACCTTCCGCGACATGATCGGGCTTTCCGCCACCAGGGTGCTGCGTTCCGGTATCAGCTTCGATCTCGGAACCGCTCCTGCGTCCTGATGTTCGGGTGTCTCCGAGCATTCGGTTGCCCGACAACGGGCTCGGACCAGTGGACCGGCATCGTCCAGCCCGGCATCGGGCAGGCAGCCGGACCGGATCCTCGCTGTCCGGATTCTCCGCAGGGGTGTCACACCGGTTCGACAGGTAGCCACAGTTCGCAGGTCGCGGTGCTGAAGTCGTCCGCGCGCTTCAGGACCGCGACCATCGAGGGACCTGGCCGCAGACGCCACGGGTTGGAGGGGAACCACTCTGTGGCGGTCGCGGCCCAGGTCTCCTGCAAGGCCTGCGGATGGGGTCCGGCAGTGTGGAAGACCGCCCATTTGCCGTTCGGCACCTCGATGACATCGAGGTCTTCGGGGGCTGGGGTGTCCCACGAGACAGCAATGCCGTGCAGATAGGTCAGTTCGCTGCCCTCGGTGCCGTCGGGATCCAGGTCGTCGCAGACTTGCAGCAGGCCCCGGGGTTCGGTGTCGCCAAAAGCCTTCAGCCGCAGATGCTCCTCCTGCGGCAGTGCGGTGATGTGCTGCTGGATGTGGGGGTTGATGCCCTGGTGAATGAGCGGAACCCTGGCTGCGTGTCCGACGAGCCGGAACGCGGGTCGGTCGATGATGCGGGTGTCCATGGGGGTGCTCCCTTCAACGGTCAGGCGGAACCTGAGCTGCGGTTGTGCGCGAAGGGGGCCTCCATCGCGGCGAACGTCACCGGGGCCGGCGCCGTGGACAGCCCGGAACGCTCGGCCGAATGCTTCGGTCGAGCCGTAACCGTGTCGGACGGCGATGCTCAGCAAATCGTCCTCGCCCCGGACGACATCGCCGGCGGCAATGGTCATGCGGCGACGGCGCACGTACTCCGACAGCGGCATCGCGGCCAGGGACGAGAACATCCGGCGCAGGTGGTACTCGGTCGTGCCGAGCGTTCTGGCCAGCTCGTGGACGTCGAACTCCTCGGTGAGGTGCTCCTCGACGAGGTCGACAAGCCGGTTGAGTGCCGAGATCAAGAGGCCTCCTTCCGACATCAACCCTGGCCGAAAGTACCCCGGCCGCGCCCGATCGCCGCGAACCGATTCGATCATTTGCGTCGATGGGTGATCCACACCACCGCCGTAGGAGCCGCGGTGTTCTGACCTTGTCCCGAACCAGGAGGTAAGTTACCGGGACCCGAAGTGCGGTCTTCCCGACGTGGACGGCGGCAGTCACTATCGAGTCCGGTGCCGACACGATCTGCGAAACCGTATTCGAAGGAAACAAATGATGTCCAAGTCAGCTGGTTCGGTGACGGTTATCGGTCTGGGGCCGATGGGGCAGGCGATGGTTCGGTCGTTGTGTGCCTCCGGCACGAAAGTGACCGTGTGGAACCGCAGCCCCGAGAAGGCCGACGAGGTAGTCGAATTCGGCGCCGTGCGAGCCGAAACTGTGGGACAAGCTTTGAGCGCCGGCGAGGTGATCGTCCTCAGCTTGACCGACTATCCCGCAATGTACGACGTGCTCGAGCCTGTGGCAGAGCATCTGCCGGGCAAGATAATCGTCAACCTCTCGTCGGACGCGCCGGAAAGTACACGGACAGCGGGGGAATGGATCCGTGCGCGTGGAGGTCGATTCCTCGCTGGTGGAGTGATGGCCGACAGCGATGGCGTAGGGAGTTCCGCCGCCTATATCTTCTACAGCGGCCCCCGCGATGTCTTCGCTGCATGTGCCGACGTGCTCCGGCCGCTGGGCAGGCCGGAGTACCTCGGTGCGGACGAGGGGATCGCACAGCTGTACTACCAGGCGATCCTGGCAATGTTCCTACCCGGGCTGCTCGCCTTCGAGCAGGCACTGGCCATGATCGATCGATCAGGCGAATCGATCGAACGCTTCCTGCCGTACGCACAACGGTCGATGGGCGACATGGCGGATCTGTATGCCGCGGTGGCGGCCATGACAACCACCGGCGGGCGGCGCGATATGGCCTATCTGCGCATGATGGCGGCCGGCGCGCAGCATGTCGTCCGAACCGCCACGGCCGCCGGAGTAGACAAGGAGTTGGCGCACGCAGTGCGGACCTACTGGATTCGGGCACTGGCTGCAAGCGAGCGAGCGGGTGTACCGATATCGACCTTCCAACTGCTCCGAGGTGACCCGAAATAGTGGTGTTGTCGGCGTTCGCGATGACATCGGCACCGAAACCGAGCGGCATCACTCCTGACCAGGAAAGGTTTGAGGGACAACATGATCGGCTATTGCCGGGGGGAACGAGTGAAGGAGGCTGCTCATGCCCATCAGATACCGTCAGCGCAAATCCTTCGGGCCGCTGAAACTCAATTTCACCCAGTCGGGTCTGTCCTCGTGGAGTATCAAGATCGGCCCGTGGTCGTGGAACTCCCGCAGCAAGAAGAACAATGTCGACCTGCCGGGACCGCTCAGCTGGCGCCAGCGCTGAGCGATCCCGCGCTCGATCACCGAACTCGCGGAGTTTGTTCACCTCCGCCTTGCTGCCGGATCAGCTGGATATCCGCTTTTTCGGGGATGTCGCCTTCGCGCGCATCATGCACGCAACCGGCGACGTCGCCACTCTGTTCTTCCGGCACGAAGCCGGAAGGTGGACGTTGTGCGCGGACGCTGACGAGGAGCTGTCGTTGGAACAGCTCGAGGACAACGTGTGGCCTGCGATGCCGCCGGAGGCGACCCGTCTGATGCGCACTGTGCATGCGCTGTGGCGCAAGCCGATCGGCCGACTGACTATCGAGGATGTTCGTTGCCTGCTGCAGCAGAACGAAGGTGTCGATGTCTTGTTGCCGCGCGCGTTGATCCAGCTGCAATGGAATCCACTTGCCGAGGGCGACCTTTTTCCTGGCGACCTGCTGGTCGCGACCCTCCGAGTCGGCCACGAGCACTGGACACAGGATCCTGTCGCGGTCACTCGCATTCGGATCATCATCGACAAGCTCAATGACCTGGGTGATTGACCGAAAACGGTGCACCGCACGAGGAGATCTGGAACTGCGCAATAGATTTCCTCGCCGAGCTGCGTGGGCGTTGACCACCGACGTCCGGTACGAGCGGAGTTGACGGTGGCCGACGGGGTGGCGGTGGCCCACCCCGGATGCGGGAAGGCACAGGCGGTGCGGGTGCGAAGTTCTGGATGAGTGTGCTCACCCACCTTCGCACCCGCGGCGTCGGGACCTGTTCTCCTGGCCTTGAAAGTCCGCCCGGCTTCTCCTTTACGTCCGGGCGGGTTGGTCGGCCAGGTGTGCTTCGATGGCCTCGATGATGCGGGGGCGGAGTTCGGAGGGGTTGATGATGGCGTCGACCGAACCGACCTCGACAGCGCGCTGAATATTGTGCACGCGGTCGAATTCCGCGGCTACCTCGCCGAGCTTCTCCGCGCGGACCGACGACCGGATCTCATCGAGCTCCGCGGTCAGGGCCGCGCGCTCGGTGCCGGTCGCGCTCGCGACGCGTTCCTCCAGTTCCCGCACTCGCGCGTCGGCAGCGGTCCGCGCGTTGACCTCGCTGGAGAACACCACCGCGGCGGCCGGGGCGCCACCGAGTACCGAGGCGAACGAGCCTTCCAACGCGAGCACGGTCATGTTCGGGTTCAGCGCCTTCGAGAACACCACGAACGCGCCGCCGTGGTATCGGGAGATCACGCAGAACACGATGGGACCGCGGAAGTTCACGATGGCGCGGCCGATCTCGGCACCGTACTCCAACTGCAGCTTCCGCATCGACTCCGGCGAGCCGTCGAATCCGGACAGGTTCGCCAGCACTACCAGCGGCCGGTTGCCGCTGGCCGCGTTGATCGCCCGAGCGGCCTTCTTCGACGACAATGGGAACAGCGTGCCCGCGGTGTAGGTGTCGGGGCCGTCGGTGGACGGGAAGCCGCGCCGCGGCACATTCCGCGATTCGATGCCCAGCAGGCACACCGG
Organism: Nocardia asteroides; assembly: GCA_019930625.1. Classification (NCBI taxonomy): domain Bacteria; kingdom Bacillati; phylum Actinomycetota; class Actinomycetes; order Mycobacteriales; family Nocardiaceae; genus Nocardia; species Nocardia asteroides. Next base: position 5,272,989 of record CP082844.1, read on the forward strand.
GATGCCGCCGAGCCGTGCGTCCTGCACCACGGCGGTATCGGCGTCGGCCATGCCCGCCCACCGCTCCAGCACCGGATGGTCCTGATCGGAGAGTGCCCGCATCACGGCCCGGATGTCGAAAGGCTTCTTCCGATCCGGGTTGGCGGTGGCGGAGAAGATCTCTCCGACGGTGGTGAAGTCGCTGTCCGCCGACACATGCGGGAAATCGGAGACATCGCGATCGACCGGGTCACTGGTCTGCGACCGTCGCGGCGCCTGCTCACCGGGCGCGACGTAGGTGTGCTCGTAGTGCGACATCAGCACGTTCCGCGCGGCGGTCAGGTTCGGCGCCCAGTACTGCGCCTGCCCGTTCGGACCCATCACCCGGTCGTAGCCGCCGATACCGAAGTTGTCCTCGGCGGAGACGCCGCCGGAGAAGTCCAGCGACTGCTTGCCGGTGAGCACCATCGCCGAGTCCGGAGTCATCACCAGGATGCCCTTGGTATGCATGAGCATTGTCGCTTCGGCATTCCAGTACGGCTGCGCGCCGACGTTGATGCCCGCGACGACGATGTTGATCTCGCCCCCATCCTGGGTGAACTCGACGATCCGCTTGAGCGCGGCGGCCACCCAGTCCATGTTCTCGGTGCCCGATCGCATCGAGATGCGGGCGCCGGAGGACAGCGCATACCACTCCAGCGGGATCCGCATCTTCTCCGCCAGGTCCAGTGCGGCGATGACGCGGCGGCATTCCGGTTCCGACAGCGCGCCCAGCGATTTGGTCGGATCGCCGAGCAGCACCACCCGAGTGACGCCCTCCGGGTGCTGCGCGGTCGGCGTGGTGACCACACCGGCGACGATCGCCGCCGTGTTGCGACCCTTGGGCCGGTCGACCGGCACCAGAGTGTGATCGGCGTCGAGGTCGTATTCGGTGAACTCGCCGAGCAGGCCGGTCAGTTCGTAGGGGTAGACGGTGTTGCGGCTCGCCGCCCGCAGCACTTTCTGCCGGTACTCGTCGAGAGGCTCGACCGGGTCGTCGGTGCGCTCACCGATCGTGACCTTCGTGCCGGTGGCGTCGAAGGAGATATGCACAGCGACCTTGACCAGCTCGCCGGTCTCCGGGGTGCGGTGCCGGGCGATGAGCAGGATCTCTTCCAGTCCGGCGCCCACGGTGGTCGGCTGGATGCGCTCGACGACGGTGTCCAGCTCGGCACGGGTGATGTCGAGCGGCGGCCAGATGTACATGACGATGCGGTTGGTGTGGGAGCGGGCGGACGACGCTCGCAGCGACCGAGCCCGGCGGATCGAGTCCAGGCAGGCGGCGACGGTGTTCTCCGCCGTCGGCAGCGCGAGCAACCGGCCGTCGTGGTCGCGCAGCGCGGTCAGGTCACGCACCTGCGTGAACGCGACGAGACGCTCGTCGGCCGGGTTCTCCTTCGCCACGCAGCGGAAGAGGTAGACCTCCTCGTCCGAGGACGGCTGCCTGGTGAGATCGAAATTGCGCAGCCGTGTCATCTGCATCCGCTGCGCGATGTAGGGGTGCAGGCCGCGGATCAGCCGCTCCTCGGCCATGCCGGTGTCCGACGGGCGGAACGTGAAGTGATGGTGCATGATCGCGCCGTTGCTCCCGGCCACGGTGGCGGTGATCCGGTGCACCCGCTCCGGCAGGGACCGCGCGGCGAGCACCTCATGCAGTGCGGCGGCCATCGCGTCGAAGCCCTCGGGCTGCTTCTCCCAGCTCAGGTAGATGTCGGCCTCGATGGACGCGGTGCCATCGGCCAGCTCGGCGAGACCACGCAGCACGGTGTCGAGAGCGTCGAACCGCACCGCGGCCGAGACCAGACTCGTGCCTTTACGTTCGGCGATCACGAAGGTGCATCCGCCCGCCTGCTCGGTACGGACGCTGGTGAGGCCCTTGTTGCCGTAGTAGCGGCGGGTGAGCACCTCGAGCATGACGGTGTTGTCCGCCCCGCCGCGCACCAGGCGCTGGCCGAGCAACCGCACCAGCGGCTCGGTGCTGCGCACCATCTCGGCGATGCGGTCGGCTCGATCGGGGGTGTCCGGGTGCGCGTCCAGATGACTCAGGTGCCTGCGGACCGTGGCGTACACCTCGGCCCGGTTGCGCCGCAGCAGCGGCTGGCCGAACCAGGCGTACACCAGGCCGCGGGCGAGGTCGGCGATCACCGGGAAGCGCACCTGTGTCGCGCCGACCAGCCGCTCCAGCGCCGCGCTCACGGGCTCGCTCAAAGCCCGCTCCGGCACCGGCTCCCGCAGCCACTCGCGCAGCAGCGCGGTGATGACCTCGACGGTGTCGGACGGCCGTTGCTGGGCGAGGAAGATCCGGAACACCGCGGACTCGAGTTCGGGGGTGCGTTCCAGGTCGGTGACGCCGTAGTGCCCCAACGCCTTGGCCAGCTTGGCCCGGTACGACTCCGGCAGACCGGCCCGCTCCACGTCGAGGCTTCGCATGTAGGTGTGGAAGTACTCCCGCGCGCTGTGCACGTGGCTCTGACCGCCGCCGTCCTCGTCCCACGAGCGGTTGAGGCTCAGCTCGGCGAGGTCGGCGAAGACCTGTACGAGTTCGACCTCCTCGGCCAGCGGCCTGCGGTTGTCCGCCACGGCCGCTCGGCGCGCGGTGAGGTAGTCGCCGAGGACACGGCGGTCGTCGTGCGGGTCGACGTCGAAGCCGAGCAGCAGGCTGCGCAGGTCCTGCAGCGTGCGGGCCACCCGCTCGTGCGGCTGGGCGGGCGCGGGCGCGACCGGCAGATCCAGTTCGACCGTCGCGACGGCCGCGCCGTCGGCCTCCTCGCCGTCCTCGGCGATGGGCTCCAGCCGCAGCAGCGGCGCGCCCGTCTCCACCTGGGTGCCGACGGAAACCGCGCACTCCTTCAACCGGGCCCGGAACGGCGCGCGCAGCACCGTCTCCATCTTCATGCTCTCCAGCACCAGAACGGGCGCGCCCGCCTCGACCTCGGCGCCGACCTCCAGCGGAGTGGCGACGACCAGCGCGGGCGCGGGGGAGCGGACGACACCGCCCTCATCCCGGCTGATCCGGTGGGTCACGCCGTCGACATCGACCAGGTGGATCGGTCCGTGCGTGCCCGTGGTGAGGCGGTACCGGGTGCCGTTGACCACGATCTGCCCGGTGTGGTGGTCGAAGCGTTCCAGATCGACGTCGGCGATGCGGAGATCCCCGCCCGCTTCGACACCGACCCGGAACCGATGAGCACCGACGCGCGCGACGCGCACCCGGTAGCCGACGCCGCGCAGCTTCAGGTCGTGCGGCCGCCCGCTCTGGTGCTGCACCTGCGGGCGTCCGCCTGCGGCGGTGGACAGCAGCCGGTCCCGCTCGACCCGCTCTTCCTCCTCGTAGGCGTCGATGGCGGCCGCGGCCACCGCGACGGTGGAGTGGCGGTGCGACACGAGACGGCCCTCGCCGCGCACGCGGTCGATCCAGCCGGTGTCGGCGACCGCGTCGATCACCTCGGGCTGGGCGAGCAGGTCGAGTACGAAACTCTTGTTGGTGGCGCCGCCCTCGATGACCACTCGGGTCTGCGAGACCGCCCGGCGCAGCCTGCCCAGCGCCTCGTCGCGGTTGCGGCCGTAAGCGATGATCTTGGCGATCATGGAGTCGAAGTCGGCCGGGATGGTGTCGCCCTCGCTGACACCGGTGTCCACGCGGATGCCGGGGCCGGCGGGCAGGTCCAGGCGAGCGATACGGCCCGGGGCAGGCGCGAAGTCGCGATCCGGATCCTCGGCGTTGAGCCGCGCTTCGATGGCGTGGCCGCGCTCAGCCGGGGGCTCGCCCTCGAGCTTGCCGCCGGAGGCCACGTGCAGCTGCGCCCGGACCAGGTCGAAACCGGTGGTCGATTCGGTGATCGGGTGTTCGACTTGCAGCCGGGTGTTGACCTCGAGGAAGGCGAACAGCTGGTCACCGGGGTGGTACAGGAACTCGACGGTCGCCGCGCCGCGGTATCCGACCGCGATCGCCAGCCGCTCGGCCGACGCCTTGAGATCGGCGGTCTGCTCGGGGCTCAGCACCGGCGACGCGGACTCCTCGATGATCTTCTGGTTGCGTCGTTGCACCGAGCAGTCGCGCACACCGAGTGCCCAGGCGGTGCCCTGACCGTCCGCGATGACCTGCACCTCGACGTGGCGGGCCCCGGTGACGAGCCGCTCCAGGAAGACGACGCCGCTGCCGAAGGCCCGCGCGGCTTCCTGGCGGGTGCGTTCGTAGGCGTCGACGAGTTCGGCCTCGTTGGTGATCACCCGGATACCGCGACCACCGCCACCGGCGGTGGCCTTGAGCATCAGCGGGTAGCCGATCTCGGCCGCGGCGGCCAGGGCGGCGTCCACGGACTCGACCGCACCCCGGCTCCACGGCGCGACCGGCACGCCGACCTCCTCGGCGATCAGCTTGGCGCCGATCTTGTCGCCGAGCTTGCGCATCGCGTCCGGGCTCGGGCCGATGAAGGTGATGCCGATCTGCTCGCACAACTCCGCGAACGCCGGGTCCTCCGCGACGAAACCCCAGCCGACCCAGGCGGCATCGGATCCAGTCGCCACCAGCGCACGCTCGAGCGCCTTCAGGTCGAGGTAGGGGCGTGCGGATGCGGGACCGAGATCGTAGGCGATGTCGGCCTCTCGCACGAACGTCGCGTTCCGGTCCACATCGGTATAGAGAGCGACGGTTTCGATCGGTCTCGCGGTCTCGGCCGCCAGATCCCGGACAGCGTGGATAAGGCGCATCGCCGCCTCTCCCCGGTTGACGATGGCGATGCGATTGAACACTCGCCTGGCTCCTTCCTATCCCATGCTCCGGCCCCGTCGACGGGCGAGCCGATCGCGGCTGTGCGTAGTGTGCACCTCGAGCCTGGAATTATGCACGGCATATGGGCCCTACTCGCGCGTATACGTTCGGCGAGCCGTCCGCTGCCGAGGTCGATCACGTGTGGCGGTAGGCGAGCGCCTGGGCGCCCTTCGATGCTTACCGGGTCAGTGGCATGCCGAACGCGGCGAACAGGGTTGGTTGAAGAAAGACGGTGATGGCGGCAACCCCGCCGTGGTCTGTGGTGATGACGTGTATCGAGTGGGCTTCGAGGATGCCGTCGGCGCCACGACGGTATTCGGCTACAGCGGGTTGTCCGTTCGCGGCCGTCGGGATCAGCAGGAGATCGCCGGGCTTGGCGAAAGCCCGCTTGGCAAGGAACCGGGTCACGGCGTCGCGGCCGGTGAACCATACCGGCACCGGCGGCATTTCCAGCCTGACGTCGGCGGCCAGCAGTTCGGTGAGGGCGGCGAGGTCGGCGTTCTCGAACGCCGCGCAGTAGCGGTCGAGTAGCGCACGGCCTCGGGCGTCCTCCGGTTCGGTCACGCTTTCGTCGGTGGGGGCGACCTCGGCGAGCCGGGCGCGTGCCCGTTGAAGTGCGCTGTTGACCGCGGATGGCGACGTTTCGAGCAGTTCGGCGACTTCGGCGGCGCTGAACTGGACGACGTCGCGCAGGATCAACACGGCTCGCTGGCGTGCAGGTAACTCTTGCATGGCCGTCATCACCGCCAGCCGGACGCTTTCCCTGGCGACGAGGGCGCTCTCCGGGGTGAAAGCGTCTGGCAGCGGCTCCAACCATTGGTGAGTACCGGCGTCGCCGTCGAGACCCACATCTGGATCGACCGAGCCGGCGCCCAGGCCGGCCGGCAACACCCGGCGGGCGCGGTTCTCCAGTGCGCGCAGGCACGCGGTGGTCGCGATGCGGTACAGCCAGGTCCGCAGCGCCGCGCGCTCCTCGAACGCCGGATAGCCGCGCCAACCGCGCAGGTAGGTCTCCTGGACGAGATCCTCGGCGTCGTGCACCGAACCGAGCATGCGGTAGCAGTGGGCGATCAATTCGGCGCGGAACGGCGCCGCCTGCTCGATGAAATCCTCCTGGACCGGCACAGTCGTACTCCCATTCTCGAGGTGGTGGGGACGCGAGCCCCATACCGGTACAGATTCGTCCGGCGACCGGAATTCATCGGTCGGCCCGCCACGAACGACCAGCGGAGCCGCAACCGATGAATCGTGGCGGCGAGACGTATCTCAATCAGTACGGACTCGAAGCACCTCCCCAGCGAAAGCGAATACGACCGTGAATGTGACAAACAAACCCGGCGCCCTCGACGGCACGACGTCGATCGTGACCGGAGCCAGCCGTGGATTCGGCCTCGGCATCGCCCGGGCGCTGTCGGCGGCAGGCGCCCACGTCGTCGGCGTCGCCCGGGGCGGCCCGCATCTCGACGCGGTGCGCGACGGACTCGGCGCTACCTTCACCGCGGTCAGCGCCGACGCCGCCGATCCCGTGACGGCCGCCCGTCTCCTCGACGAGCATCGACCGCGCACCGTGGTTTTGTGCGCGGGAGCCACTCCCCGGATGAGTCCCTTACAGGATCAGACGTGGGAAACCTTCAGCCAGAATTGGAGTGTCGACGTCGCGCAGGCGTTCTATTGGATCCGCGAAGCGCTGCGCCGCCCGCTCGCGCCGGGTAGCTCGGTGATCGCGATCTCCAGCGGCGCGGCGATCCACGGGTCGCCGCTCAGCGGTGGTTACGCGGGGGCGAAGGCCACCGTCAAGTTCATCACGAGCTATGCCGCCGTGGAGTCCGAACGGGCCGAGCTGGGGATCAGGTTCGTATCCGTTCTTCCACAGTTGACGCCCGCCACCGATCTCGGGGCAGCGGCAGTGGCCGGCTACGCCGAGCGGCAAGGGGTCGATGTCGACACCTTCGTGCGGGCCTTGGGACCTTCCCTCACCCCGGAACAGGTGGGCAAGTCGGTTCTCGAGATCGCGACTGCCGAGCACCCGATCCACCCCGCGAACACGCTCACCGCCGCGGGCATGTCACCGCTGGCCTGACTCGCCGGAACCGTAGGAAGGAAGGACATCCGCAATGAACAAACCGCCTATCGTCGCGCCGCAGGAGTGGGAGGCAGCGTGGCAGCAACTGCTCGTGAAGGAAAAGGAGGTGAGTCGCGCTCGTGACGCGCTCGCCGCCTTGCGACGACGGATGCCATGGCAGGCCGTGGACAAGAAGTACGCGTTCGAAGGACCTGAGGGCAGTGCGACTCTGCTCGACTTGTTCCACGGTCGACGGCAGCTGATCGTCTACCGCGCCTTCTTCGAGCCCGGCGTGGGCGGCTGGCCCCACCACGCCTGCCGCGGCTGCTCCATGATGGCCGATCATGTCGCCGACCTCGCCCACCTGAACGCCCGCGACACCACGCTGGTGTTCGCCTCCCGTGCGCCGCAGCCGGACATCGAGCGCGTGAAGGCGCGGATGGGCTGGAAGATGCCGTGGTACACCATCACCGACGATTTCGACGCCGACTTCGGCGTGGACGAATGGCACGGCACGAACGCGTTCATTCACGACGGTGACAGCGTGTTCCGCACCTACTTCATCAACAACCGCGGCGACGAGGCGCTGGGGACCACGTGGAGCTTCCTCGACATGACCGCGCTGGGGCGCCAGGAGCAATGGGAGGACTCGCCGGAGGGCTACCCACAGACCCCACCCTACGAGTGGTGGGACTGGCATGACACCTACGGCGAGCACAAGCCCTCTCGGTGGTTCGGTGACCCCGACCCGGACAACCCGAACGACCAACGGCCGCCGCGTGCCGGCTCGAAGGACTGCGGCTGCGCATGATCGGTGATTCCACGCGTGGGTGTTTCGCGCTCTGATACCGAGTTCCTCGATGCGAGCCGAGCCGAGCGTAGATGGGAGACGACTCGGCTCGGCTCCGCAAGGCCTACTCGATGAGCTCCTCGCTCTTCAGCCAGTCGTAGGCGACGTCGGCGGGATCTTCTCCATCGATGTCGACGCGACCGTTGAGGTCCTGCATCAGTTCGTCGGTGAGGCGCTCGGAGATGGTCCCGAGCAGGGGTCGCAACTGCGGGTAGCGGTCGATGATCATCCCGCGCACGACCGCCGCGCCGCTGTAGGGCAGGAAGAACTTCTTGTCGTCGTCGAGGACGACGAGGTTCAGGTTCTTGACCCGGCCGTCGGTGGTGTAGATCATGCCGAAATTGCACGGGACGCCTCTGGCCGTCGCCGTGTAGACCACACCCGCGTCCATCCGCGTGACGTTGCCCGGTGGAACACCGTTCGGGTCGTTGTAGGGGATCCCGTACTTCTGCAGCATCGGAATGAAACCGTCGGAGCGGCTGAAGAATTCGTCATCGACGCAGAAAGTCCGATCGGGGACCGGGAGCGCGGCAACGTCGGACAGGGACCGAACCTTCAGGCGTTCGGCGTTCGGCGTCGAGGTGCCGAACGCGTACGTGTCGTTGAAGTTGGCCGGTGGGAGCCACTCCAGGTCGTGCTCGCGCTTCTCGATGTCGTGGACACGCTGCCACAGTTCTTTCGGATCCGAGATGGTCTCGGTCTGGTTGTGGTAGTTCACCCACCCGGTGCCGGTGTACTCCCAGAGCACGTCGGCGTCATCGTTGAGCTGGGCTTGCCGCGACGAGGCCGAACCCGGCGCGCCGGTCAGGTCCGTGACCTCCGCGCCCGCCGCGGCCAGATAAGTCGCGGTGATCTTGCCCAGCAGCACGCCCTCGGTGAAGCTCTTCGAGGTGACGACCAGTTTCGCGCCGTCCAGCGGGCGCGCGCCGTCCGGCAGGCGCGCGTCGTGGAACGTTCCGGACGAACTCACCAAACCGCACCCTGCGAGCATCGAGGTCGTCGCGACGAGCGCCGCCAGCAGGGTGACCATGCGGTCTCGTGGCGATCTCATGAGACACCTCGGGGAGTCGCGGCCAGTTCGACGAGTCTGCCGAGCCAGTCGATGATCAACGCCAGGAGCCCGACCAGGACCGCGCCGGACAGGAGCAGCTTGGGCAGGAAGAGGGTGACACCCGTGGTGATCAGCGTGCCGAGGCTGGTCGCGCCGATGAACGTGCTCAGCGTCGCGGTGCCGACCAGGATGACCAGCGCGGTGCGCACACCATTGAGGATCACCGGCACCGCGAGCGGTAACTCGACCTGCAACAGCGTCCGCGCGCTCGAATAGCCGATACCGCGTGACGCCTCGATCGTGCGCTGATCCACCTGCCGGAGACCGACGATCGTGTTCTGCAGGATCGGCAGGACGGCGTACACGACGAGACCGACGATCGCCGTGCGGAATCCGGTGCCCAACCAGAAGGTGAACAACACGAGCAGGCCGACCGCGGGCGCGGCCTGGCCGATGTTGGCGATGTTGACGGCGATCGGCTCGAGCCGCCGCACCCCGGGACGGGTCAGCGTGATGCCCAGCGGGATTGCGACGACGATCACGATCACCGTGGCGACCACCGTCAACTCGATGTGCGCGAGGATCGTGGTCTGGAGGTTGGCCCAGTCGAGGGACGCCTTCTCGGTCGGGGTGAACGTCGTCGATCGGTACCAGAGGACGTATCCGATACCGATGACCAGGATGATGATCGGTTCGAACCATACGTCGATCGGAACGCGGCGCAGACGACTCATGACTGCCCGGCCGATCCGTTTTCGTCGTCGGCGGCGACCACCGGAGTGGGCGCCGGATCTGTTCCCTCGACATAGGTTTCGTACGACACCTCCTCGTCGGCACGTCCTTCGGCGAGCTTGCTCCTGATCACCTCCGTCACCGAGCCGATGCCGAGCGAACCGATGACCGCGCCGCGTCCATCGGTGACGAGGGCGGCGCCTTGGCTGGTGGCGAGCATGGCGTCGAGCGCGTCGTTGAGGGTCGAGGATCGCGCGACCACGGGCAACCGCCGGTCGAGGTAGTCGGAGACCTCCGGTTTGGTCGCCACCTCCGCGAGCGAGGGCCACGACCGCGGCCGGCCGGCCTGGTCGACGACGACGACCCAGGTGTGTCCCGCGGCTTTCGCGCGTTCGATCACCCCTTGCGCCGACTCGCCGACCCGAGCGGTGATCACCTCGTCGTAGGCGACGTCACGCACCCGCGTCACGGTCAGGTACGCCAGTTTCGCGCCGGACCCGACGAACTCCTCCACGAACGGCGTTGCCGGTTCGGTCAGGATCTCCTCCGGGCGCGCGTACTGTTCGACATGACCTCCTTCGGACAGGATGAGCACCTTGTCGCCGAGCTTGGTGGCCTCCTCGAAATCGTGCGTGACGATCACGATGGTCTTGCCGAGCTCCTGCTGGATCGCGATCAGGCTGTCCTGCAGGCGGACCCGGGTGATCGGGTCGACGGCGCCGAAGGGCTCGTCCATGAGCAGAACCGGCGGGTCCGCCGCGAGCGCTCGGGCGACCCCGACCCGCTGTTGTTGGCCGCCGGACATGTCCTTCGGCAGCCGTCCGGCGAAGGTGCCGGGGTCGAGACCGACCAGATCGAGCAGGTACTCGGTGCGTTCGGCGATCCGCTTCTTGTCCCATCCGAGCACCCGCGGGACGGCGCCGATGTTCTTGGCGACCGTCCAGTGCGGGAACAGGCCGCCGGACTGGATGACATACCCGATCGACTGCCGCAGCTTGTCCGGGTCCTCCCCGGTGACGTCGCGATCGCCGATGAAGATCCGGCCTTCGGTCGGCTCGATCAGCCGGTTGATCATCTTGAGCGTGGTCGTCTTGCCGCAGCCGGAGGGACCGACGAACGCGACGATATCGCCTGCTTCGATCTCGAGGTCCAGGCGGTCGACCGCAGGCTTGTGCTGACCCTTGTAGCGCTTGACGACCGAGTCCAGCCTGATGGAAGCGCCGGTCACGTTGCGCTCCGGCGTTGCCGGGCCGGGCCCGCTGGTCACGTCGTCGGTCATGACAGTCCCTTTGCGATGGTGAGCCGTCCGAGCAGGACGAGCAGCGCGTCGAACACCAGCGCGATGACGACGATGAGGATGGTGCCCGTGAGAGCCATCTCGAGGGCGTTGGCGCCGCCGAGACGGGAGAGGCCGTTGAAGATCAGCGATCCCAGGCCCGGCCCGAGCACATAGGCGACGATGGCGGCCACGCCCACGATCATCTGGGTGGACACCCTGATGCCGGTGAGGATGACCGGCCAGGCGATCGGCAATTCGACCGTCAGCAGAATGCGCCATCGCGAAAAGCCGATGCCACGCGCGGATTCGACCACCGAGGGGGGCACCGACCGCAAACCTACGATCGCGTTGCCGATTACCGGCAGCGCGGCGAAGAACGTCAGCATGACGAACGAAGGGACCACGCCCAGCCCGAAAGGGACCAAGAGGATCGCCAGCAGCGCCAGCGAAGGAATCGTCAACGCGACCCGGCTCGAGGTCAGCGACAGCGCCGACAGCAGCGGCAACCGATAAACCGCCACCGCGATGAGGACGGCGACGATCGTTCCGACCAAGACGGTTTGAAACGCCAGGGAGGAATGCTGATAGGTGAGAAACGCCAGAACTTCTCCCCGTCCTCGGATGTAGCTCCATAAATTCACGGGATTCCCCTCGTCAGCCGAAGACCAGTTGGTACCTGTCTACGTGTAGTCACCGGATACTCGAGCCGTCAAAGACTAGACGATTCCGCGTGTTCGAATCCGGACGCCGCGTGCCGGGCGATTCGCCAGCTTGCCGCATTCGCGGTATTTCGATCGACACCGGCAAGGACGCATTCGTGCCCACAGACGACTTCGATTACGCCCTGTTTCGACGTTCCGAGCCGACCATGGGCGGTCGGCGTAATTCGGACGGCTCAGCGACCACGTCCGTGGCGAGAAGCTGCGAAGAGCGAGTGGCGGATTCCGCCGAACCATCTGTGTGCGAGTCATGTTCGTGACGGCATCCACCCTGGTGACGGGCTATGCCGCCCGCGTGAGAGCGCCGACGGCCGAGTAGTTTTCGGCGGTGCCCGCGATCACCGTGCTCGGCGTGCCGTCGACACCGACAGGAACCGGTCCGGCGAGCGTGATACGAGTCAGCCTGCGGTGCTCATTGCTGTCGTAGTCGTCGACCGCGTAGTGCTGTGTGGCGCGGTTGTCCCACATGGCGACGTCTCCGAGGGACCAGTCCCAGCGGGTGGTGTGCTCCAGGCGGGTCACCCGGTCCTGGAACAATCGGAACAGCGCGTGCGACTCCTGGCTGGACAGGCCGACGATCTGCTTCACGAAGCAGCCCAGCAACAGGGCGCGTTCACCCGTCTCCGGGTGCACCTCCACCACGGGGTGCTCGGTCTCGAAGTAGGTGGACTCGAACTCCCGGCGGTAGGCCCTGGTGTTCTCGTCCGGATCGTCCTCGACGGCGGCGGCGTAGTCGTACTGATTGCTGTGCCGCGCGCGCAGACTCTCCGCCAGCCGCTTCAAAGGTTCCGGAAGCGCGTTGTACGCGGCGACGGTCGAGGCCCAGGTGGTCGAACCGCCGTAGCTGGGCAGCGACACCGCACGCAGGATCGATGCCCTCGGGACGCGGTCGACGAACGTGACATCGGTATGCCAGGTGTTGGAGCGCCCGTGGCGGGAATCGATGGCCAGGCTCTTCACACCCGCCGAGGTGATGGTCGGGTGCGGGGTGGTCGGTTGTCCCAGCAGTTGCGCGAACTCGTACTGGCCGTATTCCGTCAGGTGATGCTGGCCACGGAAGAAGATCACCTTGTGCTCGCTCAGTGCGGCGCGGATGGCGGCGACGGTCCGCGCGTCCAGGTCACCACCGAGCCGGACCCCGTCGATCTGTGCGCCGATGTGGGCGCCGAGTTCGACCACTGCCAGGTCGGTCTCGGTCTCGGCTGTATGGTCGGCGGACATACCGGGGGCCTTTCGCTCGAACCTGATGATCCGGCTCAGAGGAAACCAGCCCTGGTACGGCGCGGCCAGCATTACAGTCATCGAGATCGCAACGGGTGACCACGCAGGCGGTGGTCGGCCGCAGCTGCGAGTTCGTCGTATTCCGATCAGCTCTGGTCTGCGGCGGCCGGGTGGGATTCCGAGGCTCAGCGGGCGGCGGCGAGCGCTGCGAGGGTTTCGGCGGAGGTATGCGTCGGTTTCCAGCCGAGTTGCCGCTTCGCGCGGCTGGTGTCCATGACGACGGGCGTGCGGACGATGTGCAGCCACTCCAGGGTGGCGGGCACGAAGGGGAGGCGGGCGAGGGCCGCGGATGCGGCGGTGGCGGCGACTGCGGGGACGCGCACCGGCCTGCCGCCCAGTGCGGCTGCCACGTCGGAGAGGGTGAGGGTGCCGTCGCCTGCGATGTTGTAGGCGCCGGGCGGCGCATCCGCGGTGGCGGCCAGCGCGATGGCGGCGGCCACGTCGTCGTGGTGGACGAGTTGCAGCGGGTGGCCTGGGTCGGGAATCACCGGTTTGAAAAGCGGATTGGCCTTGGCCAGTGTGCGCAACGGGCGGGGGAGTCTCTGCCACGGCAGGTCGTGCAGGGCCGGCGCTTTCGGGCCGGCCACGATGCACGGCCGAAGCACGAATACCTCCAGGTCGGAGTCGGCGGTGATCTCGGCGAGCGCCGCCTCGCACGCTGCCTTCTGCTCGGAGTAGTAGTGCTCGGGCGAGCCCTCGGGCGGCACGTCCTCGGTGATGGGGGTGGGATTCTCCGGGTGGTAGCCGTACGCGGCGACCGAGGACGTGTAGACGAGGCGGCGGGCCTGCTCGGCGGCGACCGTCGCCTCGAAGACGTTGCGGGTGCCCGCCAGGTTCACCCGAGCGCTCTCCTCCCGGGAGCCCATGATCACGAACGCCAGGTGGATCACCACGTCGGCCTCGGTGACCAGGGCGTCCACGGCGGTTCGGTCGAGGATGTCGCCGCGCCGGTACTCGGTTTTGCTCCAGCCGTGTGCGGCGGGGTCGAACGGTCGGCGGGCCATTCCGACGATCCGGTCGACCGCCGGGTCGCGTTCGAGTGCGGTGACGGCGGAGATGCCGATCTCGCCGGTCGGCCCGGTGACGGCGACGGTGATACCCATGCGGGCGGGATTCCCCGCCCGCCGTGGGTGAAACGGTGCTCAGTCGGGCGGTTCGACGGCGCCCGCCTCCTCGTTCACGTCCTCGTTCTCCGGGGTTTCGCGGGTCTCGAGGTCCAAGTCGTCGGGGTGGGAGGTGTCGGTCTGGTCGCCCAGTTCGGGTGCGTTCTGGTTTACGGGTTCGGTCACGTCCGTGGCCTACCCACCGACGTCGGTTTCACGCGCATCGGTTGTCGTCGCCATGCCCAACATGCCGGGCGCGGTAGCAATGGTTTCAGGGTTCCAGCATCGCATACGTCGACGATCCGAGACCGTGCGTGGATGCCGAACCCGTGAACGGGCTGGGAGCGAGAGCGTTGCGTGGCAGCAAGTTCTGCCAAGGTGGCAATCCAAGGCGCTGCCACGGCCGAGCGGAGTTGGGTAGGCGGTCAGCGGCACGCTCGGTGCGGCCCTACACTCGACGCACACGCATGCTGAAGACGGAGGTGATCGGCGGTTGAATCCCATGGATCCGCGCGACCAGCACACCGCACGCTATGAACCCGGTTATCAGCCGGGGAATTACCGTGATCCTGGGTACGGCCAAGATCACGGATACAGCCCCGGCTCCGGATACAGCCAGGACCACGGCTCCGGATACGGCCACCGAGGTCACGGATACAGCGAATACCAGCAATCCGATCTTCCGGACCGGCAGCCTCGGCAACAACAGGGCCCGGAGGTCAACATCGGCATGTTCGTCGGTGGTGTGATCGCGGCGGCCGTGGTGACCGCTCTTGCGGCCTGGCTGTGCGCCTTGATCATCGAGATCATCGCGACCCGGGTCACCGAGAGCGGCGCGTTCGGGGTGTGGAACCCGATGGCCCAGGACGCGTACTGGTTCGCGGTGGTGGCATTCATCTGCACACTGCTCGCCGGACTGCTCTGGTACCTGCTTCGCCTGGGCACTCCGTCACCGGAATTGTTCTTCAGCTGGATCGTGGGAATCCTCACCGCGGCGGCGGTGATCATTCCACTGGCACTGTCCAGCCACCTCTGGGTGGGAATCTCCACCGGGATCGAACATCTCGTGATCGGGCTTCCGATCCTCAGCCTGGTGCGCATGGTGGGTGCCAAGAGCATCGTGCCCCGATGATGCACGGTGAGCGGAGGTCCGACAGCCTTCGGGCATGATCGCCGTTCGCGATCGTGTTCCAGCAGCGCACTCGATCGGTCCTCGCACGCCATGTAGCACTGCGGCTATGTCGAGCAGACCGGAAGGGTCGGCGGGGCGGGGGCTGATCGGATCGCCCCCCGACTCCGGCATGGCGTGAGATGGGACCTCAGCGACGCTCACTATGGGTCAGCGGAAGTCGGCCGCGTGATCTTCTGCCCACTGCGCGAACGTTCGCGCGGGGCGTCCGGTGACCTCCTCGATGATCGACGACACCTGCGGTGGCGCCACTGTTCCGGCCTTCCATCCGGCCAGGACGGCCTCGACGCCGATCGACGGCATGGTCTTGCTCAGTTCTGCGCGCGCCTGTTCGACGGAGATCACCTCGAGGGCGATCTCACGGCCGATGGCCGCACCGATGTGCCGCACCTGCTGCCGCAGGGTCAGTGACTCGGGACCGAACACGGTGTAGGCGTGGCCGTGGTGACCCGGCTCGGTCAGGGCGGTCACCGCGAGCGCCGCCAGATCCTTCTCGTGGATAGGCGCAGTTCGCGCGTCGGCATACGGCACACGGGCGACGCCGGCGTCGCGGATGGACTGCTGCCACCACCACAGTGCGTTCGTGGCGAACATGCCGGGCCGGATGAATGTCCATTCCAGACCGGACTTTTCGATGGCGGACTCGACGACGGTGTGCATGCGGGCGATCGGGTTGTCGGCATCGCCGCCCAAGACAGCCCCGGACGACAGAAGTGTCACGTGCCGTACCCCGGCGGCCTCGGCCGCCGCCACGAAACCGTCGATCCCCTCGGGCTTGGCATAGAGGAACACGCCTTCCGCGCCTTCGAGTGCGGCGGGCAGCGTTTCGGGGCGCTCCAGATCAGCCGCGACGACCTCTGTGCCCCATAGGAAGCCCGCCGTGTCGGGTTCCCTGCTTGTCAGACGGACCTGGCTGCCCCTCGCGATCAGACCTGCCGCGACGTGGCGGCCGACATTGCCTCTGGCTCCGAAAACGACTGTGACCATGGCAGCAGCGTAGGCTGCGGGATTACTCTCAGTAAGGACATACCTCCAGGTAAGCTCCGGTCATGGTGGTACGTTCGCAAGTCGGTGGCACTGCTCGGCCGGTGCAGAGTGACGCATTCAACAGTGAGTGCCCTGCCCGTGAGGTGCTCGACCACATCACGAGCCGCTGGGGCATGCTGATCCTGACCGCGCTGGGCGGCGGGCCACTGCGGTTTTCCGAGCTGCGCGACATGATCGGCGGGATCAGCGAGAAGATGCTGTCGCAGACGCTACGCACGCTCGTGCGGGACGGGCTTGTCGCGCGTTCCGTGGAGCCCACCACGCCGCCGCGGGTCAACTACGAACTCACCGCACTGGGCCGGAGTCTCTCGGTGTCGTTGCAGCAGTTCCTCGAGTGGATCCGTCGGCACACGGCCGAGGTCGTGGCCGCCCAGCACGAGCACGATCGGCGAAGTCGATGATCTCTCGGCGCAAGCGCGCCGGCGGCGGGCGTTGCTGGTGCCGCGGATCCGCCGGTTAGTCGCCGCGACAATTTCCTACAACCTGATCGAGATTTCTTTGGCGTTCTTCCAGCCGTAGCCGCTCATCTTGGTCCGCCGAGACGATGGTCGGTCGAGCCCGCTGGAGCAGTCGACCCCCGTTGTGCCAGTGCCGATGCCCTGCGGGACGCCCGTGCCGAGACCACTGTGGGCGTGATGGGCTGCTCGTAGCGCCGACCCGTTCGGCGTGACATTTCCGCGACCATTTCGTAATGTATCGGTGACCTATCCTCGACGTAATCGGTAATCGACATCATGCCTGGTCAACATCGCAAGCGGACGGCAACCCGGAAGCTCACGCCCCTGGTTGTGGGTGGCATAGCGGCAATCATCGCCGTCGTGCTGTGGGCGGCGATTCGACCGAACCCGGCTGCTCAGCATGTCGCGGCGGTCGGATCCGCGCCGTCGTCCGCCGTGGCGAGCGACCCGGCCATGACGACCGTGCCGTCGACGGCGCCGCCGGTACCGGCGCAGGCCGCGGCGGCGGCCGAGCAACCACCACCGTCGGCCAAGCAGGCGATACAGCACCCGCCCCCGCCGCCTCCCTCCGTCCCGTGTTCAACGGACCTGGTCGGCACACGCCCGCACGTGGCACAGGTGGGCCACCTGCTCAAGAAGACGTTCGGCGTCACCGACATCGGCGGCGCCGTCGGCCGGGGCGACGGCGACCACGGCGCCGGGCTGGCGCTCGATCTGATGACATCCGATTCGGCACGCGGCGACGCCATCGCCGATTTCGTGCTGGCCAACCAACAGCGTTTCGGCGTGACCTACGTGATCTGGCGGCAACGGTACAACGACGGCAGCGGTTGGTCGTACCTGGAAGACCGAGGGAGCCCGACCGCCAATCACTACGACCATGTGCATGTGTCGTTCCACAAGACTGCCGTAGTGGACGTGACCTGCTGATCTGGTGACGCGGTCTTTCCGCGACTTTCCACCCCGCCCGATCGCCGGACGAGTGCAGGTCGGCACTCGGAGAACCGAGTTCAGTGCGCGCGCAGCGCGTCGAGAATCATCGGACGCGCGGTCGCGAGTGCTTGCTGCCAGTAGGGCCAGGTGTGCGTTCCGTTGACGATGTCGACGCGGGCGGTGATTCCGAGCGCGGCGATCCGGTCACGGAAGATTTGTGTGGCAGTGGTGGTCATCGACTCGAGGCTCATCGCGTTGACGGTGTTGCCGACCCCGTACGGCAGGTCTTGCGGACCGGGCACGCCGTTGCCGGTCGAGATGTAGATCGGCAGTCCGCGCAGCAACTCCGCCTGAACGGTGGCGTCGTTGCGGCTCCAGGCAGGGTCTCCGGCCGGACCCCACATGTCATCGACGTTGAAGTGGCCCTCGTCCCACATCGCAGCGCGCATCGCTTCGTTCCAGAGCGGAAAGGTGGGGTGCAGGAATCCCGAGAACGATCCGGCGAATTTGTATTGGTCGCGGTGATGCGCGGCCAGTGTGAGGGCGGCGTTTCCTCCCATGGAGGCGCCGACGATGGCGTTGTTGGTGCGCGAGACACCGTATCGCTGGAGGTAGGCGGGCAGTTCCCGAGTGAGGAAGGTTTCCCATTTGTACGTCGTCGTTTGACCGTTCGTGCTGCTCGGCCGGTACCAGTCGGTGTAGAAGCTCGAATGGCCACCGACGGGGAACACCAACGTGACATTGTCGTTCTCGAACTGGCGCAGAGCGTCGGTATCGGTCGTCCACTGGTTGTGGTCGCCCGGCGCTCGCAGGCCGTCGAGCACATACAGGGCAGCGCTCCCGCCGCGGGCCGCCCACTGCACCTGGACTTTGATCGGTCCCATGCTGGACGGCACGGAAAGCTCCGTGAAACCGCCTGCCGGGGCGCGCAATACGGGCGCGTGGAGTGGCACGGCGGTAGCCACGGCCGGGCCGATCGACGACATGAGCACAGCTGTTGCCACGGCAACGCCGGTCTTCCGCAATCGACCACGAACAACTCGCTGGTGTCCAGATCGCGCCGCTCCCACCCGCATACCTCCTGCCGACTTCCTGTTCGATGACCGAGAAATTCGAATCCGTCGCCGCTGAGAGCAAGTTGCTCCACTCGCGCGTACTGCAGCCGCGCCCGAGACCGGGAAATCATCCTACGTCGCGCCGCTACCGGCCCCTGGGGTCGTGGCCGTCAGTGCTGGGAAACTCCAGGTCCGACCGTCTGCGCGCGTGGTGCTGGCAACTCGCCGGTGCCGACGCCTTCACGTTCGGCCCGACCACGAGGATTCGTCTCGGCGGGCGGACCACCGGGTGCGACGTTCGCTCGGAGGTGGCCGATCAGGACCGGACGACGGATGCGCAGCGGCTGGTTCCGGCGGCGGGAAAGCCGACGTCACCTCCGTGATCCCGGTGATCCGCGAAACCCCGAGCTGTTCGGCGAGGGTGCGTCGACGTCGAGCGCAACGGCAGCGTTCTCATAGGGTGGATCTCCTCTGTTATGGAAGGAGCCCGAGGTGGCCGAGACGACGCTGGCCGAGGTGATGGCCGAGTTGGCCGCGCTCGAAGACCCGAAGGCACGCGAGGTGAACGAGAGACACGGTGACGATCACGGTGTGAACCTCAGCAAGCTGCGCGCGCTCGCGAAGCGGCTGAAAACTCAGCAGGAACTAGGAAGTGTCCTCAAAGCCATATGAGCAGGGTGGCCAGGTCGAGCATGCCGCGGTAAGAGGTTGCGGTTTTGTCGTATCGGGTGGCGATGGCCCGATATTGCTTGAGCCGGTTGAAGCAACGCTCGACCACGTTGCGGCGCCGGTAAGCGACCGGGTCGAAACTCGGCGGGCGACCACCAGCCGGGCCGCGACGACGGCGGTGGGCCTGCTGATCGGCACGTTCGGGAATCGTCGCAGCGATCCCGCGTCTGCGCAGATGCTCCCGGATCGCTCGTGAAGAGTAGCCCTTGTCGGCCAGCACCCGACGTGGCCGTGTCCACGGCCGGCCCCGCCCGGGGCGTGGCATACGGATACCGGCCAGCACTCGAGTGAACACGGTGCAGTCGTTGACGTTGCCGCCGGTCAGCACGACCGACAACGGCCGCCCCAGCCCGTCACAGGCCAGGTGGATCTTCGTCGTCGGTCCACCACGGGAACGGCCGATCGCGTGGTCAGCGGGCTCGTCGCCTGCCTCGGGGTAGAACCCGGTCTCCGCCGGTATGGACCACCCGACCGCGGCGGGCACCGGCGGCGTGCTGATGCGCGCGCACGATCGTCGAGTCCACCGACACCTCCCGATCCAGCTCGGCGACCGCTTCGGCGACCACCCGAACCCGCGCCACCAGCAGCGCCAAGGTCCCGTTGCGCGACCACCGCCAGAACCGGTTGTAGACGGTCTTCCACGGCCCGTACCGCTGCGGCAGGTCCCGCCAAGCGATCCCGGTCTTGGCCTTGTACAACATGCCGTTGACCACCCGCCGGTCATCCACCCTGGGGCGGCCCCTGGCCCCCGACACCGGCAGCAACCCCGCCACGACCTGCCACTGCTCATCAGTCAACTCATGCCTGCGCACCACAACGCGACATCAAAACAGAACACCACCGGCCACAAAGCAGATCCGCCGCAGCAACTTTGAGGACACCCCCTAGCGCGCACGCTGTGGGAGACCGGTGACACCGCGGCGAGACTGCTGGCGATTCTGATCTGCAGCCCGAAGACGTTCGAGCGTGCCGAGTTGGACGCCATGGTGCGCGAGGCGCGCACACCCAAGGTGCACGACTGGCTCGTCAACTACGTGGTGAAGAAGAACCCGCACTCCGAGGAACTGCGCCTGGCCTGGACCGCCGATCCGGATCGAGTGGTCGCCAGTGCCGGCTGGGCGCTGACCACCGAACGGGTGGCGAAGAAGCCCGAAGGCCTCGACCTCGCCGGACTGCTCGACGTCATCGAGGCGGAGATGAAACACGCCCCGGACCGCCTGCAGTGGGCGATGAACCACTGCCTGGCGCAGATCGGGATCGAGCACGCCGAGCACCGCGCCCGTGCGATCGGAATCGGTGAGCGCTTGCGGGTACTCGAGGACTACCCGACTCCAGCGAACTGCACGTCTCCGTTCGCGCCCATCTGGATCACCGAGATGGTGCGCCGAAAGCACGACAAGTAGGAAGGTCCGGCTCGCGCTCGGGATGTCACGGTCGACTCCTGCCATGGGGGGTCAGGACACGACTACGCGCTCCAGCGTTCCTTCGTCGTTGATTGCCATGCAAGCGTAAGAACGGTTCTCGCGGATCGCATGGCGAAAAAGAGCTGCCGGTGACGTTTCTCGCGGCGTATGCGTGCTATTCGGTGACTGACTAGACATAGCGCCCGCAACGGGTTACGACCAGACAGCGCATAGGAGATCACTGTGGCCGAGAAGAGCTTTCGTTCCGCCGAGACCGGCGAATATGTGAGCGAGGAGACCGCGGCGGAGAACCCGAAAACCACCCTCGGCGAGGATGAGCCGCACCACGGTGACAACCGGCGCGACCGTTCCGCGATCACCGGGCACTTCGTCAAACCCGATACCAGCCGCCGCCACCCCGACACCACCGTCACCGAAAACGAGTGACATTCCGCCCCCTGACAGGTTCCGTGTCGCCTCACCCCGCATTGTTCGCAAGCCATCTGAAACCTCGTAGAACCGGCGTTGCGCTCGACTTGCCTTGGAGTGCACTCCAGGTCGTAGCGTGAGGGCGCAAGCTCGCCGACACACGAGGAGATCACGCCATGGAACTCGGCTTTCACCTACCGATCTTCGACATCGACGGAGGAACCACCGCCATCGCCGGTGAATTGGCCAGGGTGGGTGCGGCGGCCGAAGCGTCGGGCGCGACCTGGCTGTCGTTCATGGATCACTATTTCCAGATCGAGCCGATCGGCCTCCCCGCGGAATCGAACATGCTGGAGGGCTACACCACGCTCGGCTTCCTGGCCGCGCACACCTCGACTGTCGAGCTCGGCTTGCTCGTCACGGGCGTGACGTACCGGCATCCGGGTCTGCTCGCCAAGATCGTCACCACACTCGACGTCCTGTCCGGTGGGCGGGCCGTGCTCGGCATCGGCGCCGCGTGGTTCGAGCGCGAGCACCGCGGGCTCGGCGTGGCGTTCCCCTCGGTGGCCGAACGGTTCGAGCGACTCGAGGAGACCTTGCTCATCTGCGGGCAGATGTGGGATCCGGCGAACAACGGGCCGTTCGAAGGCAAGCATTACCAGCTGGCCGAGACACTGTGTTCGCCGCAGCCGATCAGCCGCCCCAAGGTGCTGATCGGTGGCAGCGGGGAACGTAGGACGCTGCGGTTGGTCGCGCAGTACGCCGACGCGTGCAACCTGTTCGGCTCGCCCCGGGAAGTCGAGCACAAGCTCGACGTCCTGCGCAGGCACTGCGACGACGTCGGTCGCGACTACGACGAGATCCGCAAGACGATCATGGCCAACAACCCGCGGCCGACTCCGGAGACCCGCGACGAATTCGTCCGTGGGATGGCCGAATACGCGAAGCTCGGCGTGCACGCGGTCATGGTCACTCCGACCACCGGATCCCCGGCCGCGTGGATCGATGGCTTCGCGCCTGTCGTCCCGCAGCTGTCCGAGCTGGGCTAGGCCTCCCTCCGCCTTCGTCGCGGCCATGCGGATTCGTGGCTCGCATCCGGCCGTCGGCCCAATCGTCGGTCGGCCTCCCGGCGCATCGTCGGCGATGCGCCGGGAGACGAGTTCACCGTTCGCTCACGCCGCGGGGGCGGGGCTGAACACGCCGAAATGATTGCCGGAGGTGT
This sequence comes from Nocardia asteroides, assembly GCA_019930625.1. Lineage (NCBI taxonomy): Bacteria > Bacillati > Actinomycetota > Actinomycetes > Mycobacteriales > Nocardiaceae > Nocardia > Nocardia asteroides. The sequence continues at coordinate 5,295,320 of CP082844.1, forward strand.
CCAGCAGATCGGCCGATACCAGACCGTCCGCGCTCGTGACGGGCGCAGTCAGCACCTTGGCGCCCAGGGCCTCGGCCGCCGCCACGGTGGCCGCGACATCCTCGACGACCACCAGGAAGGTGGCGTGATTGGCCGCGCTGTCCGGGGTGTGCGCGATACCGCCGCTCGGTGCCTCGCTGCCAGGGTAGTGAATCAGTTCATAGCCGTCGTCGCTGTTCGGGTACGGGCTGTAGGACCAGCCGAACAGCTTGCCGTAGAACTCCTTGATCTGCTCGGGCTCGTCGCTGCCTACCTGGAACCAGGTCACCGTGTTGTACGGGGGAGTGCTCATCGATCGTCTCCGGATTCTCGGGGTCGTGTGGTCTTGCCGGAACACGATCTCCCGCCGAGGCGACATCCCCCTGTCGGTGTTTTCGAATCGGTTCTACCAGGCGACGACCCGGAGTCCGGAATCCGGAATGTCCCAGGCCGAACCGTCGAACGGGCGGTGCGGCGCGGGCAGTTCGGTCGTCACCGCCGAACCGATCCGGTCCAACCGGAAACAGCGCGCACTGCCGCGTAGCCGGCACCAAGCCGCCAGGTACCAGCCGTTGGTCCCGTTCACCAGCGCGAACGGCTCGACCTCGCGTTCGGTGCGTGCGCCGAACCGGTCGAGATAGCCGATCCGCAGCACCCTGCCGACCTCGATGGCCCGTTCGATCACCGCCGGGATCTCGCGATCCTGCTGTGCGTCGACCGACAGCAATCGGATCCGCGCGGCGAGATCTCGGGCTGCCACCGCGTCGCGTTCCGGCAGCACCGCCACGATCTTGCGCAGCGCACTGCGGCCCGCCCGCTCGAACGGGCCCCCGCGATGGCGGGCCAGCGCGACCGCCAGCGCGACGGTCTCCGCGGGCGTGAGATTCAGCGGCGGCAAGGACATGCTTTTGTCCAGCGCGTACCCGCCGCGCCTGCCGACATCGGCATAGATCGGGATACCGGCCTGCTGCAGCGCGCAGATATCCCGCTCGATCGTCCGGATGCTCACCTCGTACCGCGCGGCCAACTCGCGCGCGCTGCGCAGTCGCGGCGAGATCGCCCGCAGCTCTTCGACTATCGCGTACAGCCGATCCGTCCGGTTCACGCCGTCACCGTAGCGCCGCCCACCGACACCTACCGCCCACCGGCCGAGCGATGTCGAACTCCGTGCGTCCGTTTGGAGGAGGCCCTTGGCGTGCGCATCGGCATCGGGAACGCCGAGCACGGGCAGGCCGCGGTGCTCGTCGAATGGCTCGACGGGAACCGACGGACGAACGTGAGATCGGGTGTCGGACAGCCGGTTACCACGATTCGATCAGCGGGACGTCATGCTCCTGCCGCTGCCATTCCTCGGTGAGGCGGCCGAGTCGGCGCGGGGCGGCGATGCCGCACACGCCTGCGATCTTGTCGTCACGGATCTCCAGGATCGCGACACCGAGGACCCGGTCGTCCAGCGCGAACAACATGGCCGGGCAGCCGTTGACCATAGCGGCATGGATCGACGGGGAGCCACCGGCGAGTCTCCGCTTGGCCGCGGACGGTCTGAAGCCGGCCCGCACCGCGTCGGCGAGCCGCTGCGGAGTCGAGTACCGGATCAGCGTTTCGGCCAGTCCCGCGGCGCCGTCGGAGATGCCGGTCGCGTCGTCGGTCAGCAGCGCGACCAGCCGTTCGGTCCGGCCCGAGGAGGCGGCAGCGACGAAAGCCTCGGCGATTCGACGCGCGGAGGCACGGTCGATCTCGCGGGAGTTGCGCTCGGCGGTGATGCGGCGCCGGGCCCGGTGGGCGTGCTGTTGGCTCGCCGATTCGGTGATGTCGAGGATCTCGGCTATCTCGGCATGGCTGTAGGAGAACGCCTCACGCAGAACGTACACGGCCCGCTCTACCGGCGAGAGGCGCTCCATGAGCGTCAGCACGGCCAAGGTCACCGATTCGCGCTGCTCGACGGTATCGGCCGGGCCCAGCATCGGGTCGCCGTCGAGCAGCGGTTCGGGCAGCCAGGCGCCGACCGCGCGTTCGCGCCGCACCTTCGCCGAACGGAGCCGGTCGAGCGCCAGGTTGGTGACGATCTTGGTCAGCCATGCCTCCGGCACCTCGACGCACTCGCGGTCGACGGCCTGCCACCGCAGGAACGCGTCCTGCACCGTGTCCTCGGCGTCGGCGGCCGAGCCGAGCAGGCGGTAGGCGAGCGAGGCCAGCCGGTTCCGGCTGGCCTCGAAACGCGCCACGGTGGCAGTGTCCATGAGCACGACTCTATGCGGCGACCACGTCGGGCGAATGCTCTCCAGTGGTGGCCGAGCGGTACTTGTGACTCAACTTTCCGACGGTCGGGTGGCTCAGGCTCCAGGCAGCGGTCCCGAGAATCGCCGACTTGACACGCGCGGCCTTCCTGCCGAGCAGGGCACCCGGCTTGGATTGCGCATCCCCGTCGACGAGCTGGAAGATCGCGTCCTTGCGGCCGAGACTGATGTGGTTGCCGACGTAAGTCAGCGAGGCCGGCTTGATCTTGCGCCCGGTCAGGTCTTCGATGATCCCGGAGATCGCCCCCTTGCTGGTGGGCCCCGCGGAAGCGCAGGACATCGGCAACGGCCGACCGTTCTCTGCGATGGCGCAGACGCTGTCACCGGCAGCGTAGACATTCGGGTGCGAGACCGACCGCATCTGACGGTCGACCGTGATCTGACCGTTGGGTTCCACCGCGAGACCGCTTGCGGCGGCGATCGGGTGGACTGCGAACCCGGCGGCCCACACGATCGCGTCGGAGGCGAAAGTGGTGCCGTCCGCGGCGACCGCCGCCCCCTGCTCGACGCGCACGATCGTGCTGTGCTCGTGAACTGTGATGCCGAACCGGTCGAAGGCACGCAGCAGGTGACCACGGGCCTTCGCGCTCAGCCAGCCGCCCAGTTCACCGCTGGTGACGAGGTCGATCCGAAGTCCTGGACGGGATTCGGCGAACTCGGTGGCGGCCTCGATCGCGGTCAGGTTGCCGCCGACCACCAGCACCTTCCCGTCCCCGCCCAGCTCGTCCAAGCGTGCGCGCAGGCGTAGAGCGGCCGGCCGCGCGGCCACGTGGAAGGCGTGCTCGTGGACGCCCGGAATGTCGTGGTCGGCGGCGGTGCTGCCCAGCGTGTAGAGGAGAGTGTCGTATCCGAGCCGGTCGACGCCTTGGTCGTCGGCGACAGTGACTGTCCGGTGCTCGACGTCGAGGTCGGTTACCCGCGCCACTCGTAGCCGGATGTCGGTGCCCGCGAACACCTCCGTCAGCGGCCGGTGGCGAAGTTCCTGCCCGGCGGCGAGCTGATGCAGGCGCAGCCGCTCGACGAAATCGGGTTCGGCGTTGAGGACGGTGATCTCGAAGTCGTCGGGGTGGAGTTGGCGGGCCAGATATCCCGCGGAGAAGGTTCCGGCGTATCCCGCCCCGAGGACGACGATGCGGTGCTTCATGGTTCGCTCCTGTCTGGTTCGCGTGCTCCCTGAACGAGACAGCCCCCGAATTCCTGACAGCATCGACCGGTGACGTGGGTCACCTCCGACCCTCGCTCAGCGAACGACCTCCATTCCGAACCCAGCGATCCGCAGTCTTAGATCGAACAGCCGAAGTCGACCAGGGTGACCCCGTGGGGGTCGGTGGCGTGCTCGGTCATCGGCAGAGCCGTGGCGGTCGCCCTTCCGGCGGTTATGAGCTGTCGCTGCGGAACTCAGCCGGTACGTCCCACTGTGGCGCGGTGTCGTGATGGTCTGGAACGGCGTCGACGCCTTTGTGGCGCGCGAGCGCCACCGTCGCGACGACCACGGTCACGAACGCGGCTACCAGCACCGCGACCAGTTCGACATTCACATCCAGGTACTCGCCGAGCGCCAGGAATCCGAGGGCGCCGACCACTATCGGTTCGACGACCGTCGCCGCCGGAAACGATGCGTGCAGGCTTCCGGCCCGATACGAGTATTGCTGCATCACCGTGGCGGTGAGGCCGACGACGATCAATGCGTATGTCTCGGCCGAGAGGAGCACCGCGTTCGTGCCGCGGCCTGCGGTTGCGGTCACGCCCTTGATGAGCACGGCGGCGAGCCCGAAGAGTGCACCGGAGCACAGGCCGAGCAGTACCGCCCGACGCGGCCCCGGCCAAGCGCGGGCACCGAGCAACGCGGCGGTGAACAACGGAACGCCGATGAGCCCCACGAGCACCCAGTGCCACGCCTCCGCGTGCGACTGGCCGGGCTTGGGGTCGCCGACCACCACCAGAATCGCGACCGCGGCGGTCAGCGCCAGCGCCCATGCCCACTCGCGGGCCGACACCGTGCGCCCGTTGAGCCACGCACCCATCGGCAGAGCGAACAGCAGCGACAGCACCAACAGCGGTTGCACCAGCATCAGCGCACCCCTACCCAGAGCGGCGGCCTGGAAGGCGAATCCACCGGCGCCGACCAGGGTCCCCAGCCACCATTCGGAGGTGCGGAGCAGATCGCCCATGGCCGCGACCGAGTCGGGCGCACCGGCCGTTCGCGCGGCGGCACGCTGGCGGATCACCGCCCCGAGCGCTATACACAGGGCCGCGCAGAGGGCGAAGACAATGGCGACCTGTGAGGACGACACTCCGGTAGATTACTCCGGTGCACAGGCGGGGGACGGGCCGCGCGGCGCTCTACCGAGGACCTATCGAGGCTTTCCGCTAACGATCCGTTACTTGTCTTGATCGGCGGCTCGGCGCCCGTCGGGCCGGATGCGCTGGTCGCCCGGCATCGTCCGCGTAGAAGGCGCGTCATGGGCGCGTCGGGCCGCGAAAGCGCCGGTGCCGACGGGGCGCGGTGTACGGAATACCGCAGAATTTCTACGGAATTGTTATGGGTGCCGGCAGGATCCACATCGTCGTCGCGTGGCTACCGCCATCACCGACCTGAAATGTAACAGTTCAGTCCCCATGGAAAACAACAAGGCAGCATTCGGCCTCGATACCGCATCGGACAACCGCATCGGCCCGATCCGCGGGGATTTTCGATTTCACTGCGGTTCCCTTGGTCGAGCTGCTGAATGCAGTTGGATTCGCTGTCGCATTTCCCGGAACGATGTAATTTACTATTCACTGGACTGACGGGATTCCGCTGGTCAGCAGGGTGCGACGGTCAGCCGTGCCGGAGACGGTCGGGCACGCCGACGGGATGCCGGGTTACGGACTATTGCGGCGGCACCGCCGAACGGTCGTATACTCCCGTTATGGCGTATGAACCGTCCTCCACGGAATTACCCGAGGCACCGGTTCTTGTGGTGCAGACGAGAGAACGCGTCTATCGGCTCCGCGCCGGGGGCGCATATAATATCGGCCGCGATCCAGAAGCCGATATCGTGGTGAGCGATCCGCGTGTATCTTCCTTGCACGCCGTTCTGGAGCGGGGTGTGGAGGGTTGGAAAATCGAGGACGCGGGTAGCCTCAACGGAACATTCTTCGACGGTCACCGGGTCGACCGGATGGTGATCGACCACGACGAGACGTTCCAGCTCGGTCACGCCGTGGACGGTGAGCAGTTGGCCTGTTCCGTGGAGGGGCTACCCACCCACGACTCGGGTGGCGATGGTGAGGGCGACACGATGGTCGTCCCCGATCCCGGATACAACCTCGATGAGGATGCGACGGTCACGAAGTTCCAGCCGGGCCTGCCGCGGCGAGTTTCGCGATCGGCGCCACCGGTGGCCCCTGCGGACGTGGTAGTCCGTATCACTTCTCCCACCCTCCGGATCGGACGCGCGGCCGACAACGACATCGCCGTGCACGACCTCATGGTTTCCCGTCATCATGCCGAGCTGCGCACGGTCGGCCCGGGCAGATACCGGATCGTCGATCTCGACAGCCACAACGGCACCTATGTCAACGGCTCCAGGGTCGACGCCGCAGACTTGTCCGAATCCGACTTGATCGGCATGGGCCACACCGCTTTCCGTCTGGTCGGCGACGAACTGCGCAAGTTTGTCGATACCGGCGACGTGTCGGTCTCGGTGCAGAACCTCATCGTGCGGACACCGGAAGGCAAGGTGCTCCTCGACGACGTGAGCTTCCCGATCCCGGAGCGCTCGCTCGTGGGCGTCATCGGGCCCAGTGGGGCGGGCAAGTCGACACTGCTCGGCGCGGTCACCGGGTTGCGGCCCGCGACGGAGGGGACGGTCCGCTACGACGGACGCGACCTGTACACCGATTACGACGAGCTGCGGCACCGGATCGGGTTGGTCCCGCAGGAAGACATCCTGCATAATCAGCTTCCGACGCGGCGGGCGCTGCTCTACGCGGCTGAATTGCGCTTCCCGGGTGATACACGCAGCGAGGAGCGCGAGCAGCGGGTCGACGAGGTGCTAGACGAATTGGGTTTGTCGAAGCATGCCGATACCCGTATCGACAAGCTCTCGGGCGGGCAGCGCAAACGTGTGAGCGTCGCACTGGAACTGCTGACCAAACCGTCCCTGCTGTTCCTCGATGAACCGACCTCCGGGCTCGACCCGGGCCTGGACAAGACGGTCATGGAAATGCTGTCCGAGCTGGCCCACGACGGGCGGACCGTCATCGTCGTCACGCACAGCGTTGTGAATCTCGATTTCTGCGACCGCCTGCTGGTCCTCGTGCCCGGCGGTCGGCTGGCCTATTACGGGCCTCCGGCGGAGGGGTTGCAGCAGTTCGGAAAGCGCACCTGGGCTGAGGTGTTCCAGGCGTTCGACCGCGAGGACGACCGCGACTGGGCCGCTGAATTCCGGGCTTCGCCACGCTTCGAGAACTACGTGGCGGTCGGGCTGACCGACGAGGTCGGGCCGGTGGAAGTGCGTCCGCCAGCCCCGCCGCCCGCGCCGCAGTCCAAGCTCAGCCAGCTCAGTACGTTGTGCCGGCGATACCTGGCTGTGATCGCCTCGGACCGAAGCTATCTGGCGCTTCTCGGCGCGATGCCACTGCTCTTGGGCGGCTTGATCGCCCTGGTGCCGTCCGGGGAAGGGTTCATCGGGGCGCCGGGATCCAACGTCGATGCCCCGACGAAGCTTATGATCCTGGCATTCGCCGCATGCTTCGTCGGCACGGGCAACTCGATTCGCGAAATCGTCAAAGAGCAGACGATCTACCGCAGAGAACGCGCGGCCGGACTGTCAGCTGGGGTCTATCTGATGTCGAAACTCCTGGTCCTGAGCGTGATCACCACCCTCCAAGCGGCGGTGTTGGTCATGATCGGCACCATTGGTGTGAGCATGCCGCCCAAAGGGGTGTTCACGTCGGTGGAGCTGGAGCTGATCTTGGTGATGGCGCTACTCGGCATCGCGTCACTGGCACTGGGCTTGCTGGTGTCGGTGTCGGTGAACACCTCGGAGAAGACACTGCCGCTGCTGATCGTGCTCTCGATGGCGCAGCTGGTGCTCACGGGCGGAATGGTGCGGCTTCCCGGCACACCCGTCCTAGGGCAACTGTCCTATCTATCGCCGTCTCGTTGGGGCTACGGCGCGGGAGCCGCCACTCTCGACCTCGACACTCTCTCACCGCACTCGGGAGCGCCCGACCCGCTGTGGAAACACACCCTCGGCACGTGGCTGGTCGACATGGGAGTGGTGGCCGGTTTAGGGGTCCTCTTCCTCGCGCTGGCTTGGTATCGCCTGTACCAGCTGCGTCCACAGCGCCGCGGTGCCCGCCCGGCCAGGCTCTGACGCACGACTCCGACTCCGGCAACCTCGCGACGCCATATCGTCAGCGGCCTGCGGCGGTTCGGTACCGCGTGCGGTCGGCGGCAGGCCAGACCGGTCAGGAATCGAGAAGCGCGGGTCACCGAGCAGCAATTAGCGTCATCGCCATGGATACCACCGTCAAGCAGCCCACCATCGAGTCCGTCATCCTCGAGATGCCCGATCCAGCCGCCGCCGCGGACTTCTACGCCGCCGCGTTCGGTCTCGGCGACAAGGTGCGGGTGCGCGCCTCGGAGACGCCGACGAACGGGTTCCGTGGCTTCATCCTCTCGCTCGTGGTGTCTCAGCCGAGCACCGTCGACGGCCTCATCGGCACCGCTGTGGACGCCGGAGCGACGACGCTGAAGCAGGCCAAGAAGAGTTTCTGGGGCTACGGCGGCGTCGTCCAGGCGCCGGACGGGGCGATCTGGAAGGTCGCGACGTCGTCGAAGAAGGACACCGGCCCGGCGACCAGGGAAATCGATGATTTCGTGATTCTGCTCGGGGTCGACAACGTCAAAACGACCAAACAGTTCTACATCGATCGCGGCCTGACCGTGGCGAAGAGCTTCGGGAGTAAATACGTCGAGTTCGCCGCCTCGTCGTCGGTCAAGCTGGCGCTCTACGGGCGTCGCGCCGCCGCCAAGGACGCCGGCGTCTCCCCAGAGGGCACCGGGTCGCATCGGATCGTCATCGGCAGCGACATCGGTGCCTTCGCCGACCCGGACGGGTTCGCCTGGGAGGCCGTGGTCTGACGTGAGCACCGTATCTCCGTGGGGCGCAGACGCCCATGCGGTGGTCCCCGCCAACCGGCCGCTCTGCCGCATCGAGTGCTGCTACCAGTACTGATGCCGCTTTCCGTCGGTATCGGTGATGAAGATGACCGCGTCGGCGCCGTCCAAATCTTCGGGGTCGAGTGGGATATGGCCGGGCACGATCGGTTCGCTTGTGCCGATCGACGGGGCAAGCGCGGCGCGCAGGGCCGGTGCCGGGAACAGTGCGCGGCGGGTGGTCGCCTCGGCCAACACACCCTGGAGGGTGCCCGGAGCGCTGTGGAGGCCGGCGTCGGTTGCCAGGAACATGTAGCGCTCGCCGAGGGCGAGCCCGACGAGCGCGCCGGCGCCGCACCAGTTCGCCTCGTCTTCGCTGATCAGCGTGCGGGAGTGCGCGCGCCGCAGGTGCGCGTTGTGCGCGAAGACCAGGCTCGGGCCGCGGCACTGCTCTCGGGCCGCGATCGCGAGCAGGTTATCGGCCATCATCTCCGCGCGCAGGCTGAGCATGGTCGCGATGCGATCGGGGGCGGGGCCGGCCATGGCCGCGTGATAGCGCAGCAGGCCTTGGGCGGTGCGCGCGTGCGCGACGGCGTGGTCGTAGCCGGTCGGGTCGGCGGGACGAAGGCCGGGTGCCGCGCGACGCAGCGCGCAGGCGACATCGTCGGCGACGATACGCAGGGCGCGAGCGCGATCGGATCCGCCGATGGACGCCGCCGGGTCGAACATGGCCGCCCGGTTCGACCAGTCGGCATCCTCGCCGAGCAGTGCGTCGAGGTCGTGGACTGAATCTGGCCGCAGCGGCACGGGAAGGTAGTCGACGGCCGAGGTCAGTGTGCGTCGCGGGCTCGGCGCACCGGAGTACTCCACCGGCGCGTCGAAGCCATAGAAGCGAACTCGATCCTGCGGCGCGCGACCGGCGTTGTGCGCGCGGAGCCATTCGACGAGTTCGCGGTTGCCCGGCACGGCGCCGAAGCCGTGGCTGAACCCGGTCGCGAGCACCGTGTCGATCTCCGCCGGACCCCCGGCCACGTAGTCATCGACAACCGACGCGGCGAAGACGTCGGTCTCCAGCGCGATCGACCGGTACCCCCGTGCGACGAGATGGCCGAGGATTTCGTTGCGCAACAACGGGAACGCCTCGATCCCGTGCGTCGGTTCCCCGAGGGCGAGCAGAATCGGCGGCTCGGTTCGCGCGGCGAGAATTTCATCGATGGCACGGCCCAGGTCGGCCGGGTCGTCGAGTTGGCGGCCGAGGGTGCGCGGTAATGCGGCAGTGGACATGAGCACTTCTTTCGACTAGGCACTGCCTTTGACAGTATCGTTGAAGATTCGGGTGAAACTTCTGACACGTTTACCTGCCATCTAGAGATCAAAGCCTCAATCGGAGATGCAAGCTGCGACCCATCGACCTCGCCCGGGAACACGGGTTGTCCGCACAGGCGATCCGCAACTACGACGATGCGGGCATACTCCCGCCGACCGAGCGCAGCCAGACCGGCTACCGGCGCTATACGCCCTTGCACGCGCAGTCCCTACGCGCCTTCCTCGCGTTACGCCGTGGCCACGGGCACCAGCAGGCAATGGAGATCATGCGCGCCACCAACCGCGGCGACACCGAGTCCGCCTACCGGCTCATCGACACCGCCCACGTCGCGCTGCTCACCGAACGTGACACCCGCACCGAGGTCGCAACGGCACTGGGCAGCCTGTCCACCGCGATGCCGACCCCTGTCCAGGGTCGGCCGCTGAGCGTGGGGGAACTCGCCCGGCGGCTCGGCGTGCACCCTGCGACGCTGCGCGCCTGGGAGACCCACGGCATCCTGCGCCCCGAACGCGACCGGGCAACGGGTTACCGAGAATACGGACCCGACTGTGTGCGCGACGCCGAGATCGCACGACAGCTGCGCCGAGGCGGTTACCTGCTTTCCCAGGTCGCGCAATTCATCGATTCGCTGCGCGAGGCGGGCGGGGCGAACGCGTTGAGCGCATTCCTCGACTCCTGGCAGGACCGGCTGACCACGCGTAGCCGCGACCTTCTCACCGGCGCGGCGCAGCTCGATACCTACATCACCATGCTCGATCAGGCACGGCAGGGGCGAGCGGCGACAGTGTGAAAACGTTTATCCTGCACCACTACAGTGCTGGTATGCCCATGGCAGGCGGGGTGAGCCTATTCGCGTATCGATGAACAGAACGGTAGGTGACTGCCAATGCCGAAGATCGTGTTGTTCGGCGCCACCGGGTACACCGGTCGCCTGACCGCCGAAGCCTTGATCGCCCGTGGCGCCGCCCCCGTGCTGGCTGCCCGCAATGCCACTGTCCTCGGGAAACTGGCCGCCGACCTCGGTGGCGCGGAGACCGCGGTCGCCGACGTGACCGACCCCGCCTCGGTACGGTTGCTGCTGGGCCGAGGCGACGTGCTGGTGACGACGGTAGGGCCGTTCCTGCGATACGGCGGACCCGCGCTGACGGCGGCAGTGGCGGCGGGCGCACACTACTTCGACTCCACCGGGGAAGGCCCGTTCATCCGCGAAGTGTTCGACCGCGACAACGAGGCGCGCAAGGCAGGAGTGGCCCTGCTGACCGCGTTCGGTTTCGATTTCGTGCCCGGCAACCTGGCTGGCGGTCTCGCCTTGCGCGAAGCGCCGGAGGCGGTCCGCGTGGACATCGGCTACTTCATCGCCGGCCCCGGCACCAGCGGCGGCACCCGCGCGTCCATGGCAGGGATGCTGTTCGAGCGCGGCTTCGCCCTCCGCGGCGGCCTGGTCGTGCCCGAGCGGACCGGCTCACGGATTCGCACCTTCGACGTCGCCGGTCGCTCGCGCGGGGGTATCGATTCCCGGATCCGAACACCTCGCACTGAGCCGCGCCTACCCGCGGCTGGGGGAGGTCGACGTATATCTCGGACTGCCGACTGCGGTCGCTCGCGGCCTGCAGGCCGGCTCGTTACTCACCGGCGCCGTCGCACGAGTGGAGCCGGTGAAACAACTGGCCGAGGGTGTGCTGGAACGTGTCGTGAAGGGATCGACCGGCGGCCCGGGGCAGGACGCACGGGCCCGCACTCGCTCCTGGGCGGTTGCCGAGACATTCGACGACACCGGCCGCGCGCTGGCGTCGGTCACACTGGGCGGTGTCGACCCCTACGACTTCACTGCCGCGATCCTCGGCTGGGGTGCGCAGACCGGGGGTCGCCGTAGTATCGGCCGAATTTCGGGCGGATATGGCGTAACCCGCTGGTAGTGGTGGTATTTGGGGTTGCCGCGCTGCGGGATTGGGTTGTTAGTGCTTTGCTGGCTGGCGTCGTGGTCGGTCGGTGTGGTGAAGGGTGAGAGTTCGTGGCGACGCGGGTGTTCGCGGACGAGCAGTTGGAGCGTCTGCGGGAGTTCCCGGAGATCGGGCGGGAGGAGTTGTTCCGGTTCTTCACGTTGAGCCCGGCGGATGTGGCGTTCGTGGATCCGGAGCGTGGTCGGGGGCCTGCGGATCGGTTGGGGTTGGCGATCGCGTTGTGCACGTTGCCGTGGTTGGGGTTCGTTCCGGACAGGTTGGTGACCGCGCCGCCGGTGGCGGTGGCGCGGTTGGCGGGGCAGTTGGGGGTGGATCCGGTCGAGATCGGCTCCTACGGCCGTCGCGCGAAGACCCGGACCGAGCATGTGCGGCTGGTCGCGCGGTATCTGGGCTGGCGCAACGCCGGGGCGATGGAGTTGAAGGAACTCGACGAGTTCTTGTTGGCGCGGGCGTTGGAGCACGATTCCCCGACGCTGTTGTTCCGGTTGGGGTGCGAGTTTCTGGTGTCGGCGCGGGTGATCCGGCCGGGGCCGGTGATGGTGATCGAGCGGGTCGCCCACGCTCGCGCCCAGGCCCAGGCCCAGGCCGAAACCTACGATCGGCTCGCCCACGAGTTCACTCCCGAGCGGTGCGCGCAGTTGGACGGGTTGCTGGTCAACGACGCCTCGATCGGGATGTCGCGGTTGCGGTGGCTGTCGACCGGGCCGGTGGAGGCATCCGCGTCGGCGGTGCGCGCGGAGGTCGACAAACTCGGATTCCTGCGCGGTCTCGGCGCCGACGAGCTGGATATGTCGGTGCTGCCCGCCGAGCGGCGCCGGTTCCTGGCCACGATAGGCCGCCGGTTGACCGGCCAAGCCCTCGAACGTCGTGACCCGCAGCGGCGGTATCCGATCCTGCTGACGGTGTTGGCGCAGTCGGGCACCGATGTGCTCGATGAGGTGGTGGGGTTGTTCGATCAGGCGATCTCGGCGAAATTCGGTGCCGCCGAACGCCGGATGCAACAGGAGTTGGCCGAGCGCGGCAAGACCGGGGAGGACCGCCAGGCCCTGCTCGACGATCTCCTCGAAATCATCACCGACCTCGGGATCGGCGACGAGCAGATCGGCGGGCTGATCCGCGGTGAGCGGATCGGTTGGGAACGGCTACGCGCGGCGATCGCGCAGGCCAAACCCCGACTTCCGCGTGACCACGGCCATCTGGCCGCGCTCGACTCCTCGTATTCGTATCTGCGCCAGTTCACCCCGGCGGTGCTCTCGACGGTGCGGTTCACGGGCGGCACCGCGGCGACGGAGTTGCTGATCGCGGTGCACATGCTGCGCGAGTTGAACTCGACCGGCGCCCGCAAGGTCCCCGCGGAAGCACCGACCGGGTTCGTGCCGACGAAATGGCGCGGCTACCTCGACGAAGCCCGCAAATCCGGCAGCGCCACCGCGTATCGGCACTACTGGGAGCTGTGCGTGCTGCTCGGATTACGCGACGGGCTGCGCAGCGGGGACGTGTTCGTGCCCGGCTCACGCCGTTACGCCGACCCGGCCGCCTATCTGCTCACCGCCGAGCAGTGGGAGCCTCAGCGCGTCGAGTTCTGCCGTCTGGTCGGCAAATCCGCCGACCCGGCCCAGGCGCTGGCGGCCGCGACCGACGAACTGCACACCGCGGTCGCCGAGCTGGAGACCGTCCTCGCCGACGGTAACGGCCCGGTCCGCCTCGACGAGGCCGGGGATCTGGTGATCTCACCGCTGACCGCCGAGGATGTCCCGGCCGAGGCGATCGCGTTGAAGGCCGAGCTCACGGAAATGCTGCCCTTCGCCCCGATCGTGTCGCTTCTCATCGAGCTGGACAAACGCACCGGCTACCTGGACTGCTTCACCCACGCGAGCGGAAAGCAGGCTCGCACTCCGAAATTGAAACGCAACCTGATCGCGGTCCTGCTCGCCTACTCGACCAACCTCGGGCTCACCAGAATGGGTGAGGCGTGCGGGATCTCCTACGACATCCTGGCCTGGACCTCGGAATGGTACGTGCGCGAGGAGACCCTGCGGGCGGCGAACCTGGCCATCATCGACTACCATCAACGCCTGCCGCTGACCACGGTGTTCGGCGCCGGAACCTTGTCCTCGAGTGACGGTCAACGCTTCCCGACGCGCGGCAAGTCGATCACCGCTAGAGCGTTGAGCCGCTATTTCGCCAACGAGGGCCTGTCGACCTACACCCACGTCACCGACCAGCACGCCACCTACGGCACGAAGATCATCGTGGCCACCCGCCGCGAGGCGCACTACGTGCTCGACGAGATCCTGGGCAACGCCACCGATCTCCCGATCACCGAACACGCGACCGACACCCACGGCGTCACCCTCGTCAATTTCGGATTGTTCGACCTGCTCGGGATGCAGCTCTCGCCCCGAATCCGGGACCTGGGCCGCATCACCCTCTACCGGCCAGGACCCCGCGCCGTCGCCGAGGCCCGGTTCTCGCAGGTGGGACCGTTGCTGACCCGCAAACTGAACCTGGAGTTGATCGCCGAGCACTGGGACGACCTGCTCCGGTTGGCGGGGTCGTTGAAGTTCGGGCACGCCACCGCCTCGCTGCTGGTCGGGAAACTCTCGGCCTCCGGGCGTCAGAACGCCCTCGCCGCGGCGCTCAAGGAGTACGGGGCGCTGCGGCGCACGATCTACGCCGCGAAATACCTCGCCGACCCCGACTACCGGCGCAAGATCTCGCGCCAACTCAACAAGGGAGAATCGTTGCACGCGCTGCGCCGCGACCTGCTCTACGCCCACGAGGGCATGATCCGGGCGCGGCACCTCGACGGGCAGACCGAACAAGCCTGGTGCCTCACCCTGGCCACGAACGCCGTGATCACCTGGACCACAGAGTATTACGGTCTCGCCGTGGAGCAGATGCGGCGGTCCGGCCGCCGGATCGATGACGATGTGCTTGCCCACATCTCCCCGGCGCACAGCGAGAACATCAATTTCTTCGGCGCAATCGAGGTCGACAATCGACGCCGAACTCGCCGCACTCGGCCCAACCGGATATCGGCCGTTGCGGGTCCGCGACACCCTGTTCTGATCGCCGCCGCGGGCGGGATTCACAGGGCTTGCAGGGTGTAGAGCGCGTCCGTGGTCACGACGGTCGCGCCGAGGGTATAGCGCAGTGTCGGCGTCCATCTCGGGCATCGGCTCCGGATCCGACTGGCGAGCCGACATATGCAGAAGTCAGGACTTACTGCGTGCGAAAAGAATCGCTTGCTGAGCTTTCGCGTCCGGGTCGAGCAGCATCTGAGCCTCGACCACGAATCCGGCATCGCGCAGCCAGGATGCCACCCGGTCAGGCTGACGGCGGTGGACATGGACCTTCATCGGGTGACCGCCATAGCCGTCGGTCTTCAACTGCGACTCGTCGCCGACGTGAAACAGCAGCTGCAGCGGTCCGCCGGGACGCAATGCTCGGTGGAAGTGCCCGAACACGTTCGGCACCTCGTCGTCAGGGATGTGGATCAACGACTGCCAGGCGAGCAGGCCGGCCACCGAAGCGACGGGCAGGTCCAGGTCCGTCATCGAGCCCACCTCGAACCGCAGGCCGGGGTGGTCGCGCCGAGCCACGTCGATCATCGCCGGGGAGAGGTCGACACCGAAGGCGTCGACACCGAGCTCATGCAGGTGGGCGGTGACTTCACCGGGGCCGCAGCCGACGTCCGCGACCGGCCCGCCGCCAGCGACCCGCACGCTGTCGGCGAACAACGCCAGAGCCGCGCGAAGGTACTGGTGTCCGGCGAGGGCGCCGCGCACTTGGTCGGCATAGCTGACCGCGACCGTGTCATAAGAGGTTCGGGTGTCGGCCAACCAGTCATTCGTGGTCATGACCGGCACGATATTCCATGATCACGACCTCGTGGACGGCCGACGCAGAGAGAACCGATCATCGGCCCGCCGACTGGCCCTGAACTCCGCCGCGTTTCCGCGGACCGCAATGCAGGAGAGCACCATGGCGCTGACCACCGAACAGCGCCGCCATAACAAGCCAGCATCCGTGCTGCGATAATGTCGTCAAATGGTCCTTTGACGACACCCGCCGGGGGCGGCGTCCGGTCCGCGCGGATCGTGCGGAAACAGCACTCCCGATCCATTGCCGTCCGTTCCATATTGACGACAGGGTTTGACGACAGATAGAACGGTGAACGAAAGCGATCAGATCGGAGAGGGACACCGCAGTCATGGCCGAACTCGTCTACACGCGGGTCTCCACCGACGAGCAGAGCACCGCGCGCCAGACCCACCTGCTCGCCGAGGCCGGTCTCGTCGACGGCGCGCACGGTGTGCGACTGTTCGCCGACCCGGCCACCTCATCCAAGATCCCCGCGCTGCACCGCGACGGCTTCCGCGAACTCGCCCGATACGCGCGCCCCGGCGACCGGCTCACCGTGTCCGAGCTCTACCGGCTGTGCCGCGACCTGCCCGACATCCTCGCCGTGCGCGAATGGTGCCAGTGGCACCAGGTCAAACTGCGGGTGCTCTCCGGCGCGCTGTCGGGCATCACCGACCTGGCCGCCGCCGACGCGACCACCACCATGCTGGTCAACGTGCTCATCTCGGTCGGCCAGTTCCAGCGCGACCTGCAAAACGAACTCACCCGCGAGGGCCTGGCAGCCGCCCGCGCCAACGGTGCGATATCGGGGCGCCGCCCCCAGGTCGCCACGAACGGGGACCTCGAACAAGTCCGCCGCCAATACCGAGAAGGCGCCAGCATCGCCGCCCTCGCCCGACAACACCGAGTCAGCCGCGTCGCGATCCGCACCGCACTCGCCGACCTGCTACCCGACCGACCCGAACACCCCGCCCCCACCGATATCGACGAACCCCGCTCGATCCGAATCGAGATGCCGGGCAAGCTCGCCCACCACCTCACCGCCCACACCGCCGACCTCGGTGAAACCGAACGCCACGCCCTACGCGACGGCCGGGAGATACGGCGAGGCCAGGGCTACAGCCTGCACGTCACCGCACCACCACAGATCCACCAGGCACTGCTGGCCGCCGCCGAACCCCTCGCCCACAGCAACGCTGCCGCCGACCGCAAGGCATATCGGATCTACCGCGACCGCCTCAACCCACAACCCCCGGCCTGACCAGCACCCAGCGCGCGGAACTAGCCCTCTACCAGCGGGTTACGCCTTATCCGCCCGAAATTCGGCCGATACTACGGCGACCCCGACCGCCCGCGACGGCGGCCTGCTCGGCACCGGTGCGCTCGGTCCGGTCGACGCGTTCGGCTTGGATGCGCTCACTGCCGGTGCGGCCAATGCGGGGTTCAGCCGGTAGGGGTTCGCGGCAGCTACTGTGATCACCGCGGACCGCTCAGTTTTCGCGTTCAGCTTGCCGCCGGTCATATCGTGATCGGCATAGAGCCGCACACCCATGGTTTCGAGCGTCTCGGCTTCGTCGCGCCGCACGAGCGAGGCTTTGTCGTGGCTGTTCGAGATAGTCATTCCTACACCCGCCGGAACGACGGTGTCGCCGACCTGGTGATCTCACGAGTGGGTATCCGGCCTCGGTGATATCGCGGCCCTCATTAGCATCGAAACCGCGAACAATCGAGGGAAATCCGAGGACCTGCGTTGACGACCGAACAACTTGACCGCTGGAATGCCCAGGAAGCCGCCGCGGAGGCGATGATTCCCATCATCGGCACGTTGTACCGGGGGAAAGGCGTGACGATCCTGCTGCACAGCCGGTCGCTGGTGAACAAATCGGTCATCAGCATCCTGCGGACGCACCGCTTCGCGAGGCAGATCGAGGGCGAAGAGCTGTCGGTGGACCAGACCCTTCCTTTCTTGCAAGTGCTCAGCGAGCTGGATCTGGGGCCGTGCAAGATCGACCTCGGTCAGTTGGTCATGACCTATCGCGCTGATGATCGCGGACTCTCGATCCGCGAGTTCACCGAGTCGGTGCTGGCCGAGGTGACCAACGGCAACAAGGCTCGGTCACCGGGCCCGAGGGACGTCGTCCTCTATGGCTTCGGCCGCATCGGTCGTCTGGTCACTCGCCTGCTCATCGAGAAGGCCGGATCCAGCAATGGGCTGAACCTGCGTGCGGTGGTGGTGCGCAGAGGAGGCGAGGACGATCTGGCCAAGCGTGCGTCGCTGCTTCGCAGGGACTCGGTTCACGGCCACTTCAACGGCACGATCAAGGTCGATACCGGCAACGACACGATCACCGCGAACGGGAACGTCATCAAGTTCATCTACAGCGATGATCCGACGACGATCGACTACACCGCGTACGGGATCAAGGACGCGATCCTGATCGACAACACCGGTAGGTGGCGCGATCGTGACGTGCTGTCGCAGCACCTGCGCCCCGGCATCGCGAAGGTCGTTCTCACCGCGCCAGGCAAGGGTGACGTTCCGAATATCGTGCACGGCGTCAATCACCGCAGCCTGGATCTGTCGCAGCGGATCTTCTCGTGCGCCTCGTGCACGACCAACGCGATCGTCCCGCCGCTCAAGGCCATGGATGACGAGTACGGCATCATCCGAGGGCACGTGGAGACGGTGCACTCGTTCACCAACGACCAGAACCTGCTGGACAATTATCACAAGGCGGACCGTCGGGGCCGGTCCGCGCCGTTCAATCTGGTGCTCACCGAAACCGGTGCGGCGTCCGCGGTCGCGAAGGCCATGCCGGATTTCAAGGCCAAGATCACCGGCAATTCGATTCGTGTTCCCACCCCCGACGTATCGGTCGCGATTCTGAACCTGCAACTCGCGCGGCCGACGACGAAAAGCGATGTGCTCACCTACCTGCGTCAGGTTTCGCTCGCCGGGCCGCTGAGCCGCAACCTCGACTACACCGCCGCCACGGACGTGGTTTCCAGCGATTTCATCGGATCGCGCGCAGCGTCGATCATCGATGCCAATGCCACGATCGTCGAGGATGACACCGCGATCCTGTATGTCTGGTACGACAACGAATTCGGCTACTCGTGCCAGGTGGTGCGGACGGTGCAGTACATTTCCGGCATCGAGTACCCGACCTACCCGCAGGTCCGAGCAGCGGACGCGCATGTGCTGACTGCGACCGACGCGCGGTAGCCCGGGATCCCGGTCGGCACGCCCCGGCTCCGCCGGCAGGGGCGGCGCGATCGGGAAGTCGTTGCCGGTGGCATGCGCGTCGAGGCTGGTGCCACGGCAGAATGATCGAATGGTTGTGAGGATCGACGGCGCACGTTCGGCTCGATGCCAACTGGTGGCCAGGCGCGGACGGTACGCATCACCGGTGCGAACGCACCGCAGAACCCGAAGCGCACTCGTCATGGTGGCCGTGTGCGCGACCGCCGTTCTGTCCGCTTGCTCGTCGTCGAGTTCGGAGGCGGACTTCACCGCCACCAGGGATGAGCCCCTGGTGATCTCACTGGACGATCTGCTGGCCGAGACCGGCGGCAGCGCCGCGGTCGAGATCGCCGATCCGCGGCACGGCACGATCACCCATCGCACCGATGGGGCGGTGGTGTACACGCCGGCTGCCGGGTACACCGGGCCCGACAGCATCACCGTGACCACCACCGACGCCGTGAAGCTGTTCACCACCGATATCCCGCCGCTCGGCGACTTCGGCGGGGTGAGCTTGCAGGGCAGCGGGTACGGGTCGGCGTTCACCCCGGTACCCGGATCGACCGACGAATTCTACGGTCTCACCGACCGCGGTCCGAACGTCGACGGCCAGGGCAAGAGCGAGAAGCTCACGCCCGTACCCACTTTCACGCCCACCATCGCGAAGTTCAAGATGGTCGGCACCAAGGCGGTGCTGGTAAGCGCCATCGCTTTGAAGAACTCGGCGGGTCAACCGTTCAACGGCTTGATCGATATCTCCGCCGGCACCGGCGAGACCATCCGCGACCTCAACGGCGCCATCCTGCCGCCCACCGATCACGGCATCGACAGCGAGGGCTTGGTCGCTATGCCCGACGGCAGCTTCTGGGTGTCCGACGAGTACGGGCCGTTCATCGTGCACTTCGACGCCAACGGCACCGAGCTCGAACGGCTGGCGCCGGGACGCGGCCTGCCCGCGGAACTTTCGCTGCGCACTCCCAACCAGGGGATGGAGGGGCTCACCGTCACCCCGGATGGCAGCACGCTGGTCGGCATCGTGCAGAGCGCACTCAGCGAGCCGGGTGTCGCGTCGGCGCGTGAGGTGCCCATGACCCGGATCGTCACCGTGGATCTGAAGACCCGGGACGTCAAAGAATTCGTGTATCCGCTCGAGGAGCCGAAGCAGAAACTCGTGGTCTCCGAGATCACGGCGCTGAGCAACACCACTTTTGTGGTCGACGAGCGCGATGGCAACAAAACACCCAAAGCGAACAAAAAGCTCTGGACGATAGACATCACCGGCGCCACCGATGTCGGCCCGCAGTCGGAGATTCAAGGCGCGCAATACGATACGGAGCTGGGCCTGCTGGTCGGCGGAAAGCCGTTGGAACTCCTCGTCGGTGCCGTGCCCACCGCCGACGGCGTCGCCACGCTGCGGAAGGCGGGCATTTCTCCGGTCGTCAAGAAGTCCGCTCTGGATCTCGGCGGTCTGCTGGACGGTCTGAACGCGGACGGCCTATTCTTCGGCCACGACAAGATCGAAGGTGTCGCCACCCGTGACGGCGGCAAAACCCTTTACATCGCCGCTGACAGCGATTTCGGCATCGAGGCCCGCACCGGTGACCGACCGCCGTTCGGGCTGAAGCCGAAGCTCCTGGCCAACGGCGTGCAGGCCTCGGGTGAGGTGCTGATGATCGACACCACCGAGCTGCCCGCCGAGACACGGACGCAGACAGTCACGATCACCGTGAAGTAGACAGCACAGACGGCAATCGCAGCACGCGCGTCGGACGGATTCGGCAGTAGTCGATCGGCATTGCAGCGGTCGAACCCAGGAAAATCATCTGTTGTCCTCATCCGGGTGCCGCCATGGGAATTCGAACGGGTCAGGGTCCGCGAAGTCGGCGAGATCGTGACGGCCACGAGGGGAGGAGTGTCTCCACTGATGGAACTTTCCCTTGGAGATCCCGTCGCTCAGCGAGAACAATACCGCGAGCGTCAGCGCGACCAAGGTAATCAATACGATGCGTAGGACGCCTTCGATGCCGGGCCAGACGCGATTCATCCCGGTCGCGGTCAGCGTGCACGCTCCTACTGCGAGAAAGCTGGGCAGGATCTTGCCGTGGTTGTCATCGATGAACCCGGATTCCGCCAACCACCGGCATCTCCGGGCGCTCATCGGATGAGTCTGCCAGCTCTCGGCGAGGCGGGTGACGAGCCCGGCCATGACCCCAGCGATGAGTGCGATCGGGCGGCGAATCCCTCCATCGGTCCGGCGCAGGGGATACCGCCGGCCGGCGCGACGGATCTGCGCCAGTTCGTCGGTGCCGCGCTGGAGCACCGCCCACACCGCGGGGTCGGCTCCCCATACGCGGGCATCGTGGTCGGCTACCTGCTCCCGAGTGCGTTGCAGTCCCGCGTAGATCAGATGGCCCGTTACGATCAGTGATCCGAGAAGGGCCAACTCGCGCAGCGGGTTCACAGCACCGGTCGGCCAATGCCGGGAGTATGTACCCGCCGCGACCAAGCCGGTCGACAACCACAGATGCACTGCCGCGGACGGTACGGCGACACCGATCACAAACGCCAACCACAGGGCACGCGCACCGTATCCGATCAAGACGTCCCGGTTGTGGACGTGCGCCAGTTCATGCAGCACCACCGCCCGGAAAATGTCGGGCTGCCGCTCTTGCCTACGCTGTCCGGTCCTGCGCAACCCCTCCTTGACCAGACCCGCGCCGAGACAGATCGTCGGACGGCCCGCACGGCGCAAGGTGACCGCATCCCGGCTGGAATCGAAGATCGCGACAACGAACCTCGGTGGACGCGAGGTGAGTCCGGCGATCTCGACGAGGTCGTCGACCGTGGCCCGCAACTGCGTGGGGATCGTCCCCAGCGCCGTACGTCGGGCCCACAGCGGCCCGATCCGGTAGATGACCAATGCCACGATCAGCACTGCGGCGGTCCACCAGAGCGCAGGCCGCACCGCCTGGGACACGGTTGCCGGAAAACAGTGGGAATACCGGCCGAATCCGGCGGGAAGTCGCAGCATCGCGAGGTGCCATGGGTTGGCAGGATCGAATCCGGCGGCATCCAAACAGCGGCGGTAGGCGGCTTCACCCCGTACTGCCAACAGCATCCGGGTGACCAGCATGAGCGACCACGCAGGGACCACTGCCAGCAGCAGCACACAACGGCGCCGAGTACCCCAGGAGAGAAAGCCGCGGTGCCCGCGCGCACCGTCGGCGTCCGTGGTCACTGTCCGGTATCCGGCTCGATCGCCCGGAGCCGGGCGACCACCTCCTCAGCCAGCTCGTCGGCCCGGACGCGGTCGAACCCGCGCGCGAGCGCGCCGTCGACGACCTGGCTGCGCACGCGCCGCAACGTCTCCGAATCCACGGGAGGCACAGTAGGTTCCGCTGCCCGCCGCCTGCCGATCATGGCCCGCAGACGAGTACCGACCTTGGCCGTGGCAGCATCGACCGCCCTTCCGGTCGCATGGTCGGAAAGTTGTTCGACCACCATCCAGACCAGCGGAAGTACGAACGGCGCGACATCGGGAAGCCCGAAGCGTAGCGGTCCCCGCCGTCGCGCACCGGCGCGGCGCAGCGAACGGCTCACCTGCTCACCGTCCAAGGAATCCAGGTTCTCCAGTAGCCACCGCTCTTCCGGAACCTTGCTTCTTACGACATCCCATACGATTTGACGCACCGTCGTGACCATGAGCACCCCCTACCCTCGAGTTGGCCGAAGCTGCGATAGTACCGATCGGACGCATCACGTGCGGCCCCTCACGAATGCCCGCATCGAATCACAGACGCTGCGCCTACCGGCCTACGCGGGGCTGGTGGCGCGCCGCCCCTCTCTAGTCGCGCTTCACCCGGATCTGGTGGAACCGAGCTCTTTTCCCTGCTCGACAGCGGGTGGGAGTGGGCGGGCGTGCCGACCGACGGTGTGCAGGTGGCTCAGCGCTCGGCGGTAGGAGTCGAGCAGGCTGGTCTGGCAGTAGGGCAGCTCGAGCTCGCGGCAGAAATCTTCGACAAGCGGCTGGGCTCGGTGCAGGTTGGCTCGCGGCATGGACGGGAACAGATGGTGCTCGATCTGGTAATTCAGACCGCCCATGGCTACGTCGATGAGGCGGCCACCGCCTACATTGCGGGACGTGAGCACTTGCCGGCGCAGGAAGTCGGTCGAGTCGCCTTCAGCCAGTACTTCCATTCCCTTGTGGTTGGGCGCGAAGGTGCATCCCATGTAGAACCCGAACAGGCCTTGCTGCACAGCGATGAAGGCCACCGCTTTGCCCGGCGACAGGACCAGGAACACCGCGGCGAGGTACCCGGCGGTGTGCGCGGCCAGCAGCACGGCCTCCAAGGCGCGGTTCGGTATCGCCCAGCGCAGCACCGCCCGGACACTCGCGTAGTGCAGACTGCCCGCCTCGAGGAACAGCAACGGAAAGAACAGCCAGGCTTGGTATCGGAAGACGAATCCCCGGATGCCTTTTCCGGTCCGTGCTCGATCGCCGGAAAAGGCCAGTACTCCCATCACATCGGGATCCGAGCCCTCGGTGTTGGGGTGAGCGTGATGCCGGTTGTGGTTACTGGTCCACCAGCCGATGCTCAGCCCGATACCGAGATTGCCCGCGATCGCACCGAACAGGTAGTTGGCCCGCCTGCCGCCGAAGATCTGTCGGTGCCCGGCATCATGACCGAGGAAGGCGATCTGGGCGAACACCACCGCCAAGAACGCGGCAACCCCAAGCTGCCACCACGAGTTCCCGATGAAGAAGAACGCCGCCCACCCGGCAGCGAACGCCAGCGCGGTGACCGCGCTCCTCCAGGCGTAGTACCCCAACCGCCGATCCAGCAGCCCCGCCTGCCGTGCACGGCGCAACAAGACCGCGTAGTCGCTGCCCCGGGCCGGTCGGTGTCCCCGGGGCTGTGCGGTCGACGAAGAGAATGGCTGCGCCCTTGGAGTAGTGCGGTCCAAAGCGACGACCGCGCTCGCTGTGGCAGCGGATGTCGGCGCCACCCGGCCGGTAGAACTTTCGATTACCACGGGTTGCCTGCGCATCCTGTTGTCAGTGTCGGTCGCAACATACTGCCGCGACTGGACCACCGCAAAGTGAACTGCCGTGCCGTCTGCCGACACATCTGCGTAACGATTGCGCTGCATCGACGGTAGCGGCTGCCCGAGATCGCCGCCACGGGTGCCAGGGTCACCGTCTGGGGTGGCTGGCTCACCGGAGTGGCCGACGCTAGATCGGCTTGATACGTCGGCAAGTGTGATGCATTAAGTGCGAGGAGGTCTCAAATTGTCGTCGCGATAGGTCGCATGGCAGGCAGGTCGCCGTATTGGTGCATTTCGTTATAGCGCTGGGGCGTAAAGTGTGCAAGTTTCTATTCCCGGGAGATTTCAGATCCTGAGGCCGAACCGATTCAGGCGATTTGTAGGGACTGCTCGTGAACTGCTCGCGGTCGAGGTCGCGCGTTGGCGCCTGTGTGGCTTCGGCGTGTCTGTCGTCCCCGGACCACGGAGAGTGCCGTGCCACAGGTCGGGGATGAGGATCTTGCCGGGTTGACCGATCGGATCGCGGATGGGCTGCGTGCGGCGGCCCCGCCCGGGTGGCGGCGGCTGGAGGCATGGTTCGCGATGACCGTGGTCGCCGAATCGGCGTCGCTGGTGGCCGATGACGGTATCCGGTCGTTCCGGTGCCCGGTGCCGGATGCCGTGTGGGATACGGTACGCCGACATCGGCAGGTGTCGGCAGGGGGGCATGCCGGGCCGTGGTGGCGGTTGCTGGTGCGCATCGACGGGGACGGTGTCGAGGCCGCTGCCGATCACGGCGCGGCGCCGTTCCCCGGCGAGCAATTGTTCGCACCGGATGCCTATCTCGCCGACTTGGAACGCTATCCGCGGGATCGGCTGCCGGTGTGGCTGGCGGCCTATCTCGGTCGCGGCGAACGTCGGACGCGGTCGCCGCGCGCCGCCGCCGACGCGATGCGTGCGGACCAGCGTGCGGGTTTGCGCGCGGTCGCCGTGGACAACGAACTGCCGGAGTTGGCCGTGTTGTGGGCCCGGTGGGCGGTGCTGGCAGCAGCCTTCGTAGCGGTCGGGGCGGGGCAGGGGCCGCGGATCGGTCCGTCGGTGGGCATTTTCGAAGGTGCGGGACGCAGCGGTTCGACGTTGACGCTACTGCCTGGTGACCGGGCCGTGCTGTCGGGTGGCGTGTGGGATGCGCCGGCCCTGGACGCCGCGTACAACTCGGGTGCGGCGATGCCGGAATTATTCGCAGGAGCCCCGGGTTGGGTCGCCGACCCGGTGCTGAATCCGCGGGTGGCAACCGGTTTGCTGTCATTCTGTTACTGGTGGGAGGCCGGCCGATGGTATCGGGGTGGGTCCGCGCCGATATCGGAGTGCGCGCCGGCGCTGCCCGCGGTGTGGACGGTCGGCACCGTGGCGGGCGTTGTCGGCGACCTGCTGGAGGACCGGTCGGGTGGTACACCGGATGCGGCCGAGATGCTGGTGTCGGCCGCGCAGGCCGGTGCGGTGACTCGTGAGGCGATCGTGCAGGTCTTCGGTGACGGTGACGGCACCGACATCGATGGTGCGATGTTCCAATTCGTTCTCGCGGATCTGGACGCCGACCACGCCGAGGGGATCGGCGCAGCGGATGCGCTCGACGTCGTGCGGGAGCACATTCGACGAGAGGGCTATGACACTGCGGGATACCCGCTGTCGTCGTTGCGGGCCGATCGCATCAGCGTGGGCTGGGTAGTCCGTTCACCGGTTCCGGACGGCAAGATCGCTTTGGACCGCGCGGTCTTCTATGTCGCCGACGACGGCGTGGTGGAGCGCTCGACCACGTCGGTGCCGTTGTCGGTGTTCGTCGCCGGTTTCGAGCGCCGGTTCCGGCTGCGTGGCAACGGCCGCGCTTGACCGGAGGGGATCACGACGTGAACGGTGAAGTTCGGCTGGATCCGGATCGTCTGCGGAATCGAGGAGCGCGGCTGGCCGATCTCGGGGACCGCGTGGGACAAACTTACGCGGGCCTGCGCGATTCCCTCGCGCACGCCGAAGGCAGCTGGGGCGACGACGATCTGGGTGTCGCGTTCGCCAAGGAGTTCAAGCCGCATGCCGACCAGTTGCTGGCAAACCTTCGGGCAATGCAGGAGAGCCTGCACAGCACGGCCGCCGGAATAGTGGACGCCGCAGGCCAGTTCGAAGCACAGGACAGGTACGGCGCCGGCCGGGTCGGCGCTACTGCCGCCAACCCGGACCCGATCGGCGAACCGGCGCCTCCACTGTCCGTTGGCAGCGTGGGCACGACCTCGCCCGCGGGCGCACAGCCACCCGTGACGTCCGATCCCGCGGCGACCTCTCCGGCAGGGGCAGACCCGGCCTATCCCACGAACCCGGCTTATCCCACGAACCTGTCGTCACCCACGAACCCGGCGTCTCCCACGCACCGGGCCGAGCCCACCGAACAACCCGCCTCCAGCGGAACACGGACACCGGACCCGTCCGGGGGGCGCTCCAAACCGGAGGGCGGTCCGCAACGAGATCCCTCGGATCGGGCAGCGCGCCGAGAGGCGGCCCCGAGAGTAGGCGGACCGGTCAGCGTCAACCCCGGAAAGCCTGCCGAAGACTCCTCGCGCCGTCCGCCGGCCTCCGCGGTGTTCCCCCCGGCCGCCACCCGGGATTCACCCCGTGCCCCAGCCGGGCAGCAGGCACGGGTCGGCCCGCCGGGCGGTGTGGGACGGCCGGACACTCCGTGGTCCGGGCAGCCGCCTAGAACGGCCGGACCACCCTCCGGTGCGGATCCGAGGCCCCCTGGTCCTCGGTTCGCTGCTCCGCCGCGCACGCAGAAGCCCGCCGACGAATCGCCGCACGGGCGTGATCGGGGTCGCTCCGGCGCGCGCCCGGGTACCCATCCCGTGATCGGCTGGCTGGCGCGGACGCTCGCCGAACACCACGACGTGCGGGTGGACGGATTCGATGCCCCCGGATTGCAGGTGCCGGCCATACGAGGATTCGTGGCCGCTGTGGACCGAGTGCTCACCGACTACCCGGTCGTCGCTGTCGATTTCGTCGCTGTGGCGGAGGTCGACGCCGAATCGGGGCCGGTGTGGTGGAGTCTCGAACCACGCCATACGCGGGGCATGGGCGCCGGTCGGTCGATAACCCTCGACCAGCGGACCGCGCAGGAGTCGGGGGGAGCGACCGGAACGGCGCAGTCCGACGCCGAGTCGCTGGAGCGGGAGATCTACCTGGCGACGCTCTGCGAATTCGGCCGGGCGCTCGACTCCGCCGGCGGCGGTCTCGCACGCAAGCGGGCACAGCGTGTCCTGATCGCGACGTACCTGCATCTGGAGGCGGAACCGAACAGCACGTTCACCGAGGTGGTAAGCGGTTACCGGCGCTGGCGTGCCGAGTTGGCCGGGGACGTCGCGGACGCGGGCGGGTTCGACGTTTGCCGGGCCCTCGGCGCCGCGTTCGCCGATGTCGTGGTGCGCGGCGAGGAGGCGAGCGTGCAGGCGCGGGCACTGCACGCGGTGCTGGTCGACGCGACGTCGCGGCGGGAGTAGGCGGTGGCGGTGGACGGTTCGTGGTTGCTGAACCGGGTCGTGGAGCTGCGTACCATGTTCGAGGGTTTGCCCACCCCGGTGCGGCGCTCGATCGAACTGGTGGTCTTCGGTGGAGACCTGCCGCGCGCCGACGTGTCCGGGATGCGGTGGGTGGCCGCGGAGCTGCGGGCCAAGGCCGCCGCCATGAACGGTCATGCGGACGACGCAAAAACCATACTGGCAGAGGAGGATTCGCTCGGCGCGCTGGGTGATCGAGTGCGCGAGATATTGGATCTGCACCGGGAGGGCGCGGCCAGGCTGCGGGAGGAAGCGCTGGCCTTGGCCGATCAGGCGCACGCGGCCGCCAACGATGCGGAGAAGACGTTGTGCGTGATGTTCGCGTTCGGCGTCGAGTTGGCCTGGCGCATCTTCAGGACGCTGGCGGCAGCCGCCGCGGCCGGTCCGGCCGCTCAGGTTGCGGCGGCTCCGGTTGTGGAGTCGATGCTGGTCGAGGGCCGGGGCAAGGTCGCGCTGATGCGCGCGGGCCTCGAGCAGGCCTACAAGGTGGGCGCGGCGAGCACGGCGGCCCGACTGTCGGCGTTGGGGCCGGCCCGGTTCGCGGTGACGGTCGGCACGGCCGCCGCGCTGCCCGCCGGTGTGGATCTCGGGGTCCAGCTTGTGCAAGTCGCCTCCGGAGACCGGAATTCGACTGTCAAGGGCCCGAACGGGGAGAACCCGAGGGGTATCGACCTGAAGTCCGTCGCCGCCGCAGGAGTATCGGGTGCCGGCGGTGCGTTGGGCGGCATTGCCGCGGGCATGGTCGCCCCGAAGGTGTTTCCCCGTCTGGAGACCAGCCGCTGGGCGCTTGGGCTGGTGCAGGGCGTCGCGGGTGCGGTCTCCGGTCTCGGTGCGGCGGCATTGATCACGGGCTGGCCGGAACACTACGAAGACGTTTTAGCGTCGCTGCTCAGCGGCGGATTCGCCGGAGTCGTGGATGTCCACAGAGGGGGCCACTCGGATCTCGGTTCCCCCGTGGGAAAAGTGGTCGATGGCAGCGTGGCCCACGTGCCTCCGGATCCTTCGACGGTGAGTCTGAGCAAGGATGCCGTGATGCGGCTGACGGGGGCTCCTCAGGGGACGAAATCGCTGGTGCCCGCTCCACCAGCTCCGGTTGACAACACCGGCGGCATCACCCCGCAGCCCGCGAACCCGGCCTCACCCGGCCCCGCTACGGGCGCCGGAGCATCGCAGGCCGAAGAGAACTCGGTTTCGTCGAGGCCGCCGGGAGCGACGGGCGATGGACAGCACGAGCCCGACGAGGCGGGAGACCGCTTGCGGCACCTCGCCGATTCGGGATCAGGTGAGCGGGCTCCGGCTTCGGATGCCCACGCGAATGGTCAGGCGGGGACGGCCGGGCAACCAGGAGACTCCAACTCGCCCGCACGGCAGGGTGACCGGGCAGCCGCAGACCGGGTCGGCGATCGTGCGCGCGGTGTAGACCCTCCTGCGGGTGCCGATGAACCCTCCGGTCGCGGTTTGCAGACCGGTGGGGATGCGCAGGGCGGTAGTGGCCCTGTGCAGACCGGTGACCGTGCGCGCGGCGAAGACGGTGCGCATGGCGGTGATATGCACAACGACGGCGGTGCGCAGGCTGGTAGCGCCGGGATATCGCAGACCAGGGACGGCGGGCAGGCCGATAGTGGCGGCGGTGCGCAGGCCGGCAATGGGCAGGCCGGTGGGGGCGCGCACGGTGCTAGTGGTGGCAATGGGCAGCCCGGTGGCGGCGCACACGGTGCTGGCGCTGGTGCTGGTGCGCAGGCTGGGCGTGGCTTGGCTTCCGGTGCGGTCCTGTCGAGCGCGGGGGGCGACCACTCCGATTCGGGGCCGCGGCAATCGGGAGATCACGGCGAGGGCGACGCGCATGTGACCGGTCGTGGCCGGAATGTCTGGGCTCCGGCCGGCGACGGTGCGGCTGGGCACGAGCCGGCGGTTTCGCGGCCGGGGCCGAAATCGGCGAAGGTCGATCCTCCGGTGGAGGTGGGCGATGCCGGTTCCCACGGTGCGGGCGATGAGGGCCCGGCGCGGGTCACGGCGCCGAAGCAGACGGACATACCGCCGGCGCACGAGCCGCCGGTGGAACACTCCGCGGATGCGGCGCCCGCCGACGATCGCCCATCCGTGCACGACGCACCCGACCGCCCGGTGGGGGAGCTGGCGCAGGAGTTGGTGGGGTTGCCTTCGGCAGATCCGGCGACGAAGCGGGACCTCACCGCCGAGCAGCAGGCTCAGTTCAAGGCGGCGGCGAAGAAAGCGCTGGCGGTCTATCGGTTGCGGCAGGAGGAGCTGGCCGGTGAGTCGTGGGAGCAGCGCAGGCACGCGATGGAGCACGGCGATCGGGCGGAATCGCTGCTGCGGTACATCGACGCGGTGCGCGAGGGAACCGGGAAGACGCCGCGGTGGAATCAGATCAAGGCGTTCCTGCTCGGCGAGCACGGGTTCATGCGTCAGATGGGCACGGGGCAGGGCAAGTCCATGGTCGGTGCGCTGGATACGTTGCGGCAGTTGTCGCGTGGAGAGCCGGTGGAGGCCGCGAGCGGTAAGTCGGTGCGGGTGCATCATGTGATCACCACGACCGAGGTGCTGGCCAACGAGGGGGTGCGGGAATTCGCGCCGATGCTGCGC
The DNA here is from genome assembly GCA_019930625.1 of Nocardia asteroides. NCBI lineage: Bacteria > Bacillati > Actinomycetota > Actinomycetes > Mycobacteriales > Nocardiaceae > Nocardia > Nocardia asteroides. The sequence continues at coordinate 5,325,410 of CP082844.1, forward strand.
GGTCTCGGGTATGAGGTGGCGCGCTGGGATCCGCACGACCCGCCGGGCGAGACGCAACGCCCGACTGTCTACTACATGACCTACGACGAGCGTGCGACCGCCGAGCTGTTCGACCGGCCGCCCCCGGGGAAAACCGCGACCATCGATGAGGCGGACGCGGTGCTGGTGCACAACCAGACGGTGCACTACCAGTCCGAGGGGCAGCGGGAGATCGCCTCGGAGGTGGAGGCCGCCGGGGTGCACCGGGTGCGTGACTTCTTGAAAGCCGTCTTGCGCAGCCGAATCACCGCGGCGAAGGACCTGTCGATGCATCTGGAAGAGGCACTCCACGATGGGCCGCTGACAGCGGAGGAGGCCGGGGCCGTACGGGCGCTGTCGGCGGTGGAGGTCGGAGCGGCACGGACGCTGACGGCGCGATTGCTGCGCGAACAACCCGAGCAGTGCCTGGACACGGTGAGCCGGTTGTGGGAAAGCTACGCCGGACGGAAATTCACCGCCGAGGAAACCGAGATGGCCCGTGCCTTCCTGGACGTCAAGGCGGGCCGGTTGAAACTGAATCGGGATTTCCAGATCTTCGGAGAGGATTCCGAGAAGAAGGTACAGATTCTCGACGAGTACGGGAAGCCGCGAAGCGATCCGAAGATCGGCACCGAGAGCCGGTGGTTCGGAGGCCGCCACAAAATGGTGGAAGCGATGTTCGGTGCCCCGGTGTATTCCGATGGGACGGGATCGAAACAGGTGACCGTGGAGGACGTCCTCGGCAGGTACGAACATCTGCATCTGATGTCGGGCACGCTGGAGCGGACCGCGGCGGAGATCAAGGAGAACTTCCCTGTCGAGGGTGGTTTGGCGAAGGTGGAAGACTTCGGCCGGTCGAAACTGGCGGGGGAGCAGGATCGGATATTCCTCACCGAGCCGGAGAAATTGCGGGATGCGGTGGGCCGGGTGCGGCAGTTGCAGGCAGCGGGGCGGCCGGTGCTGGTGATCTGCCCGTTCAACGATCTGGCTCGGAAATTCTCGCTGATGCTGACCAAGGCGGGCGTGGAGCACAATTCGATCGATGCCCGGTGGTTCGCCGAGCACCGCGACAACAACGCCGCCGAGGAACACCTGCTGTCGGTCAAGGACACCGCGGGTGTCCGGGGCGCGGTGACTGTCGGCACGGGGATGCTCGGCCGGGGTTTCGACGTGTCGATCAGCGACGAGGTCAATGAGCTGGGCGGGGTACACGCGCACATGCTGGGGCGTTCGCCGACCAATCCGGACGAGGACCATCAGTGGTCGGCGCGCGCGGGCCGCAACGGCCGCAACGGCAGCTTCTGTTTCAACGTCGCCGCGTCCGACCGCCTCTACAGCGAGGCGCAACAGCAGGGTGCGCGGGTCGCGGTCACCCACTACCGGGCCGCGGTGGCCAAGCACGCCGAGGCCACCGCCGAATACACCGAAACCGTCCGTCGGGTAGGTGACCCGGATGCGGCGCAACCGCAGAAGTCCGTGCAGGCGGCGCGGACGAAGGTCGCGGCCACCGCGGCTGATGTCGCCGCGGCCGAGCGGGAGATGCGCAGCCTGACCACCCCCTTGCAGAACGATGCGGCCGACCGCACGTATCTGCAGCGTGCGATGCGCCGCGCCAACCAAGCCCACGCGCCCCCGGCCGCAGAAGATCTCGCTGCCACCTCGCCCCAGTCCACCGTCGCTGCGGACCTCCTCCACACCGGGCCGGGCACTGCCCATGCTGCGGCGGGCGTTGACCCGACCGGGGCAGACTCTGGCCGGACCAGGTCGGACACCGGCCACGCCGGGGCGGACAAGGACCGCGTCGTGATGGAGGCGGTGCACGCCGGGCCTGACGCCGTCCAACCGCACCTGCGGGGGGACCGGTTCGCGCGGCTGGCCGGGTGGCTGGGGATTCCCGCATCGGTCCAGGCGGCCGCGGCCATGTTCGACACCGACGATGACGACGACCCGCTGAGCCGACTGCTGGAACGAGCAGGCGTCTCATCCGCCGCTGTGGAAGCGCTGAACCAGCACCTCGACCACGCCGCGCCCGCGGTGGTGATGCGGGCGGACACCCTCAGCGACGAGCAGGCACTGAATCATCTGATGCCGCAGCGCAATCGGCTGGCCGCCGAACTCGGCTGGGAACCCGCTCAGGTCGCAGGCGCGGAGGGCGTGCGCCAAGTCGGCGCCGCCGTCGACACCGCCCGCAAAGAGCTGGCGGACCTGCTGGACGTTCCCGCCACCGAGGTGAACGCCGCCACCGCCCGCGACGGTCTCGCCGACGCGGTCGCCCGTCTGCTCGCCCCCACCGAAACCGCCGACGACCCGGCCACCGAACTCCTCGTGCTCGCCGCCTCCACCTACCTGGCCGTCACCGCCCTGCTCGACCTCGCCGTCGCCATCCACCAGCGCAGCCCGAAGAGCTGCGTCAACAACGGCGTGACGATGATGCGGGTGCTGTACCCCGACAGCGAGCACGCCTACCATCTGCCGGACGACATGCCACTGCGGGGCCACGACGCCGAAGACACCGAGCGGGCCTTCGGCGGCGCCTTCCGGGCATTCGGGTCGCTGGACGCGGCCGCCGAATCGCTGAAAGATCGTCCCGGGGGTAGCCAGGCGCTGGTCTATAGGTGGATGAACAAGGGGGAAGTCGAAAGCCACCTGGTGCTGCTGGTCAACGACAGTGACCGAGCAGATGCCCCGAACCTGGTCGTCTTGGACATCGCGGCCGCCCCCGGAGAGACTCCGATCACTCCGGCAGATCTGGCAGGTCGGCCCGCGCTGCTGAACAAGGCAGTCCCGTTCCAGCAATGGCGGCGTGAGCAGCAAGCGTTCATCGACCGACTGAAGGAGGCCGATCGCGCCGTTTTCGCCATCGAGTTCGACAACAAGGGCCAACCCCTCGCCCGCCTTTCCGCAACACAGCGCTCTGCTGTCGCCTCCCGGGACCCAGGACTTCCTCCGCCATCGCTCTGGTCGAGCCGTGCCCCACCGCTGCGGCGGAAGATGTTCGCGCTCGCCGGCGATCGCCCGCCCGGCGACGGCCCGTCACCGGACAGCTCCGTCCCGGCCGATACGACTGAACCGGACACGCAGTCGTCGAACGTCGACTCCGGTTCGGCGATGCCGCACGACGATCCGGAAAGTCGCGGCACGGATGCGGGCTCCATGCAAGGCCGCGTCGGCAGCAGGCCCCCAGCGGGACGCGACCGCGAGTCGACATGGTCGGCCGGTGCTGCGCCGCTGGATTTCCGGACCACGCGGGCGGAGGTTCATGCCAGGACCGGGGCCGAGGTCGGAGACGGTCTGGCGACGCTCGAGACGTTCGTGGCGATGCGCGATGGCGCTCCGGTCCATCCCGGGGGCGGTGCGGACGCGGGGGATCTCACCGATGCGCAGATGGCGGGGCCTGCTCTCGTTCCCGAGCAGCTTCTGCTCACCCAAGAGCATGCGGACGCACTGTCGGATGCCCTGACCGAACGCGATCAGGCAGTCGACCGGATCACCGATCAGGTGTGCGAATTGGAGCACGTGCTCGCGGCATTGGTCGGTGAATCCGGAACGGTAGACATGGTGTCTCTGACCGGTGTCCGCGATGAACTGAATACATTCTTGGACCAGCAGTTGGCCGCATACGCCGAAACTCCAGAGGGACGCCGTGACCAGATGATCGCGACCCTGCGTCAGGTTACCGCGAAGCCGCGTCTGGACGATCGAGATATTCGAGTACTGAACGAGATAATGCCGGCCAAGCACGGTGGACTCGCCGCGTTGCTTCCCGGGGCGAGAAATCGTTATGCCCAGGCGTTACACACCGCGGCTCGGGTTCGGCTCGCGGAACTGGATTCGCATCGGGTGGACGCCTTCCGAGTCGATGACGCGATGCGGCGTTTGCAGCGCGGAATTCGAGGTCAGCTCGACCACGCGGCAGAGGTGCTCTTTGAGCGCGGGTCGCGTCGGACGGTCCAGGGTTTGCTCGACGACATCGATTCGATGCGGTCCGAAATATCGGCGGCGCGTCGGAATATCAGCGCTGGATGGCACGATATCCCGGGCGACGGGCTGGCGCCGCTGCTATCGGAGATCGCCCGGGGTCTGCGTACCAGAGACGATGTAGTCGAAGCAGTAGCCGCCATTGCCGCGCCCCGGCACATCGCCGTGATCGTTGATGACGCACTGAGGATGGTCGAACAGTCCGCGGTCGGCATATTCGCCGAATCCTCGATGCGGGGTCTCGTGTTCCGCGATCAGGAGGCTCGGCGCGTCAGGGCCTTGGAGGACACCGTAGCCCGCGTGCGCACCACAGTGGGCATTCCCCAGACTGCCCCCGATCTGTACACCCGAGTAGTGGATAAGTCGGCGGAGCACCGATCGGATCTCAGCACCTTCGTGGATCCGGCCGACACACTGTACCTGCACTTCACCCCGAACATTCGGGCAATCGCCACAGCGGGCATGATCCGGTCCGGCGCACACGACGAGATCATCAACACCACGGCCGGCCATTCCCTCGGGGTGCATTTCATCAAGCCGGGGAACTGGCAGGGGACGGAAAACTTCAACATGTACGTCGGATACGCCGGACTCCGCCGCACACTCGCAACCGGAAACGGCACTGTACTGCCTGACCCGCTCGGCGCGATCGTCGTCATGCCACTCGGCGCGATCACGAAGACAACGCCGATACGCAACGAGGCCAAGACGACCGCACCGGACGAGGCTCATCTGGCCAGCGACGCCACATTCCGTCCTTTGGACGGGAATCCCAGTTACGCCTACCCTCTCGACGACGCCTACATCATTCCTTGCTACAGCAATCTGCAGGTCCCTCAGGAGCAGCGTCTGATCATCGACCCCGACACTGGGGAACGAAACGTGCGACCGATTGCCGAGCCGATCCGCGACGCCTTTCGCCGCGCCGGGTACGAGGAGGCTTGGATCGACCGGCACGTCATCGAGCTACCAGAACGCATCGCAGCGGACCCTGACACTCGCGTCCTCCACGGGGAGTACGACCGTACAAAAAGGTTGATCCGGCAGGCCCAGGACGAGATCAAACGGCGGATGGCCGAGGACGGGACGTACACGGATCGACTCGTCGTTCCATTGACCACCGAGCACGGGCGGCAATTCGAGACCCTCGATCTGCACGGCACAACGCGGCAGGGTTACCACTCGACATCCGCTCTTGCCATCGAACGGCTGATTGTCACTGACCGGCGCCCGCTGGTCGGTGACGCGGAGAAACCGCGGAGCGAACGTACCCGGTGGACTCGGAGCGACCAGCCGGATAGAGCACCCGACCAGCAGGAACAGCGCACCCGACCGCACGGACTCGACGGTCCCATCGGCAGCCGGCCGTCGTCCGACGTCACCGCGAGCGAGCAGAACCGGCCCACGCCGTGGAGCACAGCGAGGACGGAGCCGGATCAACCGCCGATTCCACCGGCGTCGCCCGGCGATTCCGTGCCGGGTGAGGACACTACCGGACCGGGCGAATTCATCGGGAGCAGACCGCCCAGCCCGGGTGAGGCCGCAGGCAGGCCGACGCCGTGGGCGCGGCACACGGACAGTAGTGATGCACACGATGGCTTCGGCGAGGGAGAAACGGCTGAGATCGTCGCGGCCGACGCGGTGGAAACACTTGCGGTACCCGCGCCGACCAGTGTCGTGGAGTTCTTGCTCGGGTACGTCACCCGGAGAGACACGTTCTACTGGTGTCAGCTGAATCCGGACAGCCTCTTCGCCGGCTGGGGCTGGTCGAGTGACGAACAGCTTCCCGATGACGTGCCGCGCAGCTGCGTCGACATGGTGGTTGCCGCCGCCGTCGCCGCTGGTGCACTCAGCCGCGAGCAGGTCCCGGTGATCTACAACTTGGACGCCCCTGAAGACTCCTCCCGGCGCTGGGTGGACGAACTGCCCGCCCTCCTCGTTTCGTCCGGACGGCAAGTCCTCTCCGACGGTGACACGGGGCCACGCCCCCAGCGTGGTGACGTGGTGATGTGGTTCGGCGCGAGTGAGCCGGGCGGTCAGGAGCGCTTGATGCATGTCGCGGTGGCAGACGGCAAAGCCGATGGCAGGGCTGACTCCGCCTCCGTGCTTTCGTTCGGCGCCGATTGCTCCTGGCTGCTGTCACAGCCGCGCCGCGGCGAGACCCGATTGAGCGGGGTCGAACTCACGACAATCGCGGACCTCAGCAACACCATGCTGAAGAACTGGTCCCACACGGTACGTGTGGAGTTCGGACCCGGCCCGTGGACGCAGCCATCGGCAGCGCCGCTGCCGTCTGGTCCGGACGAGGGTCGGCAGGCGCCGGTGCACCGGGGCGCGGGCGCGGTCCCGGAGGCGTTGATCGAGCAATCCGACGGGTCGGCTCCAGCGGCGTGGCCGACCCCGAACGGCACCGAGCCGTTCCGGCGGTGGTCGAAGGATGCTCGCCTTGCTCGCGGACTGACTCAGGCCCAATTGGCCGCTCGCATGGGCGTGCCGAATTCGGCGACATATATCGGTTCGCTGGAGCGTGGGGTGACGATCACGCGGGATATGGCGGTGCGTCTGCTGGAAGGTCTGGGCGCTCCCGCCGAAGTGGCGGAGTCAGTACTGCGCGAGTACTTCCCGGATGAACACGGCGAGTTTCCTGATCCCCGGTCCGACCGGTTCCGCCATCCCAAGGACTGGATCATCGCCGCTCGCACGAGTAAGGGACTGTCACGCACGGAGTTGGCCGCGCGCGCAAGTGTGGGCCTGACCGGTTTGAGCCAGAAAGAACGCGCGGAGAGCCCCCGGGGCGAGTTCGGCATGAACCCGGATTACGCGCTGCGCCTGCTCGCCGGACTGGACGCACCGGGCGATATCGCCACGGCGTTCATGAGTCGCTTCTATCCCGACTGGGAAGCCGCAGCGCGGGCCGACGGGCCACGAAGCGGCGGGCCTGACGGATTCATCGGCAGCCGGCCCTTGGACGACACGTCGGGGCGGGCCGGAGCCCCCGCCGATCTCATCGGCCCGGTCGACGAGCGCGCTGGGCTGCCCACCTACACCCCGCCCGATGCCGCGATGCGCATGCGGGCCGATCGGGTATTGCGTGAGCATTGGGGTGCCGGGACGAGCCCCGACGATCTGGTGTACCGATGGCGGCGATCCACCGCGAAACGCGCGGCGGCCGCCGCTGAAGAATGTGCCGAGCACGCGGCCCGGAACGCGCGTCTGACTCGTAACCTCGGCGTGGAGGAACTGCGAGCGCTGGCGCGGGTGTGGCCGGAATTCGTCGGCAAGGCAGGCGGATTCCCCAGCGGTGTGCGCGACGAGGCCAATCGCTGGGCTTTCGCGAAAGCGCGGTCCACACTTGAGCGCGCGGCGACGACCCGGCTGACCGGTCGCGAGCGGGAGCTGCGGGAATATCTGCTGAACGTCGAGGATTTGTTGATCCGTGCGGGTCAGCGGGCCGCGACGATCGAGACGCCAGGAGTCCCGGCGCCGACCGTGCTGCTCGAGCGGTTCGATACCGATGATTCGGGTGCCGGCTCGATCGTGATCTCGTTCGGCAGTGGAGAGCCCGTCGCGGAGGCCTGGCACGTAGACGGCACCGACCGTGATCTGCGCCGCCTCGATCAGCGAATGCAGTTGGCGTGCAACCATTATGAGGTCTCGGTGCGGGAGAACCCGGAGCGCCCGGTCAGGGTTGTGGTGTGGTCCGGGACCGACGGTCACCGCCTGGCCGGCGATATGGCGGCGCTGTCCGCTGACGTGGCCACGGGCTCAGCGCCGCATCCGGCGGACCGCCCGGAACGCCAGTTGGTTGTACACGGCAACGGCGGTCGACCCGCGAAGAAAGCTCTGGCGCACGACTGGGCCGCCCGTACTTTCGGCACGGTGGTGGTCTGCGGCGAGTCGAATCTGAAGACGATGGGTGACGCGCTGACGGGCATCGCATCGTCCACCGACGTGTACTACGGGATCGAATCCCGCGCGAGCACCCTAGAGAAAGGGAAGGCTCTGCCAGGCGTGCGGTTCGCGTGCCGGTTCCCCACCGGCGATGCGGGACGTACGAACGTCGTGCTCAAGGACATGCGTGACAGAGCGCAGAGATACGAGAAGGAGCCGTTCGAGGAGGGTAAGCCGATCGATGACGAATTCCTTTTGTATGTCGACGATCGCACCAAGGCGCCGACGGAGTCGCTGGACAATATGGGCCGCATCCTGGCCGGTCGCGCGGACCGGGTCGCGCGCCATGATCCCGTGCAGAATGGACGGCTCCGCTTCGCGGAATGTATCGAACGCGCCGTCGATGTGCAGAGCGAGTCCGTCTATGCCGACATCCTGCCGCGCGATCCGCACAGCGGCGTGCCCACACTGAGGGAGACCGGCAGCGACGCCGCTCTCGCCCAGAGCGCGATACAGAAGCGTGGCGGCCCGGGTGCGGGGCCCGAAGTCCTGCTGCATCGGGGTCTGCCGGACGACTTCACGAGGGCCGGCCGACTCGCGGTCGACAACAAACGGTGGTGGAACTCGCTGCATCGTGACGAGCAGCGCGCGATCGTGGCGATCCACCCCCAGGTCGTGGGCAAGGCCCCGGGACTTCCGTTCGAGGTGGCGGACTACGCGAACGACTACCGGCGATATGCCACCGCCTCCGCTATCCGTGCGAAAGGCAGGAAGAACGCGAGTCGAGTCGAGCGCCAGGTCTTCAGGAACCTGTACGCGGTCGAAGAGGCACTCGCCCGTTCGGTCACTGTGCACCGCGACGTCCCTCCGCCGGTCGTGACCACGGTGGCGTTGGACCCGGAGGCGTTCGGAGGCAACGGATCCGGCACGTTCGTCATCGGCAACTGCCGGCTCGAGGAAGCCGAACATGTGGTCTGGTACGTGGACGGTGTCGACACACGGCTACAGTCGGCGCCGACCCGCCTGGCAAGTGCGCGAAATCTCTACGAGGAATTGGTGCGGGCGGATCGTTCCACCAAAGTCGCCGTGGTGTGCTGGATCGGTTACGAAGCGCCCGCCAACAACAAGGAAGCGTGGGCCTCCAGGCCCGAACTGGCAGAGGCCGGTGGCAGGCTGTTCGCACGCGACGTGCTGGCTTTGCGTGCGGTGATCAGCGCGAGAATGTCCAAGCTCGGTTACAGCTACGGGACCCCGGTCGTTGCGGAGGGCGGTGTCGGAGGCCGGTTGGACGGTGTATTCCAATACGGCGTGGTCGTGGGCTCGCCCGGGCGTGGGCTACGGTTCGACAGCGCTACGGACGCCAGCTGTCGCAATACTTGGGTGCTGGCCCAGTCCGACGACCCGGTCACCGGTTTCGGCGGGGATGCGCCCGATGCGCGTGGCCGCTTGCTCGGTGACGGGCCATTGGGGCTGGGGACCGATCCGGCCACCGACACCAATGCGACGCGAGTGCGTGCCGAACGCGGGTTCCCCTATTCGCTGGCTCCTTTCGACGGGCACGGCGAGTACCTGCAGTATTCGTTGGTCGGTGCCGCACAACCCACGGAGTCGTTGCGGCACGTAGCGTGGTGCCTCGCCGGACGAGGTGATGAGGTGCCCACGGAGCAGCACCGACCTACTGTGCACAATCCGACGGCGATGCATCGCGTCCTGGCGAGGGTGGTCGACGCGGCCCGTGATCGCCGTGCGCCGCAATTGGACGCGGCACTCCCAGCACCGGGCGGTCATCCATCCCGCAGCGACCTGCGGCGACCTGCGGGAGTCGCGGCCGATGGGGGCGGTGGGCTGCGGCCGGGTCCGGTCGAGGCAGCCGGTGCGGCAGCGGCTTCGTCCGACGTGCGGGTTGGGCCGAAGCTCGCGGTGCAACTCGGCAAAGGCGGGCTCGCGGACGCCGGGCGCGCGTGTACTGACGCCCTGGGTATCGGGGTGAACGCGATCGTCGTGGAGGTGGGCCGGGCTGCCGCGGATATGGCTGCCCTCGACGTTTTGTGCCGGTCGGCGGCCTTCGAGGATGCGGCGCTGTCGGTGGAGGTACCCGCAGGACCCGCCTGGTCCGAGTCGGAGGTCAGGGCGAAGGTGGCGGAGATCGCGGCCACGTTGAAGCGGCACGGCATACGAGGCGAGCTGCACGCGTTCGACAGGAGGGTATTGACGGCAGCCGCTGAGCTGGCGCCGGACTGGCAGCGTGTGGCGATGGTCAACATGCTGACGGTGGCAGGCAAGGGGATCCGTGTCGCCACCGGTTGGATGGCTCGCGCCCTGCGGCCGGGCGCCGAGAAGATCGACGCCATCCTCGAAGATGCGCACCGTGCGGGGGCTACCGGTGTCGCGATCCCGTACCCACTGCTGTCCGAGGATTTCGTGCGGCAGACCACCGCGGCGGGAATGCGCCTCGCGGTCTGGGGCGTAACCGGTTCCGTCCGGATGCGCGAAACGCTCAGGATGGACGTTGGCGAGATATGGACGAGAACGACGAAAGCTCTCGCACTCCTGCGCGCGGAGGTCGCCGAAAGCGGATTACCGATACCCGCGGCGTCCGAATCTTCGACGCCGCCCGCCCGCTCGACACCCACCGCGCAAAACAGGCCGAACGATCATATCGGCAGCCGTCCGACGGGTTTCACGCCCGAACCAGGTGACCGGCAGCAGCCCGGCGAGGATCTCACCACGCGCGATGAACCCACCAGGCCCGATCCGGTCCACGCGACGCGAGAAGAACTCGCCGAGTGGGCAACTCAGCTGTCCGATCACGGCCTGCGAACCTTCCTTACCCGCGCCCAGACCGAGGCTTCGGCGCATATCGCGGACGTGCATCGCGGACAATCGCCCGCGCTGGAAGCAGCCATCGCCACGGCACGAGTGCAGACCGTATTGGTGATCGAACAGTTGCGTCGAAGCGCCGCCGGTGGTTCCGGATCGCTGCTCGCCGCGGCCGACGCGGCGACCAATGTATTCGAGGTAATCGGAGCGCTCCACCTGGCCGACACGCGGTCGGCGTCCTATACCCACGATCTCGATGTACTGACCCGATTCCCGGAGCGATTGCGCGCAGTCGCCGAACTCGGGGCGGCGCGCTTCGTCGACGGCTCCGACTGGGCACGGCTTGCCGACGAGTGCCTCCTCGCGGGACGCGACAACGGCTGGGACGAAGAGCTGATCCAGTCGCTGCGTGCGCTGCCTGCGCAGGCAACCGAATTCGCTGCGGCGCTCACCGGCTCGGACCGGATCTTCGGCGACGCCGGCGGCCGATATATTCCGAACGCCTACCGGGCGGCGATGTACTATCTGAACCGCAGCCACGACACCGACGAGGCGATCAACCGGCTTCGCGAGCTGGACCACGCCGTCGCGGCGGCGGTGGTTCGCCTGGGGTCGACTCGGCCAGCCACCGAGGCAGGGCTGTCGCTGTTTCAACTGCGCCTGGATATCCACGCGGCAATCGCGTCCGCCGACGGCGCGATCGCTCCCGCTATGCGATCCAGCGCCATGCGTGGCCTCGACCACAATCCGCTGCTACCGCAGACGATCGAGCGAATCGTGCTCGACCTCGGTGCCCTCGCCCGGCACGGCTCCGAAACACCGAGATCTATCCGACCGACCTACACCGCCTACCCCATCGCGTCCGAGTATTTGGTCGGGGCCTCGGACGAAGACATTTTCCCCGTTATCGAAGCTCTGGCTTTCGCTATGCACGGAGGGGATTTCATCAAATCGACCGGTCCCTCGTCAGAGCTACTGCGGACCGGATCGGATGGTGTTTCCTTCGTGATGGATCAGTGGGGCCGCTTCCTGGCCGCGATCGACCACAATTCCCTGCTTCACCTGATGTCGGCTATGGGGGACGAGCTGGCCGGCTGGGGCACATTGTTCACCGACCAGAACGGACGGCTGGACGATCCGGTGCGTCCCTATCGGGTGGACGAAATCTTCGATCCCATGGGTACCGCCCAACTGCGTGATGCGCTGACACGTGGCGGGCTCCGTCTCGATGACACCAACTTCGACAACGCGAGCCAGGGCAAACTGTGGCGCCACGATTCGACACCGGTGTCGGCGCTGTTCACCATGGAGCCGCTCGGCTTCCTGGGAAGCATCGAGTCGATGTTCGCTGTCTATGACGACGGTTTCTGGATAAAGCCTGTTCGCGGCGGAACGACACGCAGCGCCGACGAGGTGCGAGTACCGCTGATCCTCGGCCCTCTTCGCCACGAACCCGGCAATATCGAGGTTGCCGTATACCGGCAGGGCGACCAAACGATCGTCCGATATCGTGACCCCGACCCAGGCCCCGAACCCGATCGAGTCGCCCCCGTATTCGCCGAGTTCCATCAGCGCATGAACCGATGGGTGGCCGAATCCGGCGGTGTCGAATGGCACTCCGACACCGCCCAGGTAGTTCGCACCTTCGAACAACACCTCGGGCGATCGGTTTCCGGGCAAGACGGTCCCGATGGCTACATCGGCAGCCGTCCATCGGATTCCGCAGCCGACTCCAATGATCCGATGCGGCGTTCGTCGGTGGTGTTCGGACCGGATGCACCTACGTCGCAAATTCGTGCTTCTCTCACGGGGCCGCTGAGTTCCCTTGGATTGGACGCCGCCTCGGTCGAGCCCGCCGCTGGACTGCTCGATATCGCTGCGTGCCTGGTGAACTACGGTATAGCGGCGGCGGGTGGCGACAGCGTGAAGTTGCTTTTGTCGAGCAGGGGCAGCGACAAAGGTCTCGCGGTCTTCGGAGCGCTGTCGGGATCTACGGTGGTGCGTGCCCGTAGGGCTCTGGAGTCGGAGCTGCTGGGTAAGGGGTTCGGCACGTTCGAGTGGCGGGGTCGGGCAGGTGAAACGGATTCTTGGTTGGTTCATCTGTGGGGAGATCGAAAAAGCATCGTTCACGTAGACCCCGCGCAGTTGGCGGGGCTGGCAGAAGATTTCGGTGCGGATCAAGTGGGTTCGGCGGTATCCGCAGCGGTCGGGCGCGCATCACGACGGTGGGGTGGTCTGAAGCACACCGGCTCGCTGGCGGTCGAGCTGAACGATGGGCGGCTGCGGGTGCGAATGCTGGGGATCCGTCTCGTTGACGGCCTCGCTTACGAGCCTCCCACGTTGTTCGACGAAACCATCACCCGGCCCGGCGCGGACCGGCCCGGTGGGTTCATCGGCAGTCGGCCATCCGACTCCGCCGATGCGGCGGGGCTTTCCGCTGATTTGGCGCGCAACCGCGCGGACGCCGCAGCGCAGTTACGCGCGGCTGCGCAGCGATTCGGCGAGGAGCCACCCGTACGCGGTGCGGAGGCCGCGGCCATCGAGGCATGGCAGCACGCCCGGAAAGCGTCGGCCGCGACGATTGCCACGCTGACCGGGTCGAACCCCGGTCTGGTGATGACACAGCTGAGCGAAGTGCTCAACCTGCTGCACAGGCGGTTGACCGCGCTCACCCAGCCGGAATGGGACCGACTGCTCAGCAGTGGCGGGCAGCAGCTGTCGACGGCGCTCGGTCCGTGGATCGGTCGCAGCCTCCGGCTGGAAGATGATCTCCAACGTGCCACGACACTGGCACTCGAAGGAACACCGGACAACGCGCTCAACAACTCGAATGCCGAACGGCGCACACAGCGCACACGAGATCTCGACGACATGCTCGGTCGCTCTGCCACCAGCTCCGGCGTGGCGGCGAATGCGGGTATGGACCTACCGCAGGCACTCGAACGCCTCGCCGCCTCGATGGAGGAAACCCCGACTGGTCGCCTCCTGAACGCGCTGCTCGATCATGTGCGGTTCGCCCGGCTGATCCAGCTGACCACCACGTGGATGGAACTCGACGGATACATCACCACGAACGTCGGCCGATTCGAGACACCGGAACAGTCGGGCGGTTCGTCTCCAGAGGAAGGCGATCGCACATCTGGGCTCATAGGGAACCGGCCGCAGGATCAGCCAGGTGATGCCGGACCGAATAACGCGGAGAAGTCGACGCCGTGGTCACGCTCGAGTAATCGGCCCGGAGCGTCCGACCAGTCTGATTCCCCCCATCGCCCCGAGCCGTCGGGTATCACTTCATGGTCCCGACCGACCGACAGCGCATCTCCGGAACAGGCGACGTCGATCGAGTTTTCGCAACAGTTCTTTCCGAAGTCGGCAGCGGGATCCGGCACCGATGAGCCGAGCTCCGCGCGCCCTCCTGATTTCATAGGCAATCGACCTCCTGACGACGAAACCGCAAGCCTCGGAACCGAAATCGACAAGGTCGCGCAGTCACCCAGTGTGAAGCGAATGCAGGCGATGCAGGGACGTCCGGGAGTCACGATCGAGTTGCTGACCTTCGACGACAAGAAGGAGACACAGGTCCTCAGGGAGATCTACGACGATGCTGACCAGGCAATGGCGGAGTGGACCAAAGCGAAGATCGGCCGGGCCATGGGCGCGCCGATCTCCGACGTGTTGCTGGATCGACAGGATTCATACCATGTCCTCTACCGGGATTACGTGCTCGAGGGGGCACGCAACAACCCTCGGGCAGTCGACCTGCTGGGCCTCTTCGCGGCGATCACCGGCAAGCCGAGCCCCTTCGCCGCCGCTTTCGTCCGCGACGTCGGTGGCCGCAGAGTGTGGCAGGACCATCACCTTGGTCGGCAAGACATCGTCGAGATCGGACGGCTGGTGAAGTCTGTCGGGGATTCGCTGGCACAGATACCATTTCCCCCGTCGATCTCGAGGACAGTGCTCGATACGCAGATGGCGGCTATGTCCGCGTTGCGCGAGGTGGCGCAGCACGCCGAGCATCCACTGCGGATGGCCGGGCTCGACGAGGAGGCGCAGGCCAAGACCAGACTGGTCGCGAATTTCGAGCTCGATCACCCCTATATCGAGCTGTCCGGGCTCGTCAGTCCCCACATCCCGGCGGATACGGTCGGGGAAATCCTGGACAAATTGGATGACCTGCTCGGCAAGTATCGGTACGCTCCCGGTTTCCGCAAGCTCATGACCAAAATCCGCGTACTCAAAATCGATTTCGTGGTAGGAGCGCGCGCCATCGCCATCCGCGAGTATGTGGAGAATGACCCTGCCCTCTTCCAAACCATACTTACATTCAGTTTGCCGCATGCGGCCGATCGGATGCTGACTCTCGCTGACAGCGACTTCCGTCGCCTGAACGGCATGCATCCGAGCAGTGCTCAGATATACGCAGACGATGTCTGCCACGAATTCGCCCACGCCATCGATCAGGCCACCAACTATGAACTCAGCAAAAAGCTCGCCGCAGTATTGATCGCCGCCCACGGAAAGCTGGAGTTGTACGGCTTGACCGAGAGTTACGTGGAATGGCGCAGTCGCTTGCCCTCGTTCGCCTTCGAAGATTCGACCAAGACCGAACTCAATTACCCCGAGGCCATTGCCGTCGGATTCGCCGACGCGGAAATCAACGGTGCCATTGTCGGCACACCGCAATGGGTCATCCACCATTACGTTACGACACTTCAACGGCCGGAAATCAAGCGGGTACACTTCGCCATGTATCAGCAGGGCCTTCCCGATGGCTAGATCGGCAGTCGACCGCCCGAGCCCGCCGACGCGGATGGGCTTTCCGCTGATTCGGTGCGCAACCGAGCGGACGCCGGTTCGCCGATGTCGCAGCAGGATCGGTTCCGCCGCTGGTTCGAGATGCGAGGGCAGGAAGCCGAGGTGGTCACTCAGAGTGTCGCTCGATACACACAGATGACGCCTGCGGACGGTCGGCTTCGCACCAGCAAAGACGGGACCAGATGGCCAGATCAGTAGCCTTACCGGCGTCCACGCCCAACACAGTCGGTCAGGGTTCGACAAGCAGGTCTCGTGATGTCGCTGAGACCGCCAGCAGAACCGATGTCGATGATGTGTTTCGGCCGGAGGAATTCGATGTAGCCGATATCATCCGGGCGGCGTTGGCGGATGTGTCGGAGCCCGATGTTGCGGCAGATCTGATCCATGTGTGTTATTTCAGGACGTTTCGGTGTCGTCGGCGGCTGATCTCTTGCGGATCGGTGTCGACGACGCGCGGGAAATCCTTGCCGTGGCCGTTGACGCGTTGCGGAACGGAAAGTTTCGTGCGGTGCTGCCCGGAGCCGCCGACTGACCAGAGGTCTCGACAGGTTCGACGACCCACCAGGCGATCGCTGTCCATATCGATGCCAGTAGCACCGCGCCGATGATGTCGGTGGGGTAGTGCGCACCGGCGTAGATTCGCTGCACGCCCACCAGCGCGGGGATCGCGATGATGGTGACGGACAGGAGTCGATGCCCTCGTCGGCGGGTGGTGGCCCAGAGGAGTGCGGCGGTGGCTGAGTAAAGCGTCAGCGAGGCGGCGACGTGCCCGGAGGGGAAGCTGGCGGTGGGTGGCAGGTCGGGGTTGAGGTGTGGGACCTGGGGGCGGTCGCGGTCGACGATCGTGGCGGTGGTGAGAAACAGCGTGATCTCACCCGACAGCGCGATACCGAGGAACAACGCCGGGCGCCAGCTGCGGAGGACGCCCACCGCCAGCGCGGCGACGATCAGGGCGACCGTGATGACCGCGGTGGTATTACCGAGTTCGCCGAACACGCCGAGGATGGAGGTGAGCGTAGGGTTACGGTGCTCGGCAAGCGTCGCGACGATGCTGTGATCCCACCGCGGGACCGGGTTTTCGGCTTCCGGGGCGCGCACCAGCATGCCCATTCCGACGAGCCCTCCGACGAGCAGCACCCACGCGACCGCGAGTTCGCCGATTCCTCGCCATGGGTGGGGAAGGGTGGGCGCATGCCGCAGCGGGACCGGCCGCAAGTCGTCTTCCTCGGCCGGCGGTACGTCACCCGGCAGCGGGCCCGCGTCGCCGATTCGGGCGTCGCCACGCCATCGGTGGAACGCGACGGTGGCCAACACGAGCCACAGCGACCCGAGCAGCCAGCCCGCGAGGACGTCGGTGAGGTAGTGCACGCCCAGCGCTATCCGGCTGACGCCGACGGCCGCCACCATGAGGACCGCGAACACGGCCACCGCACGGCGTGGGCCCGCCGGCAGGATCGGTGCGAAAACCAGCAGGACAACGCCGTAGCACACCAGTGAACTCATCGCGTGTCCGCTGGGGAAGCTCCACCCGTCTGTGCTGTAGAGGGGAGTCTCCACCACCGGACGCAGCCGGGCGACAAGCTCTTTGACGATCGGGTTGAGGATCAACCCACCTGCGCCTGTCACCACCACGTAGACAGCAAGGCGGGGGAGACGACGAATGAGCAGCCAGAGCCCGCAGACGGCGAGCACAAGGACCAGCGTGCCGGTCCCGCCGAGATCGGTGATGCCGGTGAGGATGTTCCGCAGAATCCTGTGCTCCGCGACCACGGAGACCAGGCTGTCGGTGACCGCCTGATCCGCTGTCTGCATCGGTTCCCACCGCGCCCGGACCAGCGCAGTCAGCACGCCGAACCCGATACCGACGGCCACAGTGCCCAGCAATGCCGCGCCACTGCGGACAGCGAATCGTTCGGCGGCCGCGGCCTCACTTCGATGGGCCGGGCCGCCAGGGCAGTCGGCGCCCGTCACGGCATCCCCATCGCGGCGGTCTACAGACAACGCAACACCTCCTGCGATCGTGCGAGACTCCGCCGTGCAGCGAAGACCCGCGACAGGTCACCGGAGAACCTCCGGGTCTGGATCGTTCGTTATCCACGGTTTCCCGAAACGAGCGGCCGCAATCAATCCGGAAGGTCACGGTCGCCAGCCCCGCGATGTTCGGTGACGAGTTCGGCCCTCGTGGGTGACTGAAAGCAGCGTCCGCCGCGTATCGCTGAGCAACCGATTCACATGCCGAGCGTCGGCAGCGCCACTGTTCTTCCTTGCTGACACCTGAAGCCGCAGCGGAGTTCGACGTCGCTCGCACCGGATCACCTGTGTCGCAGTAGAAGCCGATTTGGTCGTTGCGGGCGTACAAGACGAGTCCGCCGACTCCCGCGCCACAGTGACCGCGGATCTAGCGACTGCGTTCGTATGTGTGATCCGGAGCTGGAATCCGCTGATAGTCGGTGACGCGGAAGGTTGGTGTGTGATCGGGATCATGCTGGGCGCTGTCCGGTTCGACTGAGCCGCGGACCTCGAGCCACGTGTCGTCCTCGATTACTTCCGGCATCCCCGTAAGGTGCACGACTACATAGCGGGCATCGGCGACGCAGCAGGTGATGACCACTCGCGCGAGATCTGTGTCGGTGGTGTCGGAAGGCCGTTGCCCGAGATCGACCGGCCGCATCGCGAATCCGCTGATGGTCACCTCTCGGCCGTCCAGGGAGCGGTTCGAGTCGAACAGCGCCCGATCCACCAGATCGACAACCCGCAACGTCGGTGCGGAATCCGTCGGCAGGGGCGGAAACGGCCATCGCTCCGGTTGCGCCGAGGGCGAATCGCCTGCCACGACCTGTACCCGAGGGCTCGTCACGGCGGCGTCGGCGCCCAGCGCGGGCGGGGCGATCAGCAGCAGTGCGGCGGCCGGAAGCAGCAGGAGCCAATGGGCCCGGCCGGTGCCGTGCCCATGGTCGTGCTCGTCGCTCGAGGTGGCCGCGCCGCGCCGGATGTCGCGCACGATCGCGATCAGCCCGAGCAGAATGAAACCCGCGCCGCTGATCAGCAGGAACGGATAGAGGCCGGGTTTCACGTAGCGCAGGTAGGAGCCATCGAGCGCGATCCACAAGACCGCGCCGCCGATCAGCAGCAACAGCAGATTCTGGGTCTCCCGTCTCACCGGGCACCTCCGAGAAAGACATATCCGGCGAGGGTGCCGCACACCACGGCCACCACGAACGTCACCGGCGCGAATCGCATCGCGAACGCTCGTCCGAACGTACCCGCCTGCATGGCGAACAGTTTCACATCGACTGCGGGCCCGACCACCAGGAACACCAGCCGCGGCAGCAACGGCAGCGTCGACATGCTCGCAGCGACGAACGCGTCGGCCTCCGAGCACAGCGCCAGCACGATCGCCAAGACGGCCAGAACAACGATGGCTATCACCATCTGGCCGGCCAGATGTTCAAACCAGGAGGACGGGACCAGCACATGGAGCGCGGCGGCCGCCCCCGCGCCGAGTACGAGAAAAGCGCTGGCCTGTAATAGATCGTGGCGCGCGGCCTCGGTGAAGACCTCCCAGCGGGTGCGGCCCGCCACGCAGTGACCATGCCCGGCCCTCGGCAACAGCCACGCCGGACGGCCGAACATCGACCAGATGAAGCCCATCGCGACCGCGGTGGCCAGCGAACCGGTGAACCGCGCCGCGACCATACCCGGCTCGCCGGGAAAAGCCACCGCGGTGGAGATCAGCACGACCGGGTTGGTCGCGGGCGCGGACAGCATGAAAGCCAGCGCTACCGAGCCCGGCGCGCCCTGATCGGTCAACCGTCGCGCCACCGGCACGACACCGCACTCACATCCAGGCAACGCCATGCCCGCCAGCCCGGCTACGCCGATCGCCGCGGACTCGTTGCGCGGCAGCACCTTTCGCAGCACGGCAGGGGAGACGAACGCCGCGATGCAACCACTGACCAGTACGCCGAGTACCAGAAAGGGCACCGCCTGCACGAAGACGCCGGAGAATATCGTCACCGCGGTCTGCAACCGTGCCGACGCATCGACCGCGCGCACCAGCGGCGCCTGCATGACCAGCCCGAGGGCGATCAGCGCGACCAGTGCGTACGTCGAGGGCACTTTCGTCCGAATCGAGGTCGGAGTGTTCTGCGCGAGCACGCTCACATCCTGTCAGCACGAGCCGCCGAACCCGTCGACCGACCCTGATCGATGAGGAACGGCTTCGTTCCCGTGACCGTCATCCGAACAGGATCGCGGTCGTCGCTTCCAATAGAACCCGCGTGTGGGGCGGCGGAGGAGGTCCGCAGGGGCGGGGCGTACGCGTCCATGGTGCGCGCCCGCCCGTGCCGATCAGGCCGGCCGCGTGGCGGTGGCTATTTGGAACACGCTGTCTACCCGTCGGATTTTCGGCTCACGCAGGCCGGCTTCTTCGAGCATGGCGACGAGTTCGGCGTCGGAGTGGAAGCGGGCGCGCTTGGCGACCGGCGGTGGCATGAGCGACCGTGGGGGATCGGGCGCGACGGTGTGCAGGACCAGGCGACCGTTCGGTGCGAGGACTCGGTGCAGTTCGGACAGCATGGCGGGCGCCTCGACGAAGAACAGGATGTTCATCGCGGTCGCGCTGCTGAAGCGTCCGTCCGGCAGGGGCAATGCTTCCGCCGCGGCCTCGATGACCTTGAGCCTGCCCTCTCGGACGGCGGTTTCGTTTCTCGACCTGGTGAGCGCCACCATATCGGCGCTGTGATCCACGGCTGTTACGCGGCAACCGGTTTCCAGCGCACTGGCGGCGAAAGTGCCGCCTCCGCAGCCCACCTCGAGGAGGTGGTCGTTGTCGGTGAGGTGAAGCTCTGCCAGCGTGTCGCGGAAGATCGGGTGGTGGGATTTCATGTCCCGCCACATCAACCGTGCCAGCGGTCCGCGAGGTCTGCGCAGCAGTCGGTCGGTGAACAGATCGAAAAGAGCCAAGGCGAATTCCTGTCGTGATCGTCCGAAGGTGGTCAGCTGTGGGAGCTCAGCTGAATCCGCATGTCTCCGTGCACGCTGCGGTGAGCCAATGGGCGAGCGAGTACGGTGTGCGGATATCCCGGCGTGATGGCGGACGCACTGCTGAGGCGCTCGAGATGGTGGCCGTCGAAGGCGAGGTCCAAGGCGTCGAGGTTGTCCTCGAGCTGCGCGCGTGTTCGGGCACCGAGAACGGGTGCGGTAAGGCCGGGTTGGCGCAGCAGCCAGGCGAGGGCCACCTGCGCCGGCGACCGGCCGAGTTGCCGGGCCACCTGGCGTACGGTCTCGGCGATGGTCAGCGACCGTTCGGTGAGACCGTCGTTGGCGACGATCAGGTCTTTGCGGGTGGTTCCCACCACCGGACGCCGCGCATCCGACGGGAGATCCGCATCGGTGTACTTACCGGCGAGCACGCCTCCCGCCAGTGGCGACCAGGCAACCACGCCGAGGCCCATTTCGCGGGCCATCGGCAGCATGTCGTGTTCGGCCGTGCGTTCGGTCAGGTTGTACTCCAGTTGAACCGCGATGAGCGGCGTCCATCCCCGCAAGTCGGCCATCGTCTGCATGCGTGCGATCTGCCAGACGGGGGTGTTCGAAATGCCCAGGTACAGCACTTTGCCCGCGCGCACCAGATCGTCCATCGCGCGCAGGATCTCTTCGGGCGGCGTGAGGCCGTCCCACATGTGCAGGTACAGCAGGTCGAGATAGTCGGTGCCCAGGCGGCGTAGGCTCGCCTCGACCGAGGCGACCATGTTCTTGCGATGGTTGCCGCCGGAATTCGGATCGGTGAGCCGTCGCAGCAGGGTGTACTTGGTGGACAGGACCAGAGCCTCGCGGTCGGCCGCGGCGAACTCGCCGAGCCATTTCTCGGCGTTGCCGTTGGTGTAATTGCCTGCCGTGTCGAGGAAGTTGCCGCCGCGTGTGACGTAGGCGTCGAAGATGCGCCGAGCCTCGTTCTTGTCGGCGCCCCATCCCCAGTCGGTTCCGAAGGTCATGGTGCCCAAGGCCATCGGTGATACACGCAGGCCCGACCGTCCAAGCAGCCGGTAGCAGTCCAGGGCATTGTTGAAAAACGTTGTCATTATCGTCTAGTGTAGGCCCACTGAGTTTGCCGAGCAAGGGCTGGAGATGGCGACAATCGATACAGAAGTTCGGCGTTGCGCCGCAACGGTTCTCGGAATCGATGCGGGCGGGATCGACGCACGGCGCCCCTTGCAGGAACACGGGCTGGATTCCTTTCTCGCCGCCCGTCTGCACCTGCGTCTGGCCGAACGCACCGGGGTGCGCGTGCCACTGGAAGCCTTCGTCGGAGCCACGCTCGACTCGTTGGTCGCGGAGATCGAAAAGCGCAGGGAATCAGTCGATTCGACGCGTCGAGAGACCGTCTCGCCGACGCCGCCCGTCGCGGCGTCCGAGATCGTCGTCGAAGAAGAACTGACCCCCATCCAGGCGTCCTACTGGGTGGGCCGCGAGGCCGGCATGCCGCTCGGGGGGGTGGCCACGTTCTACTACTTCGAATTCGACCGCGATCCGGAACGATTCGTGGCAGCCGACGCGCGGGCCGAAGTCGGCGCGCTGGAGACGGCGTGGAACACGGTGGTTGCCCGCCACGACATGCTGCGGGCCATCGTAACCGACGACGGCCGTCAACGGGTGCTGCCGCCGGGGCGGCGCTACCGCATCGAGGTCACCGACCTGCGGGATCCCGCAGGCGATGCCGCCGCGGCCTTGGCGCGGCTGCGCCACGAGAAGTCACATCAGGTGCGCGATACCGCGACAGGACCGTTGTTCGACATCCACGCCGCGCTTCTGCCGTCCGGCGCGCTGCGGCTGTTCGTCGGATTCGACATCATCGTGCTGGATATGGCTAGCTGGATTCAGCTCATGCGGGAGTGGGGTGAGTTGGTCGCCGATCCGGACGCGGCGCTGCCACCGCCGCCGACCTCGTTCCTCAGTATCGTGCGCGCCCGCCGGGCGGCCGAGGCGGGCCGCCGGGAACGGGATCGCGCCTACTGGCAGGAGCGGCTGGCCGGCCTGCCGCCCGGCCCTCGGCTGCCCTATGCGGTCGCACCCGAAACGATTCGCACCGCCCGATTCCGGCGCCACGAGGCGCGGCTCGCACCGGAACACTGGACGGCTCTCGGCTCTCGCGCCGCGCAGCGTGGCCTCAGCCCTACCGCGGTGCTGCTCGCGGCTTTCGGACTCACCTTGTCACGGTGGGGAGCCACCGACGCGTTCTGCCTCAACGCCACCCTGTTCGACCGATCCGACGAAGGCGGGGACAACGAGGGCGTCGTCGGGGATTTCAGCACCACCGCGCTGGTCGAGATGCCGGCCCCGAACCCGGGCGATTGGCTCGGGTTCGCCGACTACGCTCGCCGCGTCAACACGCGGTTCTGGGCCGACCTGGAACACCGCTCCTACAGCGGCGTCGAGGTGCAGCGCGAGCAGACCGCCGACCTCGCGCCGCGTTACCCGGTGGTGTTCACCAGCGGGGTCGGTCTCGGCCAGGCCGACGGCCCGGCCGCGGGCTGGTTGGGCGACGAGGTGTTCGGAGTCTCGCAGACACCGCAGGTGACCCTCGACCACATCGTCTGGGACGAGGCCGGGGGATTACGGCTGGCGTGGGATGCCGTCGAGGAAGTCTTCCCGCCCGAGTTCGTGGATCGGATGCTCGCCGCCCACGCCCGCCTGCTGCGGCGGCTGGCCCAGGACGAGACCGCCTGGGACACCGCGGAACTGGGTTGGAACCCGTATTTCGAGACGGTGCGACCGCTTCCATCCGGACTCGGTGCCGGGTTGCTCACGGACCTGCAGCGCCACCAGGTGGCCGAGCGGCCGGAGTCCGCGGCTGTGCTCTCCACCGCAGGACTGCTCACGCACAGCGAGGTGTCTACACGGGCGCGCGCGATCGCCGGGCGGCTGATCGCGGCCGGTGTCCGACCGCGCGATCGAGTGGCGGTGCTCGCTCCCAAATCTGCGGATCAGATCGTCGCCGTCTACGGGATTCTCTGGGCTGGAGCGACATTCGTCCCGATCGAGCCGGAATGGCCCGCCTCCCGCATTGCCTCGGTCTGTCGCCGCGCCGGGATCGGACATGCTCTCGCCGTACCCGGTGTGGAGCTGCCGGAAAACGTCATCGCGCACCCGCTCGACGCTCCTGGCGGTGCCGTCAGCGTCGGCGAGCCGATCGCCACCGCGGACGACGACCTGGCCTACGTCATCTTCACCTCCGGATCGACCGGTGAACCCAAGGGGGTGGCCGTCGAGCACCGCGCCGCCCGCACCACGATCGACGACATCAACGATCGCTTCGGCATCGGTCCGGGCGATCGGGTGCTCGCGCTGTCGGCGCTGAGTTTCGATCTGTCCGTCTACGACATCTTCGGCGTGCTCGGCGCGGGAGGGGCGCTGGTACTCCCGGACGCCGACCGGTTGCGCGATCCGGGCCACTGGTGCGAACTCGTCGCCGCTCACCGGGTGACGGTGTGGAACACGGCCCCCGCGCTCGCGGAGATGCTCGTCGAATACGCCGAGGCCGACCCGGCGGCGGCCGCGCGGCTGCGGTCGCTGCGCGTGCTGCTGCTGTCGGGTGACTGGATTCCGCTGTCGCTGCCCGGTCGGCTGCGCGCGGTGATCGGTGAGCAGGTGCGGGTGATCAGTCTGGGCGGCGCGACCGAAGCCGCCATCTGGTCGATCTGCCATCCCGTTCAGGAAGTGCGGCCCGAGTGGACCAGCATCCCGTACGGCAGGGCGCTGCGCGAGCAGTTCTTCCTCGTGCTCGACGAGGACGGCCTGCCCTGTCCGGTCGGCGTACCGGGTGAACTGCACATCGGAGGGGCTGGTCTGGCACGCGGGTATGTCGGGGACGACGAGCAGACCGCCCGACGTTTCATCCGGCACGACCGGCTGGGAGAGCGGCTGTACCGCACCGGTGACCTGGGCAAGTGGCGGCCCGACGGCGCCATCGAGTTCCTCGGCCGCGTCGACCGGCAAGTCAAGGTCCGCGGCCACCGCATCGAGCTCGGGGAGATCGAGGCCGTACTCCACCGGCATCCGGCCGTGCGCCGGTGTGTGGCGGCGGCGGTACCGGGGGCGGACGACCGGCCGCAGCTCGTGGTCTACGTGGTGGCCGGTGACTCACCGGCGGACACCGCGGAACTCACCACCCACGCGGCGCGTCACCTGCCGCAGTACATGGTGCCGTCCCGGTGGGTGCTTCTGGACGCCGTGCCGTTGACATCCAACGGCAAGGTCGACCATTCCCGATTGCCGAACCCGTTCCGTCGCGAGGAAGCCGAGACGGGAACCACCGCACCGGCCGAATACAGCCCGGCGATCAATGGACTTCCGACCGAAAACGGACGACCGGATCCCGGCCGAATCGCCCCGGTGGCCGCTCCAGCGCCCGCCCGGGGGACGGCCGCCACAGCCGGCGATCTCGCCGCGACATCGGTTGCGGCGGAGGAACAGGCGAGCACACCGGCCGACGACTGGCTGCTGCACGCGGCGCGACAAGCCGAGGCGCTGGGACTGACGTTGACACTGCGTGCGCAACCCCTCGACGGCGTCACCGGGAACAACGCCGCCGAGTGGGTCGGTCGTCTGCATACGGCGGCCACGGCCCGCGGCCTCGTCGCCGAGGCGCACTACGGCGACGCGGCCGAGCTCGTCCTCACCGCTGCGATGCCGACCATCACGGCCACCCGCGCGCGAATCGAATCCGCGGTCGTCGAGGTCTTCACCGACCTGCTCGGCCCAGGTTTCGCGGCGACCACCCCGTTCAACGATCTCGGCGCGACCTCCCTGACCCTGGTGCGGGCCCATCGCAAGCTGCGGCACCTCACTTCGGTGCTCACCGTGCCGGACATCTTCCGGCTCGGCACCGTCCGGCGGTTGACGGACTGGATCGTCGACCACACCGATCAGGAGACCTCGACCCGCGAATCCGGCGCCGTGTCGATCGATCTCACCGACGCCATAGCGCGCGGCCACCGTCGACGCGCCCACCGATCGAAAGCGAGGCTCGCGGATGT
This sequence comes from Nocardia asteroides, assembly GCA_019930625.1. Classification (NCBI taxonomy): domain Bacteria; kingdom Bacillati; phylum Actinomycetota; class Actinomycetes; order Mycobacteriales; family Nocardiaceae; genus Nocardia; species Nocardia asteroides. The sequence goes on from CP082844.1 coordinate 5,350,969, forward strand.
CGTTCGCTGACACCGTGTTCCGGCTGCGCACCGCCGCGAGCCGCGCGGCCGACCGCAGACAGCGGTTCACCGTCCGTGCCGAACACCGTCCGGATACACCCACCGAGATGCGGGTGCGCATCGGCAAGCACACCCTCGTGGTCGACGAACCCGTGGCCGCGGGCGGCGGCGACGCCGGTCCCGACCCGATCGGGATGGCGCTGGCCGCACTGGGCACCTGTCAGGCGGTCACGTACCGCTTCCACGCGGCACGGCTGGGTATCGCTGTCCATTCGCTGTCGGTGGACGTCGACGCCGACGTGGACCTCGGGCCCGTCTTCGGGCTCGCCGAGCCGGTGCAACCGGGTCGTATCCGGGTCCGTGCCCGGGTGGGCGGCCCGCACGAAGCGGCCCGGTATCGCGAGCTGCACCAGCTCGTGGAGGCGTCCTGTCCGGTGCTGGCCATGATGCGGGGCCACCTGGCGGTGGACTCGGAATTGGAGATCGAATCGTGAACGACGACAATGCCGTCGCCATCGTCGGGATGGCCTGTAGATTCCCGGGCGCACCGGACCTGGCCGCCTACTGGGACCTGATCGCCTCGGGCCGGGAAGGTCTGACCCGGTTCGACGACGCGGAGCTCGCCGCGAGCGGGGTACCCGCCGAACTGCGCGAGCACCGCAACTATGTGCCGGTCGGGGCGGTCATCGACGGACAGGACCGATTCGACCCGGAGCATTTCAGCATCGTCGCACGCGATGCCGCCCTGATGGATCCGCAGCTGCGGCTGCTGCTGGAATGCGCGTGGGACGCCCTCGGCGACGCCGGGCACCGCGGTGGCACCGGACTGGACGCGGTCGGCGTGTTCACCGGGGCCTCGCACAGCGACTATCTGGAGCACAACCTCATCGCCTACCGCCAAGGCGCGCAGCGGGATCCGCTCGGTCGGCTGCAGGCGGAAACGGGCACGCTCACCGACTACTTCCCCCAGCAGATCGCCTACCGGCTCGACCTCACCGGCCCCGCGGTAGCGGTGCAGGCCGCCTGCGCCACCTCGCTGGTCGCGGTACACCTGGCCGCGCAGGCACTCCTGTCGGAGGAGTGCGATGCGGCGCTGGCAGGCGGTGCGTCACTGATCGTCCCGCAGGGCCGCGGCTACCTGCACGTGCCCGATGCGATCTTCTCCGCCGACGGGCATACCCGGTCGTTCGGGGCGGACGCGACCGGCATGGTGCACAGCCAGGGCGTGGGCATGGTGGTCCTGCGGCGGCTCGCGGACGCGCTGGCCGACGGCGACCCGATCTACGCGGTGCTGCGCGGCAGCGCGCTGAACCACGACGGTGGCGGTAAGGCCGGTTTCACCGCCCCATCGGCGGCCGGGCACGCGCGTGCGATCAGCGAGGCGCTCGCCGTGGCCGATATCGGGATCGACGCCGTCGACCTGATCGAGGCACACGGCACGGCGACCGCCCTCGGCGACCAGATCGAACTGTCGGCGCTGACCGCGGTCTTCGCCGACCGCACGGCGCCCGAGCCGATCGCCTTGGGCTCGGTGAAGAGCAATATCGGCCACACCAACAGCGCGGCCGGGATCGCGTCGCTGATCAAGACCGCACTCGCCCTGTGGCATCGCCGCATCCCCGCAACCCTGCACGCGCGTCCCGCCCATCCCGATCTGGAACGCAGGCGCGGGCTGTTCGAGGCCGTCGAGCACACCCGGGACTGGCCGGAGCGCGACGGCACCAGGATCGCCGGGGTGAGCTCGATCGGCATCGGCGGCACCAACTGCCACGTGCTGCTCGAACAGGCGCCCCCGCACGGTGAGTCGAACGACCCCGATCCCGACCTGCGCGCACAACTGCTGTTGATCTCGGCCGCAGCGGAGTCCGGATGCCGAGACCAACTCGCGCAGGCCGCGACCGTCGTGACGGCCGACGCGAGGGCCGACTACGCCTACACCGTCTCGAGCGGCCGGCATTCGGACTCCGGATGGCGTGCCACCGCACTATTGACCGCTCAGGACCCGGGCCCGCGCCCGATCGCCCTCGCACAGGTACCGCCGAGGCGATCGGACATCGTCTTCGCCTTCCCGGGAGCGGGTGCGCAGTATTCGGGGATGGGTGCCGGGCTCTACCGCGACGAGCCGGTGTTCACAGCCTGCATCGACGACTGCGCCGATGCGCTGAACCCCCTACTCGACTACGACATCCGCGAAATCGTCACCGGCCACGCCCCGCAGCAGGACGTCGACGACGTGCGCTACGGGCAGCCTGCCCTGTTCGCGGTGTCGCTCGCCACCGCGGCGACTCTGCGCGGCTACGGCATCGAACCCGACGGTGTCATCGGCCACAGCCTCGGCGAGTACGCGGCCGCGGTGGTCGCGGGAGTACTCAGCCTGCCCGACGCCGCGCGCCTGGTGGCGGTTCGATCGGCGGCGCTGGCCGATGCCGCGCCTGGCGCGATGCTGGCGGTCCCACTCGCCGAGGAGGACGCGCGCGCGGCGCTGGCACGCTACCCGGAGATAGCGTTGGCAGCGGTCAACGGCCCGGATGCCTGTGTGGTCTCCGGACCCGCCACGGCTGTCGAGGCGTTCGCGGCCGCCCTCGGTCGAGCCGGAATCCGCTCGAGCAGGCTGCACGTCGCAGCGGCCCTGCACTCGCCTGCCGTGGCGGCCGCGGTCCCGCCGCTGCGCGCCGCGGCGGCGAGCGTCCCGGTCGCACCGGCTGCTCTGCCGCTCTACAGCACTCTCACCGGCCGCAGGACCCGATCCCTGGACGCCGAGCACTGGGCGCGGCACCTGCGTGAACCGGTACTCTTCGCCTCTGCCTTGCGGACCGCGACGGCGGCGGCCCCGACCACCCTCGTCCAGGTAGGGCCGGGCAGCACCCTCGCCACGCTCGCGCGCCGCAACGCACCCGAGGGCCTCACCGCCGCGCTGAGCACCCTGCCCGAGGCCGAGGAGCGGACGGAGGGCGCCACCGCCGACCGTGCCGCGCTGCTCACCGCCGTAGGCCACCTCTGGTGCGGCGGTGCGGATATCGATGTGGCCGCCCTGCACCGCCGTCGCCGGCGTGTCCGCCTGCCCGTCCACCCCTTCCAGCGCCGCCGGATCTGGATCGATCCGCCTGCCGTCGGCGAAGTGCCACCGGCCGAATCGGATCTCGTGGTATCCGATCGCGTTGCGGAGACGAACGGGTTCGCGACCGTCGTCGAACCAGAGGTGCGTTCCGAGCTCGTACCAGAGGTGCGACCGGAGCTCGTATCGGTGGTGAGCGCACCGACCGAGTCCCCGGCGGCGGTCTTCGAGCCGGTCGCGTCGTTCGCCGCACCCGCGCTGTCCAACGGTGCTCTCGTTGCTACGGCGCCGAACGACATTACGGAACGTCCCGACGAACCCCCGCGGTTCACCGTTCCGGAAGAGGAGACGATCGCCGCCCTCTGGGCGGACACGCTGGGCGAGCAGGTCGACGACGCCGAAGCCGACTTCTTCGCGCTCGGCGGAACCTCCATGCTGGCGACGCGCATGTTGGACATCCTCAACGAGCGGGAACGCACCGATATCCGCATGCGCGAGCTGCTCTCGCACTCCACCGTGGCCGCCTTCGCCACACTGCTGCGAGATCGCCGCCCGCCGATGCCCGCGGCGAGCGTCGATTCATCCGCGTCTCCCGCCGCCGACATCCAACCCGTTCGTCGGGACGAGATACCGGTCGTAGAGGCGGATCCCGCCGTATTCCCGCTGACCCGGGTACAGCACGCGTACTGGGTGGGCCGATCGGGCGCGTTCGGCCTGAGCGACGTGTCCTGTCACATCTATCTCGAATACGATTGCGACAAACTGGATCTGGAACGCTACGAGCAGGCGTGGAACCTGGCGATCCGGCGACACGAGATGCTGCGCGCCGTCATCACCGAGGACGGACGCAACCAGATCCTCGCCGAGGTGCCGGAGTTCCGGATTCGTCGCCACGACCTCACCACCTCCGCAGGCCAGGCGCGCGAGGACACCCTCACCGAGTTGCGGCGGCGGCTGTCTCATCGGGTGCACCGTCCCGACCGCTGGCCGCTGTTCGATGTGCGTGCCGCGGTACTGGACGACACCACCACCCGGCTGTTCCTCGGAATCGACGCCCTCATCTGTGACGCCGGGAGTTTCCTGGTCCTCGACCGCGACCTGCGTCTGCTCTACACCGACCCGACGGCCGAATTGCCGCCGCTGCCGACCCGGTTCGCCGACTACGTGGCATACACCGAGTCCCGCTCGGACTCCGCGGCCCGGCGGCGGGCGATCGACTATTGGCACAGCCGGATGGAGGACCTGGCCGGTCCGCCCGACCTGCCTACACACACCCGAACCCAGGCCCAGCCGTGGTTCGGCCGCCGCGATGCCCGGCTCGCACCCGAGGAATGGCAGCAGCTGCGGCGGTTGGCCGCCGATCACGGTGTCACACCCTCGGCGGTCCTGCTCACCGCCTATGCGGACGTGCTCGCCGCCTGGTCCGGCGACGACCGGTTCACCCTGTCGCTGACCCTGGTCGACCGGCCGGTGGCCCTGCCAGGCATAGACTCCGCGATCGGCGATTTCACCACGCTGCTCGCCCATGAGGTGGACCGCACCGCCGGAGGAACCTTCGCTGAACGGGCCGCACAGACCCAACGGCGCCTCTTCGATGACATCGACCACCGCGAGTACTCCGCGCTGGATCTGCTCGCCGAACTGTCCACCCGCACCGGGCAGCGCAGGCTGCTGCCGGTGGTGTTCACCAGTGCGCTCGATGTCGCCCAACTGGTCGGCGGCGCCCCGGACCTGGAGTGGGCGGGCCCGATCGTGCACGGGGTGAGCCAGACCCCGCAGGTGTGGCTCGACCACCAGGCATTCGTCCACGCCGGTGGTCTGCAACTGCAGTGGGATGTCCTCGAAACCGTCCTCGATTCCGCGGCCGCGGATACGGCGTTCACCTCCTATGTGGCGTGGCTGCGCCGCCTCGCCGCGGCTCCGGAGGCGTGGACCGCCCCGGACGCCGCGATGAGCCGGGCAGAGGGGGACGAGGACGTCACCGACGCCGTGGCCGCCATCTGGACCCAGGTGCTCAACCTCGACGCCGGTGTCGTACGGCCCGACTCCACATTCGTGGGCCTGGGCGGCGATTCGGTGCTGGCGGTGCGCATGGCAACCATGGTGCGCCAGCGACTAGGCGTCGCTGTGCCCGTGGCGGAACTGGTAGGGGATCTCTCGTTCGCCGACCTCATCGCGCTGATCGACGAACGTCGCACCGGTATCGCGGTAACCGCCGTCGAACTGACACGGCAGGCCGACCCCACCGCACCGTTCCCGCTCACTCCGCTGCAGCAGGCGTATTGGGTGGGACAGCAGCACGGATACGCACTGAGCTACGACTCAGCGCACAACTATGTCGACTTCCGGCTCACGGGCATCGACCCCACGGTTCTCGACACGGTGGTGCGGCGGCAGGTGGAACGCCAACCCATGCTGCGGGCGATCTTCCTGCCGGACGGCACCCAGCAGGTGCTGCTCGCCGACGACCCCCGATTGGCCACTCTCCCCATCACCCACCTCGACCTGCGGAGCGCCGACGCCGGTGAGATCGATCGGCGGCTCGCCGCCATCCGCGCCGAACTACAGCGCACCGGCCCGCGAATGGATCCGTGGCCGTTCACCATCACCGCCGCCCGGCTTCCGGGCGACGCAGTGAGCCTGCATATCGTGTGCAGTCTGCTCGTGGCCGACGGATGGTCCGTCCAGTTGATGTTCACCGAGCTGTTCACCTACCTCGACGACCCGAATACCGTGTTGCCGGCGCTCACCGCCCACTTCGGCGACTACGTGGAGACCGTCTCCCGGCAGCGTGACGAACCCGAATGGCAGGCACAGCGAGACTGGTGGTGGGAACGGATCGACGATCTGCCGCCCGCCCCGGCGCTGCCCTTGGCGATGCCGTTCGACCAAGTGCGCCCCGACACTCTGGAGCGTCGCGAATTCCGGGTGACCGGCGAGCGCATGGCGGTTCTACGCGATCGCTGTGCCGAGTACAACATCACCCCGACCGCCGCGTTCGCCACCTGCTGGGCATTGGCGCTGGCCCGGTTGGCCGGGCACCGCCGGTTCCTGCTGAATGTGCTGTATCTCAACCGGTTACACCTGCCTCGCGATCTCGATCACGCCATCGGCCCCTACGCGGGCACGGTGCTGCTCGATATCGCCCTGCCCGTCCGGCCGACGTTCCTGACCGCCGCACGGCATGTGCAGGAGGCTACCGCCACCATGCTCGACCACGGACAGGTCACCGGCGTGGAGGTGGTGCGGGAATTGGCCCGGCGCCGGCGCGACACCGCCCCTCAGGCCCCGGTCGTCTTCCACAGCACCCTCGGGTTGCATCCGCCGGGCGGCACCCCCGACACGGTCGGAGTACGCGACTTCTACCAGCGCGTGCGCACGCCGCAGGTGGCCCTGGACATGCAGGTGTTCCAGTGGGACTGGGACGATTCGGTGGCGGTGAATCTGGACGCCGTCGCGGAACTGTTCCCGCCGGGCGTGCTCGACACCCTGTTCGCGGAGGTGTGCGATACCGTCACCGCGCTCGTGGACCGGCCCGAGACCTGGACGGCGCCGGTCGAGTTGCCCGACACCGAGAAGCCCGCGCCCACGGCAGGTGCGCCGAGTCCCGCCACGGTGAGCGGCCCGCCCGCCACCGCCACCGAGCGCGCCATCGCTGAACTGTGGGAGCGGATGGTGGACGCCCCGCTCGATATCGACCGTGGTACCGACTTCTTCACCGCCGGGGGAGATTCCGTCCTCGCCATCAGGATGCTCAACCGCCTGCGCGGGGAACTCGGCCTGGTGGTGACGCCGCGGGAGTTCCTCGCCGACCCGACCCTGGCCGCGGTCGCCACCGCCGCGCGCCAGGAGGCTCCGGAACAGCCGCTTCCACGCGACTGCCTGGTCCCGCTGCGCGACGGCACCGGCCGACCACTGTTCCTGATCCACCCGACCGGTGGCGACGTACTCTGTTACGTCGATCTGGCCCGGACACTCGATACCCGCGCACCGATCATCGGCATCCAGGACCCGGAACTGGTCGGCGCGCCCGGTCCGGAGACGATCGCCGAACTGGCACGGGTGTACGAGGGCGTGGTGCGGGCTCACCAGCCCGCCGGTCCGTACCGCATCGGCGGCTGGTCGATGGGCGGGATCATCGCACACGAGGTGGCCCGGCGGCTGCGCGCGGCCGGTGAGACCGTGGAGGCGCTGGTCCTGCTCGACTCGAATATCGCCGACCGCATTCACCATGTCGACGGGCGCGGGTTCTGGACGCGTTATCTCGGATCGCTGGCGGCGTTCCTCGAATTGGATATCGACACCGGCATGTTCGGACCCGACTTCGACCGGGCGCCGGATGACCTGCAGCGCGCCGAGGTCCGGCGTCGACTCGCGGACGCTGGCCTCGTCGAACGCGGCGCTCCCGCCGATCAGCGGCTCAAGGAGGACGTCTTCCGACGTCATCTGCGAGCGCTCGGCGCGCACCAGACCGGTGATCTCGACGGTGCTGGACTCGACATGCTGTTGGTGCGGGCCGAGCTGCCCGCGCCGCACAATTCCGGGGTCGGCATGGGAGTCGACGACTGCGGCGATCTCTCGGACCTCGGATGGGCCGCGCATACCGACGTCGTAATCGATTCCCGGCCCGTCGCCGCGCATCACTACGCCCTGCTGCGACCGCCCGCGGTCGCCACGGTCGCTCATCTGGTGTCGGAACTGCTTGCGAGCCTGGAAGAATCGGAGAAGCCGTGACCGACGACTACGCCGCCGCGGCGGAGTTCTACGACCTCATGGCCACACCGTATGTGGCCGGAGTGGAACCGGTGCTGACGAAGCTGCTCGCCGGGGTGGACACCATCGCCGGACCGGTCGCCGATATCGGGGCGGGCACCGGACTGTCCACCATGCTGGTCGCCGACGCGCTACCCGACGCGCGGATCGTGGCGGTGGAACCGGCCGCCGCGATGCGCGCGGTACTGCTGTCGAGACTGGCGGCCCGCAAGGACCTGCGTGAGCGAATCACCGTACTGCCTACGGGTTTCCTGGATACCCGACTGCCCGCGCGGTGTGCGGCGGTGGTCGCTCTCGGGGTGATCGGGCACTTCGACGCCGCCACCCGTCCGCGGGTGTGGGCGGCCATCGCGGACGCACTGGTCCCGGGCGGTGACGCCGTGGTGGAAGTGCAGCGTCCCGGTCGCGTCGAACCCTCAGCGGAACGGCGCTACACCACCGCCCGCGCCGGTGACCTGCGTTACGAGGGCTGGAGCCGGGCCGACCCGGTGGACGCGGACTCCCTGATATGGCGGATGACCTATCGCACCTACCAGGGCGACCGGCTGGTGCAGGAGGTACGCACCGAACACCATGTCTGGCCTGCCGACGCCGACCGGCTCACGGCCGAGGCCCGTGCGGCCGGGCTGCGGCCTGCCGACGCCGACCCGGCGACCGGGCTGTTGCGCTTCACCCGCTGACGATTCACCGCAGCCGCTGGTGCGGCCGACGCCCGCTTCCTGGACCACCCGACCCGCTATGGAGGACAACGCAATGACCGACGACGCCACCACCGCGGTACTCGCCGCGGTCGGTGAACTGCTGCCGACGCTGAGCAAACGTGCCCCGGACACCGAACACGCTCGGCGGATCCCGGTGGAGTCCCTCACCGAACTCACCGCCACGGGGTTCTTCGGCCTGCTGCGCCCGCGGCGCTACGGCGGACACGAAGCACACCCCGCCGTCTTCTACACGGCGGTAGCCGAGCTGTCCTCGGCGTGCGGCTCCACCGGATGGGTCGCGTCCGTGCTCGGCGTCTCCCCCTGGAATATCGCGCTGTTCGACAGCCGCGCCCAGGACGAAGTGTGGGGTACCGACACCGACACTTTCATCTGCTCCTCGTACGCCATGACCGGCACCGCCGTTCCCGTCGATGGCGGCTATCGGCTCAGCGGCGCCTGGGGATTCGCCTCCGGCTGCGACCACGCCCGCTGGGCGTTACTGGGCGCGAAGGTCGTCGTCGACGGCGAACCGGTCGATTCGTGCACCTTCCTGGTTCCGGCCGACGACTACACGGTCACCGACGTGTGGCAGGCGATCGGTCTGCGCGGCACCGGAAGCAACGATATCCATGTCGACGAGGTGTTCGTGCCCGCGCACCGGGTGCTCGGCGCCGACGCGGTGACCGCCTGCCGCACACCAGGTCAGCAGGTCAACGACGGCGCGCTGTACCGGATTCCGTTCGGTTGCCTGCACACCAGCGCCATCACCGCCGCCATCGTCGGCATGGCGCGCGGCGGCTACCGCGCACACCTCGAACAGCAACGCGACCGCGTGCGCGCCGCCCTACCCGGCGACGCCCGCAAAGACACCGGCTACAGCGGCGACGCGTTCCGCTACGATCCGGCCACACTGGAGCGGATCGCCGTGGCCGCCACGGAGATCGATGCGGCGTGGCGGCAGCTCACGCACAATATCGACGAACTGTACGTGCTGGCGGAGGCCGAGAAACCCATCGGACCGCGCGACCGGTTGCGGCTGCGTCGCGACCAGGTGCGCGGTACCGAGCGCGCCGTGGCCGCCATGGACCGGCTGTTCGAGAACTCCGGCGGTCGCGCCTTGCGGCCGGACAGTGCCATACAGCGTTTCTGGCGTGATGTGCACGGCGGGCGAGCGCACGCGGCCAACGACCCGGAACGCGTGTACCGCATGTTCGCCGCGGCCGAGCTCGCCGCGGTATCGGAGGCGCGGAACCCGTGACCGATCAGCTGGTCTCCATGCTCGACCGGCACCCGTGGGTGGACTCGGCACGACGGGACGGGCACCGCGACGTGGTCGTGGTGCGGCCCGCCGCCGCGGCCGTCACGGTGCGGCCCGTTCCCGGGGAACTGCTCACCGAGTATCTCGAGCACTGGCGGCACGTATACGAGTACGTGTACTCGTCGGAAGAACTGCGCCACGGCGATGATCTCGACCTTTCCGGTTGGCGCGCCTCCGATACCGGTGCGGCGTTCCCCCGCGAGCACATGCTGGAGTGGATCGACCACGCTGTCGGACTGGTGCGGCGCGCCCGCCCCGGAATCGTTCTCGAAGTCGGTTGCGGCAGTGGTCTTCTCGTCCACCGCCTGCACTCGTCGACACGCGGCTACCTCGGGCTCGATCCGGCCGAACCCGTAGTGGAGAGGCTGCGCGCACGCGGGCTTCCGAGAGTGGCGGTACTGCGGGCCGCCGCACACGAACTCGCCGGCGACCGGGTGCGGACGGCGTTGCGCCGACTCGAGCCGACCGGGCGACCGGACTGCGTGGTGCTCAACAGCGTGACGCAGTGCTTTCCGGACGAGCGCTATCTCACCGCCGTACTCGATGACGCACTCGACATGGTCGCACCCGGGGGCACCGTCGTCGTCGGAGACATCCGCAACCTCGCCAACGCTCAGGACTTCGCTCTCTGGTTGGAACAGGCCCGCACTCCGGGGCTGAACGCCGACGACCTGGCGCGACGGGCGGCCGCACGGCTGGACGCCGACGAAGAGCTCCTGTGCGATCCCCGGGTTTTCGCTCGAATCGCTCGGCGGCACCCCCGATCGGTGCGGGTCGCCTGCTACGCGAAGCCGATGCGGGCCGACACCGAGCTGACCCGCTACCGCTACGACGTGGTGCTGACCGTCGACGCGCCCGCACCCGGCCCCAGCCGCATCGTCCCATGGCGTGATCTGCCCGCTCGCGACACCACCGACCGGATTGCCGCGCTCGCCGAGACGGTACGGCAGGACGCGACCGTGGTCGCCGGTATCCCGAACGCGCTGTTCGATCGCGACGCCACGGACGCCGTCACCCCCGCTGCGCTCGCGGCCGCACTGCCGCCGGAGTGCGCGGTCCTGCTCGACTCGGCGGACGGCCGGTTCCTCGCGGTCGGCCGCCCGGAACATCAGATGGACCTGGAGGCCGTACGCGCCGACCCGCCGCGCGCCGCCTGCAACGACCCGTTCACCCGCTACCTGCGCCGCCGGATGCCGGAGGTCCTGACCGACTACCTCGAACTGCTGTCCGCCACGGCACACCCTCCCATCGTCGTCTCCGAGGAGTTCGCCGCCGTATGACCACCACACGACCGACCACCGACTACCTCGCCGACTTGCGCACGGCATGCCGGGGCGCCGTCCTGGCGCCGGGCGATCCAGGCTACGACCGGGCCCGGCAGCGCTGGAATACGGCTGTCGACCAACGTCCGGTGGCCGTCGTGCGGTGCGCCCGGGTGCCCGATGTGCGGGCCGCCGTGACGACGGCGCAGCGGCACCAGCTGGCCGTATCGGTGCGCGGCGGCGGACACGAAGTCGCGCGGCATGCGGCGGCCGACGGCTCCCTGCTGCTCGATCTGTCGGGACTGCGGACGATCACCGTCGACCCCATCGCCCGCCGCGCCACTGTCGGAGCGGGCGTCACCTGGGCGGAATTCGACCGTGCCTGTCATCGGCACGGTTTGGCCGTGACCGGAGCGGACGTGTCGACCGTCGGCGTGATCGGGTCCACTCTGTGCGGCGGCAGCGGCTGGTTGCAGCGTATGGCCGGGTTCACCTGCGACAGTGTGCGCTCCGCGCAGGTCGTGCTGGCCGACGGCCGGCTGGTGCACGCCACTCCCGACCATCACCCCGACCTGCTGTGGGCGCTGCGCGGCGGTGGCGGCAATTTCGGGATCGTCGTGGCCCTGGAGTTCGAGCTGCATCCGATCGGCTCGATGCACGCGGGCACACTGCTGTTCCGGCTCGAGGAGGGGCGCAGAGTCTTCCGCGAGTTCCGCGAGCTCTGTGCCGAATCCCCGGACGAGTTGGCGCTGCGCGCCACCTTGCTGCACTGGCCCCCCACCGCCCCCGAAGGACCGCCGATGGCGGCGGTCACCGTCGCCTATTTCGGGCCGCGCGACCGTGCTCGGACGGAATTGGCGAGGCTGAAGCGCCTGGGCGAACCCGAGCTCGACCTCATCCGTCCGCTGGAATACCCCGAGCTGCAACGCAATACAGAGCAGGCCTTTCACGAAGGCCACGGCACTGCCACCGGCACCGAGTGGCTGCGCGCGTTCGATGACGACGCCATCGAGGCACTCATCGATCTCGCGGGGCGGATGCCGACCCCGTATTCGCTCGTCTCGGTCCATCAACTCGGCGGCGCGCTTCGGCGCGTGCCGGTGGACGCGACCGCGTTCGGCTACCACGACGCAGCCTACCACGCCGTTATGTTCTCCGGCGGTCCCGCCGGAACCGACCTGGATCCTTCACGCCGGTGGATCGCCGAGGTCGTGGCCGCGCTCCAGGGTTGTTCCGCGGGCGGGCCCTATATCGGCATCCTCGACGACACCGCGTCCGCGGAACGGGTGCGCCGCGCCTATCATCCCGATTCCTACCCGCGGCTGCAGCGGCTCAAGGCCACCTATGATCCCGACAACCAGTTCCGCTGCAATCACAACATCCCGCCGCTGGACGGTCCGCGATGACCACCGACGAGACGTTCGAAATCGCCGCACGCGCCTCGAACGCCGTCGCGGACTTCGATGCGCGGCAGTGCCTGTCCGCGCGCGATGACCTCGATCTGTTCGGGTTGCGGGCCATGGCCGCGGCGCTGCGACCGGCTTTGTACGGTGGTGTGGCGCGTTCCGAGGACGACCTCGCGTCCACGCTCGAAGTCGCGCCGCGGCATCGCTGGCTGCTGCGTCGCTGGCTCGGCCTGCTCACCTCGCGCGGAGTGCTGAAATACGACGCGGATCAGAAGTTTTCATCGCTTCAGGCGGCTGCCACACCGGTGCGCGCAGATCTCGACCAGGTCTGCGCCGATCTCGGGTTCTCCGGACAACTCGCGCGGTTCTTCACGGCCGCCAACCGGCAAGCCCTCGAGCTGTTACAGGACAAGGTGCTCGCTCAGGAACTGCTGTTTCCGGACGGGGACCTGCTCACCGCCGAGGCCGCATACCGAGACAATCCGGTCAACCGGTACCTGAACGCCGCCGCCGGTGCGATCGTCACCCGCGCGGTGGACGCATTGGCCATCGACCGCCACCCCGTGCGCATCCTGGAACTGGGCGCCGGCGTCGGCGGCACCACCGCCGACCTGCTACCGATGCTGGACGGAATGCCCGTCGAATATCACTTCACCGATGTGTCGTCGTTCTTCCTCGACGCCGCCCGAACCCGCTTCTCGCACTATCCCTGGCTGCGGTTCGACCTGGTCGACCTGAATGCCGAGCTTCCGCCGCCACAGTCGGTCGACATCATCCTGGCCGCGAATGTGCTGCACAATGCCCACCGCTGCGGCGTGGCGTTGCGGCGGCTGCGCGAGCTGCTGCGCCCGGGCGGCCGGCTCGTCGTCATCGAGTCGTGTCGTGAACACTTCCAGTTGCTGACGTCCATGCACTTCCTGATGTCTCCCCGACCTGGCGGCGTCCGACCCGGCCACGACGATGTGCGGGCGGGAACCGACCGCATCTTCTTGACGGAGTCCCAATGGCGGTCCGAACTCGTCGCGGCGGATCTGCCTCCGTGGCTGGTGCTGCCCGGTCCGGATCAGCCGTTGGCCGCGCACGGGCAACGGATCTTCGCCGCGCGGACATCCCGTTGACCCGAGGAGGCTTCGCCATGCACCCGCACCCCAGCGTCGGCCGTCGATACACCGCCGCCGACCACTACGAGGTCGGGCGGGAGAAAATTCGGGACTTCGCCCGCGCTGTCCAGGATTTCCATCCCGCCCACTGGGACGACGGCGCGGCCCGCGAACTCGGCTACTCCGGACTGCTCGCCCCGATCACCTTCGCCTCCGCGGTTGGCTCCCTCGCGCAACGGGCGCTCATGCGCGCCGCACTCAACGGCTACGATCCGGCGCATCTGCTTCACGTAGAGCAGGACATCCACTGCCATCGCCCGGTGGCCGCCGGCGATCGGCTGACACACGAGATCACCGTGGACTCCCGCCGACCCACGCCGGGCGGCGACCTGATCGCCGTCACCATGATCATTCGCGATCAGACGGATGCCGTGGTGCAGACCGTGCACACCACTCTCGCCGGCCGCCACCACGACACCTCGCCGACCGTGGAAGCGCTCGCCATGCTGGACCTGATCGACCGCGTGCCGACGTCATCACAGGCGGAGATTTCAGAGTGGATCGCCGAGCCGCTCGCGGCGCGGCCCGACCGGCACATCGCCGTTCCGGAGCTTACGGTGGGGCAGCGCTTCCCGCCTCGCACGGCGAGGCTCTCCCGGGGCGAACTCGTTCACTACGCCGGTGTCTCCGGCGACATCAACCCCATCCACTGGCACGACGCCGCAGCCCGGCACGCAAGCCTGGACGCGGTCGCTGCCCATGGGATGCTGACGATGGGACTCGGTGCGGCCTGCTTGACCGAATGGCTCGGTGTCCCCGACAGCGTCATCAACTATTACGTACAGTTCGCCACGCCGGTTCTCATCGCCGCCCATCGGCCCGCCGAGATCACGTTCGACGGCGCGGTCCGATCTGTCGATCCGGCCACCCGGCGGGCCGCGATATCTCTGACCGCCCGCAGCGCCGACACCTCCGTCTTCGGCCTCGCCTCGGCGACCGTGCACGCTGATACGCGCTGACCGAATGGTCCAGCGACCATGCGGTACTCGACACGGTCGCCGAGCTGCCTCTAGAGGGAGCTGGACGCGGAATCGGTTCGAAGGAGAACGCCGGCAGCGCGCCGGTCGCGCCGATCCGGATCATGCCGGGGTTCGACCCCGCCGTGTCAGGGATTCGCCGCGATACTCCCGCCGATCGGCGGCCGACGCCCCCACCGAAACTATCTCCTGCAGTGCTGGTCCTCGTGCTCGCACGGCAGCGGCGTGGTCGCGCTGGTGCGCGCGTCGGCTGCCGCCGACTCGGCGGACTCCGGGTACTGCTGTCAAGACGTCGCGGTGAGGGCGGCGGCGCGCCGGCACTTGCCATCCATGGCTCAGTTCCGGCTGAGGGCCGAATTCGATTGCCGCCGGTTACAGATGAGGATTGACTTCGGGTTGCGCCAGTGTCGTGATGTTGTCGGGTAATCCGAAGCCGTTGATGTCAGAGCTCATCCGCATCGGTTACTTCAATAATGTGTTCTGAGTTTCGATTCTGGCAAATCCGCTGCAATAGCGTAGATGCGAGGCTCTACGAGTCCGAATCAGGCGGCGGGCTGAGGCTGGGTGAGATCTCTGACGCCGGTGATCGCATCGATGATGTTGACGATGGCGGAGGTGCCGCCGTCGACGGCCGAGCTTCCGGAGTCGAGCATGGCGGAACCGGAAGACGAGCCGGCCGAACCCGTGGAGGAGCCGCCATCGGCCGAACCCGAGGCCAGGCCTGCGGAGCCAGTGGTGGCAGAGCCGGTGGCAGCGGAGCCCGCGGCGGCGGAGCCGGTGGCGGAGGCCACCGCGACCGGGCCGAAGAACAGGGCGGCGGCGGAGACGGCGCCGGCGGCGACCAGGATCTTACGAGAGAACATGTACGGAGCTTCCTTTCCACAGATGGATAACAGCGCCATCACGGCGCGCACCAGCAACGTTAAGAAAAAGAAACCAGCAAATCTACTTCTCTTATTGTGTCAATAATCACCGTTAATAATGGGCTAACAAAATATTGTGCCCAGGTAACACAATTTGATCTTCATTCCGGACTCGGATTGACCTATCTAATTCGGTTGATTCTTCGATGACTCGCGTATCGGCGTGGGGTGTAGGGGATCTCGGACCCGAGTTTCCTCTCGGCAAGGCGCGACCCGAGCCGCCGACCGCGCTGGGTGTCCTCTGGAACGACGGCGATCCGGCGGTCATGTCGGGTGCTGTCCCGCGCCGTCGCTCCGATACCGGCGTGGTATCGGCGTCATCGCGGCCACCGGCCATCAGAACCCGATCGCCGATGTGTGAGCGCGCGGAGGCGGGAGGAACAAACAGTCGTGCGCCGCGACCGATGACCCGCTTTCGGCGGTGGATCCGATCCGCAGCAGTTCCGGGCTGGGTCCGTTCGATTACCGGTTGACCAGCAGCTCCGCTCAGTCTATCCGACTGGGGACACGATGATGTCGACTGTCTGGCATGTCGAACCCGAATACCCCTGTACCGCAGCCCGCTCCGCCTCGGCAGCAGGCGAATGCGACGAGATCCCGGTCCGGCTACGGCCTGTTGGCGACCGCGATCCTGGCCGCCGGTATCGGGGGAGGCATGCCGGCGTGGCATCCATGGGATGAGAACACAGGGCCGGCGCCGTCAGAAGACCCGCAGCAGATCACAATCCAGCACATCGGTGACCAGCGTGAATCGGGAGGGGCCCAGAATCGACACGACCGGTCTACTGCATGACCAACGAGACCGGCGGCCTGTACTGCATAGTGATGCCCAACCGCTACAGCGGTATTCACGAACCCACCGTTGAGCGGACGCATGTCGAATTCTCCGTGACTGCGCTGCGCCAGTAGTGGCCGACAGTGACGATTCGTTGTCGGGTCTGCGAGCTCAGCCGCGACGATCAGCCGCTGTCCGCCGCGACTGCAACTCGCGTAACCCGCTGGTGCGGTGGGAGGCTCGAGCAGACGTCACTCCGATGTATGCGCGAGGATGGCGGCGGCCAGCTCCTCGTGCACTTCCGGCGGCAGCGTGTGGCCCATGCCCGCCACGATCATCAGCCGCGCCCCCGGGATCTGCTCGGCGATGATCGCGCCATGCCCGGGCTTGGCCGGTTCGTGGCTGCCCTCGATGACCAGCGTGGGCGCCTTCACCTGGTGCAGCACGCCCACCGGCTCGAAGTCCGGGTCGGCCGCCGCGGCCAGTCGGTGGTTGGCCACCGTGGACAGGTCGCGGGCGCGGTCGTAGATCCGTTCCTGGAGCCGACGCGCCGCGTCCTCGTCGAACGGCAGTCCCGTGCCGTGCAGCAAGCGCTGCTCGGCGATCATGCCGTTGATCCGGGCGCGCCGGTCCTCCGGCGGTGGGCCGGCTATCAGCGCTCGGTAGAAGGACGCGAACTCCGGCGTGGGCTCGGGCAGGCTCCCCTCTGGCTGTGGCTGCCCGGTCAGGGCCCGCATGAGCACCTTACCTTCGCCGCCGCCGAGTGGTGAGGAGCCGATGACGGTCAGCGAGCGCACGCGCTCCGGCCGCTCCACCGCGACGAACTGGGCGAGTAGTCCGCCCGCCGAGTGGGCTACCAGGTGCGCGCTCTCCAGACCGTGCGCGTCCATGACGCGGTACACGTCGTTTTTGATGTCGTCCCACGTGTACGGCTGCGCCGCGAAGTCGACGGCGTCCGACATACCGGTGTCACGGTGGTCGTACCGGATCACCCGGCGTCCTCCGGCGACGAGGCGATCGACGAACTCGTCCGGCCACAGGATGCCCTGGGACATCGATCCCATGATCAACAGGATCGGCGCATCCGTCACGGCGCCGAACTCTTCACTCCAGATGTTCACGTCAGGCATCTCAGACCATGTCTTCCCGGCCGGGGTCCCGGCCTCGTCGAAATATTTCATGGCACGACTGGGCCTTGCCGGATCCCAGGGCCAACTTGTTCGGCGGGACAATTCCCTTCCCGCTGCGATCCATTTCGTGTCGCCGGGCCCGGATCACCGGGGTGCGGTGGGCTGTCCCGCCGAGGCGCTACCTGGCTCCGCGCCTGCCGTGCCGGGGCCATCCATTCTGGGCGGTGGCGGCACCCCGCGGAGGCACGGGGCGAGCCACGAAACGCTGCTGATTGTTTCGAATCGGGTGGGTGCCGTGCTGCTTTCGCATGTCGGTCGTGCCTTTCGTGAACCGGTGGAGACCCTGGCCTGCGGTGAGGCAGAAGCTGAGTTCGAACATCTGCCGCCCCAGTCGTAGTACTTCAACTGAAGTGATCTCACCGTAGTGCTACAGATGGAGTGGTGTCAAGTGTCCGGCGAAGCTGCACGGCTCAGTGTTGTCGCGAGGTGGTCACCGAACTCATTGACCGCAGCCACCGCGCGCGTCACGGGTTCCCTCCCTCTTCTCGCGCTCTCGAACTCCGGCTGGAAGCCGCTCGTCCAACCGTGGGCGGCCGCTCGGCCGCCGGCCCACGGTGGGCGTGCGTTTCCTTCCCGGAGCCGGAGGGTGATAGGCGTTTCGGCGATATTGTGAAACCTGCTGTGCGGCAGCGATGTTCGCGCTATTCTTGTAGCCGGGGATTCCTCCACCGAAGTCGGTGGCCACTCGAGTGCTGGTTCGGCTTTTCTTTGTTGCACGCATGATCCAGGTTCTACAAGCGTTTTGATGACTACGCATTCCCTCGCCGGGGGATATGCGGGTATACAGTCGCGTTCAGGGGAGTAGGAACCATGCAAATCACGCCTGTGGTAAATAACGCCCAGTCTTCTTTCAGTCAGACGATGACCAGTAACGGGGGGACTCTCTACATACAGTTCGCGGGCTCGGGATGGCGCGGTAGCGCCGGAAAAGTCAGCGTCGATTTGCTGATGGACGGGACTGTCATCGCCACCGCGTCGGTCTTCACGAACGAAGCCAGCTCACACAAGTCGCTGGTCCCGGTCGCGGTCCTCATCCCGGCGGCCGCCGGGCAGCACACCTTCACCGTGGCGCCTACGCCGGGTAGCGGCACGAACATCGACCAGAACGATTATTTCACTGTCACGGTGAACGAGACCACCCCCAACCAATTCGAAAGTGGTAGATCCTATGTGGGTTACCTGGTCTCGTCGGGATGGGGCCTCACGAGCGGCACCGGATGGCGTGAATGGCGAGAGCCCATCACATTCGCCAAATCATTCATCGCGCCACCGGAAGTCACGGTGGGGCTTTCTATGGTCGACATAGGAAACGGCGCCAATTCTCGGGTGACGGTCGAAGCGGAAAACGTTACGGGCCAGGGTTTCGACCTGGTCGTCAAGGCGTGGGGCGACACCGTCCTGTACAGCGTAAATGTCGATTGGCTGGCGTTCGGCGACGCGCAGTAGCCTGCCTCTGCCCGCGGGCAGGTAGTCGATCGGAGTGAGTTCGATACGCGACAGTCCACGGAGTGCCTCCGTGGACTGTTCGCGTTCTTGCCTTTGCGGACACGATGTTCTGCCACCCGACAGCGGGTGATCGCGGATCGATTCGGACCGGCCACGCTCACCATGAGGATGCGCGGTCTGCTTCGGTCATCGGAAACCGAATGCCTACCTCATGGCCGAACTGTTGCAGCACACCGGTATCCCGCCGGGAGTGGTCAGCATCCTGCCCGGCGACCGCGACATCGGTGCGTACCTCGTCGCTCACCCAGGTGTGGACAAAGTGTCATGAACGGTGGTCAGGCCTGCGTCGTGCAGGCCCGGATCCTGCTGCCACGCAGCCGGTATGACGAGTACGTCCAGGCACTCGGCGAGATGGTGCGGGCCCTGCGCGTGGGTGACCCCTTCGACGAGACGACCGACATCGGCCCGCTGGTGTCCCGGAGCCAGCAGGCCCGGGTGCGCGACTACATCGACACCGGAATCCGCGAAGGCGCGCATCCGGCCGTCGGCGGCACGGACATGCCGACCGGCTGTGACGGCACTTCCGTCGGTACGGATTGCGCTATCGCCTGCTGGTGGTCGGCGGCTCCGCCGCGGAGGTCGTGCGTCACACCGGTGGCTGGCTGTTCGACGTCCGCGGCATGGGATGGGATGTGGTGGTGTCGATTCCGGATCCCAGTGGCATGCGCGGAGGGGAAGTCCTCGGCGCGGTCGTCCTCGAACCGGGCAGCGAACCCGCCACGATCATCCGTGAGGTGAACCCGCACGTGCTGGCATCCAACGCTTCGGAACACCTCACTGTGGCCCAGGGCGGTCGCGCGCGCGACTACCCGCACGCCGACGGATCGGCGACGGTGTACTGGGGCCCGCACCCGCCGGACGCGGCCGACCACCTGCACCCGGCCCAGCACCAATCAGTCTGGCGGGCGCGGCATTCAAGGAACGCGCGATGCTCGCGATCGATCCCGACGCCGGCCCAGCCCCGACCACGGAGACGTTTCGAACCGTCATGCGGCCGCGTCATGAAGAGCTGCACCGGATTCTGGGCCTCACCTCCCCGCACGACCTCCGCGCGTAGCAGCGGCGAGTCGAAGTGACCTCTTCCGGTGGCGGAACCGGCGGCGCTCGAACATATCGCCTTACGCAGCGTCGAAGGGCGTACCGACGCACCCCGCGGTGATTCAGTCGGTCGCCGTCAACAGCGGCGCGAGTTGGCGCAGGGATCCGAGATAGTCCTCGCCCAACGCCTGCAACGCGACGTGGTCGGCACCCGCCTTCAGATGCTCGACAAGGTGCCCGGTGACCTCGACCGGGCTGCCGTGCACTGTGAGCACATCGATGAGACGGTCACTGCCCGGTTTGGTCACGTCCTCTTCGGAGAAGCCGAGACGCCGCAGGTTCGAGACGTAGTTGCGCAGGCCCAGGTACATATCCACCATCTGCCTGCCGACCTCGCGTGCCCGCTGCGGGTCGTCGTCGAGCACGAGTTTCTGCTCGGCGACCAGCAGGGCGGATCCCAGGATCCGGCGCGCCTGCGCGGTGTGCTCCGGCGTGGTCAGATACGGCAGCGCGCCCGCGGTGCGCGTGCGCGAGAGTTCCAGCACCTTCGGCCCGAGGGCGGCCAGCGCCATCCGGTCCTTCGGGACTCCGGACCCGTCGAGTTCGTCGAGGTATTGCACCAGCGCCTCGTAGGGTTTCCGGTACGGCTTGTTGGCTTCCGGATGACCCGCGCCGATACCGAGCAGGAAACGACCGGGGAAGCGCTGGTCGATCCGGTGGAACGATTCGGCGACCGCGTTCGCCGGGGCCGTCCAGATATTCACGATGCTGGTGGCGACGACGAGCGTCTCCGTCGCCTCGAGCAAGGATTCGACCACCGGCAGGTCAGCGGGCGGCGACCCACCGAGCCACAGCGCGCTGTATCCGAGCTTCTCCAGTTCAGCGGCCTCCTCGGGAGTGAATCCCAGGTAACCGCGCCATACTCCGTACCGTCCGAGACCATCGATCGCCATAAACGTGCGAACCTTTCTGTTGCCGTTGTCTGTCCGGATACCGCTGCTGATTCCACTGTGCCAGCCCGGTTGATCACAGCGACGCCGCGGCGTAGCGGCACGCCGACGGTTTCGGGCCCGGCCAGCGGCGATCCCCATTGGTGGCAGCGATCACGTGCGGGATGACACCGCTGTCCGCAGCGAGCAAGCACCCATTCCAGCGGCGTCGAGAAGCGTGGCGGCGGTCGAGGCAGCCGAACCGGGGTGGGATTCGCAGCTCTTGGACCATTAGGCCCTTCAGGCCCGCTTATTCTCTCCGAACCATCGGCGACGGCGAATCCTGCTGCCGCGTGCGTGTGTCAGCGAGGAAGTAGGGTGATCCGGGCGTTGTGGGCGGGGCTGAGGCCGGTGTGATAGCGACGGGGAGGTTCGACGGGACCGGTGGCCGCGCCGATGCGGCGATGCTCGAGGATGGTGCGGAAGAGGATGCGTGCTTCCGCCAGGGCGAATTGGGCTCCCAGGCAGCGATGGGCGCCGGCGCCGAAGGTCAGCCAGGTGCGGCCGTTGGGTGGCTTGTCGAGGAAGCGTTCGGGGCGGAAGAGCATCGGGTCCGGGTAGTGCCGGGGTGATTCGTGGATGAGCAGAATCGGGACTATGACGATGGCGCCCTTGGGGACGTGGACACCGTTGACCACGGTGTCGCGCAGTGCGCGCCGTCCGGTGAACGGTGACACCGGGCGGATCCGCATCGTCTCGGCGACCACGGCGTCGAGGTATGTGTCGAGCCGGGTGCCGTCGCCGGCGTCGACGGCTGCGTCGAGCTCGGCCCGGGCCGCCGGGTGAACGGCCAGCATGGCGGCGATCCAGCCGAGCGTGATCGCGGTGGTCTCGTAGGCGCCCAGCAGGATGCCACGCATGTTGCGGGCCAACGCGGCGTCGTCGTGCTGGTCGAGTTCGGTGCCGACATACCGGGACAGCACATCCTTCCGGCCGTCCTTGTCTCCGGACGTGGCCCGGCGCGCGGCGATTTCCTCGATGATGACGGCGTCGACCTCGGACTGGCGGCGGCTGAGCGGCGGGTAGGGCAGCGTATAGCCACCGACCAGCGGGGTGAGCAAGGTGACGGCGAGAAAACCGCGACTCTCGATTTCCCCGAACCACCGGCTCACCGCCTGCTTCAGCCGGTCCTTGCGGGGCGCGGCCACGTCACCGAAGACGACGCCGAGCAGCACGCCGATGGCCAGGTCGTAACCGACCTTGAGGAACTCGAACGGTTCACCGACCGGCCAGGTCGGCAGTTCCCGCTGGACCACCTCCACCATGAGATCTTCGTACGACCGGAGTGCCTTGCTCTGGAACGGCGGCGCGAACAGCTGACGTTCGCGGCGATGTTCGTCACCGTCGAGGAAGATCAACGTCTGTTTGCCGAACATCAAGTCGTGGCTGGAGAAGCGGCTGAGCACCTGCCCGACCGAGAAGTCGTCATGGTTGGCGAACAGTTCGCGCACATCATCCATGTCGTAGGTGACCAGCATGGCCGGAAATCCTGGCGGCGAGACGACGAACCGTTCGCCGAATTCGAGCAACGGAGAACGGTGCGTGCCGGGGCGCATCAGTCCACCGATCTGCGCGATGTGGCGGGTGCGTAGCCGGGGGAGTTCACGCAGGGATATCGGGGCATGCGACATGTGGCCATCCTCGACCCGTCCCTCGGCGACTCGCAAACCTGAAATCCCGGCAGTGGCAATAGGCGACGAGCGCCTGCCACCGCCTGGCACAGGAGAACCGGTCGACGTGCCGGTAACGAGCTTGCGCGCGAGCGATCGGAAGCATCACCGCGCGAATGCTGGTTTCCTTACTTCGTTCAGGACCTCGCTGCCGGTTCGAGGCAGGGGTGCAGTTGTGACGTTGACGCCGTGCGCTTTTCGTCGGCCGTGGCCAGCCAGAAGTACACGGGGGGCAGGACTACTTCGATGGCGGTGAGCACGATTTGAAACCAGTGCGGCCAGCCGTAGACGGCTACGGAGATGAAGCGGCCGACGGCGCCGAGTAGGAAGATGCCCGCAAGCCAGCGGATGACGACCGCGGAGATCGGAGATCGGCGGGCAGCCCAGATCCAGCCGACGCCATAGCCGAGGAAGATCGCGCCGAAGAAGCGGCTGAGGCTGTCGGTGGTGACACCGGAGTGCTCCATGTCCGGGACGGCGTGGATGCCGAGGGCGAGATGAAGGATGCCGATCGCGACGCAGGCGACCCCCATCATCATAGACAGCCATTTGAGTGCCGTAGCCATGTTGTTCCTCCCGCAGAGCGTGACGAATGAGGCAGGGGGCCAACTACTTTCATGCTCTGACCGCCGACCGCAAGCTTAGTAGACGTGTGTCTACTAAGCTAGCCTACGGTGCTTGGTAGACGTGCGTCAACTAAAGTGTCGGGGTATGAGCACCCGCCGCCGACTGTCTCCCGATGAGCGCCGTCAGGTGTTGGTCGACGCCGGTGCGCGTCTGTTCGCCGAACGTCCTTACGATGCGGTACTGATGGAAGACGTCGCAGCGGCGGCTGGGGTGTCGCGGGCGCTGCTCTACCGTCATTTTCCGAGCAAACGCGACCTCTTCGTCGGCGTTTACCAGCAGGCTGTAGACCAACTGCTGGTCGCAACGCGCCTCGATACCGAAGGTCCGCTCACCGAGCAATTGGCCGCCGCGCTGGATACTCACTTCGACTATTTCGAGGCGAACGCCAATGGCGTGCTCGCGGCCAATCGCGTACTCGGTCGTGATCCGACCATCCAAGCCCTCATCGCGGGTGAACTCGCCGAAGTGCGTCGTCGACTACTGGATACGCTGGGTGTCGAAGGAACCGTCCGAGCGCAGATATCGTCGATCCTCACGAGCTGGCTCACCTTCGTCCGCGTGCTGACCGTCGAATGGTTGGAGAACCAGCACTACACTCGCGCCGAAATGCTCGAGATCAGCGTCGGCGCGCTACTGGGCGCGCTGCATCCCATTCTCGGTCCGGACTTCCCCCTCTCAGCGCCGAGCTCACGTGTTCACGCTCGTCGAAACACGTCCAGGGGTGGGGATTTCTCATGACGGGCGGTGTGGCGTGATCCGGCCGGCAGCGACCCCGCGGGCCAAAGCTGAACTCGCCTATCAGCTCGTCGAAGGAATCGCCCTCTGGTCGAAAGTCGACTGGCGGGCGCGCGGACTGCACGACCTCGGCAAGCCGGACGGCTTCCACGACCGGCGGGTGCGACGCTGGACCGCCATGTTCGAGCGCGTCAAGGGCTGGGACGTCGAGGGCATGGACACCGCCACCGGATGGCTGCGCGCCCATCGGCCCCTGGATTTCGTACCCGGCGTGATGCACGGGGACTACCAGTGGGCGAACGTCATGTATCGCCACGGCACTCCGGCGCGGCTCGCGGCGATCGTGGACGGGGAAATGGGCACGATCGGCGATCCCGAACCCGACCTCGCCTGGGCGCTCGAGGGCTGGCCCGAGGATACCCACGCCCCGGGAGCAGGCGGCAGGTCACAGGCCCTTGAAGCGACGAATTCGCCGTCGAGCCCGGATGGCGGGATCGACCACTACCGCCGACCTTCGGTGGCGTCGCCGGCGTGTGCTGCCTCACCCCAGATATTGATGGGTCGTGGGATGTGGCATGCTTGTCGGTGAGCACGGGCTGTTGAAGTGATCGCTCGGCTTACTACAGAAAGTAACGCAAAGTACATGACGCAAGGCAGTGTGAAGTGGTTTAACGGCGAAAAGGGCTTCGGGTTCATCGCGCAAGACGGTGGCGGTCCCGACGTTTTCGTCCACTACTCCGAGATTTCCGGCTCCGGGTTCAAGTCCCTCGACGAGGGTCAGCGTGTCGAGTTCGAGATCGGGCAGGGCCAGAAGGGCCCGCAGGCTCAGAGCGTCCGCGCCATCTAGGAGCTGACAAACCGGAAACCCGCGCCACGGCGCGGGTTTTCTTGTTTTCCCGGCCGGACCCGCGTCCTCGCGTTCACCTGCGCCTGGCCGGGCGTGCTGGGTCGTCTTCGGTCAGGGGAGAGCGCCGATACCAGCGCGGGACACTTCACGCCAGGGGCGGTTCAATATTCGATCGGACCGACGGGTGACTGCGTGGCCGGATCGGGTCGTGACCGTCTCCAGAGTTTGGTCAGCAACACCAGCGTGGTCAGCAATACGGCGTGTGCTCCGAAGAGTGCCAGCATCGGCAGCGCGAAGCCCTCGTCGGTGATCGCGCCGCGTTCCCCCACGCAGTACAGGGTGTAATTGACCGACGTGCCCTCCGAATCGTGCGTGGTGTCCGAGACGACCATCGGCTCCGTCACGGGCGAACAGAAAAGGGGTGCGGTCAAGGTGGCTTCGCCGGGCCAGATCGCTACCGGGACCACCATGGTGAGGGCGCCGGCGGCGACACCGGTCGAGGCTGCGGCTACCAGGAGTCGGACCACCGCCTACACCTGCCGCATTCGCAGAAAGCTTCCGGCGCTGTCGAACTCGGCAAGCATCTCCGACCGTGGCGACACCACATTGGTGACTATCCGTATCTCGCTGCCGAAACGGCTCACCACAATCACGTTCACCTGCCCGTCGGGTAGTCCGCTCCGGGTGCGGGCGGTGTCGACGATGTCCTCGATCTGCGATAGACCGGTCACCTCGCTGAGGTTGAAAGCCTCGCTGTCGAGGTCGTCGAATGCCGAAACCCGCACCGGCTGTGCGGGACCGAGTGCGCCGAGGGTGAACGAATAGTCGTCGAGTTGCCCGGCCCGGCCCGGATGGCGGATCCGCAGGCGAAGAGTTGGTTCGCGTGTGGCCAGGTCGTCGCGTTCGGTGAGCAACCGTGTCACTTGATTCGGCTGATTGTGCAGGACCAGCCGGAACTGGGTCGAGTTCGGTGCGGTGAGGAGGATGACGTTCGCTTGCGGGTCAACGGTGCCCAGTCGCTCGGTGAGTGCGGCGATGGCATCGCGGGTCAGTGTGTTGACGAGTCCGCCTCCGCGTGCGCGTATCCGCTGCTCGAAGTCCGCGCGATCAACCGCGCCGAGACATCCGCTGGTGCCGAGCACGGCCAGGCATATCAGGATCGGAAGCCAGCGGCTATGGCGCATACCCCGAATGCTAGAGACTGGGCTCGCGAACTGCTCACCACAGCGCAGGGGCCGGTGACCGAAGCGGAATCCCAGCGGCTCGCCAACCGTGGCGAGTAGCAACCCCTCGTTTTGTACTAATCTATCCAAAATATGTCAACGTGACGATGTGGCACGACCGCTGCCCATCGACGAAGGGTCGGGAGCGAGAGAGCTACACAGGCCTGTCGGTGGGCTCTTGTCCGGCAGTGCATCAGCTCATGCACGCGGCTATCCACCCCGGCGAGACAGGCGGCAAGCACAAGCGAGTTACCGATAGGAGTGCGACCGTGAGTGAGACTCGGGCGGTCATCGAAGAGTTCTTCCGGTGTGCCCGCGCCGGTGAGTTCGATCGGCTCGGCGAGATGTTCGCCGATCAGGTCGACTGGAGCATCTATGGCGCCGACGAGGTGCCGTGGACCGGGCGCCGCAGCACCCGGGAGGAAGCCGCTGCATTCTTCCGTGACCTGCCGGGGTACCTGGAGGCAGAGCAATTGACGGTGAACCGGATCATCGTCGAGGGGGCCGATGCCGTCGCGCTGGGTCACATGCGTCAGCGCGTACGGGCCACCGGGGAAATGTTCGTATCACCGTTCGCCTTTCACATGACGGTCCTCGATGGCCGAATCACCCGATACATTCCCTACGAGGACAGTCTCGCGCTGGCCCGGGCATGCAGGATCGTGAATTAGGACCGCGACTGAGCGTCGAGAGGCGCCATCCGCCTGCCTCAATTGTCGCGCGAACATCGCCCTGCCTGCCGCAGTCCGGGCCAGCCGCTGCAGCAGCGTGCGATGTGCGGCAGCCGGTACCGCCGCCTCAACGGTGTCGAACTTCGGCGTAACCAGCTCCAGACAGGTCGCCGGCATGCCTTAGTGGATTGTCGACCCTTCAGCGGAGATTGGTCGGCGTGAGGATTTCACGCGCCGCGCGTTGTCCGGATTCGACCGCCCCGTCGATGTATCCGGCCCAGCGAGTCGCGGTTTCGGTGCCGGCCCAGTGCAGCGATCCGGTCGGGCGGCGCAATTCCGGTCCGAAGCGGGTCAACGTCGATGGGGTCGCGAAGGCGCCGTAACAACCGCGGCTGTAGGTTTCCGCGGCCCAGTCCTGTTCGATGTAGTGGGCCGGATGGCGCGCTTTCGGGCCGAAATATGCTGCCAGGTCGTCGAGTACCGCGTCGCGGCGTTCTTTCGGCGCCAGGCGAGCCGCGGCTTGGGCATGGGTGGCTTCGAGGAAGCCGACCAAGACCGCAGGGGCGGCGCTGGGCGGACTGGCATCGAAGACCGTGCCGAGTGCGAGCCGGTCGCTGTTGGCCTGGCCGGACAGGCCTCGTGCGCGCCAGAACGGCTCGTCGTAGACGACGTTGACCTTGATCGTCCAGCCCATCGGCAGACGTTGCAGCAGTTGGGCGCGAGCGGCGGGCAGATCCGGCGTGAAACGGATCCGGTGCACCAGCGGCGGCGGGACCGCGATGATCCCGTGCCGGGCCCGCCACTGCCGCCGCCCGGCCCGCACCCGCACCTCGTCGTCGCTCCAGTCGATCTCGGTCACCGCGGCATCGAGAACGATCCGGTCACCCAGCTCCTCGGCAATGGCGATCGACAGTCGCTGGGTGCCGCCGACGACCCGGTCCTGCTGCGCACCGCCGGTCGTATTGATCAAAGAGTCGACGCCGCCGCCCGAATGAATGTAGAACTGCGCCCACAGCGCCGACATCTCTTCCGGTTCGGCGCACCAGACCGCCTCGGTCACCAGCCGGAAGAACGCGCGCCCGGTGGCGGTGTGCGAGTGCTTGCGCAACCAGGTGTCGAAGGTCTGACCGTCCAGTTCGCGCGCATGAGGCGCCGTCCACGGTGCTTGCAGGGGTACTCGTCGAGCCGAACGATCCAGTCGTAGTTGGGTGAGTCCGATGTCGGCGAGCACCAGTGGATTCAGCCGGGGTATCCGGCCCCGGTAGCGGTGGACGCGACCGCCGAAGTCGCCGATGTTCGCGCCGTGATCGTGCGTCGGGTATGTGGCGAACCCGAGTTCGCTCAGCAATGCCAGCACCCGATCCTGGCCGGGGCCGACCCACATCCCGCCGACTTCCACGTACGTGTCGCTGTCCGGTATGTCCACGTTGCGGGTTCGTCCGCCTACGCGCTCGCGGGCCTCCAACGCCACGACATCGCGTCCGGCCGCCGTGAGGGCGCGGGCCGCTGTCAGCCCGGCCGCCCCGGCCCCCACCACGATCACATCTTTGAGATCCGACATTTGCATACACCTAACATCTAAGATACATGATGTATGTGAAGGTAGTCTTGTTGCCGTGACTGTCAAGGGACGACGTGCGGAATACGCCGAAGCCACTCGATCCGCCCTGCTGGAGGCGGGCCGCAGGCTGTTCATCGAACGGCGGTACGCGGAACTGTCCGCCGACGAGATCGCACGGGCCGCCCGACTGACTCGCGGGGCCGTATACCACCACTTCAGCGGTAAGCAGGGCCTGTTCGAGGCAGTGTTCGAGCAGGTCGAACAAGAGCTGACCGAACGTTTGACGAAGGCGCTCGGTGCGCCCGGCGACCCCTGGGACACTGCGGTTCGCGCCCTGACAGTGTTTCTCGACGAATGCGCCGATGTGTCCTATCAGCGCATCGTGCTGCAGGAAGGGCCGTTCGCCCTGGGCTGGGATCGATGGCGCGAACTCGATGAGCGGTACATGGTCGGCCTGATCCGCGGCCTGGTCGACGAGCTGATCCGAGCCGGCGTCTTCGCACCTCGATCGCCCGAACTCACGGTCCGCGCCATCTACGGTCTGCTCACCGAACTGGCCTGGAGCCTCGCCGAAACCACCGACGATCAGGTGCGCCGTGACGCGGGCGAGATCGCCCTCGGCATGATCGGCTCGCTACGTCGCGCGGCCGAATAACGAAAGATTCCGGTGTTTCGTCCGGCGGCAATGTTCGTGTGCCGGAAGCGAACTGCGCGGCATCACCGTGGGTTGGGGTGGCTCTCCACTGCCTCGACCCGGCGCCGGAGCAAGCAGAATTCGTTCCCCTCCGGGTCGGCCAGTACGTACCACGTTGCGGCGCCGGGCTAGCCGATGTCTACCTTCCGCGCACCCGCGGCGAGCAGCCGCTCCAGTTCCGCGTCCTGATCGCGGTCGATGGGGCTCACGTCGAGGTGCAGCGGCAGTTTCCCGCGTTTCGGTTCGGTGCTGCGACCGAACACCAGTGTGGGCTGCGGCCCGCCGAAGCCGGTTCCGGGCGGGCCGATCTCCAGGTGGTCTTCGCCCTCCCAGCCGAGTTCGACATAGCCGAGCACTCCGCACCAGAAGTCTGCCAGCCGTTGTGGGTCGGCACAGTCGATGACCAGTTCGGTGATCCTGCAGGACATGCGCGCGAGACTACGCGTGCGCGTCTGTTCCGAACAGCGGTTTCCCTGGTTGACACGGCCAAGCGGTCATGGGGATCGACAACCTCTGGCGCACTGGTGATCTGCACCCCGAAGGGGTGACAGGCCGATTGCCGGAGGCTTGTAACGGGCGGCGTCCGGGCGCTCTAGTCAATCGCCACATCGTCGCGGGTGCACTGCTGGCCGGGGCGGTGCTGATGTCCGTCGCTCCCGCGCAGGCTGAGGCCCCGGTCGAGCCCCATGCGATCGGCAACAGCGAGATTTCCAGCGGTTCGGCCGCTCTGAACCGTTTCTTCTGCGGCACGATCTGGCGTCCTATCTGCGTCTGATCACCCGGCGCGCGGAACGACGAAACCCACGGCAATATCTCGCGCCGTGAGTTTCGATTCGAAATCACCTCTGCGGCTCCGCCGCCAGCTCGCCTTCGACATCGACATCGACGTCCCGCAGTCCGGTCGCCGACTGCTACAAGCGCGATCTACAACTCAGCCGCCAGATAGTCATCGTGTATTCGGCAGAGCGGATGGTTCGTGCTCGGCGGTGAGATCAGTCGGCAACACAACCTGTCGCCCGATCCGGCAGGATCCCGGCCCGGACGAGTTCCTCGTAGATCCGCTGCTGCTCATCGTCGAGATTCGAGTACAGCATGTCGTACGCGAGATTTTCCTCGGCGAGCGCCGCCACCGGATCCCAGTCGTCACCGAGCGCCGCGACGACGGCGCTGCGCCGTCGTACCTCGTCCAGAGTGAGGTCGTAAGCAAAATCGAGGTCGGCCATTCGGGCATCTCCAGCCAGGTTCTTTCCAAAACGAACTGACGACGATGCCCAACCACGCCTCCGCGGGCAATGACGTACATCACGTTCCACGGTCGGACTTCGTCACAATGCCTCAGCGTGATGGCGCTCGAGCCTTCTCCTGCTGGTGCCGTCATTGCGGCCTTTCAGGAAGCCGATGTAGGCCTGGGCGCGGCGGGCTTCGAGGGGTTTGGCGGGGGAAAGGTCATGGTGAGCCCTGATCGCGCGCGCCCAGGATGCCGGACGGCTCAGCCGCGAGCTCACCGACCAGGACATGGTCATGCTGCTCATGGCCAACGCCGGCGTCATCGCCGCCACCGGCGACGCAGCGCCCGACACCTGGCAACGACTTGTCGCCTACATGCTGCGCGCATTCAGCACTCCCGGCACCGAACCGCCGCCACTGCCCCCGGCGCCCAGCCATGGCGCGCTCTACCGCGCCATGGTCCGTCTCGGCCGCCCTGCCCCGGTTGCCGACGCGGCCGCGCGCTATAGCGCTGAAACGAGGTGATCTCTCGATGCGGTGACTTCAGGCAGGTGGGGAATCACATTCGGGCGAGATATCGCACGCGATGCGGGTTGCGGCCGCAGAGCTCTCGTCATCGCCGAGAGTGGCCGCTGCAGTCGGGCCCAGTACATGGTCGAGGAGGTGGTCGACGAGTCCGGTCGCGGACTGAGCGGTGCTGTAGCCCTGGAGCATGCTTTGGGCGAGTCCACTGATTGCCATGAGGATGAGTTCGGCGTCGAGATCCGCGCGGCAGGGGCCTACGCCGTGGCCGTCTTGGGCTCGACAGAGCTGGTCGGCGACGATCGTGACCAGTGCGCGAGGCGCGGCGAAGGTTTCTTCCGCGGTGATGCCACCGCCGGTGATCGCCGCGGTGCCGAAAGCGCCGAGCACGATGGCTTCTTCCCGGCGTTGCCCGTCCAGGGGTAGCAGTTCGGTCAGGACCGCGCGGATCGCTTCGCGGGGTGCGGCGTCCTGGCCGAGCGTGGACCACCGTTGCGTGAATCGGGCGCCGGCGTCTTCCATCACCGATCGGTGGGTCGCCAGCAGGAATTCGCTCTTGCTTCCGAAGTAGTACTGCACCAGCCGTATCGAGAATCCGGCCTCGGCGGCGACCGATTGGAAGGTCACCGCTTCGAGGCCGCCGCCGACGATTACTCGGCGTACGGCGTCGGTGATCTGGCGTCTCCGCACTTCATGGTCGACCAGTCGCGGCACGAGACCTACGCCTTCCTCTTGTATCCGATGACCCCGAATTTGATGGTATGAGCATACCGCATATGTGTTATGATCATACCATCATGATGGTACGGTCGTACCGTATAAGTGGACCGAAGGGGAGGCTCATGCCGAGGATCGGGCGATTCACCAGCGAGGAAGCGAGAGCGACCTTCCTACGCGCCTATGACACCGTGGCTGCGAAATGGCCTGTGCCCTCGACCGATATCGACGTGGAAACATCTTTCGGCACCACGCGAGTACGCAAATCCGGAAACGGGGACGGTGCACCGATCATGCTGCTGCCGGGCATCGGGGGTAACGGGCAGATATGGCTCAACTTCATCGAGGATCTGGCGCGCGAGCGCGTCGTGTACACCCCGGACGTGATCGGGTGGGCGGGACGCTGTGTGCAGACCGCACCCGTGCGCGACACGGCAGATATCGCGACCTGGATGGTCGAGGTGCTCGACGGACTCGGTGAGGATCGGATCCATCTGGCCGGGAACTCCCTGGGCGCCTGGCTGGCCGGTGCCATCGCCGCGCACCGTTGCGATCGCCTGGCCAGTCTGACCATGTTCGAGCCCAGTGGTGCGACCTTCGCCAAGCCGCGCTGGAGTCTGCTGTTCAAATTCCTTGTGGTGGGTGCGCGGCCGACTCCTGAGCGGATGCGCAAGTTCAACAAGTGGCTGATGCCGGGCCTGAACTTCACCGACGAGCAGTTCGCACTCGTCATGGCAACGGTGAAGTTCAGGTCCGGCATGCCGTGGGACCGCCCGTTCACCGACGAACAGCTTGCCGCCGTCACCGCACCGAGCCTGGTGCTCTTCGGCGCCGACACCGTCGTCAGCGACCCGCAGCTAGGGGCGGCGCGCGCCCGCAACCACATGCCGTCGGCCGAAGCCGAAATCTACCCGGGCATCGGACACGATCTGCTGTGGGCCGATCCCGAGCAGATAATTCCCCGCTTCCTCGACTTCGTCGCCCACCACGACCAAATCCGAGCATGAACCCCCAGCCATGCCTGCCTCACGACGCTGTCATCACCTGGGGCGCGGGGCCGACGCGGCGGGCGCCGACCAGTAGCAGGACGGACGCGATCAGGAGGAGCAGCAGGGGTGAGGGCCCGGAGAGAACGGCGGTGATCAGGGTCCAGCACGCAACGCTCCACGCGATGAACAGTGGCGGGGTGATCCTATGGCGGTTGAGCCACATCACGATCAGGCCGATCATGATGAGTGGCGGGCCGAAACTGAAGGCCGAGTACCAGAACGCGGCGGTAGTGTGGCTCATCGCGATCGGGTCGTTGTTCTGCTTCTCCCACAATGCCCAGCTGAACCAGTCCCCGGCGTAGTGGGGGACAGTCTGCGCCAGTGCGCCCAACGTGTGTCCGACTCCGCACAAGGTGATAAGCCAACCAGCCCACTTGATCATGGGATCTCTCCGCTCTCTTCTGGAGTCGCGTGGCATGCGGGTTCATCCGCGCGACAGTGTCTCGATCTGGACGAAGCCCGCATCACGGTCTCAGGTCGGCTCCTCAGGTTATACAGTGGTGTATAACTCGAGATTAGACACGTTATGCAGTACTGCACAACCCCTGGGAGGAGAGACACGGAATGGGCGCGTTGCGCACGCCGCGTGAGAAATGGGTCGAAGAGGGCTTGCGAGCACTCGCCGAGGGCGGGGTGGAAGCCGTGCGGGTCGACGCCCTGGCCAAGCGGCTCGGCGTGACCAGGGGCGGCTTTTACGGCTACTTCACCGATCGGGAGGTGCTGCTGGAGGAGATGCTGGACACCTGGGAGCGTCAGAGCGTCGACGCGGAGATCGACCGGGTGGAGCAAGAGGGTGGCGCGCGCGACAAGGCTTGGCTGGTCGACAGGTTTCTGCAGTCGGCTGACCAGGTGCGCTCGGTCGACTTGGCGCTGCGCGACTGGGCCCGGCGGGACCAAGCTATCGCTGAGCGTATGCGCCGCGTGGACAACAAGCGCATGCGGCTGGCACGAGAGATGATCGGTACCTTCTGCTCCGACCCCGACGAGGTCGAGGCCCGCGCCCTGCTCGCCTTCTGCCTGGCGATCGGGAGCGCCTTCCTCGCCGCCGACCACCCCGACCGCAGCCGCGCCCAGGTCATCGCCGACGCCGCCGAACTCGTCCTCGCCCACCAGCCGGAGGTGCTCGCCCCGTCGGCGGGGCACGCTCATCAGTGACGTCAGATCTCGCCGATGAATCTCGGCCTCACCGGCCGCCGTCGTAGTTCACCGATAGCCGACGCCCAGGTCGAGATCAGAGTGGGCGGGTTCGGACGTGCGAAGGGACTCGCTGCAGGAAGTCGGTCGGTTCACCGGTCGGGGTCGGCGCGTACGTGCGAGCGCACTCCCTTTCGGCCGCCTCACCGGGTGGCAACGTCAGGTCGCGCTCGCCGAGCACGAGCCGCAACCGACCGTTGAGCACGTACAGCCATTCGAAGCCTTCGTGCGTCTGCGGTGTCGGTTCCAGCGGTTCCGATCGCGCGGGAATGATCATCTTGAACGCGTGGACTGGCACACTCGGATCATGGCTTCCTCCGTCGACATCGAACTCGACAACCGCCAATGGGTACTGCGCCGCCGACCCGTAGGCATGGTGGGCGACAACGACTTCGAGCTGCTGCGATCACCTGTTCCCGAGCTCGGCCCATCGGACGCGCTCGTGCGGGTCCATTGGCTCGGCATCGACCCGACGCAGCGGAGCTGGCTCAACGACGGCGAGAATTACATCGATCCCGTGCCGCTCGACACGGTGATGCGCGGCAGCGGCGTAGGCGAGGTCGTCGCGTCGAACAACCCGGACTACCCGGTCGGGACCTGGGTCGCGGGGATGGTCGGCTGGCAGAACTACGTTCTGGCCTCGGAACAAGGGCTCTTCGGGTTGAACATCGTGCCCGACGGCGTCGATCCCAAGCTGATGTTGAGCCTGTTCGGGGTGAACGGATTGACCGCCTACTTCGGCATGATCGATATCGGCCGTGCAGGCGAGGGCGACACGGTGGTGGTCACAGCCGCAGCGGGCGCCACCGGCTCCGTCGCCGGCCAGATCGCGAAAGCATTGGGCTGCAGGGTGATCGGAATCGCGGGCGGGCCGGACAAGTGCGCGTGGCTCACCGAACAGGCAGGCCTCGACGTCGCCATCGACTACAAAAACGAGGACGTGCGCGTACGCCTGGCGGCGGCCGCTCCCGAAGGAATCGATGTGTTCTTCGACAGCGTGGGTGGCCCCATCCTGGATGACGGGCTGATGAATCTCGCGATGAACGCTCGCGTGGTGCTGTGCGGTGGTATCGCCACGGGTTACACCGCGCACCTTCCCGCGACCGGACCATGTAATTACCTTGCGCTGACGGTGAAGCGTGCTCGCATGGAAGGGTTCATCTTCCTCGACTACCTCGATCGCTTTCCCGAGGCATTCGGCAAGCTGTCCGGCTGGCACGCCGAGGGCAAGATCGTCATCGCCGAGAGTGTCGTCGAGGGCCTCGAATCCGCACCGTCGGCCCTGCGTGGCCTGTTTCAGGGAACCAACATCGGCAAGCAACTCGTGCGGGTCCGGTGACACCGGAGAACGGGCGGTCATCGCCCGCCCGCCGCCGGGCGACTCAGCCCGACATCGCGGACAGCAGGATCGCGATCCCGTAGGCAGCGCCCATGCCGAATCCGAGGCGGGCCCGGCGGGAGAACATGTTCGTAATGGCCGAAGCTCCGCCGACCGGCCAAGCGTCCACCTTCAGCTCCCACAGGTTTCCGCTCGTCGGTTGACACAGTCGAATACGCGATCTCACCGGTCCAGGTCCCACATCAGGCGTAGCGTTCGACATGTGGCAAGGCCCCGGACCGGCCGCGGGGCTGTCCCACGCAGGAAAGCAGCGATGAACCGGGAGTCGATGATGACGACTCGACGCACTGTGCAAATCCGCAGAATCTATGACGACCCAACCGCGCAGGACGGCACGCGCGTGCTCGTGGACCGGCTCTGGCCCCGCGGTGTCAGCAAAACCAGAGCCCATCTCGACGAGTGGTGTAAACAGATCGCTCCCTCCACCGAACTGCGCAGGTGGTACGGCCACGAGGCGGAACGCTTCGATGAATTCGCCCGCCGCTACCGCGACGAACTGACCCAACCCGACCGCGCCGCCGCTCTCACACACCTGCGCGAACTGGCCGACCAAAGCAAACTCACGCTGCTCACAGGCACCAAGAACACCGACATCAGCGAAGCGGCCGTACTCGCCGAACTCGTCGAACAACCGAACAGATCGCCCGAAAAGTGACCCACCACTACAAAAGCCGCCGACACCGGCTCGCGCCGGTGTTCATCCCGACGCACCGGTCGGCCGGTCCGGTTTCCTCGTCCACGACCTGCTGCCGACCGCGTCGGGCGCTCGATCGCGCTGCGCCCGCGGTTCCGCATCGGAGCGGCTCATGGTGACATTGGACCGGTTGGCCAACATACTGGGTGGTTATGGAATTCGCCTGCGATTGGGTTCGGTTCCCCGGTCCACCCCATTGCGCAGCGTGGTGATCCACGGCGCCGATCACGACCCCACGGAAATCGGCGATGTGCTGTTGGGCATCGGAGCCCGCTCGATGTCGGAGGTGGTGGCCTGGGCAGTGTCGGCGCGGGCTGTTGTCGCGCTCATCCGTGGGGGTGAGGAGGCCGAGGCCGAGCCGGAGATCAACGGTGTGGCGGTGATGGTGGTCGACCCTGCGGTGGACTGGAGCGAGGTGGCTGCGGTGGTCTACGGGTTGGTGCTGGAAGGACGCGAGACCGAGGCCGGTCGCGGCCCGACCGATTTGTTCGCCTTGGCCGACAGTCTCGCCGACGCCGTCGGAGGTGCGGTCACGATCGAGGATCGCCTGTCTCGGGTGCTGGCATATTCCAGGCCGCAGCAGCACCTCGACCCGGCACGGGTAGAGACGATTCTGGGCCGGGAGATGCCGTCGTGGTTACGGTCGGTGTTCGATGCGCGCGGTGTCTTCGTACATTTGGCGACCTCGGAGGAACCGTTGTTCGTCCCCGCGCAGGCAGAGCGTGGGGTGACGGGGCGGATGGTCGTGGCCGTGCGTGTGGGACGGCAACTGCTGGGGTCGGTCTGGGTGTCGTGCCCGGCACCGTTGCACGGGGCTCGACGCAGGGCCTTGGCCGACGGCGCGCGGACGGTGGCCCTGCACCTGTTGCGGTCGCGGGCCAGCGCGGACCTGGAACGTCAGGTGGAATCCGACCTCGTGATCCGTTTGCTGGAGGGCGACGCGGACGCGACGACAGTGGCCAGCAGGCTGGGGTTGGCGCCGGAGGGTTTGCGGGTGATCGCGCTGCGGGCTCGGATCGCGGAGGAACAGCACGCCGCGCTGCTGTTGATCTTCGAGCGAGCGACAACCGGATTCGGCTGGTCCCGGTCCAGCCGCAGCGCCCTGGTCGGCGACACCATCTACACCGTGCTGCCCGCCGACCAGGCGGACACGGTACGCCACTGGATAAGCGAGCTGCAGGTTGCACTGCCGGCGCAGATGACGGTGTCGGCCGGAATCAGCGGTGTCGCCCGCGCCACGGAGTTGGCGTCGGCGCGTCAAGAGGCCGACGAATGCCTGGCGCTGCACGAGACCCACTCTGCGGCTGCGACACCTCCTGCCTATGACGAGTCGTGGGACGAAATTCTGCTCCAACGGCTGCGCACCGCAGGGCTTTCTGGACGGACCCCCGCACGGGGGCCGGTGTCGGAGTTGCGGCGCCATGACAGCACGAACTCCACCCAGTATGTGCCAACGCTGCGCGCGTGGTTGCAGGCGCAGGGCGACCCCACCGAGGCGGGCGCGCACCTCGGGGTGCACGAGAACACCGTCCGTAACCGGCTGCGCAAGATGGCAGAGGTGACCAATCTCGACTTGGACGACCCCCGCAAACGACTCGCCATGATGATCGAGCTCGCCGTCACCGACAACGACTGACCGGGCTGTGCCATCGCCACAAATCCCGACGCCTCGATTGTCGAATCCGCTCAACCGATCGCCGCGACAGTCACGTCATCATGGAGTTGCCCAGAAATCGCAGGTAGGAGCAGTGAGACAAGGACAGGCCAGCGAAGGATCTGCCCTCTTGCGTCGATCCGGTACCTAGTTAGTTGAACGGAGCGGAACCGAAGTGAGGAACACGCAGGTATGCGAGGTCATGCAAAGACCCATCATCACCGTCCGGCACGACAACACCGCATGCGAGGCGGCGCTGCTGCTCGCCGAACTGGGCTACGCGGCGCTGCCCGTTCTCGACCAAGACGATCGCCTCACCGGGGTACTCACCAGCGGTGACCTCCTGCGGGCCGGTGAACTCGACGACACGGTCGATGAAGTCATGACCACACCAGCGGTCTCGGTCCCCGCCACCGCGGCACTGGCCGAGGTCATGAGCAGGCTTGTCACGCGCGGACTGCGCAGTCTGCCCGTCATCGATGCCGACGGCCGCGTGGTCGGTATGTTCAGCCGTGGCGACGCGTTGCGAATCATGCTCACCCCCGACGACGCACTCACGGCCGGTGCACAGAACCTCCTCGATCAATACACCGGCGCACGACGGTGGCATGTCACCGTCCACGGAGGCGACGCCAGCATCTCCGGCCGGTTCGCCGACGAACCCGAACGGCGCATCGCCATCGCCCTGACCCGCACTGTCCCCGGCACCCGCACCGCGACCATCGCGACCACGCCTGTGCACTGATCGAGTCGACCGCAATCCACGGGCTGTCGCACTTACCTGCTGGTGTACTGGCGAAACGCCCGAGTAAACGAGTGGGGAAATCGGACAAGTAGCACAGCCAGGATTGTCTCAGACGGACAAGCGCGGCTGTTCCACGTAAACGATCCTGGCCTTGTCGGCGATTATTCGGATGGCATGGAGGTGGTCGTACAGGGGCCGCTGGCAGGGCGGCCCATCCCTTCTCACCTGACCGCATCTCGAACCATTCCAACCACCAACCCTGGAGATCAGGATGACCCGTGCACACCCCGTCTCACCCGCACGCCTTACCGACCACCTACCCGCACTACGAGCCGCACTGAACCAGCAACGCCGCTTCCGCCTGCAGCAGCTGGCCGAACTCGAAGCCGAAATCGACCGCGCCGCCACGCCCACCAACGCGGCTGATACGGCCAGGCATGAGGTCACTACCGAATTGGCCGCGGCTGCACGACAAGCTTTGGCCGATATCGATGAAACCCTTACGCTCATCGCCACAGGCCGTTACGGTCGCTGCCGCGGCTGCCACGCCGAGATCCCGATCCACCTGCTGCAGACCATCCCCACTTCACAGTGGTGCCTGAATTGCCGACAGCATCTGCCTGCCTTCGCCGGTTCTCGCCCGATGCGCGGACAGCGGCCTCGCGCAGCCTCCCGAACACCGCGACGCGACCTGTCGGCCGAACGGGAAACCATCGCAGGCGGTTGACATGACCTGCTGACCATTACGACCGGTCGCAGCGCGTTGACCTTGCCGCACCGGCCGCCGCCCCGCGAGGACGATGACCGGCTGCGCCCGTTCGATCCGCCCGAAGCCGCGCCCGAGGCGCCCGCCACGCATATCGAACCCGGTAAACACCACTGGAAGGTCGAACGGGATCTGGCGAGCGGTGTATCGACCCTCGAGATCGAGAACGACCAGGGCACCATCTCGCTCGACGACACCGGCACCATCGTGCGTCGCGCCACTACCGAATGGTTCAGCTTCCGTGGCAACGACGTCACCTCGGTCCGGGGCGAGACCCGCACGCTACGCAGGCTGGAGCGCGACGATTGGCGCACCGAAGTCACCACCCATACCGTATTACGTTGCACCCCTGAAGAATTCGTGCTCGACGCCCAGCTCGACGCGTACGAACTCGAATATCCGCAGGCCGACCCCCGGACGGTTCGCAAGCGGGTGTACTCCCAGAACTGGCAGCGACGGAGTCCTCGAGACTTCGTCTGATGCGGTGCGTGGCTTCACATATCCTCTCTGCGGGTGTGCGACGAGCGCCGATTACGAGGCACTGGAAGAACCTGCACCAGATAGTCGGCCAGCTCGTCCGGGCGCGACAACATCACCATGTGGCTACCGGGCATCTCGTCCGGGGTGATGCCCAGCCGCTCCTTCACGTGGCGGCGCGCGAAGTCGGGGGTGAAGAAACGGTCGTCGCGGCAGAGCAGGTATCTCGTCGGAATGTCCGGCCAGGCGGACAACGGCCATGGCTCTCGCCCCGCTCGGTCCATGCTGATCTTCTCCGCGAGCGCGCCGTCGTGGGTCAGGACCCGCTGGGCCAGTTCGCGAGGGACATCGTGAAAGTAGAGCTCGTAGTCGTCATCGCTGCCGGACGATGGTTTGCCGCTGCGTTCCCACCAGGCGTCCGGCATCTCGCCCGGGCTCGGAATCATGGCGGTCACCAGCACAAGCGCGGCGGCTCCGGCGCGCACGCCGACCAGGGGACCGACGAAACCGCCCCAGGAGTGGGCCACCACCACGAGAGGCCGGCGTCCGCCGGTTACCTGGACGACGGCGTCGGCGTAGTCCCAGAGCCCGGCCTGGGGGTCGGACATCGGCAGATCCACCGCGACCGCGTCGTGCCCGCGGTTGCGGAGTTCTGCTTCGAGCAGATGCCAGTCGAAAGCGCTCCCGCCGGCACCGTGGATGAGAGCGAAAGCTGTCATGACGGTTATGACTGCCGGAAGCGCGGGAACTCGTCGGTGCGCGCAGGCACCCCGTGAGCGAGCAGAGCGAGGACCTGTTGCGCCCGGGACGGGTTTGTTCAGCCGCCGTCTAACCTGGGCTTGTTCGGCCACGACCCCGCTGCGGCATCGGCCCGGGTTTCTCGAGTCCTGGCGCGTCGGCTATGCGGCGCTGACTGTCTGTTACGGCGGCGGCTCTAGCATCGGCTTCGCGTCGC
This sequence comes from Nocardia asteroides, assembly GCA_019930625.1. Taxonomy (NCBI): domain Bacteria; kingdom Bacillati; phylum Actinomycetota; class Actinomycetes; order Mycobacteriales; family Nocardiaceae; genus Nocardia; species Nocardia asteroides. Next base: position 5,391,469 of record CP082844.1, read on the forward strand.
GTGAAGGCGATATCGCGGGCGCTACGCACCGACAATCGGCCGAGTGAGGTCGCCGCGAAGAACAGGATCAGCGCACCGAGACCGTGGAAATAGGTCAGTTGGAGTACGGCGCGCTTCAGGTCGGAGGTGGCGACAGGGTCACCGACATCCCCGATGCGCAGCGGCTCAGCAAGGACGGGCCCGATCACGAACCACACGCCCGCCGCCACTGCCAGCCACCCGCCGAAACTCGCCACGATACGGTTGCGGCTTACCAACATGAGCAATCCGCCGATGATCGCGGCGACGCCAGGCAGTACTTGGAGCCACCCTCGCGCCGACGTCCACACCCATGGCTCGTCCGGAGTGAACGCGAAATCGAAGTAGGGGCCGAGGAACGGGATCAGCGCACCCCAGACGCCCAGGAGCAGCACCGCGAGCCCGCCGAGGGCTCCCCGGCTACGTGGAATTCGGACCGGGTGGCCGCGGCCTGCGGAAACATTGTCGTCGACGTCCCTCATGACGCCTCCATTCGTCGAAGTAGGTGCTTATACCGCCTACCCTTTGTCCACCGCGATACGCACGAAAGCGCGCAGGGGTCCACAGCTGGCCTCCGGTGATCGGAGGTGGTGCGGGCGCGGAAGAACGCCTGGGTCGAATTGATCCTGCGCATCCGGCCGCATTCTGTGGTGACCGTGCCGCTGTCGGCGTTTCATTCGATACACCTGTGTTCGAACGTCATCCGGCGGCCGCCGAACACTTCATTTCCGTCGAGGTGAGAAATTCGCTGGCCATCACAGGGCACTCTCTTCACAACGGGATGAGGGGCACGGTGCGACCGGATTCGGTCGCACCGCGGAGAAGTCGGTGAGGGGGAGTCAGGCCTGCGCGTACTCAGCCGTGACGTCGAGGATCCAGGTGATACCGAAGCGATCGCGCAGCATCCCGAAGGCGGGTGCCCACTGGGCCGGGCCGAACTCCTCGATAACCGTGGCGCCGTCCGCAAGGCGTTCCCACAGTGCGCCGACCTCCTCGACGGTCTCGCCGCGAACGGACAGGAAGAACGGCTCCTCGGTGATGGTGGTGCCGTTCTCGCGGCGGGTGGCGGGCACGCCGAGGGCGGTTGGAGCGTGCTCGCCGGGCACGTCGTAGGCCATGACCCGGAAGCCGTTGTCGGCGACGACCTGGCCGAAGACCACTTTGCCTGCGTCGGGCGAGTCGGTGGGCATCCCGAAGTCCGCATAAGTGGCGAGAGTGGTCTGCCCGCCGAACACCGACTGGTAGAACTCCAGAGCAGCACGGGCCAGCCCGTGGAAGTTCAGGTGGGCAACAGCGTTTACCGACATGGTGATCCGTCCTTCGCAAGGGATTCCGTCACCGGCGACTTCCGGCGACGAGAGCAACGTTGTCACCAGTACCGGCCAGGGAACGTCCGCTATTCATGGCAGTCTGGCCACATGCCGACCGCCTCCTCGACGGTGACCTCCCGCCGCCTGCTCTCGCTGCTGTCTTTGCTCCAGGTCCGCCGCGATTGGCCGGGCAGTCTGCTGGCCGAGAGGCTGGGCGTCAGTGAACGTACGGTGCGTCGCGATGTCGATCGCTTGCGCGAGATCGGTTACCCCGTCCGGGCGGTCAAGGGGCCCGACGGTGGTTACCGTCTCGCGGCGGGCAGCGAACTGCCGCCGCTATTGTTCGACGACGAGCAAGCGGTCGCGCTCGCCGTGGCGTTGCGCAACGCGGCCGCGACCGGCGCGGGCATCGAAGAGGCAGCCGCACGAGCGCTGGCGACCGTACGCCAGCTGCTGCCTTCCCGCTTGCGGCAGCGCGTCGATGCCCTCGAGATCACGGTGGGCGAATCGGCCGGGCCCGCGGCCGCTCCCCGGGTCGACACCCAGGTGCTGCTCGCGTTGAGTGCCGCTGTCCGCTCCCGAGAGGAGGTGCGGTTCGACTACCGGTCACCGACACAGCCGGATGACACCGGTCCGCGGGCCCCCCGCCGAATCCAACCACACCACCTGGTGGTCCGCAGTCTGCGCTGGTACCTCATCGGATGGGCCTCAGAACGTGGGGAGTGGCGGGTCTACCGCGTCGACCGGATGACACTTCGGGTGCCCAACGGGCCGCGGTTCGCGCCCCGGCCGGTGCCCGGCGGCGATATCGCCGCGTTCTTGTCCGCGCGGTTCAAAGGCTCCGACAGTGCGAATACCTGGCCATGCCGCGGCGAGGTTGTCCTCGACCTCCCCATCGCACAGGTGGCCCCGTTCGCCGGCGACGGTGTCGTCGAGGAACTCGGCCCTGCCCGAACCAGGCTGCTGCTCGGTTCCTGGTCCTGGCCCGCGCTCGCGGCGACAGTAGCGCGCTTCGGCACCGAGATCGAGGTCGTCGGCCCGGATCGACTGCGTGACGCATTCACCGATCTATCCCGTCGCGCAGGCCGTGCCGCAGGTCTGGGCTGACTCTACGTGAGCCTGCCCGGTTCTACTCATCGGTCCGGCACCGGGGCCGTCCCGGTGCCGCAGAGAACGCGTGACCGAGGGTGTCCAGGTCGTGTGCGCCGGGTGGTGACATGATCTTCCAAGCCACGGTGCTTGGCCGCGGCGCGTGCTTCGGCGAGGGACCGGTCGGAGGTGTCGGCGATCGTGACGTGATGTCCCTGGGCGGCGAGTTCGAGCGCGTCGAGGCCGTTGCCGCCGCCCGCGTCGAGGATCTCCAGCGCGCCAGCGGGTAGATGGGCGGTCAGGTTGACGGCTGCGGTTGTATACCGCAGCCGACCCCACGGACTAACTTGCCACCGCTGGAACTCGCCGAACTTGTCGTCGAACAGATGCGAATGTGACTCACTCACCACGCCCCACCTGGCCTTGACGCACTCTTGTACGGGTGCTCGAGCGCGCACTCCATGCCAACCATGCGGTTCGACACTTCCTACACATAGGTCAGCGGCGGGGACTTCGGGAAAACGACCGGCATTGCCGTCATCGCGCGGTGGAACGGACCCGGCCGCCAGACCAGCTGGTCGGCAGGCACCGCGAGTTCCATTTCGGGGAGGGCGTCGAGCAGTTGGTCGATAGCGTTCTGGACAGTCGGGTAGGCGATGGATTTAGCAGGGCAGGCGTGCGGGCCGGTACTCCATGCCAGATGCGAGCGATTGCCGATGCGGCTGCTGCCGGGCTCGTCGGTCCCGTGGATGTCGGGGTCGTTGTTGCACGCGGCGAGACTGATGACGACCGGCTGGTCTGCCGGCAGCCAGACATCGTCGATCATGATCGGCTGCCGCGGGTAGGTGGTGCAGAAGTTCGCCATCGGCGGGTCGTTGAACAGGACCTCGTCGAGGGCGTCGGTGGTGGACAGGTTTCGGCCGAGGACGTCGCCGAAGCGGAACCGGTCGTCGGTGATCATCAGCAGCAGGGTGTTGGTGATCAGGTTGCGCTGCGCTTCGAAGCCCGCGCCGTAGAAGCTCATCAGTTGGGCGAAGATCTCCACGTCGTTGAGGTCGGCCGGATGATGTGCCAGCCGCGAGGTGGCGTCGTCGCCGGGCTGGCGCCGTTTGAGCTGTATCAGCTCCATCAGGGCCTCTTTGACCATCTTCATGCCCTGGGCGGGGTTGACCGTATCGAAGCGCGCGGCCATGCCGGTCGCGACCCGCTGCCCGATCTCGGTGGGGCAGCCGACCATGTCGTTGAGGATCCCGAGGACGAGGGGAAAAGCGTATTGGGACACCAGGTCGGCGGAACCGGCCTCGCAGAAGGTGTTGATCAGCGGGATGGCGAGTTTCTCGACAGTGGGACGCAGCCCGTGGGTGTCGATCCCGTCGATGCTCGAGACGGATGCCTGCCGATAGCGGATATGCGCGTCTCCGGTGTTGTATCGCGCTGCCGGGTACCACTCCATCATCGGCCGGACCGGAGAGTTGTCCGGAATGGTTTTCTGCCAGGTTCGTGGATCAGCGGGAAAGTGATCCGGGTCGTTGAGGATCCGCACCGCCGTCCGATACGCGATCACCAACGTCGCGGGCACACCCGGTGCCAGCTCGACGGGAACGAGCGAACCGTACTGACGACGCATCTGGCGGTAAGCGCGATGCGGGTCGGCGACGAACTGCGGGGTATACAGCGGAACTCGGCGGTCATCGCTGCCGGCGGAGCCGTGCTGGACGGGGCACGTTCCGGTCGATGCGGTATGCGGTGCGGATGTCGGGAACTGTGGTGTGGTCAAAGACGTGACTCCAGATGATGGACAGGATTTCGACGAGAGTGATCGATGAGCGCGGACTCGTGCCTCGATGAGGTGTAACGAGGAAGGTCAGAGTGTGCCGGGTGCCAGGTCTGGCGCCGTGCCCCACCAGACCGCTCCAGGGTTCCGTCGTAGGCGACTGTTCGTACGCCGGTGTGTCGGCGGCCGACCGGTACTGTTTCGAGTAGCCCACGGCAGACCGCGACGGCGCTGAGCGCTGTGCTGGGTCAGAACCATGAAAACACCACGGCGGTACCTTGATTCATCAGTCCTCTTGTCGTTGACGGGTTCGAAGCTACTACAGCCTTCCGCTACCTGCCGTCCAGCACCGGGCGACTCGCGCGCTGACCACGTTGCGCCGAGGATCGACTCTGCCGGGCCAGGGGAGCCCTGTGGCAGAGCCGGAGTGAGCCGCTAGGAAGTGTCCTCAAAGCCATATGAGCAGGGTGGCCAGGTCGAGCATGCCGCGGTAAGAGGTTGCGGTTTTGTCGTATCGGGTGGCGATGGCCCGATATTGCTTGAGCCGGTTGAAGCAACGCTCGACCACGTTGCGGCGCCGGTAAGCGACCGGGTCGAAACTCGGCGGGCGACCACCAGCCGGGCCGCGACGACGGCGGTGGGCCTGCTGATCGGCACGTTCGGGAATCGTCGCAGCGATCCCGCGTCTGCGCAGATGCTCCCGGATCGCTCGTGAAGAGTAGCCCTTGTCGGCCAGCACCCGACGTGGCCGTGTCCACGGCCGGCCCCGCCCGGGGCGTGGCATACGGATACCGGCCAGCACTCGAGTGAACACGGTGCAGTCGTTGATGTTGCCGCCGGTCAGCACGACCGACAACGGCCGCCCCAGCCCGTCACAGGCCAGGTGGATCTTCGTCGTCGGTCCACCACGGGAACGGCCGATCGCGTGGTCAGCGGGCTCGTCGCCTGCCTCGGGGTAGAACCCGGTCTCCGCCGGTATGGACCACCCGACCGCGGCGGGCACCGGCGGCGTGCTGATGCGCGCGCACGATCGTCGAGTCCACCGACACCTCCCGATCCAGCTCGGCGACCGCTTCGGCGACCACCCGAACCCGCGCCACCAGCAGCGCCAAGGTCCCGTTGCGCGACCACCGCCAGAACCGGTTGTAGACGGTCTTCCACGGCCCGTACCGCTGCGGCAGGTCCCGCCAAGCGATCCCGGTCTTGGCCTTGTACAACATGCCGTTGACCACCCGCCGGTCATCCACCCTGGGGCGGCCCCTGGCCCCCGACACCGGCAGCAACCCCGCCACGACCTGCCACTGCTCATCAGTCAACTCATGCCTGCGCACCACAACGCGACATCAAAACAGAACACCACCGGCCACAAAGCAGATCCGCCGCAGCAACTTTGAGGACACCCCCTAGTCGCGCTGCCGGAGGTCGGTAGGTTCGGATTCCACGCGTTCCGGCTCGTCGGCCCACCGCAGATCGCTGTCGGTGGTGTAGGAGTGGTCGGGTGGGATCACGTTGGGGTTGAACGATTCTCGTATGTAGCAGAGCGGCCGATCGGCCGTCACGATGGCGTATGCCTTCGCTGCACAGAGGCGGCCGTCCGGCCATCTCGTCAAGCCCGCCCGTAGTAGGTGACGCCGCTGGGGTATTCCACGAGAAATCAGGGCGTAACCGATCGGCGTGCGGACATCGCCAACTCCGTAGGCAGCCGCGGGCCCAGGGACGATCACGACATGGTTGGCGGATACGGCCACCATGTCGGAGTCGATCAGGCGCGAGCGGCGGACGATGACGCGGTCGGTCCCGGACACCTGCAATGCATCGGTGACGGTGGTGGGCAGCCTACTGGCCGCCATAGCCTCTTGACGGAGCACATGAACCTGGAGGTCCGTCCTGAGTATCGCCTCGAGGACCGGCATCGTGGAGCCGTCGCTGGCCAGCAGCATCCTGGTGAGCGGATGGCCGAACCGTCCGATCTCGGCCCTGTTGGTCCGGAAGCCCGAACCACCGGCCGTTGCATCGCCCGGTGGGTCGGGGAGGGATCGAATGATCGTCACAATCGTCGGCTCCGCGCAGCGATTCTCACTGGAGATCCGTGTCGAGAGCCGGGACTAAACCGGGGTGACGTCGGTGTCCTTCGGTGGAGTGAATGGGCGAGCTATGGCCTCCTGCTCCGCGGCGGTGCGGGGTTTGCTGGTCAATCCGAGTACCGGTTCGGTCGTGATACGCACCTCACCCATGACGGTGTCGGCCCCGAGCGGATCGCGCCAGATATTCCACACCGGAGACATATCCAAATGGCCCATGTATTTGATGTTCACCGCGGCTGCCTCGTCGTCGAGATGTTCGGCCTCGGTGACGATGGTGTCGGTATCGGTGCGTTGCTGTTCTCCCGCCGACTCGTCGACATCGGTGAGTCCGGCGATGATCCTGGTGAACGACTCCTGCGGGGTGTCGCCATCGTGCGCCTCGGTGAGGCTGCTGGCATGTGTGAAATATTCTTCGGACCCGACGTACTGCTCGTACATTCGCGAAACCAGGATCAGGAAGCGCCAGTACGCCCGGCGATAGGTGTAGTCGAAGAATCCGAGTGCCTCGGATTCGCTCATTTCCCCCCGCAAGGTGGTCGCAATGGCCGCGGATGCGGTCAGCGCTCCGTAGGTCGCCAAATGCACGCCGGTGGACAACAACGGATCGAGGAAGCACGCCGCGTCACCGACAATGGCGTAACCCGGACCGCAGAAGCGATCGGCGACGTAGGAGTAGTCTTGCTCCGCCCGGACGCTGTCGACCTGCTGGGCTCCCTCGAGCAACTCGCTGAGCTGGGCACTACCTCCGATGACATCGAGGTAGTACGACTCCAGTGATTCGTGTTCACGCCGCTTCTCAACGAACTGGCGCTTGGAAATCACATAGCCCACGCTGAAACGGCCGTCCGACAAAGGTATGTGCCAGATCCAGCCACCCTCGGGGGTGGATACGACGTTGATCGCGCCTTCCGGGCTGTCCGGATGCAGGCGGGCGCCGGTCCAGTAGGACCAGATCGCGGTGTTTCGGAATGCCTTGTGCTGCTTGCGCATATCGAAGTGCCGCTTGGCCAGCAAACCCGCTCGACCGGAGGCGTCGACGAGAAAATCGAATTCGGTTGTGCGGGTCTGGTCGTCATCGGGCCCGGTCCATTCGACGGCTGTCGGGCGGTCGCCGTCGAACAGGACGTTTGTCACAGTGGCCTGCTCGATTACCTCGGCGCCCTGTTTTGCCGCGTTGCGCAGCAGGATGTCGTCGAATGCCGCGCGGTCGACCTGCCATGACCAAGCGTCCGCGTCCACGAGCCTGGACCAGTCCAATAGCCAGGTATCGTTCTGCCACAGAAAGACTCCGCCCCGCTTCACCTGGAAACCGTGCGCGGCGACCTCGTCATAGGCGCCGGAAAGGCGCAGTGTCGACAAGCACGACGCAAGAAGGGACTCTCCGATGTGATACCGCGGGAAGCTCTCCTTTTCCAGAAGGGTTACGCGAATGCCAGCTCGCGCGAGCAGGGCTGCCGTGGTCGAACCGGCAGGGCCTCCACCTATTACCAGAACATGCGGATTGTACCCCATAGCAAACTCCCTGGAACTGCTGAGAACGGATAATGCGCCCGCGTCGGGAACTGGACCGACTCCGGGGGCCACGGCCGTAGGCAAACCCGGAGTAAGTGTTGCCGCTGGTTAGCCAGACCGGAGCGGAACACGATGTTTACTGTAGCAAAGGAGGTCGGGTCATGCGGTATGGAACGTGAAAACCGTTGTCAGCCGGGGCCTATGGTGCACGTGGGACGGCTTCCATCGCTCGCCCCACCATCGCGATGGTCAGAAGTTGCGATGGACGGGCGTCGAATACCGGTCTCGCGCAGGGTTTCGGGGCTCGGATGCGCTGGACTGATCGCTGCCGGAAGCGGGCGGGCTATCGAATGCGTTCCGCTGCATCCTATTCGAGCAACTTCTAGCGATGCATGTCGTCGGTGTCGGCTATCGCGACGGTGGTCGCGGCTGCCTTGTGCGCGGAGTCGACACTGCAACGGCCGAGCCCACAGGCGGTGGCGACACCGTAAGCGGTCCTCGCCGCGGCCTTCTCGAAGAGAGCAAGCGCGCCGGCGCTGTTCTCGGCGGAGTCCGGCGAAACGACACCGGCGATCAACCGCCAGGCCGGGTCGAGCTTGCGCAAGGGTGCGTAGAAGCGGGGGTCCAGCGGTGCCGGTTCGGCGCCGTATGCGCACGGAATGTGCACCGGGGGCAGTGGCGTCCCCTGTTTGCTAGATAGTCGCGCGGTCTGATTGAGCAGCTTCACCGCCGGTGCCAGCGTGCGCGGGCTCAACAGGCTTTTGTGCTGGTAGTCGCCGTAACACAGGTGCACGATGGTATCCGCCCCGATCTGGTGCATCCGGCCGAGGAAGCTGGCGAGCTGCCGCGCGACGAGCCAGCCGAGTGACCACTGCGCATGCATTTGCTCGGCTTTGACCATGCTCAACAGCGCGATGGGCGACTCCAGTTGCCAGAGAACATGCTCGCCGTGCCGTTCGATGACTTCGGTCATCTCTTGCAGCACCGCTTCGGTGAACACCGGCAGATGACGGAGCGCGTCGACGACGAGAGTGGAGCGCCGCAGAGCCTTCCCGACGGGCAACCCGGCGGACACGGCCGCGCCCGCGAATACGAACAAGGCGAGGTCCAGCGGGTTCGGCTGGCTTATCTGTACTTTCGTCGCGGCCAACTCCGGTCGGTCACGCTGCATCGATTCGAAAGCGGAGACGACTTCACCGATCCGCCCGACCCGGTCCATCGACACATGTCGCGGCTCCAACGTGTGGCCGGAACGTAGGCCATAGCTGGGGAAGTCGCTGTAGTCGGTGTAGTCACCCGAGTGGACGACTTCGAAGACCTCATGTTTCCCGCGCGCAATCAGATACTCGAGGATCCAGTCCGGGTCGAGGTCACAGGGCACCGCGGTGACGGGCCGGTCCTCGCTCCGGTCGGCGAACCATTGCAGCACGGCGCGATCGCCGGTCATCAGTTCCGCGGGCAGGCTGCCGACATAATGCGCGTATCTGGTCATCCGTGGCCCTTCCGATCACTGTCCGATAGTTGTGCAGCCTACCCAACCAGCCACGGTCGCCATGCCCAAAGCTGATGCCACGCAGCGTGTCTCGATCAACGCCCTGCGGCAATGCTGCGGCATCTGATGGGCGCGGTCGGTCAGCAGGGTGCGGAGCCCGAGGAACCGGACGGTTCGAAGTTGCCTAGCGCCGCGTCCAGGATGCTGAACCGTGGTGGGGCTGATGCTCGGCATCCAGTCGCTTCCGCTTCTATATCTCCGCCGCAGAAAAAGTCGCCTTTCCACTCATCGGCGCACTCGTCACGGTGACCCTTCTCACGGCAACAGCCCTCGGCACGAACAGGTCGGCCCGCCGCGCACGGCTCGGATTCGGCATGGGCGCACTCGTGTACGGGATTCGCGATCCTGCTGTCCGCGATGTTGGGCTGAGCCACCCGGCTGCTGTGGAGCGATAACCGCTGCGCACGATCTGTCGAAGGAAGTTTCGGGCGTCTTCCTGCCTTGTTTTCGTACGAGGTCGACACGAGCCGAGGGATCCTGGCCGCGGACCAGTGCCTATATTTACCGATCGAAGCGATTTTCGTGGCGCGGCTGAAAGAGGCCGAGCTGATCATGGCGGCCGGTGATCTGGATCACCGCTGCGAACACTGTCGGGTTCACCTTCGGTGCTTGATCTCGCGCCTGCACTATTCCCGATTCGGCGCGGTTTGGCCATGCGCCGGATTCCGACGGCCGGAGCATCGCCACCGGCTCGTTTCCGCCGCAACGCGTCGAGATCGACGACATTCTCATCTGGCTCGGCACTGCCCGGATCGTCCTCGGGGACGGCGCGGTGCACCGCGCCAGGGTGGACCGGCCACCACCCGGTCTCCCGCTGCAGTTCCGATCGCAGGACAGGCTTGGTCGGTGCAGGGTCATAGACGGAGCCGCCTTCCGAACGCCAGGTCTTGTGAGGGCGCTCGCCGGCCTCTTCCGTCACACGCCGCGGGCGACGCGGCAGCCGGGTGACCTTCGACGTGCCGTCTCCTGACCCCGGGGTCTCGACAGCGTTCATGCCTTCTTCCAGCTTCCTGCGTATCCGTTTCATCGCGTCGAACTCTTCCCGCCGGGCTCTGGCAAGGATTCCCGTCCTGGCACGTCCCGCTCCGACATCAAGCTACTAGCCGATGAAGGACACCGCACCCGTCGGCACCACGAACCGCTGGCCGAGCTGATGTCTGATCCCATTGTTGATTGCGTCGCTCGCTCGCATTCTGCCTCAGTGGGTGACCAGTGAGCACCGGAGCCAGGCCCGCGCCGTCGCGAGACTCGATGCAGTGTCCTCATCCGTAGACGGGCAGGGCGGATTGAAATGACCTCACGCGGCGACGGTGAACAGGGTCAGCTCATGCGGATGCTGTGATGCGGCGGCGCGAAGTTCGGCACGTTCACCGATCGCGCAGGCCGGTCCGATCCCTTGGGCGGCCGATTGCGGCGACAGCAGTCAGCGGCGGCAGTGGGTGACCAGCCTCACCCTGGGCCGGTCATCGGTGGCGGCCATTCGTTCTCCTCCAGCCAGGCAGGCTCTCTGTCGGCCGAGTGTGGCTAGCCAGACCGGCACCGACCAGTGTGTCGACCGAGGATATGCGAATGGCCTCACCCACATCGGTAGGTAAGGTCGTGCGGCTCGTGCGCGGATCAGCGCAGCGTCTGGGTGATAGGGATCTCCCGGATCGAGCCGGGGACCGTTCAGCGGTTCCGAAAAAATCCTCGCGGACAGCGATGAGTCCTCCGACGGTGCTCCGTCCTATCTGTTGAACGTGCTACCAACCCGGCGCGACCGACCAGAAGGACCAGAAATGACCACCGCCAACTCCGCCACCTTCTCCGACGACGTCACCGACCGTCCCGGCAAGATCCGCAACCGCGTCCTGTGGACTCTGCAGATCCTGCTCGGCCTGTTCTTCATCATCGCCTCCGGCGGACCGAAGCTCGTTATACCGAACACCCTGACAGAAAACGCCCCCGAGAATCTGACCATCCCCCTCGGGCTGCTCATATTCATCGGAGTCGTGGAGGTCGCCGGCGGTATCGGGCTGATGGTGCCACGGCTGTGCGCCCTGGCCGCCGCGGGTCTGTCCGTTCTCACCGTGCTCGCCGCCGGGACGCAGGCTTTCATCGCCGACAAGCCCTCGATGGCGATCTTCCCGCTGGTGCTCGCCGCGATCTTCGCCTGGATCGCCTACCAGCGCCGCGCCACCATTACCGATCTGCGTAACTCGCTGTCGTGATGATGAATCCATGAGAACGACCGGCGATCGGTGGCACACCCACCGATCGCCGCTCGTGCGTTCTCGGATCGATCGCCCGTCGGGTTGGCGGCGATCGATCCAGCGGCCATCTGGTCCGCGGCGCCCCGGCCCGGCGCCGCACCAGGTGGCCGTCGTCGCGTCGGGCGTACTCCGCAGCCGACAGTTATCCGGTGCGTCGTATGCCATGGAAATGGAACGGGTTGGGTCCATGCAGGGTATGGATCAAGCCTTGTGATGGAATCGGCTACCGAGGTCGTTTCCGAGGCGTTCGGAATCTATGAGGCGATGGATGGGTGCTACCAGCCCAGGCGCGATGCATCCGACAGTGGCGAGTATGCGTGTTTCGATGGGAGCGACGACGATTTCGTCGATGTCCTCTTGGACGGCCCGGATAACAGCGCGGGCGACTTGCTCGGGCGTGACCGTGCGCATTCCGGGTGGGAGTCGACTGCCGCTATCGGCGAACATCCCCGCATCTCGGACGAACCCGGGCTCGATGATGGACACGCCGATCTCGGCATCGCGAAGATCGTGCCGCAGGGCGAGGGCGAAGCCGCGAAGGCCGAATTTGGTGGCGTTGTAGAGGCTGACCCGCGGTGCGGGCAGCAGGCCGGCGACCGACCCCATGAAGACGATGTGTCCCGCGCCCCGCGTGCGCATTCGCTCGGCGAGATCGCGGGCGAGCAGAATCGGCGCACGCAGATTGACATCGAGGACGCGGTCGAGATCGGCGGCGGCGAAATCCAGTATGTGGCCTCCTGCCGGTAGACCGGCATTGGCGATGAGAACATCCACCGGCCCAGCCTGGGCGAGCAGGCGTGACAGTTCGTCTGGCTCCGATAGATCCGCGGGAATCACGGTCGCGTCGAGCTCGGCGGCGAGCGCGGCCAACGCTTCGGCGCGGCGGCCGGTCAGCACGAGATCACAGCCGTGGACGGCGAGTTCACGCGCTACCGCGTGCCCGAGACCGCCGGTGGCGCCGGTCAGCAGCACCGTGGCGGAATCCAGTTGCACAGGGGACATGATCGAGTCCTTCCGTGCCGTCGACGACATCGGCGATCGGCTTGATCGAATGGTTCAGCAACTGGGACCGGGTCGATAGGCGCGAAGGAAGGCTTGGACGCCTGCGGTCACGCTGGCGTCGATGTCCCCGGGTTCGGCATCTATGGCGCCCCAGAAGGTCCGGTTGTTGGCCTCACCCGCGGCTAGTAGAACGAAGTGGACGGCTGCGCGTTCGGGGGCGTCGAGTTCGAGCAGCCCCCGTGCGGCGAGCTCGGAGAACCTCCGGGCCAGCGCGGCATGGACCGGCCGAGGGCCGGTGTCGAGCCAGGCATCGAGTATCTCGCCCGGGATATGGTCTGCCTCGGCGCGGATTTGGCGGACGAGCGCGAAATGATCCTCGTCGCCACCGACGACGAAGGCGCGGCCGAGTGCGATCAGGTCCGCCTCGACATCCCCGACGTTACCCAGATGGTGATCGATCGCAGCACATCGACTGGTACGGGCATGCGCGGCACTATCGACAATCACCGCGGTGAACAGCTGCTTCTTATCGGCGAAGTGCTTATAGATCGTGCGCGTCGACACCGCGGACTCGCCTGCGATGGCGTCGATGGAGGCGCGGGTGTAGCCGTCGCGGCAGAACACCGTACGTGCTCCCCGCAAGATGGAAGCCCGCTTATCCGGCCGCAAGGGGCGCACCACGGCCACATCGGGGCTCGTCATGACCGGCTCTGCGGGTTGCGGGCCATCGACTTCCAACCTGGCTGTCCACCGGCTGCGATCAGGTCTTCGGAGACGAACATCCCGTTCCTCCTGCTGTGTGTGGTGCCGCCGCATCGGGGGTGCTCGAGCTAGAGTACAACGATCAATTTACCCGCCCATTCGGCACAGCGCCAGAACGCCGCATTGTGAGAGCTCCTGTAGGACAGCCACTCCCGCGCATGATCGGATAACCGGCCGGAGCTCCGAAACCAGCTTGCGGACGTGTTCGTCGCGGCAATTCACATGGCTCGAGCTCTTTCGGGCGCGGGTCGGGTCTTCTGCACCCGCTGTCCGCGTTCGATCCACCATTCGGCGGTCAGCAGTGACAGCGTCCAGCCGAGCCAAGTGCCGATGCCTGCGATCGTCTGCGTGAGTAGCTCCTCGTCGCCATGAAAGGTGCTGTTCAGCTGGGGACTCAGGATGAGCAGCAGCGCTACGCCGAGTACCCGGTTGAGCATGATGGACAGGGTGAGCGCGAAGCTGCGGATCATCCAGCGGCGATGCTCGGCGAATCGGCGGCGCCGGGCCATGCGCCAGCCGGTGAGGGTGGTGATGAGCCACAACGTCGCAAGCATGACGTTGCTGACCCGGGCGACCGGACCGAAGGGGCTGGTCGCACCGATCACCAGTCCGGCGAGCCCTGCGGGTAGCACACCGGCGATGACGTACCAGCGACCCAACCGCCGATGTAAAACGGGATGCTTGCGCCGAAACCACGGCCAGACCTGGAATCCGCAAACGAGGATGGCGATCGACCCACACACTACGTGCACGACGAGCAGTGGGTAGTGCGGCGCGAACCCCGGGTCGGGGACCCGCGACCGGGTCGGATCCAGCGTCAGATATGGCGGCAGGGAGAAAGCGACGAAGGCGAACGTCAGTACCAGCAGCGGCCCCATCCAGGGGCGCTGCCACCATGACCGCCGATGTGGTTTCGGCGCAGGTGATTTCGGAGGACTAGTCGGTATTGCCATAGTGGACCACCCGTAGATCGCGAGGACGATACTATTGCGTAGTTTATACGCAATAGCGTAGTGCATACGCAATATGAAGGCGTGAGGAGCGAAGTGGCCGAGGAACTACCGCGCGTGGCGCGACTGCTGTGGTCGGGCACTGAACGTTCCGGCCGCGGCCGACGGCCGGCGTTGACCCTGGATCGCATCGTCGAGGCGGCCATCGCCATCGCGGACGCGGACGGGATCGGCGCGCTGTCGATGCAACGGGTCGCCACCGAACTCGGCTCGGCCACCATGTCGCTGTACCGGCATGTGCCGAGCAAGGACGACCTCGTCGCCCTCATGCTCGATACAGCCATGGCCGAACGGCTCGACCTGCCCATGGGTGACTGGCGGGCAGCCCTCGAACACTGGGCGCGCCGAACCCGTGAGATGTATCTACGCCACCCTTGGATATTGGCGGTCGGTGCGAGCAATCGCTGGATGGGCCCGAATGAGGCCGCATGGGGAGAGGCCGCGATGAGCGCTCTCCTCGATACCGCGCTGCCACCGGAGGCCATCGGCGATGTAGTCTTCTCCGTCAACGCTTTCGTCAGCGGTGTTGCGCGCCTGGAGATCGACCCGGCACTGGGCCGCGGGGCAGCGGGGTACGTCGGCCCCATACTCGACCCGGAGATGGTCCAGCGCTACGGGCAGCCCGAGCGGTACCCGGCACTGATGGCCATTCTGACCGCAGGAGCAGGCGGCGACCCTGGTACGCGTACCGTCGCCGGAGGCGTGTTCGAGTTCGGCCTCGGCAAGCTGCTCGACGGCATCGCCGCCTATCTGGCCTGATTCGAACACCGCGGACTCGCGCCAGGCGGTGATCATGGCCAGGCACACCCTCGGGTTGATTCGGATCGAGAATTTGGGTGACATCTGATTGCGAATTTCGATCACCCAGGTGCTCGTGGCGTGCGGGTCCCTCGTGGCGCCACCCGGTCGTATTTGTCGCGGCGAATCATTCTGGTGTGCGGTGCGGTTGGCCGGTCTGCCGCGTTCGGTGTCAATCGATCGGCAGCAGGCTCAGGATCGGGTCGTAGGCCCAGTTCAGCATGCGCTCGGCGTCGTTCTTGGCGGCGACGTCGCTGTCGGGTGAGCTGTGCAGGACTACACCGATCAGCGGTATTCCCGCCCTGACCGTTTCGAACAGCAGGCAGGTTCCCGCGGCGTCGGTGTATCCGGTTTTGATGCCGATGGTGCCGGGATAGTCGCGCAGCAGCAGATTCGTGGTCTGCCAGAGGTGTGCCCGGTTGTTCGGGCCTGCGGGCAGGTGATAGCTCTTCGACCCGACGATCTCTCGGAACACTGGCGTGCTCATCGCGCGCAGGCCGAGGGCCACCAGGTCCGCTGGTGTGGAGTAGGTGGAGTGGTCGGTGGGGGCGGGCAGCCCGCTGGGGTCGGTGAAATGTGTCCCTGCCAAGCGCATGTGACGTGCGGTGTCGTTCATTCTGGCGAGGAAGCCGTCTTGGCCGGGCCCGTAGGCCTCGGCAAGGGTATAGGCGGCGTCGCAGCCGGACGGCAGCAGCATCGCGTACAGGAGTTGTCGCGCGGTGAGCACTTCACCGGGGACCAGGCCCGCGTTGCTTCCGTCGTACTTGGTGCAGTAGGAGATGATCTCCTGCGGCACGGTAATGCCCCGGTCGAGGTCGCCGGAGTTGATCACTACCAGTGCCGTCATCACCTTGGTGATACTGGCTATCGGGACCGGGATGTTCGGCTGTCGCGACCACAGCACCGTGCCGGTGATTCCCTCTGCCAGCGCTGCTCCCGACGCCTGCACTGCCTCCGGCTCAGGGGTCGGCCAGGGTAATTGAATATGGGTCTCGCTCGCGGCAGGCGCGGGCGCGACTCCATGACCGGCTACCACGACCAGCGCTCCGGCGACAGCGGCCTGCAACAATCTAGCAAATGTGCGCATAGCCGCATTCTGCCGTGTGTCTCTGCCGATCAGCGGGATTTCACCGTCTGCATTATGGCGTTGCTCCAGTACAGCATGCAATTAGCTAATCAAGGATGCTCTGCGCCCGGCACCTCTCGCGGCGACCGCTCGCCCAGCGGCATCACCGGATCGAACGACGAGTTCGTGTCTCGGGGTGCCTCGATGTGGACCGGCCCGATCTCGGTCAGCACCGAGGTGATCAGGGCTCAGCCGAATCCAGCGGCGGTGACGGCAGGATCGGTTTCGATGACGCAAAGCCGTGGCCGATGATGGCGTCGATTGTTACTCGCGGCGATGGCGTGCTCCGTGCAGGCGTCGATCAGCGCGTCGCGGTGCTCGCCGGACACTTGTAGTGCCTTCGGACAGCGCGCCCTTCAGCTCGTTCGCGGCCTGCACGATGTTCATCGGTTGCGGCGTGATCATCACGTCCGATCGGAGAATTCCGCCCGGAAAGCTGTACGCCGCTGCCGGGTACAAGTGATCAGCGATGCTCAGTATCCTTTGGAACGGAGGAACCCGGCTACTGTGACGACGGCCTGGGGGTTGCGTGGACTTTCGACCAACGCGGCGTAGGGCAACGCGATGATGTTGTTCTCGCGGACAGCCGCTGTTCCGGCCATCAGCGGATGGGCGCGCAATTGCTCGATCTTCGCTTGCACCGAGTTCTCCGGGCCCGCGCCGTAGTCGACGATCACGATCGCCTGCGGATCCCGCTGTGCCGCGGCCTCCCACGAGGTCGTGGTCCACGAATCGTTCAAATCGTCGAAGATATTGGCGCCACCCGCTTCGCGGATGATCTGCGACGGTGCGGCGGTACGGCCCGAGGTGAACGGTTCCGGTGTCGCGCTGTCGAACAGGAAGACCCGGACCGGTTGCTGTCCGGCCGGTGCACTGTCGGCGGCTACGGCGACCTGTTCCTGGTATCGGGAGACCAGTTCGCCCGCCTTCTCGCGCACATCGAAGATCTCGCCCAGGTTGGTCAGGTCTGTGTACAGGGCGTCGAGCGGTTCCATAACCCCGCGGCGATTCGTTCCGGGCTGTCGGCATGCCTCGGTCAACTGGTACGGCACCGCCCCGATCGACCGCACCCATTCCGGGGTCATACCCGTGGACTCCTTGAATCCGTAGTTCCAGCCGGCGAAGACGAAATCGGGGGCGGCGGCCTGGACGACTTCGCGGGTGAAGGCGTCACCGAGCGGCGGCACGCGTTCGAAGTCGGCCTGCCACGGTGAAGTGGCGATATCGCGTTCCTTACCGGGGTAGCTGGTGTAGCCGACCAGCCGATCGGCCAAACCGAGGGCCAACATCATCTCGGTGATCCCCGTGTCGTTCGTGATCACCCGCTCGGGGACACCGTCGACGGTGAGCGGAGCGCCGCAGTTGGTGACCGTCACCGACTCGCCGCTCACGTTCCTCGGGGCCTGCTGCACCTCGGCGCCGCAAGCTGCCGTGACGAGTACGCACGCGACAGCAATTGCCGTGATCACCGGGGATGACCTCATCTATCGTTCCTTCTGGTCGAAGATGATCTGCGGGACGCCCAGCCGGGGGTGGCTGACGATATGGCCGCCGATCGAGAACCAACGGGTGATCACCTCGGTGGTGATCACCTCATTCGGGGGGCCCGAACACACGAGCCGGCCCGCGTGCAGGACGAAGATCCGGTCGCAGTGCTGGGCGGCCAGATTGAGGTCGTGCAGCGCCGCCACCACGGTGATGCCCAGATCTCGCGCCGCGGACAGAACGCTGTACTGGTGATGGACATCGAGGTGATTGGTCGGCTCGTCCAGGACCAGAACGCGCGGCTGCTGGGCAAGCGCCCGCGCGATCAGAACACGCTGGCGCTCACCGCCCGACAGCGACAGGAATCCGCGCGACGCGAGATGCCCGATATCGGCCGTCGCCATCGCCGCGGAACAGATCCCCCGGTCGCGTCGGTGCGTGCCCCGCAGGAGCGCGGTATGCGGTAGTCGTCCGGTGGCGACGACCTCGGCGGCGGTGAAGTCGAACGGAGTAGTCGTATCCTGGGTGAGCGCCGCTACCTGACGGGCGTTCTCGCGCATGCTGATCGCCGCGATATCCGTACTGCCGACCAGGACTCGTCCCGTCGTCGGCGACAGTGCGCGGTAGAGGCAACGCAGCAGGGTGGACTTACCGCTGCCGTTCGGGCCCACGATGCCGATGAACTCTCCTGGCGCGGCGGCCAAGGTCACCGCCTCGACGACCGTCGTGCCGTCGAACTCGACCGTGACATTCTCGTAGTCGACCCGCATCAGCCGTGCTCCACCAGTGCGCCGCGGCGTCGCATCAACAGAACGAACACGGGAACCCCCACCGCCGCGGTGATCGCGCCCAGGGGTAACTCCTGCGGTGGTAAGAGTGTCCGCGCCAACAGGTCCGCGGTCACCAGGAACACGGCGCCCAGTAGCGGTGTCACGATGGTGAGGCGCCGGTGGCCGGCGCCCACCAGCAGTCTGGCGATATGCGGAACCACCAGTCCGACGAAGCCGATCGCCCCGCAAACCGCAACGAAACATCCCGTCATCGCGGCGGAGACGACGAACAGGAGCAGCCGGAACCGGGAGGCGTTCATCCCGAGAGCGGCGCCGACCTCGTCTCCCATCGACAGTGCGTCGAGGTGTCGCGCGTACACGGCGATGACCGCCAGTCCGATCGCCGCAACCCCGGCGACCAGTGGCACCATTCGCCAGGTTGTCCCGGCCAGACTCCCGAGCAGCCAGAACATCACGGAACGGGCGGCATCCCCGTGCGGGGCAAGGAATACCAGCACCGTCGTCGCCGCGGAGAAGCCGTAGCCGATGGCGGTACCGGTGAGCACCAGGCGCAGCGGCACCAGCCCAGAGGCCGAACGCGCCATCAGATAGACGAGCACCGTGGCGCCCAGCGCCCCGGCGAAGGCGGCGGTCGACAGCGCGTAGATACCGAGCGCGCCGAAGACCCCGAAGAGTACGACTGCGGTAGCGCCCACCGACGCACCCGAGGAGATCCCGAGGACGTATGGGTCGGCGAGCGCGTTGCGGACCATGGCCTGTACGAGCAGTCCGACCCCGCCGAGACCGGCTCCGACCAGGGCCGCCAAGAGTACGCGGGGCAGCCGGGAATCGACGACGATCCGATAGTTGGCGACGTCGGCGGCGACCACCGTCCCGCCGGTGAGTTCGGCCCAGAGGAACCAGACCGTGTCACGCCAGGGGATATGAGCCGCGCCCAGCGCCAGAGCGAGCACGCAGGCCACTGCCAGCGCCGTGATCAGGCTGGGGACCAGCACGGCGACCGACAGCCGGCGCCTCTCGACACTTCTCATCGGTCCAGCTCTACCCACACCGTCTCGAAATCGGATGTGCGCGGGCAGGCGAGCACCACAGGACCCATACCTCGTCAACCGCTCCCTCGGAGTCGACAGAAGGCCGCGCCATCGGCTCGGCCACGCGGGCAGGTCTTCGGGCTCGTGGACGTGACACCGGAACCTCCGGCCTCGCCTACTGGCGGTCGCTTCCCGGGCTCGGAGCCCAGTGCTGATGACCGCGGTCGTTTCCACATACCGCTGCGGGGCAGCTCCGGATTCCCACCGGATTCCCTCTTACGAGCCGCCCGTCCGGGGGACGAGCGGCAACCAGCGCTCGGTCACAGTAGCATTCGAGCCGCCCGCGGGACGCCGTCGCCTCGATTACCGGCCCGGAGCGCGCGCCGCGGGCGCTGGGCTGTGCATCCGAACTCCGGTCGGGTGCTCGGCTACCCGTGTCCGGTCGCTGCGCGCGAGAATGGCGGGCCGGTTCACGCGGTCGTAGCCCCTGCTGAGCCGGACCGCCGTGCCTGTTTCGCCGCACGGCGGTGAGGTCCTGCGTCGGCGGGATCGGTGCTGGGGTCAGGAGCCCGGCTCATCCGTCGGCTCGAACCGGGCAACGAGCCAGACTCTTTTGTTTCTGCCCTCGGGATTCTGGAACTGCGGGATCACCTGCCCGGTCTGATCCAAGAAACCCGTGATCGACACCTTGTATTCGGTGTCGTCGATGTACACGATGTCGTTCTCGTGGACTACGGGCAGTTTGACCACGTCGGACACGTCGCCAGGCTGGTTGGCCGTCTCGTTATGGCGGAAACGCAGTGTGAAGGTGTGGTCGAACCCCTCGTCCTGGAAGTCCACCGTGACCTTCAGGTACACCCAGAACTGCGTGTGCTCGAGGTGGATTCGGCGGTTGTAGTGCGTGAAGATGCCGAGATTGAAATCCTTGCCGTCCAGGCGGGCATCGACGTCGGTGAGACCCGTGAAGTCATAACCGCTCTTCTCGCTGTCCTGCGCGCTGCCCCACCTGATGCTGGATCTGATGCCGCTGCTGGATGCGACGCCAGGTTTTCTCAGACCTTCGAACTGTGTCTCGTCGACGCTGACACGCGTCCATTCCCCTTTGGTGCTGACTTTGCCCACGACAGAAACCCTCCCTGGACCCGGCTCTCACCGAATGATCTGTCTATCCAACGAGACTCCATCATCCCTCCACGGAGGCAACTTGTCATCGAAATCGTCTGCGAGCCAACGCTACTCGTCGGCAGGCAAGGCAACCGACCCGCAACGTCCCGTTGCCCGTCCGCCGGGCAACGGTCTGGACCCACATCCTGCGCTGCGACCGGTCCGGCCCTGATCGCGGTAGTCGGCGAGTCGGTCCGTCGTAACAACCTCGTGCAGGAAACCGAAAGTCGCCGGACCACGCTTGGAGCGATCTCCACCGAGAGGGATTCGAATGAGAAGACCGATAGTCGCCACCGCACGAGTTGCGGCCGCCGCGGTGCTGGGTCTGGGCGTTGCGGCGGTAGCCGGTTCCGGGACGGCTCAGGCCGCGCCACAGGACTGCGTCATCACGCGGGACCTGACCAGTGCGACGGCGACATGTCATGATCACGACGCCCCGGCCGGCGGGGAGTACGCCCTGATCGTCGACTGCTTCGGCTTGCACGGTGTGCCGAATGCCTTTCCGTTGATGGCCTTCGGTCCTTACAGCGGCTCATGGAGCGGTTCGTTCAGTCCATCAGGTCATGGCACGGCCTCGTGTGCAGGTCCTTTCAGCATCGGAACCGCCACCGGCGCTCACGTAGCGATATACCGCGACTGACGCCCGTTGCGGTGGCGCGAACAAGACTCACGAGGTCGGCGAAAGCTGGTCAGATCGTGCGGGCGGAGGGCTCGGTACGGTCGCGGAATACCCGCGGGGCGCTGCTCCATGGTTTGGCCGGGCGTCTCCAGGCCTTGTTGCAGTGCGGGAGCGATGTCCTCATCCGCCTTGCGCGCGTAGGACAGGAAGACGTCTATGTCGGAGTTCATCCTCACCCTCCAGCACCGGAGCAAGCAGGCGCCGAGTACGCGGTACACAGCTGGTCGATCAGCAGCGGAACCGTGATCGGGATCTCGACGGCGCGCTGCGAAGTCAACTCATCCTTTCGATACAGCAGGATGGTGATGAAGCCATCCGATTCGTACAGCGCGATTCGTTGCGGATGCATGGTGGTGTCCATTGATTGGCGACTGGTCATGAGGCGGCGACCGGTCGCGATGTCGAAGATCTCGAAGGTCGAATCCTCGGCCACCACGACTGCGAGGGTGCCGTGATCGGCCAGGGCGAGGCCGACGATACGTTGCACTGTCACGGGAATAGTCGTCTGCTGTTGCCAGCCGCCGGAGGCGGACCGGTAGATGCGCAGCAGCCCCTCGCCTTCGGCGATTCCCGCGATCAGCGAGTCCGACACCGAGACGCGCGCGCCCGGCCTGCTGATCTCCACGGGTGCGGGCGTGGTGCGGACGTCGGAGGAATCGCCGTCCCATCCGGTGATCTGCAGTCGTCCTGCTTCGTCGCGCCAGAGGATGCGGCCGCGGTCGCCGTCGATGCCGTAGTCGACGACTCGGTCGGGCGGGATCGCGTCCACGAGTTTTCCGCTGTGGCAGTCGATCGTGCCACGTGGCCCCGCGGCTACCAGCAGCGCCTGTCGGGCCGACTTCTTGGATGTCTGGAAACCCGGAGCCGGAACGTACTTCGCAGGTCGCACGGCGCAGAAGTTGTCGGCGTCGCCGATATTTCCGGTCTCGGTGATCAGGATCGCACGGGTTCCCGGCCCGAGGAAATCGGCGAGAATCTCCTTGCCCGCGGGGTGCACGGCGAGCACAGTGCCCGCCTTCTCGTCGCGCCAGTTCTGTACCTTGCCGTCGGGCCGCACTATCCGCACATGGTCGTATCCTTTGATCACGCGGAGCGCGCCCAGCGCGGTCGTCGTCTCGGGCAGGGGCATCTGCCGCATTCCCCAGGGTTGGTTGGAGGCGCCCTTACTCGAGAGCACTTCGATCGGCAACTCGGCTTGAACGATCGCGATCTTCGACTCGTCGGTGCTCAGCGCGAGCCCGTCGTATGCCGAGCTTTTTCGGAGAACAGTCTTTCCGGACGCGCCATCGCCGCGGGCGGAGAACCGGAGCCCCTCGTCGACGGAGACGACACCGCAGGCCGGACCGGAGGTGGCGAAACCGTTGAACCTGCGTGCGAGGCGGTTGGCGTCCACGGCCCAGACGGCCGTGGATTGCGTGCCGCCGGTGAGGTATACCTGTTCACCGTTCGCGCAGGCGCCGAGGACGGCATCTTCCCCGGCTCGGCCCGCGCTCTGGCTCCACCCTGAGGGCAGCGCACGCCAGGTATCGCGAGGCATGTCTTTGACCAGCGGCGGGTACGACACTTCGCCGGGCGGCCAGACAACCGAGGCGCCATCGCGGAATACGACGACGAAACCGTGCTCGACAGGCCGGATCCGTGTGGAGTGGAAGAACCGCTCCTCGCGCGCCCGGCTCTCGATGCGGACCGAACCGGGGGTGCCGGGCATGGACACCGTGCCGTCCGCCGCTACTTCGGCGAGTTCACCGGTGAGTCCGGACAGGGTGAGCCTCGGTGCGGAGTCGACCGCTTCCGGGCTCGCCCTCACTTCGGTGAGTTGGTATCCGTCCTGGTCGGGGCGCCCGAGGAGCCAGCGCCGATCGTCCGCGCGAACGGCGAAACCGCCCGAGTTGTCCAGCACATCAACCGTGCGCACCGGCTGATCGCCGAGCCGATGCACGCCGTCGGCGCGCACTACGGCGATGCCGCCCGCACCGGCGACGACGGCCGCCGGATCCTCGGGCCGTACGGCGACGCTGGGCATGCCCGCCAGTTCGGTCGTTTCGCCCCCATGGTTGGCGAAATACGAAATGCCTTGCGATCCGCCCTTCTCCTGCGTGGTGACGAGGAGGCCACCGGCGAACGTGTGCAGTGTGCACGACCAGGAACGCGACCAGGCGGGGTCCAGCCTTCGGGCCTCCCGGGTGGCCAACGAGATGATCAGTGGACCCGCGTCGCAACAACCGGCGGCCCAGCGGGATCCGACCGAGGCGATCCCACTGAGGTTCGGTACACGCAGCCGCGTCGCGAACAGTTGTCGCCCGGTCTCCAGGTCCCACTGGACCAGATACGAATCGTCGTCGTCCGGAGCATGCCCCCAGGCGAAAAGGTGCGAACCGTCGTGTGAGAAGGCGACACCCGTGCCGGGATAGCCGGCGTCCGCACGCGGGAACTCGAACGCGTGCTGCAGTACGGCACTGGAATCCGCGACGGCGAGCAATGCGGCTCGGACGCTGGTGCTCGAGGAGAGTTGCGCGGCTTCGACGCCCAGCCGGATGCCGCGTGCTGCGGAGTCCCCGGCGGCGAGCAGCGCTTGCGCCGCGTTCGCTTCTGCTCTGGCCTGCACGGTCTCTCGGTCCGCGCGCGCACGATTGCTCTCGGAGCTACGCCAATTGGAGAACGCCATGGTGGCCGCGACGAGCGCCATCACCAGCAGAATACTCAGCGCCGACACGATCGCCCTCGTCTGTCGCTGGCGGCGCTGCTGGAAGTTCGCCTCGGCGAGCAGCAGGTCCTCGGGACGTATCCCCGCGATCGGTGCGTACAAGCCCACCAGCGCGGTCTCGTCGGTTCCCGTCAGAGAACTCTGCAATTCGACCCACTTCTGCTCCTCGGGGAACCGCTTCGCCAGCGCCGACGGCAGGAATCGTGGTTCGGCGAAATCGTTGCGCGCGTCATCACACTTCAGATCTACCGACGGGTCGTGCCGCACGAGGAACAGGCGGGACACGTCGCCCCCGTTGTCCAGCCAATGCCGGATCTCGAGATCCACCCACGGAGACTTGTAAGTGTCCGGACCGAGTAGGACGATCAGGCAGCGGGAATTCTTCAGCGCGTTCTTGATCTCCCCGCTGAGCTTGCCCGCGATGAGGGACTGGGTGTCCAAGAACAAAGAAATGAGATCGCCGTCGGGACGATGCCGTTTCGACAAGGCGACGAGCGCGCGCTGCAACTGGTGCGCGGCCTTGCTCGAGGTCTGCGCTCGGTAGGAGATGAACGCGTCGAACCGCGGTCGTGATTTGTCTGTCGGCGTGGGCGTTTCGTTCAGCACGACAGACTCCCGGAGGTGGCGGCCAGCACCGCGGACTTGGGGAACTCTTTACGGACGCCGCCGGAGACCACGACAACCGACCGCTTGTCGTCGGCGCCCGTGTAGCCGATCGTGTCGCCGCACGTCGGTCCGATCACCTGCGACGCGCGGTCGGATTCGGCGAGTGCGTCTGTGAACGTTTGGGTCCGGACGTCGTACGTACGGATCCAGGACTGCGGTGCCGGATCGCACGTCTCGTCGCGCGGTGGTGCGTGCACCTGGCCGGTGACCACGACCTTGCCGTCGGCCCAGCGCAGACTGTCGATGTAGAACCACGGATCGGACAACGTGCCCGAGGACGTCATGCGGGCCAATGGGCGATCGGGGTAGGTGTCCAGTTCGCGCATCTCCGCGAGATCGACCACGCGAAGATGGGCGATGGTGATACAGGCTCCGCCGGATCCGCCCGCGGTGAGCGCCAGATAGCGCTGGTCGGGCGAGACCTCGGCGTCGAAGGTTTTTCCGTCGATCATCAAGTAGCTCAGCAGCTGCCCGGCGCGGGAATATCGCGCGACGACCTGGGGTCCCCGGCGCGCACCGCCGAGCCGTGAGGCGTAGGTCAGGTAGATGTGCTCGTCCGTCGCCGCCAGCACGTCCGGCGGCCGGGAGTCCTCGTCGGTGCGTATGCCGAGCCAGCGTTCGTTCAGTCGAGTCGACGGTGTGGAACGGATCTCGCCGAGGCTGCCGTCGAATTCGACGAGGTCGAAGCCGTCCCCGGCCCGGTAGTTCGCTCGCGCGGTGATCGCGATGTCGCCCGCGAGCGCGACGCCGCGGCAGTCCATGCAGGGTGCGGTACGGCGCTCACCCGTTGCGTCGACGATGCCGATCACGTTGCCGGACACCACGAACGCAGTGCCGCGGTCGCGCCAGGCGGCAGCTGCGCCGTTCCAGTTCCCGTCTTTGGGAGCGAAAGACGTCAATGTCCGAGCGCCGATGCCATCGGTGATGGCGAGACCGGAATCGGTGCTGAGAATCGCGAAGCCTTGGCCTGCGCTGGTCGCCGTGCCGAAGTTGCGGTCGCTGCCGCAGGCGGGTAGCACCGCCACCATAACGAGTATCACGAACAGCGGCCGCAGCGAAACGCGGAGAAAAGAACGCACTCCCGCCCCCATCGGTGTCGAAGTGATCGCGGCCGACGCCGCCGCGACTCGATCACCGAATGATTGCACGAAAGACGTTGCAGCAGCGATGAGTCGCGTCATTCGGGCTGAACAAGACCCGGTACCCGTTTCGGACCCGATTCTTGTCTGTCCCGGAATACGTCACGGATGGTTCGAGAGTGGATTCACCATCACGAGGTGGCTCAAAGGGTGGGAAGCGGATTCCGAATTCTGGTTGCGAAGTTCTGTCCAAGAGCCCCGAACTGTCGACGATTTCTACCGGGCGACGAGATCACTTCGTCGATCGTGGTGCCGCTCAGGTATCGAGATCGGCGGCCACCAGTGCGGCGACCTTGTCCAGCGCGGCTTGGTCGTCGCTGGTGATCACGACCGGGGTGCCCTGTGTGGCGCCGAGGGTCATGATCATCAGCGCCGATCCCGCGTCGACCGGATCGCCGCCGGCGAGCGAGAGGGTGACGGGAACGCCCGCGGCTTGGACAGCTTCGGCGATGATGTTGGCGGGACGGGCGTGCAGGCCGATGGACGAGCCGACCTCGACGGTTGTTTGCAGCATGGCGGGGACTCCTTCTCTGGGGACGATTATCCAGCGGTAACGGTGGAGGGGGACGGAGACGGTACGGCGGTCCGCGTGCGGACCAGTTCTTTGGCGACCGTGACGCAGACCGCGCCGACGAGCGTGCCCGCGGCGAGGGCGGTGAGGAACCACAGGATGTGCCCCACCGCGAAGAAGACGAAAATGCCGCCGTGCGGTGCGCTGAGCGTGGTTCCGGTGGCCATGATCAGCGCCCCGGTGACGGCGCCTCCCGTCATCATGGAAGGTATGACCCGCAGCGGGTCGGCGGCCGCGAACGGAATAGCGCCCTCGGAGATGAACGACGCCCCCAGCAGCCACGCGGCTTTGCCGTTTTCGCGTTCGGCGGTGGTGAACAGCCGGGGTCTGATCGTGGTGGCCAGCGCCATGGCCAGCGGCGGCACCATGCCCGCGGCCATCACCACGGCCATGATGCGCAGTGACGCGATATCGGTGACGGCCAGTCCGGCGACGGCGAAGGAGTAAGCGGCCTTGTTGACCGGTCCGCCGAGATCGAAGCACATCATCAGGCCGAGCACGACTCCGAGCGTGATCGCGGACGTGCCGGACAGCCCGTTGAGCCAGTTGGTGAGTCCGCTGGTCACCGCGGCGAGCGGCTTGCCGAGCACGATGAACATGGCCGCGCCGACGATCAGTGACGCGAACAGCGGGATCACCACCACCGGCATCAGACCCCTGGCCCACTGCGGGACCGCGAAGCGCGCGATCCACAGCGCCGCGAACCCGGCGATCAGTCCGCCGACCAAACCGCCGAGGAATCCGGCCCCGACGAACACCGCGACGGCTCCCGCGGTGAATCCCGGTGCGAGGCCGGGGCGGTCGGCGATGGCGAAGGCGATGTAGCCCGACAGCGCGGGCACCAGGAAGCCGAATGCGAGAGAGCCGAGTTGGAACATCACCGCGCCGAGATAGGTGGCCAGTCCGCCATCGGGCAACGCCGTCAGCGAGTTGTCCAGCACTATGGTCTTGGCGTTGTCGGCGATCTCGTAGCCTCCGAGCAGGAAGCCGAGCGCGATGAGCAGGCCGCCCGCCGCGACGAACGGGATCATGTAGCTGACGCCGGTCAGCAGGATTTGGCGCAGGCGGGTGCCCCAGCCGAGGGTTTCGGATCTCGCTGCGGAGAAAGGCTTTTCGTCGGGTGCGCGGCCGGTGACGGTGGCTGCACCGGGATCGTCCGCGGCACGCAGCGCATCGGCGATCATCGCATCCGGCTCGTTGATCGCCCGTTTGACCCCGGAAGCCACGACGGGCTTGCCCGCGAACCGGTCGCGCCCGCGCACGCCGACGTCGGTGGCGAAGACCACCGCGGCGGCGGCCGCGATGACCTCCTCGCCGAGGGGAGTGCTGCCGCTGGACCCCTGTGTTTCCACGTGCACGGTGACACCGGCGCGTTTGCCCGCGGCGACCAGGGCATCGGCGGCCATGTAGGTGTGCGCGATTCCGGTCGGGCAGGCGGTGACCGCCACGATGGTGCGCCCGGCAGCCGGTTCCTCATGCCCGGGTGCCACGCCCGCACTCGCGTTCTCCGCGGCGGTGCTGCTGCGCGAGGTGGTAGTGGTAGCGGGAGCTTCGAGGACACCCTCGACCAGGGCCACGATGTCTGCGGGCGTCGCCGCCGCACGCAGGTCAGCGACGAACTCCGGCTTCACCAGCGCACGCGCCAGGCTGGACAGCAGTTTCATGTGCTCGGCCCCCGCGCCTTCCGGCGCGGCGATCAGGAAGACGAGGTCGGCCGGACCGTCCGGGGCGCCGAAATCGACTCGCGGGGCGAGCCGGGCGAACGCGAGAGAGGCTTCGGTGACGGTCGCGGCGCGGCAGTGCGGAATCGCGATCCCACCGGGAAGTCCGGTCGCGGACTGGGCTTCCCGGGCGAGCGCCGCGTCGCGCAGTGCCGCGGCGTCTCGCGCACGGCCGATTCCGGCCAAGCGCTCGGCGAGTGCGGCGATCACCGTCTCCTTGGCGGCGCCGAGATCGGCGTCGAGGGTGATCAGATCCTCGGAGATGATCGAGTCGGCCACCATGGCCTCCTTCAGGTGTTGTGCAGGGCGTCCAGCGCCGTGACGCAGACGGCGGCGAGGTCGATGTCGTGTGGCCCGGGTACGCCGGTGCCGGGAAGTGCGGCGGCGGCGCTGCCGTAGGCGACTGCGCGGCGCAACCGTTCGGTGGGCCCGGCGCCGTCCGAGTCGGCGAGCAGGTAGCCGGCCAAGGCCGAATCCCCCGCACCGACCGTGCTGCGCGGTGTCACGCTCGGCGCGGGCGCGTACCAGGCGCCGTCGGGGGTGACCAAGACGGCGCCCGCCTTGCCGAGCGTAGCGAGGACCGTCTCGACGCCCCGCTCGACCAGCGTCGCGGCGGCGCGTGCGGCGGCCACCGGATCCTCCAGTTCGGCGGGGTCGGCACCGGTGAGCTGACCGAGTTCCTCGGTGTTCGGTTTCAGCAACCTCGGCGGGTGGGAGCCGAAGGCGGCGGCGACCGCCCGCAGCGGCGCATCCGAGGCGTCGAGCGCCACCGGAATGCCGCGCAGCCGCCGGAGCAATGCGACGTACCAGTCGGGGGGCACTCCCGGAGGCAGCGAGCCCGACAGCACCACCCAGGACGCGGCATGGGCGAGGTCC
Source organism: Nocardia asteroides (assembly GCA_019930625.1). Taxonomy (NCBI): domain Bacteria; kingdom Bacillati; phylum Actinomycetota; class Actinomycetes; order Mycobacteriales; family Nocardiaceae; genus Nocardia; species Nocardia asteroides. Next base: position 5,420,585 of record CP082844.1, read on the forward strand.
TCGAGCGTCTCGGCAAGGGCAGCAGCGCAGGCAGTGGTCAGCGGGGGACCGGGTTCGTTGATCTTCGTCGTGGTCCCATCGGTTTCCGCGATCGTGAGATTGGTCCGCGCCGTCCCGGGCATCGGAACAGCCCGGTAGGCGATGCCCGCGTCGCTCAGCTGCCGCAGCAGCGGATCTCCGGTGTTGCCGGGCAGCACGGCCACGGTCGCGCGGCCCGCCGCGGCGACCACTCTCGACACGTTGACGCCCTTACCGCCGGGATGCGAGCTCACGGTGGCGGCGCGGTGCACCGCGCCCCGGCGCAAGGCCTCGGTGAGGGTTACGGTGCGGTCGATGCTGGGGTTGGCGGTCAGCGTGACGATCATGCCGTGACCACCTCGAGGCCGGAGGCGCTGAGCTCGCTGCGCACCGAATCCGGCACGCCGGTGTCGGTGACCAGGGCGTCGACGTCCTCGACCTCCGCGAATCGCACCAGATCCTCGCGGCCGACCTTGGTGGAGTCGGCGACCACGACGACGCGGTGCGCGCTGGCCACCATGGCTCGCTTGACCGCGGCCTCATCGATGTCCGGGGTGGACAGGCCGTGCGAGGTGGTGAGCGCGTTGGTCCCGAGAAAGCAGACGTCGACCCGCAGTTCGGCGAGCATGCGCTGGGTCTCCGGGCCGACGGCGGCCTGGGTGACGCCGCGGACGCGTCCGCCGAGCAGGTGCAACCGCACCGCGGCGTGCCCGCTGAGGCGGGCCGCGATCGGCACCGAATTGGTGACCGCTACCAGCTCGCGGTCGGTCGGCAGCAGTGCGGCGATCCGCGCGGTGGTGGTGCCCGCGTCGAACAGGACACTGCCACCGGTGGGCGGCAGGAATTCCAACGCCGCTTTGGCGATGCGGTCCTTCTCCGCCGCGCGGCTGTGCTCGCGTTCGCCGGTGCCGAGCTCGATCGCGGTCAGCGCCGCGGCAGGCACCGCGCCGCCGTGCACACGCCTGACCAAGCCCATCCGGTCCAGGACCGCGAGATCGCGCCGGACTGTCTCGGTCGTGACGCCGTATTGATCGGACAGCTCGGTGACCGACACGCGCCCTCGTTGCCCGACCAGCGTCGCGATCGCCTGCTGCCGTTCCTCGGCGTACATCCGACCTCCCGGTTCGATGTTGGTTTATGTTGTTTTATATCTGAATGTGTTGCTTTGTCAATCGTATGGCGTAGTCTGGATCACATCGAAGATCGGATGGGCAGGGAATCGGGCTCGCCGGTTCAGGTGTGGAGGTAGGCGACGGATGACGGGATCTTTGCAGGTAGAAATGGAATCGTTAGTGCTGTGCGGCACACCGGCGGTCTCCGGGGTAGCGTGTGCGCCCGCTGTCCGGCCGGGTGCCCGTCTACGCGTTGCGGAGTCGACTGATTCGATTCCCGAGCCCGGTCGGGCATCCGAGCAGGCGGCGTTCCTTGCGGCAGCGACGACGGTCGCGGACCGTTTGCGGGGACGAGCGGCCCGGGCCGGCGGCGCCGCCGCGGAAGTCCTCGCCGCGAACGCCGCGATGGCCACCGACCGTGGCTGGCTCGGTGTGGCGCAGAAGCTGATCGCGGCCGGCACACCGGCGCGTGCGGCGGCGGTCGCGGCCACCGACCAGTTCGCCGAGATGTTCATCAAGCTCGGCGGGCTGATGGCCGAACGCGTGACAGATCTCCGGGACGTCTGCGATCGGGTCGTCGCCGAACTGGCCGGCGCGCCCGAACCAGGCATCCCGGTGCCGCCAGAGCCCTCGATCCTGCTCGCCGACGACCTCGCGCCCGCGGATGCGGCGGGCCTCGACCCCTCGCTCATCATCGGCTTGGCGACGTCATTCGGCGGGCCTACCAGCCACACGGCGATCATCGCGCGGCAACTCGGCATTCCTTGTGTCGTCGCGGTGGCCGGTCTCGACGCAATCGCGGCGGGTACGCCCGTCCTGCTGGACGGCTCGTCCGGGCGCGTAGTCCTCGATCCCGATCCCGAGGTTGCGGCACGCGCGGTCGAGCGGTTCCGTGCCCGGACGGCCCGAGACGCCGCCTGGACCGGGCCGGGCGCAACCGCGGACGGTCACCGGGTGGAAGTACTGGTCAACGTCCAAGATGGCCCAGGCGCGCAGGCCGCGCGCCGAACACCGGCCGAAGGCGTCGGCCTGTTCCGCACCGAATTGTGCTTCCTGGACCGCGAAACCGAGCCCGCGGTAGCAGAGCAAGAGCGCATCTACCGCGAGGTGTTCGACGCGTACGCCGGCGCCAAGGTGGTGATCCGGACCCTGGACGCCGGATCGGACAAGCCGCTACGATTCGCCGACCATGCCGACGAGGCCAATCCCGCGCTCGGGGTGCGGGGTATCCGCATTGCCGCGCGCGACGCCGGAATCCTCGACCGGCAACTCGACGCGATCTCGCAAGCCGCCGCCGGCCGTTCGCCGGTGCCCTGGGTGATGGCGCCGATGATCTCGACCGCGGCCGAAGCGGAATCCTTCGCCGAGAAGGTGCGCGGCCGGGGGCTGATCCCCGGCGCGATGATCGAGGTGCCCGCCGCCGCGCTCACGGCGGAAGCGATTCTGCGCCACGTCGATTTCCTCTCCGTCGGCACCAATGACCTCGCGCAATACACAATGGCGGCCGACCGGATGTCTCCCGCACTGGCCGCCCTCACCGATCCGTGGCAGCCGGCGGTGCTGGCTCTCGTCGCGCGCACGGCGGTTGCGGGTCAGCGCCTCGGCAAGCCCGTAGGGGTGTGCGGTGAAGCCGCGGCGGATCCGGCCTTGGCCTGCGTGCTGGTCGGCTTCGGCGTCGGATCGCTGTCCATGGCAGCGGGCGCGGTCGCCGCGGTGGGCGCGGGCCTGGCCGAGGTGACCCGTGAGCAGTGCGAGCGCGCCGCGACCGCCGCGCTGGCGGCTTCCGACCCGGCCGCTGCTCGTGCGGCCGTGCGAGCGGTCCTCGGCTGGGCGCCCGGCGCCTGACGATCGAAGATTCCGACCGTTCACGACCGGACGTCACGAACTGCAGCTCTGATAGCGCGACGGAGTCCGTCACGCCAGTGGGGTAGGGGCGTAAGGCCGCTTCCGATCCACGATGCGTTCGACAGAACGGCATTCCGCGGCCGGGTTGCGGCATCTCGGAATTCCGATGTCCGGCAAGGCCGCAACAGATCCGCATCGAGTCCCGCCGCTTCGACGACCGCACGAGCGAATCGGTATTTGGATGCGGCACCGCCTCCGGTCGCGTGGAGCAGGTGCGGTGGATTCGGGTGCGCGACGAGGTCGAACAGTGCGGACACGAGATCGTCGACGTAGGTGGGGGACGCGATCTGGTCGGTGACGACCGCGACGCGCTCGCCTCGGGAGCATCTCCGCACGAGTGCGGCCGGGAAATCCCGATCGGTCCCCGAGTACAGCCACATGGTGCGGACGATCCGCACATCGGGCAACGCTGCTCGGGCGGCCTCCTCACCTGCCAACTTGGATCTTCCGTACACGCTCGACGGGACGGTCGGCGACCAGGTTTCCCATGGACTCGACGCCGCCCCGTCGAAGACGTAGGCGGTCGAGATGTGCAGTAGTCGCGCTCCACTCTTCGCGCAGGCTCGGGCCAGCAGTCCCGGGCCGACCGCGTTGACCGCGAACGCTTTATCGGCTTCGATCTCGGCGGCGTCTACGCCGGTGTAGGCCGCGCAGTTGATGACGACATCGCCGGGGCCGACGGTGTCGTTCACCGCTGTTGCATCGGTGATGTCGAGTTCTTTCGATCCGAACCCGAGCACCTGTCGATCAGCGCGACGAAACGGGCTCGTCGCCCTTGTTATCCCACTGCCGAGCAGTCCGTCGGCACCGGTGACCACCAACCTGTTCACCGCTTGTCCTCGCGGGAGATCGGCACGAGCCGGACCGGGGAGTCTCGGTAGCCCGAAACGTACTCTCGGATCGAGGCGACCATGTAGTCGGTCATCTCGTCGGTTATTCCGGGGTACACGCCTATCCAGAAGGTGTTGTCGGCGACGTAGTCGCTGGCCGCCAAGCTGCCGGATATTCGGCACTCGATGTTCGAGTACGCCGGATGGCGGAGGAGATTTCCGGCGAAGAGGCCACGGGTCGCGATTTTGCGGTGTTCGAGGAAGTTGACGATGTCGATGCGGCCGAAAGGCGCGTCCGGCAGCACCGTGAGGGCGAATCCGAACCAGCTCGGATCGCTACCGAGGGTCGGTTCCGGCAGGCGGAGATGGTCGATCCCATCCAGGCCTTCGCGAAGCCGACGCCAGTTGTGACGCCGACGGGAGCAGAAATCGTCCAGTCTGGCCAGCTGGGAGAGCCCGAGCGCAGCCTGGATATCTGTTGTCTTCAGGTTGTAGCCGATATGCGAATAGATGTACTTGTGGTCGTATCCGTAGGGAAGGCAGCCCAGCTGCTGGGTGAACCTCTTCCCGCATCTGTTGCTTTCGCCCGGCTCACACCAGCAGTCGCGTCCCCAATCGCGCAGAGACTTCACGACGCGTGCTGTGGTCAGGTCGTTGGTCAGCACACATCCGCCCTCACCTGTGGTCAAATGATGTGCCGGGTAGAAGCTGACGGTGGCCAGATCGCCGAAGGTGCCGGTAACTCGTGACCGGTATGTCGAGCCGACTGCATCGCAATTGTCTTCGATCAGGAACATGCCGTGCTCCGCGCACAACGCGGAGATCTCCGCCACCGCAAACGGGTTACCGAGTGTGTGTGCCAGTACCACGGCACGGGTCCTCGGGCCGATTGCCTCCTCCACGGCTTCAGGTGTCGTGTTGTATGTGGCGGGATCGATATCCACGAATACCGGTTTCAACCCGTTTTGCAGGATCGGGTTCACTGTCGTCGGGAAGCCGGCGGCAGCCGTGATCACCTCATCCCCGGGGCACAGCCGGGAGTCGCCCAGTTCCGGGGCGGTCAATGCGGTGACTGCGAGCAGGTTCGCCGAAGAGCCGGAGTTGGTGAGTCGCGCCTTGCGGAGACCCATTTTTCTGGCGAATTCTCTTTCGAATCGATGTGCCAGGATTCCCGCCGCGATACGCATATCCAGCGCGGCCTCGAGGACGGCGACCCTGTCGTCGTCGTCGAGGCAGGCGCCGGATGATTGGATCTCGGTGACGCCTGCGACGAAGTGATTCTCGGTCTGCGAATTGTGGAACCGTCGGATAATCGTGATCAGATCGTCTCTATCGTTCACTCTATTTCTCCCGGTGCGAGAAGCCTGGAACGAAATCTCTGAGGTCTTCGGTAAATGCGGATTGTGGCGGCAGTGCCCACATATGCCGCTTGAGCTCTCGCGCGGCCTGCTGGTAGGTGGGGTCGTCGAGGATTCGCCGGCAGGCGGTGAGAACATCGGAGGCGGTGACGGTCATGGGATCGAGGTGGATGCCGGTGCCGAGGATTTCGCAGCGTCGTGCATTTCCGGGATGATCGGCGAAGAAGGGAAGTACCAGCTGCGGGACTCCGTAGGTTATCGTGTCGCGCATCGAATTCAATCCACCGTGTGTGATGAACAGGTCCACGTTCGCCAATACGAGGGACTGCGGGACGTACGGCAGGACATGGATGTGTGCTGGTAGCGATCGGAATCTGTCCTGATACAGCGACGGCAGCGAGACGACCGCGGTACACCGGAGCACGGCCAAAGCCGCGAAGACCTCCCCGTAGATCTCGGTCATTCGATCCCTGAACCGCGGTGAGAAGGGGCCGATCGATCCTAGCGAGAGGTAAACGATCGGCCTATCGCCAGGCATCGAGGTGAACACCTCCGGGAGCAGTTGATCATTGTGCCGTACCGGTGGTTCGTGCCGGTAACGGACCAATGGGGTGTCGAGATCGGCGTTATTGAATTCTCTCGGCGTCAGGGAGACCGTGAGATGTCGCAGGATTCCTGGCGTCGGCGGTTCTTCCGGAAGCCCGAGTTTGGCCCGTTGCGTGGTCAAAGCGGGTCGGATCAGGTCTTCGTGGAGGTTTCGCACAAGCTGCAGCGGGCCGATGTCCACCGTGACGTGGGGTATTTCGAGCACCTCCGCGGCCAGGTAACCGCCGAACTCCGAGCACTCGTGCAAGACGACATCAGGTCGCCACCGTTGGGACAGGTCCAGTACGTCTTCCGCGACACGCAAGGCGATACGGTCACCGAGGAACTCCGTCATGTACATCCGGTCGAACGCGTCTATGTCCCGGTCGAGCAGACACCCGAAAATCGCTGCATCGAACTCGCGGTCGGCCCACCGTATTCCCACGTCTACGGTCTCGACGCCGTAGTTGCTGTGCAGCCAGGCCCCCCACTTCTGGGGTGCCGCAACGCGGACATCGTGGCCGTGCCTGCTCAGCGCGTCGGCCAGTGTGACCAGCCCCCGAAAGTGGGATTCGAACTGGTTGACGGTCACCAGCACGCGCATGCGATCTGCCCGCGAGAAAGCCATGCCCGCAGCGTGACACATTGGGGCTCAACGACGTACGCGTTTCCACGGAACTGGATCAGCGACGGTTTCCGCTCGGATGGTGCCTCTTCCCACTGCGGCGGCTCCACGTCAGCATCAGCACCAAGACAGCCGGGGCAGGGAAGCGGCGGGGTCCATCTCGGTGTCGTCGGTGCGCAACTCACGCAACACGACGCCGACCGGCTCGGCTGCATCATCAATCCCTCGGTCTCGGCGGCCCAGTGTGAACATGTGGCGCCGCTACCGAATTCCAGGGGTTGCCGGGTGCGGGCCGACGCAGGCGAGGATGAAGCAGCCCGGTGGCCAATTCGCGAGCGGCGTGGACATGGGCTTGCCCAGGCAGGACAGCGGGTTGCAGCCCGGGTAGGCCATCGGGCCGATACCGAGTGCGGCGAGGGTCGCGTCCGGATTCGACATCATCGGATCCGACAGTTGGGTATTCGCCTGCTGTTCGTAGGGTGCCGCGGCGGGTATGCGGGGTTGCCGGAAGGCGGAGCCGACGGCACGCAGGACGTCGTGCGGGAAACTCAACGCGCTGCCCGGAACCGTGACGCCGGTCCAGCTGACCATCAATCCGAGGCTCGGCACGACGAAGTTGTCCTGGCGCATCATCCCCGACATCTGCATCGCATCCGGCGGCAGACCAGGAAAGTAATTGGCGCAGTCCGGCCCGTTCACGACGAACAGGAAGCCGTAGCAGGGGTTCGTCGGGGTGGGCCGGCCGGCCTGCGCGAGATAGTCTCCCGAAATGATTTGGTGACCGCCCCACTGGCCGCGATTGGTGAGCAGGAGGCCGAGCTTGGCGAAATCGTCCGGTGGCAGCAGGAGATGCGCGTAGCCATAGGTGTTTCCGCTTCGGTCACGCCCCCAGAAGTAGTCGGTCGGCGGAATGCCCAACGGATCGAACAGCTTTCGCTGAGCGTAGGTCTGGAAGTCCTCGCCGACCGCACGTTGGATGACGTATACGAGCAGATCGACAGCGCGCTGACTGTAGCGCCACTCGGTGCCCTGCTGTTGATCGATCGGCATCGCCAACGCCTGCGCGACCACATTCGGGTCGATTTGCGCCAGCCCGGTGATGCCCTCGGAGGCCACCGCCACCCGCATGCCGCTGGATTCGATGAGCAGATTCCGCACCGTGATCGCGCGATGTCCGGCATCACCGAGCTCGGGCGGCAGATAGGCGCCGATCGGGTCATCGAGCCGCAGCCGCTGCTCGTCCACCGCGATCCCGGCCACCATCGAAACCACACTCTTGGTGCTGCTCCATAGATTCCACGGCACACCGGCGGCCCGTGCGTTGTCGGGACCGGTCGCGATCAAGCAATTGTTCCGGAAGATCTGCAGCGTCGTGCGCGTCGAATCCGCCGCGAGGGCCACCGCCTGGCGCAGCGCCGCCGAATCGAGTCCGACCTCCTCCGGTGTCGCCGTTTCGGGGACCCGTCCACTGCTGACCGCGCAATGCCTCAGCCCGTCCGGCTCGGCCTGTGCCATCACCGGTGCACCGACCCCGAGCATCGACGTGGCCACCGTAATGGCGGCCATCGCAATGCTTCTCATACCTCGACCCACGCCGGCCTCCGCTCTCGACGAACTCCACCTGGCTCATCGCCCCCACCTCACACCGGTTACCACCTTGGGTGCCCCTACTTGCAGGGGGGCGGACCCGCGCCGTCACCGCAGCCGCCCGTGCTGGACGACGTGGAAGTATCCGTTGCGACCCCGGCCGTATCGGCCACTGCTATGTGGTGGACGCCTACTGCGGTCCCGACCGCGAGCACGCGAGGTGTCCGTGCTCGCGAACCTGCTCCGATGGCGCTTGTTCACGCCAACCCCTCGGCTGTACGCGATCTGGAGGCGATCCGCTTCCATGGCATGATCGGCGAGAACGAGCGGCGAGCACTCTGACCATCACCAACATCTTCATCGACCAGACCGCCAACCCACGAATCCTGGCTATAGTTACCGGCGACGATCAGCCAGGGAGAGCCTGAACGTGACCACCGAAACTGTGTACCTGCCGGCGATCGACGTCATGATCCCGGTAGCGGCCAAGGATTTGACCAGCCTCGATGCCTGTCTCACGGGACTGAGAACACACTGCCGTAATCCGATCCGATCGGTGAATGTCGTCGGGTCCGCGCGACTCCGCGTCCAGGTGCGGACCGACCACGTGCTGCAGTGGATCGATGAGGAAGGGGTCTCGCCGACACCGGCCTCGATCGGGGCGACCCTGCGCGCGGCAGGCGGTGATCACGACAATTCGTCCTGGTACTGCCAGCAGTTGATCAAACTGAACTGCTTCCGCATCCTGCCGAGTACGGTCCAGCACCTCCTGGTCCTCGACGCGGACTACACGCTCGTCGACGATGTCGTGTTCGTCGAAGGCGATGGCACATCCTGTCTGGCACTTGGTTATCCACTGCATTGGCGCCTCGGCACGCGTCAACATGCGATCCCCGCCCGCCACTCCGCGATCACCGCAGCGACCCGGCTGCTTGCCGAGTGGCGGCCGGTCGACCCATACAGCGGAATGCAACATCACATGGTGTTCGACAGGAAAATCCTGACGGATCTGACTCGGCGAGTCGAGAATCAGCATGAGCGACCGTTCTGGAAGGCATTCCCGGCGACGATTGAACACACCAAATGGACCGGTGCTTCGGAATATGTTCTCTACCGCCACTTCGCAGCGAAGTTCTTCCCTGAACAGATCCGGTCACGACACCTCGACGCCATCGACATCATCCAGCCCGCCGAAAACGCATCGTGGACATTGGCCGACGCTGTCGCCAGCGCCCGCCGGGCGGGAATCAAGGCGATCGGATGCCACAGTTTCCTCAACTACCGCAAACGGATTGCCACCATGGACTGCATACCCGACCAGTTGCGCGTCCGGCTGCAAACAACCCTCGGGGCGCTGATGCTCGACCTGAACCAAGGCGACCTTCACATCGCCGCTGCAACCCTGCCTCTGGGGCGCGCCGAAGTACTGGACACCGATGCTGTGACGGTGCTTGATTCGGCCTGATTCTCGGCAACTTCGAACGCGAGGACGCGAACCGGGCCTCAACGCGCGCGAGCCCGTCGCGGTCGAGGGTGGTGTGCGCCCGAGTGGGATCGGCCTGCGTGGCACCGTGGCTTCTGGCACGGATAGCTCAGGTCGTAGCAGGTTGTGTCGGCCGATCGCGTCAAAACTGTGTGTTGACGCGGTTTGCGGGTATGCGCATCAGAGGAACTCGATGACTTGCTCTGGTGTCATCGTTTCCGACGGACATCAGGAGGTTCTCATGCTCGCCATCGCCGCAGCCGTAGCATTCGGTCTCGCGCTCATTTTCGATCTGGCGGATGCCACCTTCGGTGAGGCCATTACCGGCGGTACCTTCGTCACCCTCGGACTGTTGTTGATCACCCTGCACCTCGCGGGATTCGGTACCAGCGCGCGCGCCGGTACCGGGGGCCGCTCCCGGAGCTGGCGGCGCGTCCGTCGCTGAGCGCTGTCGTCCGGCTCGACCGGTTCGGTGGCGACGTCATCGTCGTCATCGGAGCCACAGGTGACCGCGACCCGAGCAAGCGCCGCCTTCTCGGGGGGAGTACCCCTGTGCCCGGACGGGACAGTGGTGGCAACCCCGTCATCGAGTTCGAGATGTTTCGAGTAGGCGTTTGGGGTGCATGCCGTTGACTTGGCCGATGAAGGGTGGGTGGATGCTGTAGCCGAGCATGCGGCGGATGTCTTCGGAGACGGTGCGGGCGCAGTCACGGCTGGTGGACAGGGTGAAGGCTTCCTGGGGTCGCAGCCAGGGTTCGCAGTACTGGGCGGTCACGGCCAGTCGTGGATGTGCGGAGCGGTTGGCGCCGCCGCCGTGCCAGAGAGTGCCGAGGAAGAACACGCACGACCCTGGTGCAATCTCTACGCTGACGATCGAGTCGGAGGCTGTGGGCCGCCGGTCGGCCCACAGGTGGCTGCCGGGGATGACGACAGTGGCGCCGTTGGTTCGGGTGAAGGGGTCGATAGCCCACACGGTGGCCGCCCCGACCGGCGGGCGGGGCCGAGGCAGCGGATAGAACCCATCGTCGTGGTGCAGCAGCTGCGCGTTCTCGCCGGGCAGGATGTTGATGACTTGTAGCTGGGACAGCAGGTAATTCGGTAGGAACAGTCTGTCGAGCAGGGCCAGCACCCGCGGATGGTCGACGAGGCGGTCGCAGTCGCGGGTTTTCTCCAGCACGCTGTAGAGGCGTTGGGTGCGTTGCCCTTCGAAGATGTTGCGGCCGGTGTGATCGAGCAGTTCTGCGGCGGACTCGCGGATACGTGCACAGTCCTCGGTGCTGATCAGGTCTTCGAGGATGACGTAGCCGTCGCGTTCGAGGGCGGCCATGTCGGCATCGACCACCGCCGGATCGACCGTGGCGCCGCCGCTTTCGGTGGCCTTGTGCTGCCCCGCCAGGTCGGTGCCGAGGTCCTCGAGTTCGGTGACAGTGCCGGTAGGGGCGGGTTCGTAATTCATGGTGTGTGTCCTCTCTTGTCGGTGAGTCCGACTGCTCCGGAGACGAAGGCCCAGAGCTGAGCTATGACGGACTCCGGAGTAGGACGGGGGGTGCGCGTGAGCGCGACCGACACCACGGCGTTGGTGCCGCCGAGGGTGGCGGCGGCCAGATACTCCGGATCACGATCGGCGGGGATCTCGCCGTGGTGCTGGGCGCGCGCCATGTTGCGGGCGCCGAGTTCGATGAGCATGCTCAGCCGCGCGGTGTGCGCGGCCGCGACCTCGCCGTCGCCGACCAGACCGCCGAGCACGATCGGGGCCAGCGGCTCGCCGTAGAGAAAAGCCACCCAGTCCCGGATGCGGTGCTGTTCCCGTGCCGCCCAATTGGATTCGGGGTACTCACGCAGCGCCGCGGCATCGCAGAGCCGGTCGTAGAACGACTCGAGCACCGCGATCAGCAGTCCGGTGCGGGTCCCGAAATACCGGTACGGGAGCCCGGTGCTGACACCGGCGCGGCGTGCCACCGCCGCGACTTCCAACTCCCCGGTCTCGCTCAGCTCATCCGCGGCTGCCTGAAGCAGGTTCTGGCGAGCGGCGCTTCCGCGTGCGGTCTTGCCCATGATCGGATGGTAAGTTGAGTTCAACTCAAGTTGCAACCCTCGATGGTCCATCGAGGCCGTTCCCCTTCCCAGGACGCGGAACCACAGCGCAGGGGGAGGGCCCCGCCGAGCGTGACCATCCCGGATCAAGCCCCGAATTCGTTCCGGAAGCAGTACCGCGAAAGCTGTTTGGAAATCGGTTGGCTGCCGGAAAGGCTTTTATGGAAGATGACCCGGCTCCGAGTGGTGCCGGCCGGTCGGCATCACGAATTCGGTCGTATGCGTCCGGGGTACACTGAATTTGCGACAGGTTGTCGGCGGATTTCTGGGCACGATCCGCATCTCGCACCGGTGGCGGGCAGTGCCCAGCCGCGTACTCGCCGGCATGAGCATGGCTGGGAATTCGCCCGCCGCCGATAGCGCCGACTCTCGACTGTCCGGCCTGGCTACAACAACCAGTGTGAGGCACCCGCTCGGGCGGGAGTTGGAACAAATCGAGTACACGTTTGCCAGTCGGGCGGCCATGGGACGGCACAATGAATGACACGATATTGGGTGGTGGGGACGCCACTCGGCCAGCGGAGGCGTTCGGACGCTATCGGCTTCTGTCGTTGCTGGGTCAGGGCGGCATGGGCCAGGTGTGGCGGGCGCACGATTCGCTGACCAACCGGGTGGTGGCGCTCAAGGTGCTGCCTGAACGCTTCGCCGAGGACGAGGAGCTTCGCGAGCGGTTCCGCCGGGAGTGCCGGGCGGTGGCGCAGTTGACCGAGCCGCATGTGATCCCCATCCATGACTTCGGCGACATCGACGGTCGGCTCTATCTGAATATGCGCTTGATCGAGGGCACCGACCTGCGCACGGTGATCAGGCGAGAAGGGGCCTTGCCGCCGCGTCGGGCAGTGGCGATCATCGCACAGGTGGCCGGCGCGCTGCAGGCGGCCCACGACGCCGGGCTGGTCCACCGCGACGTCAAACCCTCCAACATCCTGCTGGGAGGCGATGAGTTCGCCTCGCTGATCGATTTCGGGATCGCCCGTGCCGCCGACGACCGCACCCTCACCACGGTCGGCCAGACCATCGGCACCGTCGCCTACATGGCGCCGGAAGAGATCAGCGCGGAGGTCAAGGCCGATGCCCGGGTGGACGTGTACGCCTTGACGTGCGTACTGCACGAGTGCCTGACCGGCCGACCGCCGTTCGCGAGCGCATTGGGGATGCAGGGTGTGATCGCCCAGCACCTGCACAGCCCGCCGCCGCGTCCCAGCGCCACTGCACCCGATGTACCGACTGCGTTCGATGCGGTTATTGCCAAGGGTATGGCCAAAAATCCCGATGATCGCTACCAGACCGTGCGCGAGCTGGCCGCGGCGGCCTGCGCCGCGGTGGGTGATCCCCCGGCCAGCAGCACAGGGGGCGTGGCCGCCCGAGATGAGCGGCGGATCAGATTGTCTCGCAAGACAGCCATGCTGCTGGCCGCCGCGGTCGCGGTTACGGTGTTGACCGCCGTAGCTGTCATCGTCGGTGTCCAGCGGGAATCGGCTGGCGGCGACTCGCCCACACCCACAGCTTTCGCCCCCGCCTACTCGTCACCGACTCCGCTGCCGTTCACCGGCGTCACCCTGCCCACCGGTGTGGCGGTCGATAATGCGGGCAACGTTTACGTCACCGATATGGGTAACGATCGGGTGGCGAAATTGGCGGCGGGTGCGTCGGAGCCGACGCCGCTGCCGTTCACCGGCCTGAGGAACCCGCAGGATGTGGCAGTCGATGATGCGGGCAACGTTTACGTCACCGACACAAGTAACAATCGGGTGGTGAAATTGGCGGCGGGTGCGTCGGAGCCGACCTCGCTGCCGTTCACCGGCCTGAAGAATCCCCAGGGTGTGGCGGTCCACCCGGCGGGAGACGTATACGTCGCCGACCGGGGTAACAATCGGGTGTTGAAGTTGGCGGTGGGTGCGTCGGAGCCAGCCACGTTGCCATTCACCGAGCTCAAAGATCCCCAGGGTGTGGCGGTCGACAATGCGGGCAACCTGTACGTCACAGAATTGGGCACCGAACGGGTGTTGAGGTTGGCGCCGGGCGCGTCGGAGCCGACCATGTTGCCATTCACCGGACTCAAAGATCCCCAGGGTGTGGCGGTCGACACGACAGGAGACGTGTACGTCGTCGACTGGGGTAACGAATGGGTGGTGAGGTTGGCGGCGGGTGCGTCGACGCCGACTCAGCTGCCATTCACCGGACTCAAAGATCCCCAGGGTGTGGCGGTCGACAATGCGGACAACGTTTACGTCACCGACCTGGGCCCCCATCCGGTGATGAAACTCCCGGTCGGCTGAACCCCCGTTTCCGCGCCATCTTCCGGCTGGCTGCTCGGTCGATCGCAGATCCTACTCGGCTGTACGGCGTAGGGAACTGGCACGTACAGAACACGGCTTGGAACAGTCCTTGCTTGCCGCCGAAGTGGTGGTTCACCGCGCCTCGCGTCAGGCGGGCAGCGCGAGCGATCTCGTCGGCGGAGAGTTCGGAGTACCGCTGTTCTATGAACAGCCGACGGCCCGTCTCCATGAGGGCGGCCTGGGTGGCTTCGGTGTATTTAGCCCGTCGTCCCTTGACAGTCACGCAGACAAGACTACATTCGCATACATCATGTATCTGAGATGTTGGATGTATGCGAATGTCGAACCTCGCAGACGTCATCGTGGTGGGGACTCGCGGCTGCGACGGAGATTTCACTACCCCGTCGACATTGACGCGCTTCGGATCGCAGCTGTCTCGGCCGACCGGCCCGCTGCACTGGGCCGGCACCGGAACGGCGACCCGCTGGGCCGGAACATCGACGGCGCGGTCGACTCCGGGCAACGCGCTGCTCGCGAAATCCTCGCGATCAGCACCTCATGAGCGCCGCCCAACCGATCGAGCGGACGCAGCGTATCCACCCATCAGTTCTCGATTCCCCAGGACCTCGTACGACCAACTCCTCTGAAGGATCACAATGGGCAGATTCACCACGCGCCCCACACTGCAGGGCACCTTCGGCATGGTCTCGTCCACTCACTGGATCGCCTCGGCGGCCGCGATGGCGATACTCGAGGACGGCGGTAACGCCTTCGACGCCGCGGTAGCCGCGGCGTTCGTACTGCACGTGGTCGAGCCGCACCTCAACGGGCCGGCGGGGGAAGTTCCGATCATCCTCGCGCCGGCGGGACGGGCACCGCAGGTACTGTGCGGCCAAGGGCCCGCACCGATGGGCGCGACGATCGAGCACTACACCGATCTGGGCCTGGATCTCGTACCCGGAACCGGACCGCTGGCCGCGGCGGTGCCGGGTGCCTTCGATGCCTGGATGCTGCTGCTTCGCGACTACGGCACGAAGCGGCTGTCGGACGTACTGGCCCATGCCATCTGGTACGCCGAGCGTGGGCATCCGGTGCTCGAGGATGTCTGGTGCACCTTGTCTGCGATGCAGAGCCTCTTCGAGTCCGAGTGGACCACCTCGGCGGCGGTGTACCTGCGAGGAGGAAAGCCGCCCGCACCGGGACAGTTGCTGAAGAACCCGGCCCTGGCACGAACCTGGCGGCGTTTGATCGCCGAAGCCGAGGCCGCACATGCGGACCGCGAGGCCCAGATAGAAACCGCACGACGTACATGGCGGGAGGGATTCATCGCCGAAGCGCTGACCGCCGCCGCCGCACAGCCCACCATGGACACTTCGGGTGAGCGGCACACCGGCACCTTGAACGGCAGCGACCTTGTGCACTACGTTGCAACCTACGAAGATCCGGCCACCTACACCTGGAACGGCTGGACGATCGCCAAGCCCGGTCTCTGGAGCCAGGGCCCGGTGTTCCTGCAACAGCTGGCCCTGCTGCCAGAACAGATGGACCACGGCACGGCCGATTACTACCACACCCTGATCGAGGGCTCGAAGCTCGCGATGGCGGACCGAGAGGCTTGGTACGGCGACTGCACGGATATGTCCCTGGAGGCGTTGTTGTCGCCCGCATACAACGCGGAGCGCCGAGCGACGATCAGTCCGGACGCGTCCCACCAGCTGCGGCCCGGAAGCCCGGACGGCCGGCCGCCGAGGGTGAGCGAGTATGCCGTTTCCGCTGTGCCGGACCGTTTTCCTGCAGGGACGGGGGAGCCGACGGTAGCCGCGACAGGCACCGTCCGTGGCGACACCTGCCACCTCGACGTCGTGGACCGCTGGGGCAACATGATCGCCGCTACTCCCAGCGGCGGCTGGTTGCAGTCGAATCCGATCGTGCAGGAACTCGGATTCCCACTCGGTACTCGGTTGCAAATGGCTTGGCTGGAACCTGGCCTACCGAACTCTCTCGCGCCAGGCCGCCGCCCTCGGACCACGCTCAGCCCGTCCATGGCGTTACGCGACGGAGAGCCCATCTTGGCGTTCGGCACCCCCGGCGGCGATCAGCAGGACCAATGGAGCCTGCATTTCTTCCTGGAGGTCGTCATGCGCGACAACGTCCGTGGCCGTTTGGACCTGCAGGGTGCTGTCGACGCACCGAATTGGCATCAGGACAGTTTCCCTGGCTCGTTCTATCCGCGTTCGATGAGTCCGGGAGCGGTGACGATGGAATCGCGGATCAGCGCCGAAATCCGCACCGAGCTGCGCCGGCGTGGCCACCGGATCACCGTGGGCGACGCCTGGTCGGAGGGACGTCTCTGCGCTGTCGCTCGTGACCCCGAGACGAACGTGCTCTCGGCGGCCGCCAATCCTCGCGGGATGCAGGGCTACGCGGCCGGCCGCTGAAACACCATCCGAACTTTTCTCTCGCGACCCACTCACTCAGGAGACTCCATGTCTAGAAGGACGTTGCCCGTGCGGCGCGTGATCGTGACGGTACTTGCAGCCGTATCGCTGGTACCGGTGACCGGATTGTCAGCAGCCGATGCGCTGCCCGCTGCCGGGCCGGGAACGATAACGTCGTTCCGACCGCTGATGGAAGCCGAGCTGATTCCGTCGGCCGGCAAAGGGTATCGGCTCGTCTACCGAACCACCGGTCAGAACGGTGAACCCCAGATCAGTGCCGGAAACATCTACCTGCCCGCGGGGAATCCCCCTCCAGGCGGTTGGCGAGTGGTGTCATGGGGACATTCCACCAGCGGTATCGCGCAAGGCTGCGCACCTAATCTCATGGGCGGGATCGCGGATACTTTCGACGAAACGCCGCAGCTGTCTGCCTACCTGGCACAGGGTTACGCGGTGACGGCCACGGATTACATCGGGCTCGGCGCACCAGGACACTACGAATACCTAGCCGGGCGCGCTGCCGGGCACGCGGTGCTCGACATCGTCCGGGCCGGGCGCGCCCACGACCTCGGGCTATCGAACTCGTACGTGCTGGCCGGGCATTCCATCGGGGGGCATTCGGCACTACTCGCGGCGCGATTGTCACCGATCTACGCTCCCGAACTCGACCTACGCGGCACGGTGGCCTACGCCCCGACGAGCAACTACGAGGACCTGATCGCCACGCTCTCCGGCCCCGGCCTGCGGGTGCCGCTTCCCGAGGGGCTGCAGATCAGGGTCTTGATGATCATGGCCGGCCTCGATCACGTGCCCCCGGATCTACGCGTCACCGACTACCTGAGCGACCGGGGAAACAGGTGCTCGCCCTCGCCGAGGCCGGTGAAGGATGCTTGCGGTCAGCGGGGGACGCTGTCGCGGGCCGCCCCTTCGGCGATCTGTTTTCCAAGCCGTTGTCCGATCCGGCGTTGATTACAGCGCTACGCGACTACATGGCGGTACCTACGACCGGATACCGTCAGCCGCTGCTGCTCCTGCAAGGCGGCGTGGACACCGTGCAGCCGATGCCGACCACAATGCTGCTACAGCAGCAACTCGAGCAAGGCGGCGCCGATAGCCGACTGCTGTTCTATCCACCGGCCACCCATTTCACACTCTTGCAGCACGCTCGTTCCGACGCGAATGCATTCCTTGCCGACGTTCTGCCGCCCCATTGAGGCAAGGCGTCCAACGGCTGTTTCGTGTGACAAGCCTGGATGAGTAGAGAGCTGCCCGCGCCTCGGCCGGACAGCCGCTCGGCCAGTTCGGACGCGACCGTCGCGCGCCCCGCCGCGGATGCTGCCGCCGCGTCTCACAGATCGCGGCCTCCCACCTACGCTGCCACGCGGGTCGGTGATTCCGCGGTGATGGCGACGAATAGGGCTATTCGAGATCCTTCTGCACAGAGAAGCGGTTGAACGAGCCGCGCACCCATCGCCGGGTTCGCCCCCCGGCTCGTATACGCCGCGGCACAGCCATGGACATTGGCGACCATATCGACGGCGGGAGCGGTCTGTGTGCTGCCACACCGCCGCCGCGGCAACGATCCGCCGTACGGCCCGGCGAAGACAGGAACGATTGCCTGCGGGCAGGCAGGAGCAGCGTCACGCGCGCTGACCTGACCGCTGTCGCTCGGTCGCCGGAACGCCCTCCGTCAGTTGCCGAATCCCACCGTGGCCACCGTTCGCCCTTCGGGCGACATCCACCGAGGGCGACTGAGACTTTTGTTCACGCAACGCTGAACGATATCTCTATGCCAGGCAGGCGTGCCGACGAAGCGCAAGTAGTGCGCACAACCTGGGACTTCTTCCATTGTGGCCGCGAAAGAATCTTCGCCGCACTTAAACGATTCGGGCCTCGACCGCACATTTTGTTCATCAATAGTTTCCGGTAACGGGCGTACGTGCTTGCCATGCCGTCGGGGTGTTCTGCGGGGATTCGATTGGAGATTATGCAGCGGGGACCGAGCATGAAGCCTTTCGCCGGAAGCGGGGGCCGCGTCGATTGTCAGCAACGTCGTTGTTACGGCCCTGAGCGGCGCGGTTCCAGAGTCGTTCCCGTGTGCTTCGGGCGGTTGCGGTGCGGGGTCTGTGCGGGATCCGCAGCGGCAGTGTAGGTCTCGGGTGGGGTTTGCTGATGAGGCTCATAAGCATACTTAAGCATGCGTTCTCGCATGACAATGCGTAAAGATGTTCGGCGCCGAGTGTTCGCGCCGTCCGTTCCGCACTGTGAGACCGGGTCCGATTCGCCGTTCGGCGGCTCGGTGGAGTCGCACCGAAACTGTCGAGCAAAGAGCGGTACGCGTATCACTTGCGGGAAGCCGGAGCGGCTGGCAGGCTAATCGTCAGCACGCGACTGGACGATCGTCCTGTCACTTTGCTCGCGGAAGAAAGATTGCGCATGAGCTTTGGTTTCGTCTTCTCAGCAATGGGAAACTGCACGCTCGCCACTGATAAAAGGTCGTGGTACATAGAGCGCTCTATAGTGTCGGCTTTCCCGTCAGTGC